>DASRMB010000052.1:0-91576 GCA_035648135.1 Prolixibacteraceae bacterium
AGTCTTGTGAACCTAAAAGGTGAAAGGTTCTTTGTTTGTTTTGTCACTGCTAAGGTACTCATTATCAATTTAATAAGCAAGCTATCTTTTATTTTAGTATACTCAAATCGCTCAATTTAGGTCGAAGTCACCCCGTGAGTAATAAAATAGTCCGGGCGCGACTTGAAGTCGCACCCGGACTCCAATTGGTTTTTATTCTACCTTGATTTTAAAACACAACACTTCAATCCACTCCCAAAAGGCTCAATAACGGATTGTGTGGAATTTAACTTTTAATCGCAAATAGAACCGTTGATTTTATTGCTTAAATAAGGTAATAAGCTTGTGCTTTTATGTTTACTTTTTCTACTAATGTTAAAAAAAAAAAATAAGGTTCCAAAAACATTGAATTGGTTAATTGACTGTGTAGTAAGAAACTGTTTTAATTTCCCGTAGGGAATGTATAGGAGTAGAAAAAGGACAACTTTCATTCACCGTTTTGTCCCGTACGCCCGCCTGACAAGCCAGCGGCTGGCAGGCGGTGAGTCAGGATAATTGGGCAATGTTACATGCGACATTATTTCATTCATTTAACTTAGTACCACATTTTTCTGGTTGATGTTTTTTTTGCTGTCTGTATTTCAATCGAGCTTCTACTGCTCGTTATTTAACCGCATAGGCACATAGTTCTTTTTGTATTTCTATTGTGTTCTATGTGTCTATGTGGTTTTGTTTTTTCTTTGACTGAAACTTTGCTTTTTTTGTTCCGAACTCGTCCAGATTAGGTAAGCAGCTACGTGCCTACCCAATAAAAAAGCCATACCCGGGATCGGATGATCCTGAATATGGCTAATGTTATACTATAAAGAAAACTTACGATCTAAATCAGATGGAAAGCGTGTAAAGCATATTTCACTAACATCAATGCAACGATTAAGGCTGCTATCCCTGCAAATGTGATTATGAAATCGTTTATTTTTTTCTTATTTGGCTCTTTGGCCTGAATATTATTTTCCATTTTTAACTGTATTATTTTCATTTTTACTGATCCGGAAAGTCGTAACTCCGGAATATTAATTCACACTTCACCGTATTGAAGATAAACCCAAAAAAAAGAATGAGTTCTTTCATCATTTTGCCTGGGCGGATCATTTTGAACCGGTTGGCTTTGTTTTACGGAGAACAAAATGTGACTGAAGGCTAATTCCGAAGCGAATGCCCTCTTATAAAAATGGGTACGGGAGAGTTAAAATTGACCTGTATTGAAATAAATGGAGTACTCCTGAAATCGTAATTAAGCGGAATAATCCGGTTTGAAAGAACAAGTAAGGACATCATTCGATGACCGAATGAAATGGTTTGAGTAAAATCGGATCCTTCAATTTCAAGATAAATGGGGTGAACATGATTATAAATCACCGCAGCATCCAGTGAACTAACAGAGTTCTCTAAATCAGTATCACCGGAACTCACTGATGCACCAACAGATGCAAATACATTGCAGCCCAGAATCAGCAGGAAAAAGAATGACAATACTATGTTTTTCAAACCCTTCATAACAGTAAATATTCGTTTCAAAATTATCAAATAAATGACACCTGTAACAAAGTGATTCCCATTATTTTCAGGAATTTCAAAAAAATAATTGGTCAGCTGTTTAGCTCCAATTAATAAGGACCCGATGCTCCATTCTTAAGAAATCAAAAAATTCAATGAAGAAGAACTGCCCAAGAGATTAAACTTGGACTGACTTTCCATAACTTTAACCCATATTATTCAAAGCAAGCATTTAATAGTCAGTTGATATGTCGGAGACGAAGAACCATTCAGCATTAAACAAAGTCACTTTTGCTGGATTATTGATAACCGTAGGGATTGTCTTTGGAGACATTGGGACCAGCCCCCTGTATGTGATCAAAGCAATCATATCGGGAGCCGAGCATTTCGATAAACTACTGGTTTATGGCGCCTTATCCTGTGTCTTCTGGACATTGACGCTGCAAACCACGCTTAAATATGTCATCATTACGCTGCGGGCCGACAACCATGGAGAAGGTGGAATTTTCGCCTTGTTTGCCCTGATGAAAAAAAAATCGATCTGGGCTGCTGCCATTACAATGATCGGAGGAAGTGCTCTCCTTGCTGACGGCGTGATCACTCCATCTATAACAGTAACCTCATCCATCGAAGGACTTCGGCTTATCAACCCTCAGATTCCGGTATTGCCGGTCGTTCTGATCATTATTACCGCCCTGTTCTTTGTTCAGCAGTTCGGCACCCGGTTCATCGGAAAATCATTTGGTCCCATGATGGTTGTCTGGTTTGGTATGCTTGCAGTCCTGGGTTTCGCTCAACTCACAAAATATCCTGAAATACTGAATGCACTAAATCCAGTTTATGCCTTCAATTTCCTGACTCAGTACCCCAAAGGATTCGTTTTACTGGGTGCTGTATTTCTAAGTACCACCGGAGCCGAAGCCTTGTATTCCGATCTGGGTCACTGTGGCATAAAGAATATCCGTATTTCGTGGATCTTCGTCAAAATCGCTCTTTTACTGAATTACTTCGGACAAGGCGCCTGGCTGATGACACACCCCCGCGTGGTGGAAGATTTAAACCCGTTTTATTCGATTATGCCTCCCTGGTTCCTTTTTCCGGGAATTCTGATTTCGACAGCTGCAGCGGTCATTGCCAGTCAGGCTTTGATCACCGGATCTTATACCCTAATCAGCGAGGCTGTTTCGCTGAATTTCTGGCCTAAAATTAAAGTATTACACCCCACAACGTTCAAAGGTCAGGTTTACATTCCTTTTGTAAACTGGCTGTTATGGGTTCTGGTCTGTTTTGTGGTCCTGTTTTTTCAGGAATCCTCAAACATGGAGGCGGCTTACGGCCTGTCGATTACAATTACCATGATCATGACCTCCTTGCTTCTGATTCATTACCTGAGACAAAAAAATGTTCACCTATTACTTCTGGTCATACTCGCGCTTATTTTTGGCACCATCGAAGGATCATTCCTGATTGCCAACATGCATAAATTCTCGAATGGAGGCTGGTTTTCAATTGCCCTGGCCTGTGTGTTCCTGATGGTTATGCTGGGTTGGTTTTTTGGCCGGCGCATCAAAAACCAGCACATCAGCTTCTCGAACGTAAACAAATACCTGCATTTATTCCAGGATCTGAGCGACGATAAAACGATTCCTCAAATCGCAACGAATCTGGTCTACATCATCAAAGCCAACAATGTCAACCAAATCGAATCAAAAATCATGTATTCGATTTTCAACAAACAGCCCAAACGTGCACAAACCTATTGGTTACTGCATGTCAATGTGGTCGATGAACCGGATACATTCAGCTATGAAGTGAATCAGTTTCTTCCGGGCACACTGATCCGTATCGATTTTCACCTTGGATTTAAAATCGAACCACGTATCAATCTTTACTTCAAGGAGGTTCTGAAAGAAATGGTTGCCAACGGCGAAATAAAACTGACAAGTTCGTATGAATCGCTGAAAAAACATCACTTTCCTGCCGACTTTCTGTTTGTCAACCTGGATCGGGTGATGACTCAGGATTACAAATTATCGCCTTGGGAAACGATGATCATGGGACTGCACGCCTTCACCAGAATACTAAGCATCAACGACGTAAAAGCGTTTGGACTGGACACCAGCAGTGTCATTGAAGAGAAAGTGCCAATTTCGATTGAACGCCCGCTGACGCGAAAAATTCAGAGAATTGAGTAATCTCAAGACAAAGACGAAATCACTGAAAATGAAACAAAGGCTCCTTGCCGGGAACCATAGGCCAGTTGATTCAAGTCAGGAATGATCATTGACTGCTCCCCTCTTGGAATTTGGAATTTAAAACGATTTCTTCTCCGGAATCAGATTTACTCCGCACCGCACAAGCAAGATCAGAATCATAAAATAAACCGCAGGATTAAACGTCTGCCCCGAAAACGGAGATAAAATCAAAAGTCCTGCTGCCAGATAAAAATAATACCGGGTATATATTCTCCATTTCTTAACCGACCAGATCATTGCAAAAAACAGGTTGAGCGGGAAAGCCCACAACAGATTGTAATTGGGACTCATTGCCGGATGTTCCGAATAAAGTGTAAACCATCCAATGATCAGACCAGCCAGACCACTCAGTGAAAACAGCCAATAGTCGAGCCAGTCGGTCTTTGTCTTCCGGAGAAAACTTAAAACAGAAATTCCGGCAACCACCAAAAAGAGTAACCCGAAAACAATTGCAGGCCAGGGCAAATCAGAATTGAGTTTCGAATTTGGGTATTCGAGCAAAGTCCGGGTTTCCAAAACCAAAGGCTGGGCATTTCCATCAATAGTTATTTCTGCTTTTGCAAAATGATTTTCGAGGAATTCAGGCAAAAACATTTGTCCGTAATCAGAAACCGGTTCATCGGCTTTTTTACCCACCAGCAAATCAATTCCCAAATCAATCCAGGGCAAAGAATGGTGAAACTGCTTAATCAGTTCACGATAACTTTCTGTTGGATGATTATCTAAAAAACGAACCGGTGAACCTGCATTGTGTTCAATCATGTCACGAACACGCGTGGCACAATTATCCATAAAAAAATTATACCGGTACATCCGGTTTTCAGGTTTAAAATTTTCAATCAAAGCCTTAAACAAAAGGATTTTCCCTTCCGAAGTGAGGTTTAAAACCTGTTCGTACACACTGCGTTTTTCCCTTTCATATTCGGGCAAAAAATTCAGGAATTTTCCGCCATCCATCAGATAGTCGGTTTGTCCTTTGGCAAAACGGTACAAAAAATGGGGTGAATTGAAACTGAAGACCCCATAGTTAAATACGATATCCAGATTTTGCTCCGGATCGCTTACCCGGATCGCGGTGTGCCCGTACATCGAATAGACTTCAACACCGGGGTTACAGGTCAGAATACTGATTGTTGCTTCCGGACTTAGTTCCTGCGCCTGCACTTTAGGCTGGAAAATCAGAAATGAAAGGAGGATCGGGAGAATATAACGCATTTGCATAAGCCTAATTTTGGATTCAAAGATAGAGGATTTGTGCATATCCGGAAGGAAAGACGGATTGGATTTATCCGAAAAACAAAAGAGAAAAAAGTCTGACAGACTATTAATTTCAAACAGCAACAAGCCCGCCCGCGTTATTTAGACTGAATAAAAATAGCAAGTCTGCCCAAAAATCGATAACATTGTCCCATACATCTAAAAACAGATAGAAATGGGATGCAGCGGATGCAATACAAATAATGACCAGGACAGGCCAGCCATGCTTGGTACGTACGACTGGCTCAACGATATACCTGATACAACAAACGAATCGAACATCGTCGAAATAAGGTTCAAAGGAACCCGGAAAGAGTTCTTCAGAAACCATGAAGGCCTACATTTGAAACGCGACGAGTTGGTTGTTGTTTCCTGCTCTCCGGGGCACGATGTTGGAGTTGTTTCGCTAACAGGTAAACTGGCCGAACTTCAGTTTAAACGGAAGGTGAAAAAACCGGAGCGGTACGAATGGAATAGAATATACCGAAAAGCAACTCCTTCCGACGTCATCAAGTGGGAAGAAGCCAAAGCACGCGAAAACACAGTAATGATACGTGCCAGACAGTTAGCCAACGAACTACATCTGACCATGAAGATCGGCGACGTAGAGTTCCGTGGCGATAACAACAAGGCGATTTTCTTCTATATTGCCGACGATCGGGTCGATTTCAGGGAACTGATCAAATTGTACGCCAGGGAATTCTCGGTCAAAATTGAAATGAAACAGATTGGTGTCCGTCAGGAGGCCGGCCGAATTGGCGGAATTGGCTCGTGCGGAAGAGCCTTGTGCTGCTCAACCTGGCGAACCGACTTTACGAGTGTGACATCGGATGCTGCAATCAAACAGGGATTGTCGCCAAATGCGGAAAAAATGGCCGGACGATGCGGAAAACTTAAATGCTGCCTCACTTACGAACTCGATCATTACCTCGAAATTCTGGAAGAATTTCCGCACGAACTGCTGACCATTGAAACTGACAAGGGATTTGCCCGTCATTTCAAAACTGATATTCTTCAGAAAAAAATCTGGTACAGCTACGATAAGTCTGATGGACGAACCTTTGTTCTCGGTCTGGACGATGTTAAAAAATTCCTGAATATGAACAAACGCGGGCAAAAACCTTCGATTGACAGTTATACCGAACCGGAACCCAAGAAAGAAAACATGATGAATGTGGGCGAGTTGGACCAGAAATACTTCACCACACCGGCTCCAACAAAAAAACACAATAACAGATCAAGAAGACCTCAGGGAAATAAACCACAGGGAAACCGTCCGCAGGAAAACAAACCGCAGGCAAGCCGTCCTCAGGGAAACCGCGGACCAAAAAAATAGGAAACCAATCGGAATGTATTGAAAGTCGCAGTAACCATCAGGTTTAAATCTGAGGCTTACTGCGACTTTTTTTTTGAACCTATCTCTATGCTTCATGTACTGCCAGGTTATCTATCGGGAATGTAAGTTCAATTAACCGGAACCCGCATGAGCCTCAGCTAATCAAAACCCGATAAAAGGCAACTCAGGTGAGGCTCAAATACAAAGCAGTTTTTAAAAAATCTTTCGATTCGGTCTTTCGATTTTCTGCTGAAATTTCAGGAATAGAAAAGAATCTAAGTAACGAGAACTATTAAATGTTGTATTCTAGTTTTGACAATGTGTCCTTTCAGGCGAGATAGCAGTAGTTGATTTTACGACAGATTTAAAATCTATTTTATAGCTTAATCTGTGGTATTAATTTTTACTTGTGGAAGCAGCAGAGCGACAAAACGAGTATTTATAAATCTGTTTGAAAAACACGACATTCATTCCATTCCTATTTACTTACTGACGGATTTACTTTTTTTTTAGTCAAATAAAATCCACTTTTATATTCGAAACGAAACCTAATATAAACCAAAACTAAACTCACAAAAATGGGATCAAACAGAAGGGATTTTCTCCGGAACACTTTGTTAGGTGCCGGATTGATGGCAACCGGATTCGCTGGTCATGCGGAAACTTCAGCTCCCGAAACGAATTCCGGCCGCAGAGGGAAAAATCAAAAACAACAGTTTAACATGTCGGGATATGCCGCTCCCGAACTCGACAAAGTTCGCATTGGCTTTGTAGGTCTGGGCATGCGTGGCCCGGGTGCTGTTGAACGCATGTCGTACATCGAAGGAGTCGAAATTATTGGTCTGTGCGATCAGTATGACGACCGGGTAGAAAAGTGTCAGAAAATTCTTGAAAAACAGGGACTTCCCCGGGCCAAATCATATTCAGGATCAAAAGAAGCATGGAAACAAATGTGCGAAAATCCGGATATCGACCTGATTTACATTACCACTCCCTGGGCCTGGCATACCCCGATGGCCGTTTATGCCATGGAACACGATAAACATGCCGCAACCGAAGTTCCTGCAGCCGTAAGTCTCGATGAGTGCTGGCAACTGGTTGAGACATCGGAGCAAACAAAAAAACATTGTATGATGCTCGAAAATTGCTGCTACGACTTTTTCGAACTGCTAACCTTGAACATGGCTCGCCAGGGCTTTTTCGGCGAAATCATACATGGCGAAGGCGCTTACCTTCACGACCTGCGCGAACTCAATTTCAGAAAAGATGGCTATGCAGAAATGTGGCGTCTGAAAGAGAATTACCGCAACGGGAATCTATACCCCACTCATGGTTTAGGTCCGATTTGCCAGATCATGAACATCAACCGCGGCGATCAGATGGAATACCTGACATCCATGTCCTCGTCTGATTTCCACATGGCTGACATGGCAAATGAACTGGCAGCGAAAGACAGCTTTTACAGCGAATTTGCCGGAAAATCGTTCCGGGGAAACATGAACACAAGCACGGTTAAAACATACAACGGCCGCACCATCATGATTCAGCACGATGTGAGCAGTCCGCGTCCGTATTCGCGTATCCACCTGGTGAGCGGCTCAAAAGGTTTTGCCAGAAAATGGCCGGAACCGGAAAGAATCTCAATCGGTCACGAATGGCTGAACGAGGATGAAATGGAAAAACTGAAAGAACAATATACACCTGAAATCGTGAAGCGGATTGGCGAAATGGCTAAAAAAGTTGGTGGCCATGGTGGCATGGACTTTATGATGGACTGGCGGCTGATCGACTGCCTGCGCAACGGACTTCCACTCGATCAGGATGTATACGACGCCGCGCTCTGGAGTGCCATTGCCCCACTGAGCGAAAAATCAGTAGCCAACCGCTCCAACTCTGTAGATATTCCGGACTTCACCAGGGGATCATGGAGAACCAATACTCCAGTCGAACTGACACTGAAAGGCGGCGGGACAACAGGCGTGAAGGAATCCGGAAAAACGGGATCAGCGAAACAACTCAAAATTTAGAAATACCTGCTTTCTTGAAGAGGCTGTTTCAAAAGTAATGGGTCCCGCAACCCTCGTCACCCCGAATTTATTTCGGGGTCTGACATACAATGCGTTGGGATCCTGAAACCCCGCCTGCCTTGCTAGCGGGCAGGAAGTTAAGGATGAGGGGAACGATGACTTTTGAAACAGCCTATTTAAACCGAAAATGTCTTTATAATCGGATAATAAAATCAGTTAAATTGCTGTCGGCATCCAGGTTGAGTTTTTTCCGGAGCCGGTAACGATGGTTCTCGACACCGCGGAAAGAAATCCCCATGAGCGGTGCAATTTCCTTCGACGACAAGTTCATCCGGAGAAAAGCACACAATCGCAAATCGCTCGACGTCAGGTCATGGTAATTGGCTATCAGTGTCTTCATAAATTGTTCGTGTGCCCGTTCAAAGTTGGTTTCGAACACCTTCCAATCATCCTGGCTTGAGATGTTGTCATCAATTTTCCCTACCAGAATATCATAGTATTTATCCGGATACCGCGAACTAAGCTGTATTTTTTGATTCTTCAGTATTTCTTTAAGATCCATCAAAAATTCGTTTTTCTTAATGATAGCCATCGTCGAACTAGCCAGTTCACTGCTTTTGAACGAAAGTTCAGCCTGCAGTTTTTCATTCCGGAGCTGTATGAGTTCACGTTCTTTTTCTTCGCGTTCGCGGCTTTCTTTCTGACGTGTCCTTGTAATAATTGTCCGACTGAAAATAAGAAGTCCAAATAAAATGACCAGAATATACCCGAGATATGCTACGGGTGACAGATACCAGGGAGGCAAAATAACCAGAGACGTGGAGTATTGCTGACTGGTTTCTCCCCAGGTGTTGACGGCCCTCACATTTATTTTATAGTTCCCTACCGGAATTCGTTTAAAACTGAAAATCGGTTTATCAATAGCTTCCGACCAGTGTTGGTCAAGGCCAGGAATAAACGACTGGTATTTAATGTTGTCCGGACTGAAAAAGGGAAATGAGAACCGCAGCTGGAGGTTATTCCAGTTATAGTGAAGTGTCATTTCCTTCCCCGTAAGTGGTAAATATTCTACCAGTCCATTGTTTCCGCTTATCGTTATCCGGCGCAACTCGGGTCGATTCTCCGAAATCAGGGAAGCGGGGCTAAGGGTATCTGCATTCAGAAGCGCATAACCATTTTCGAGGCAGAGGATGGCTTTCGTTGAAGTGACAGGGACAATGTTTTCGTAGCCAATAATCAATTGGTTATTAAATAGTCCGGTTGGATATTCCTTGACTTTCCTGACTTCTGAATTTTGTATGTTGAACAAGCCATATGACTGATCGGTGATCAGCCAGTAATTATGTTCGGGGGCAGCAACAATGCGGGTCGCTTTCTGGAAATTGCCCAACTGTTGGTTCATTGTCTTATAGTCGGTAATGGTATCCCGTAAATCGTCGAACGTATAGAGTTTTTCGCCGGTAGTAAATACAATCCGGTTTTCCACCTTAAACACATGGATATTATTATCTTTCCCGAATACGTCGTTTCCGTAATAGCGGTTGTAAACCAAGGAGTCCCGGCTGTTGAATTTCAGCCTGAAAATACCACGGTATAAGTGGCTGGCCCAGAAATTCTCCAAATGGTCAACTTCGAGATAACGAATCAGCTCGTTAAACGAATAAACCACCTGATCAATTTTCCAACTGGAATTTTCCTTTTTATAAAAAATCAGGTTCGAATAGGTACTCTGCACCAGCGAATTGGGCTTTACCGGATTTTCAATAATAGAAAATCCTCCGGAAACCGGAGAAATTTGGCGTACCTGATCACCTGAGATTTCAAAGGTTCCTTTGTTGTGATTAATAAACAGCCGGTCGTCAATAACTTTGCAATCCCATACCTGTCCCTGCGTTTCGGGAACGAGCTGAAAGGGTTCTGTGGTTGAGGGAAATGACCTGAAGTATAATCCCTGATTGGTGCCCAGGTAGATTTTGTTCCGGTAAATAGCTGCGGTATAAACGGCCCCAAGTTCTTTCCGTTCAACGATAGAATAGGACGGATCAGACGAAAACGAAATGAAATCGACACCTTTATCCAGCGCAATCCAAAGATTGTTATTGGTGTCGGCAATTACGCCAAGTACGGTGTTATTTTGTAATCCATTCTCTTTATTTAAACGGTAAAGCAGATTCCCCGACTGGTCAAAGACTGAAATGCCATCCAGAATCGTTCCAATGATAATTTTCCCATCTGACGAAATACACCCCCTGTTAATAATGTTTTCCCTGAAATAATCGGATTGAGCCGGTTGCCAGGTCGAAAGTTTTTGTCCATCGTAAAACAGAATTCCGTTGTTAGCCGTGCCTATTAATTTTTTCGATTCGTTGAGCGATAATATGAATCGTATTTCTGTCTGATTCAAAGAATCGCTAACCAAATACGGTGAATATTTTGTTCCTGTGATTTGGTAAATGCCTTTATGCATAATGTTTACAAAAATCCGGTCGCCACCATCTGAAATGGAAGTGATAAAATTTTCCGGATTTACAATCTCAAACTTTTGAAAATCGTAAATGTAAATTTTTGAAAACGATTGAAAATAAATGTAGTTACCAGCGGAAATAACGTTCCAGAATTCCTCGTTGGCGGTAAAATTTTCTTCTACTTCTTTTTTCAACGAATGGTATTCGAGTCGTCCCAGCGTGTTGCGTTCCCAAAAACCAAGTTCGCGGTATCCGGCCGTAAATATCCGGTTATGTTTATCCACAGCCACAGTCCGCACGATAGCACCATCCGGAGCAGGATAAAGCGTCCAGGTAATTCCGTCGAACTCAAGAAGTCCAACGTTGTTGGCAAAATACAGATAACCGTTGTCATCTTGTGCAACCGACCAGTTTTGGCTGGCAGCCTGGTATTCCTGTTTGGTGTAATTTTTTATATACAGTTCGGAACCAGCATAGGAACATAAGCCGGAAAGCAGAAAAGTGAGGATTATGAATACGTTATAAATGTGTGGTTGATTAATCCTTATCATTGGCCAATTTCAGTTTTGAAAAACTAAAAGTACTAAAAAAAATCAGGTGTTCTTTGGATTAGGATACTTCGCCTCTCAATTCGACCAGTCAACTGATTATACAACTTTCAAAAACTTAAAAATACCCGATAATGTGTGAATGATGTAATTTTTCAGGAAAATTATATAAAGCTTTTTCTGATTTTGGTACTGATATTTGCTTTACAGGAATTATATCGTCATTAAACCAGTACATCACCTAAACCCGAATCGGCGTAAAAAGACATAATCCATATTGTTCGAGTTTAATTCTTATTCGTTAATTTACATATACTTGACACCCATCTTCCAACTTACGATGAGGTAAAAGTGCAGTTGTTATGCAACATCTTTCGGTATGGATGAATCAGAAGTGTATCGTTTTTTTATTCGTTCACTTTTGGCTGGTGTAAATTTGACTTGCTATTTGATAACTAATAACAATGAGACTATGAAAAAACTATTTGTTGTATTGTATCTTCTATTGTCAGTATCGATCCTTTTTGCTCAGAATCTGCAAACCATACAAGGAACGGTAACTGATGGACAGAATGAGACTGTGCCCGGGGTTAGTGTGTTGATAAAAGGCACCATGCAAGGCACAATTACTGATATCGACGGGAAATATTCTATTCAGGCCAGCCCTCAGGCTGTTCTGGTTTTTAGTTTTGTCGGATTCCTAACACAGGAAGTCCCTGTCAATAACCAGACAACCATCAATGTCCAACTTAAAGAACAAGCGTTTAATGTTGGGGAAGTTGTTGTTGTAGGTTATGGAACACAAAAGAAGGCCGATTTAACCGGGTCCATCGGAAGTGTATCTTCCGGAGACATTTTAAAACAGCCATCACTTAATGCGGTACAAGCAATTCAGGGCAAAATAGCCGGAGTTAACATTATTAGCAATGATGCTCCCGGGTCTTCGCCAACAGTAATTGTTCGTGGGTTGGGAACCGCTTTAGGCGGACGTGATCCGTTGTATATTGTCGATGGTTTTCCGGTCGATAATATTAAAAATATCAGTTCCGCAGATATTGTTTCCATGGACATCTTAAAAGATGCATCTTCAGCTTCTATTTACGGAGTACGGGCTGCTAACGGAGTAATTTTAATTACCACCAAGAAAGGAAAGACCGGCAAAACAAAAATCAGTTTCGATTCTTACTTTGGAGTGAAGAGCATACTGAACCAGGTGAAAATGGCCAATGCTGACCAGTACATTCAGTATTTCAACGAAAATCAGGCAGGCTTGGGAGAAAGCTGGTCATTGGCTGGAAATCAAACCTACAACACAAACTGGTATGATGAGTTGACCGATTTGGGAACTTTTAACAACAATGTTTTCTCCTTATCAGGTGGAGGCAAGAATATTGATTATTTCCTGAGTTACAATTACTATGATGAAGACGGTATACTAAAAGACCAAAATTATAAACGGTCTACAATCAGGAATAATAATGTTTACAAATTATTTGATGAACGATTAAAATTCACTCAAAATCTGAACATTTCATTCTCAGAAGAAAATCCGAAACCATCTGGTGCATTTAATCAAGCTTACAGGCAATCGCCTTTAGTACCGGTAAAATATGAAAATGGCCGGTATGGTATGCCTTTCGTAAATACCACAACAGGTGTTGTTTCCTATGAAGGTAATCCCGGAGAATCGATTGGATCACTAAACTCAATTGGCAATCCGATTTTTGCTGTTCAAAATAACAACGAATTAAATAAAACATTAACACTTCAGGGAGGATTAGAAGCAGAACTCGCTATTACGAAGAATTTGAAATTTAATTCGCGTGCAGGAGCCACAAAATATTATTCAACAGTTCGAAACTTCAATAATAGTCTAAGTTCCTGGTTAAATGCAGATCCAACCAGAACAGAGGCACAGTTTAATGCTCTTAGAACTGCAAATGCCGGAGTTACTGATTATGCTAATAATTCCCTATCTGTAACTGATATTGAAACTTACCGATGGATATGGGAAAATTATTTGACCTTCAACCAAAACTTTGACAAACATCATATTGAAGCTACCCTTGGAGCATCCAGGGAAAAAACAGGAATTGGTAAAACAATTTCGGCCAAAGGATATGATGTGCCGGATAAAGAACAATACTGGAATGTCAATTTAGCATCGGACGCCTATGAAAAAGTGGTAGGCCAGACCTACTATACACCTTCGTCACTGGCATCATACTTTGGACGTATACAATATAATTTTGACAGTAAGTATTATTTGACAGCAACTGTCAGACGCGACGGATCCAGTACATTTAAAGACAGCGGCGATTATTGGGGAACCTTTCCATCTGTTGGTTTAGGATGGACGATTTCTAAAGAGAATTTTTTAAGCGATATTAAAGGTCTAAATTTCCTGAAATTCAGAGGGTCATGGGGACGGCTTGGTAATCAAAACGTTCCGTTAAACGTATCACAAACACTCACGTCAACTGAAAGTAGCAATTACAACTACGTTTTCGGCCCGAATCAGGATTTGGTATATGGAGCTGCATTTGGCACACCTGCCGTAGGATTGAGCTGGGAAATCACCGAGGAATGGAGTGCCGGTGCTGACTTTAGTCTTCTGGACTACAGGTTGTCAGGGAGTGTCGATTATTATAATAAAACAAACACGAATACTATTTTGGATGTTTCGCCAACCCTAAATTCAGAATTTTCAGACAATTATTATGCACATGGGGCTAAGGTTGTGAATCAGGGTTTTGAACTTCTGTTGGAGTGGAAAGATAAAATTTCAGAGGATTTGTCCTACGACGTCAGCGCAAACTATTCCTACAACAAGAATGAAGTTACCAATGTCAAATCAGCTTATGATGGAGCAACCGGCGGAAGTTTAAGCAACGGTCAGATTACAAAACAATTAAAAGATGGTCAACCGCTTTATGCCTGGTGGATGTATGAAGTTGAAGGTGTTTGGCAAAATCAGAATGAAATTGATAGTAATCCTCATGTTGGAAGCCCACTCCCAGGTTATTTGCGGTATAAAGATCAAAACGGGGACGAAGTCATTGATGACAAGGATAAAAAATATTTTGGATCCTATATACCAACTTCCAATTTTGGAATTCACCTGGGTATCAATTATAAAAGATTTGATTTTAATGTAGACGGATTTGGTGTTGCAGGAAATAAGGTCTACAATGGATTAAAGGGAACCCGGATCAACGGAGGAGAAAATATTGCTTACGACACCTATAAAAACAGATGGACAGGGGAAGGTTCAACCAATAAAAATCCGGGTGCAGCCAGAGACTCATACGCATCCAATTATTATTTGGAAGATGGATCGTTTTTTAGAATAAACAACATTACGCTTGGTTATACCATAAATAATCTGGTGTTAGATCAGTCTCGATTACGGTTCTATTGTACAGCACAGAATCCTTTCATATTTACTAAATATTCCGGCTTTTCTCCGGAAATAAGCTCTGACGGCAACCCCAACAGTACAACCGGCATCGAGTTGTCAGCGTATCCATCTACCCGGAATTTCATTATTGGTGTGAATATTCAATTTTAAAAACCGTTCAAACGAATAGATTATGAAAAAATATTATATAAGTATCACATTCCTGATGTTATTGATGATCACGGGATGTAATGACAGCGAATTCCTGAATGTAGATTCTCAGGAAAAGGTCGAAGCCAAAGACAGTGAGGAGATTTACGAACCGGAAATGTATGTGAATGGTGTCTATGGGATGTTCACTGATTGGAACTATGCATTTTCCTTTTTAGGAATTACTGAAATTATTTCTGATAATGCCGATAAAGGAAGCTCTCCGTCTGATACAGGAGGTGACAAGGATCTTTTGGATAATTTGACATATACCAGCACTGCAGGGTCTTTTAAAGCTATGTGGGGACACTGGTATAAATCAATTGGACGCGCGACCCAGGCTATCGAGTATACCGAGAACTATGGACTTACCGATGAAGCGTACAAAAACAGACTGATTGGGGAGGCTAAATTTTTACGCGCCTTGAATTATTTCTTTCTGGTAAGAGGTTGGGGTGCAATTCCCATTCAGTCTCAGGATTTGGCAAAAAGAGCTCCTGTTTCTGAGGTTTATGCCTATATCGAACAGGATTTACTGGATGCCATTGAAGTCTTGCCGTTAAAAAGTGCTTATGCAGCAGCAGATATGGGTCGGGCAACAAAAGGTGCCGCACAGGCATTACTTTCAAAAGTATATCTGTATCAGAAAGACTGGCAAAAAGCCTATGATTATGCAAATACAGTGATTAACTCCGGTGGATACAGCCTGGAATCAGATTATTCGGTACTGTGGAGGGCATCATCCGAGAATGGAGTAGAATCATTATTCGAATTTCAGGCCAGAGGCGAATCAACGGCTCATGGTGTCCAACAATATTCTCAAACACAGGGAGCTCGCGGAACCAGTGGCTGGGGCTGGGGATTTAATGTTCCTTCAGCAGATTTGCTCAGCGATTTTAATGCCGAAGGTGATGCAATCCGCAGGGATGCCACAATCATTTTCCCCGGCGAAACATTGTGGGACGGACGTTATGTTGATGCAGCCGTTGAAAACCCCATGTACAACGAAAAGGCTTATTCAAGTGCCAACGCAGGTGCTGATGATACCGACAAAAATATCAGGTATTTACGCCTCGGTGAAGTTTACCTTATCCTGGCTGAATCAGCTAATGAATTAGGTAAAACAAGCGAAGCTTTGTCTGCATTAAATACGATACGGACAAGAGTTCTTCTGGGGAATGTGACAACTTCCGATCAGGATGGATTGAGGAAAGCCATCTGGCACGAACGTCGCCTTGAATTGGCTTTTGAGCATGACCGTTGGTTCGATTTGGTTCGCACCGGACAAGCAGCCGTCGTCATGCAGACTTTAGGAAAATCATTTGTTGCCGGAAAAAATGAATTGTTTCCAATCCCTGAAGAACAATTAGTTGAAACGCCTGATATGGGACAAAACCCAGGCTGGTAATTAGAAAAAATAAAGATGAGAGAGAAGAGGTCTATTATTTTTGTTTTGTTGACCATTGCACCCTTTTTTTTCGGGTGCAATGGAAACAAAACATCTTCGAAAACAGAAACAAAAGATTCAGCACGTGTAGCTTTTTCTACCGAAGAAGAAGCCCTTTTGGATACGGTGCAGAAACAAACTTTTGAATATTTTTGGGATGGCGCAGAACCTCATTCCGGATTGGCTCGTGAACGCATCCACATGGATAATATATATCCCCAGAACGATCAGAATGTAGTTACATTGGGTGGTTCCGGATTTGGGATTATGGCAATTTTAGTTGGAGTGAAACGTGGTTTTATTACTCGTGAAGAAGCCTTCTCGCGTTATCAGAAAATTGTTGATTTTTTAAGTAAAGCCGATCGGTTTCATGGTGCCTGGCCTCATTGGCTCGATGGCGAAACCGGTAAAGTAAAGCCATTTGGAACGAAAGATGACGGAGGCGATTTGGTGGAAACGGCTTTTATGGTTCAGGGCTTGCTTACTGTCGCTGAATATTTCAAAGACGGAAATGAAGCTGAACAGACCTTAGTGACCGAAATCAATCAATTGTGGAAAGAAGTTGAATGGGATTGGTATACCAAAGGAGGGGAAGATGTTTTGTACTGGCATTGGTCGCCAGATTATGGCTGGGATATGAATTTTCCGGTGGGCGGTTACAATGAGTGCCTGATCATGTATGTTCTGGCTGCATCGTCTCCGACACATCCGATCGAACCCAGTGTGTATGATAAAGGGTGGGCCCGGAACGGAGCCATCAAAAAAGATACGGTATATTATGGTCTCCGGACAATTCTTGATCATTACGAACACAGCGACGATCCGGTAGGACCATTGTTCTGGGCACATTATTCCTTTTTAGGTTTAAATCCCCACGGCCTTTCGGACAAATATGCTGACTACTGGAAATTAACCCAAAATCAGGCCTTGATCCATTACAAATATGCGTTGGATAATCCAAAGGGATATGAAAGTTATGGTGAAGAACAGTGGGGACTAAGCTCCAGTTACTCGGTGGATGGTTATGCCGGACATCATCCCGGAGTTGAAGATTTGGGGGTAATCTCTCCAACAGCGGCTTTATCCTCATTTCCTTATACTCCTAAAGAGTCCATGCAGGAGCTTAAATATCTTTACCTGAAAGCGGATTCATTAATCGGGGAATATGGTCCATACGATGCATACAGTGTGACCCACAAATGGTATACACCTCGCTACCTCGCCATTGATCAGGGGCCAATTCCGGTCATGATCGAAAACTACCGTTCGGGATTATTATGGAATTTATTCATGAAAAATAAAGACGTACAGAGTGGACTAAAAATGCTCGGGCTTGTAAGCACTAAAATTCAGGAATGAAGTATTGGCAGTTATCCATATTAGCCTTGTTTCTTCTGCTGTCTTGTTCCGAAGATTCAGAGAGCCTGAACGGGAATGACAGTAGCGGAGATGAAACGGATATTGTGGTTGATTTAACCGATGATGAACTTCTGGATTTAACACAGAAGGAAACGTTCAACTATTTCTGGGATTTCGCTGAAGATAATTCGGGTGCTGCACGCGAGCGCTATCTGCCTTCCGACGCAACGCTGGATGAAAATACCGTAACGACCGGAGGTTCCGGATTCGGGCTGATGGTTATTATTGCCGCTGTGGAGCGTGGATTTATTACCGCAGACGAAGGGTTCAGCCGGATAGTTCAAATACTCAGTTTTTTTGAAACAGCCGATCGTTTTCATGGAGCCTGGCCGCACTGGCTGAACGGCAGAACGGGGGAAGTGATCCCTTTTAGCGAGATGGATAATGGCGGAGATTTGGTCGAAACGTCTTATCTGGCTCAGGCTTTAATCGTTGTTTCTGAATATTATAAAAATGGTTCTTCGGAACAGAAAGAACTTGCAAATAAAGCTGACTCGCTCTGGAGAGGAATCGAATGGAACTGGTATACGCAGGGAGAAAATGTTTTGTATTGGCATTGGTCGCCCGACTACAATTGGGATATCGGGTTGAAAATTAAAGGTTACAATGAATGTCTGATTACCTATGTGCTGGCTGCGGCATCTCCGACTTATCCCATTTCAAAAGAAGTTTATACGAATGGATGGGCCAGTTCAGGTTCCATTGTTTCTTCAAACACCAAATACGATTACCACCTGATCGTTAAACACGTTGAGGCGGAAGAGTATGGAGGCCCTTTGTTTTGGTCCCATTACTCTTTTCTCGGACTTAATCCGAATGGATTAGTCGACGAATATGTCAACTACGGCGATGTGGTGACCAATCATGCAGAAATTAATTATTCTTATTGTGTCGAAAACCCACTCGGATACAGGGATTATGGGGTGAGTTGCTGGGGACTGACAGCCAGTTATTCCCGTGATGATGATGGCGGGTTGACTTATGCAGCACACCGTCCCGGAAATGATTTGGGGGTGATTGCCCCAACAGCCGCTCTAAGTTCGATGCCCTATACTCCGGAAAAATCGCTTGCAGCTTTACGTTATTTCTACTATTTAAAAGATAAATTACTGGGTCCTGCAGGTTTTTATGATGCATTTAGTCCGCAACACAACTACTGGGTGGCCGAAGCGTATCTGGCGATTGATCAGGGACCGATTGTGGTGATGATTGAAAATTACCGGACTCAATTGTTCTGGAATCTATTTATGCAGAATGAAAATGTTCAGAGTGGATTGACCGGACTTGGATTTACCTTTAAGAAGAATTAGAGGCGAAGTTGAAGAAGCAGGCAAAAAACAATCCAATTCAAACATAAAAAAATTAACAACACGCATTTTAACTCATTACCTATGAAAATTTCTTTACGACTTCTGATTTTAGTAATGGCACTCGCCCCATTTCTGAATTCCTGCGAACAGAAAAAATCTGCAAACGAGGATCAGAAGATGAACGAATTCATCGATGACCTGATGGAAAAAATGACTCTGGAAGAAAAGCTGGGACAATTAAATTTACCTTCATCGGGAGACATTACCACCGGAGAAGCCAATAGTTCGGATATTGCTGAAAAAATAAAAGAAGGTAAAGTCGGCGGACTCTTCAATATCAAGTCGGTTGAAAAAATTCGTGATGTACAGAAAATTGCGGTAGAACAAAGCCGCCTGAAAATCCCCTTGATTTTTGGGATGGATGTCATTCACGGTTACCAGACGATGTTCCCAATCCCGCTGGGTATGTCGTGCAGTTGGGACATGGATTTAATTGAGAAAAGTGCCCGTATTGCAGCACAGGAAGCCAGTGCCGACGGTATTTGCTGGACTTTTTCACCAATGGTTGATATTTCGCGCGATCCACGCTGGGGACGTGTTTCCGAAGGATCGGGAGAAGATCCATACCTGGGTTCGCAAATTGCAAAGGCAATGGTGAAGGGTTACCAGGGCGACGACCTCACAAAAAACAACACCATCCTGTCCTGTGTCAAACATTTTGCTTTGTACGGTGCCATTGAAGCAGGCCGCGACTATAACACAGTGGATATGAGTAGAATAAGGATGTACAACGAATATTTACCTCCATACAAAGCAGCGATCGATGCCGGTGCCGGTAGCGTGATGACCTCGTTTAACGAAATTGACGGCATTCCGGCTACTGCCAACAAATGGCTGCTAACTGATCTTCTTCGCAACGAATGGGGTTTCAAAGGGCTTGTAGTGACCGATTATACAGCTATTCTGGAAATGGTCGATCACGGCTTGGGCAACCTGAAAGAAGTTTCGGCGCTTGCACTCCATGCCGGTACCGACATGGACATGGTGGCCGATGGATTTTTGAATACCCTGAAAGAATCGCTTGACGAAGGAAAAGTCAGTCAGCAGGAAATCGATCAGGCTTGTCGCCGCATTCTGGAAGCCAAATACAAACTGGGTCTTTTTGACGATCCGTACCGCTATTGTGATGAAAACCGGTCAGAAACAGAACTATTCACACCTGAAAACAGGCAGACGTCCCGCGAAATTGCAGCTCAAACCTTCGTCTTGCTGAAAAACGATAACCAAATACTTCCGCTTCAGGGAAAAGGAACAATTGCCCTGATTGGCCCGCTGGCCGATAACAAAGAAAATATGACTGGAACATGGAGTGTGGCGGCTGATTTTTCGAAATCGGTGTCCATGCTCGATGGTTTAAAAAATGCCATTGGAAGCGAAGCAAACCTACTTTATGCCAAAGGAACCAACATAGTGAGCGACCCTCAACTCGATGCCCGCATCAGCATTTTCGGGAAACCAACCCAATGGGATAAACGCTCTCAAAAAGAAATGATTGCCGAAGCAGTTGCTGTAGCCCGTAAATCGGATGTAATTGTAGCTGCAGTGGGCGAAGCGGCCGAAATGAGTGGCGAATGCTCAAGCCGTTCCGACATCAATCTTCCGGAGAACCAGAAAGAATTACTGGAAGCGCTGCTGGCGACCGGGAAGCCCGTAGTGATGGTTTTATTTACCGGTCGTCCGCTGACAATCAGCTGGGAAAAAGAAAATGTTCCGGCCATACTGAATGTGTGGTTTGCCGGTACCGAAGCCGGAAACGCCATTGCCGATGTGTTGCTGGGTAAAGTCAATCCTTCAGGAAAACTAAGTTCAACTTTTCCACAAAATGTAGGTCAGATACCACTTTATTACAACCATAAAAATACCGGACGACCATTGGCTGACGGGGCCTGGTTCCAGAAATTCCGCTCCAATTACCTCAATGTTTCCAACGATCCGTTGTTCCCGTTCGGATTTGGTCTGAGCTACACGACCTTCGATTACAAAAACCTGAATCTAAGTGACTCAACTTTGACCAAAGACAGCAAACTAACTGTTACAGTAGATGTAACCAACTCCGGAAATCAGAATGGAGCAGAGGTTGTTCAGCTGTATCTGCGTGATATGGTTGGCAGCGTAACCCGTCCGGTGAAAGAACTGAAAGGCTTTCAGAAAATATTCCTAAAAAAAGGAGAATCCCGGTCTGTGGAATTCACCCTGACCGAAAAAGACTTGCGCTTTTACAACAGCGAGCTTAAACTGGTGAGCGAACCCGGCGATTTTAAGGTGTTTGTTGGAACAAGTTCTGTTAATACGATGGAAGTTGGATTTGTGCTGAAATAAATCTCCAAACAGATTGTCAAAGCCTTAATATCTGTAATTTGAAGAATTGTTAATGGTTAGCGATTTTGGCGATAAATAGAAATGGAAATTATTTCGTTCATTTGGTATTTGATATACTGTATTCCCGTAAATAGAAGTATAAGAAAGAGTATAATGCCAAAACTTACAGAGATAACTAATGCTGTATTTAAATACAGACTCGTACTTATTCCTGCAACAATAGAAATAAGGATAACGATGAAATACAGACTATCAAGCTTAACAGACCAACTAATTTTTAGTGTTTGGCTTTCTTGGGTTAAAGAAATACTGCCTTCTTTCATGATTTTTAACAATTCAGTCCTGTCCATTAAGGCCCCCGATTGTGCAGAAGATTTAAATGTTGAGAAAGTTATTGCATTTTCAGATATAAAGGTTCTTGCGTTGTAAGTAATAAGTTGTGATTCAATTTGTGATTTTATTCTTTTGATATCATTGATTTTTTTTTCTGTTATAATCAATGTTTCCTGCAAGACAAATATTTTCATTTGGTCAGGGTCTAAGTTTATTCGCTACTAAAGATAATGATAAGTAAAGACATTTCGGAAAATCACTCGCTTTGTCACAAAGATAATAAATTGTCATAATAATTTTAGTGATTTTATATCTGAAAATCTCCACACACCATTCAGTTAATTCATCCCCGGAGTAATAATCCGGTACTCTCCGCTTAAATGCATCAAACTGAAAAGATAAAGTAAGCCATCGAAATACGGATCAAAATAACCGTTTCGTATGGTGCAGTTTGGCATTCCACAAAGCATCGACAAATTTCCAGCTTTTGGCCTGCGTTCCCATGATCGAAGCGGCAGCTAATTTGGAAACCAACCCACGGTAATGTCGCAGTTTCTGAAACCCACCATCCTGAAGTATTTCTTCGTGTCATGAAAAATCTGTTGTTCGGCTCTGATTCTTTAAACAAAAAGAGAGACTATCCGGAATAGACAGTCTCTCTTTGGTTCCCTTTATGGGAAAATATATAAACACAGGAAAACCGTGAATAAACTATTTTGCACTTCTGACCGAGCCGGAACCGGCGATCGATTGGTCAATCGAAGGTTTGCCTTTGTAGGTTACATTTCCGGAGCCGGCCAACCTGACATACAGATTATTATTGGCCTCAACGTCTACATTTCCGGAGCCTGAAACCTTAATTGTTACATCGTCGGCACTGTAATTCAATCCTTTAAAATTTCCACTGCCCGAAAGGTTCACACTCAAATCCTGTGCAACTGTTTTTCCGGCCAAAATAATATTTCCGGAACCGGAAAGGACAGATTTTACCCGTTCAGCGGAAAGTTCTGAAAGGTTGATACTTCCGCTCCCACTCACTGCCAGATCCACGATTTTTGTTTTAATCTCATCTTCGGCAATGATATCGCCTGAACCCACAACACCTAAGCCGTTAATTTCAGGAGTGGTAATATAAATGGTTATGTCACCTGGCTGAAATGTTTTCCAAAAAAAATCTTTGTTGGGAAACCGGATAATTAGTTTTCCATTTTTCACTTCGGTTATTATTTCTTCCATGGCGGAAGGTTTGGCTACAATCTCAAGATTTTGTTTCTCGCCCTGTGTGAGGTATAACTTCGCACCAACCCTTAATGAAATTTCGGTAAACGGATCTACCTTTCTGGATTGTTCATCGGCCTGAGCCTCAATTCCTGACAGGATAAATGCGAACAAGATAAATACTGTGGCTAATTTCGTTTTCATGTATATGAAATTTAATAATTAATTGTTTTCTCCTTTTAAACGTTTTTATAGACGGCAAATTATTCGGGAAGTTGCAAAAACAGAAAATTATTTTGGGAGACGAAGTTTTCTTCGCTTAAGATTTCAAACACAGAGATACAGGATTCCCGAGAAAAAAAAATAATCTGTGCGACTCATTTGTTTTTACTCGTCGTCGAGATCAAACAATCCCTCCGGAATACGAAGTTCAATTTCCCTATTTTCTTCATCAATGCGGACGATCAAATCATCATTGAGTGGAACGAGTGCATCTTTTCCCTTATAGACAACCTCAAGAAGCATGTTTCCGGAAAAATCGTTCACCTCGGTGATTTCACCGATCAATCCGAGTTCCTCATCGTACAATTTAAAACCAACCAGAGCATTTGGCCTCATCTCATCTTCGAACTCCACCACATCATCATGATCAACAAAAACTGACAAACCGCAAAGTTCTTTGGCTTTTTTATCCGAGTCGACCCATTCGAGCTGAGCAATTACGGCTTCTCCGGATTTAAAACGTAAACTTTCCCCTGAAATGAAAAAGGGAACCAGTAAATTATCGATTTCCAGAAAAATCGGTGGATATTCTTCGAGCGTCTCGTAATAGGCTTCCTCAAACCGGATGACGAGTTCTCCATGTATTCCGTGTGGCTTCTGAACATAGCCAACTTTTACACAATTGTCTTTTGGTATTGTTTCCATAGTTGTAAAAATAGAAAAAAGCGACAGATTTCTCTATCGCTTTTATACGTTGTCCGTTTTAAACCAAAATTTAAAACAGCATTTAGTCTAATACTTATCCTTCAGTTACTTGAGGAGCAGACTCTTCTGATACTTCAGGAGCAGATTCTTCCGTTACTTCAGCAACAACTTCTTCAACTTCAGGAGCAGCAGCAGCTTTGGCAGCGGCAGCAACAGCATCAGCGAGATCCGAATTGCGTTTGGCAATGGCATTAGCCCTTTCTGTATTCTTTTTAGTCTCCATTTCGAGCTGAGCCGTACGTGAAGATTCCGAGCTGGTAATTAAACCATCCTTTTTTGCCTGAACCTTGTTCGCTTTTTCGGCCAACCAGGCTTCGAAACGGGTTTCAGCTACTTCAGCAGTAAAAGCCCCTTTGGCTACACCACCTAAAAGATGTTTTTTGTACATTACTCCTTTGTAAGATAAAATAGCTCTTACAGTGTCGGTTGGTTGAGCACCTTTTGCAAGCCAATCAATAGCTTTGTCAAAATCGAGATCGATAGTAGCAGGATTTGTGTTTGGATTATAAGATCCAATCCTTTCTATATTCTTACCATCCCGTGGCGCCCTGCTATCAGCTATCACTATGTGATAGTAAGCATACCGTTTGCGACCATGTCGCTGCAATCTGATTTTTGCTGGCATTTTGCTTGATTTTAAATGATAAACAGTTATTAAAAATTCGTGGCGCAAAGTTAAAACATTAATCCTGAATTCAAAATCGATTCTGAAATAAAATAGCGACAATCTCTGATTCGCATTATTCCTCTTTTTATTTTAAATTTACTCCCTCCTTGATTGATTTTTCAGATGCTTAAGAAACTCCTTATACTGTTATTATACTTCTCGGTTTCACTTCCACTAGCTGCAGAATTCAGAACAAATGTTCATTCCATTTCACGTCGCGAAGGATTATCAAACGGAGCAGTGAACACCATTGTAAAAGATTCGGAAGGATATATCTGGTTTGGAACATGGAACGGGCTTAACCGTTATGATGGGAACAGTATTGCTACTTACCTGCCCGGAAATAATTCCAGTTCAATACACAATCATGTTATCCGTGAATTGTACCCCACCTCAACAGGTGCCATTTGGATGCTCACCAACAAGGGAATTGGGCTGTACGATAATATATACGACCAGTTCACCTCCTATTTTACTCAGGAATCGGAGCCCGATATTTTAGGAATAGGAACTGCCGCAAATGGGTTATATACCATGAAGTTAACCGAATCTACGAGTAAGAGTCTATTCTCAAATCAACTGGCATATCCAATTATAAGAAGCATTCGGGTAACCCGCAAAGGTGATGTTCTGATGGGCACCAAAGGCGGGGGAATAGACATTTTTAATGACCGCGAAAATCATATCCGAAGAATTTTTGCATTCGAATGTAGCTTTGTTAGAAACTAAATCAAACTATTTATGGATATCGCAAACCGATTCCCGCAAAACCCGCTGCTTCGCCCGGCCGATCTGAAACCAGGCATTGAAGGGATGGAAATTCTTTGCCTGCTCAATCCCGGAGTTTTTCAATTCGAAGGAAAAGTATGGTTGCTGCTCCGTGTTGCCGAAAGACCCAAACAGATTGAAGGCAAAATCAGCTTTCCGGTATACAATAGTAATGGTGAAATCGAAATTCTGAGTTTCGATAAAAATGATCCTGACCTGGATGCTTCTGATCCCCGCGTTATCAACTATAAGAAGAAAGATTATTTAACGACACTTTCCTATCTGCGACTCGTTTGCAGCGATGACGGAATCCATTTTCAGGAACCGGCTGGTTATCCGCCTATTTTTGGGAAAGGAGAACTGGAAACATTTGGCATTGAAGACTGCCGCGTGGCAAGCATGGAAGATGGTTTCAGCCTTTCTTTTACTGAAGTATCGGAATTCGGCGTTGGCGTTGGATTAATCCGGACCAAAGACTGGAAAAATTTCGACCGCAAAGGCATGATTTTTCCACCTCACAATAAGGATTGCGCCCTTTTCGAAGAAAAAATAAACGGGAAATATTATGCACTCCATCGCCCCAGCAGTCCTGAACTGGGCGGAAACTATATCTGGCTGGCCGAATCGCCCGACCTGATCCACTGGGGACAGCACAAGTGCATTGCCACAGTTCGTCCCGATATGTGGGATTCGAAACGTGTCGGAGCAGGTGGTGCACCAATCCGGACCGAAAAAGGCTGGCTCGAAATTTATCATGGTGCGAACAGCAACCATCGCTATTGCCTTGGCGCCTTGTTGCTCGATATTAATGATCCTTCGAAAGTTCTTGCCCGTAGCATTGAACCTATCATGGAGCCTATTGAAACCTACGAACAAACCGGTTTTTTCGGAAATGTGGTATTTACCAACGGTCACTATGTGAAAGGAGACGATATCTTCATGTATTACGGAGCAAGTGACGAAGTAATCTGCGGCGCACGGTTCTCTATATCCGCTATTCTGGCCACATTATCAGCGTAATAAACTTGAAAGATTCCAAAAGTCAATCTTTCAAGTTTGACTTTTGCTCATTTCACCTAACTAATCTACATGTTGAAAATCAGAAACAATATTATCACACTTTTTATTGGCCTGCTTGTTCTGTTAATCCCGTCATTCGGCAACTGAGCAAGACTCCATCCGGGTAACTGTCGCAATAAAACGTATCATCCCTAAGTTTGATTAACAGGTAAATAAATATCTTTGCATCAAACAACTTGTTTGATTTCAAAAATAGTTGTTAGTATAAATCAGTCTGAAATTTTCAAATAAACGATAAGATGAAACCACTAATTTTTTTTGCAGTTGTAATGGGAGTTGCCTTAATGACATCCTGCAATAAGTACAAAGATGAGGCTACTGGTGCGGGAGATGCGCTAATCTTTTCTAAAAAAATAGGATCAGAAACAGTTTACGGCATCTCTATCTATGCATACACGTTTAGCTCATTCAAAAGCGTACAGGCAGTTAGCAGTGCAGAAGATGTAACCTATACCTTGAAATCGAACCAGGAACGCAAAACAAATTTTTACTATGTAACTCCTGACGAAAATCTCAGTACGACTCCACCGGTAGCTTCAACATATAATTTTTCAGCAGTTTTCGAAAATGGTGCTACTGATGAGTTTCAGGATGTTCTTACCTCCGACTTACTGGCTCCGGCAACCATCGAAAACTGTGCATATAATACGACCGGTAGTAAGCTTGAAATTACCTGGGCTTCGCTTTCAGGAGCCGACAATTTTGGGATCAATATTATGGATGGTACAAAGGTGGTCTTCTCAAGTGCTATAATTGCAAATACAGTTGTAACCTATCCAATCACCTCTTCAACTGCTGGATGGGTAACCGGGGTTACTCCTGAAAGTGGGAAAACATATACTGTCAGGATTTATGCTTATTTATATGAATCCGCAATTAATTCCTATAATATTCAGGCTTCATCGGTAGCTGAGAAAACGGTGATCTGGGGAGAATAAATGATTGACAGACCAATTGAAAAACCGGACATGCTGGTGCTATAGAACTGTAAGGCAGGGATACGGAATAACCTCTACAACATTTCAACTCTGACAAGTACCTGCAACAAAACGCTTCGTTGCCGAAACAATGGGGTTATATTTATACAATCTCACAAATCCGCAGTTTTATTGAATTATCACGTTTCATTTTCTACTTTTGTTTTTAGTAATTCATAAAACTAAAAAATGATTCTCAAAGAACAGATAAAAGGTCTCATCGATCGCCAGGATGCCTTAAGGAGGCATCTTTGACTACGATCAGAAATTGATCCAACTACAGGAAGAGGAACTTAAAGCCCAGGATCCCGATTTCTGGAACAATCCCAAAGAAGCTGAAGCTCAAATGAAGGTCATCCAGTCTGTTAAAGTATGGACTGATGCATTTAATGAAGTGGCTCAAAACATGGAAGATCTGCTCGTTTTGTATGATTTCTTTGAAATGGGAGAAACCACCGAAGAAGACATTGAGCAGCACTTCAACGAAACACTTTCATTAATTGAAGCGCTTGAAGTCAAAAATATGCTCCGGAAAGAGGAGGATAAACTGGGCGCAATTCTTCGCATCAATGCTGGTGCCGGGGGAACAGAAAGTAACGACTGGGCTGAAATGCTGATGCGCATGTACATGCGTTACGGCGAAAAACAGGGATATACGGTAAAAACAATCGACTATCACGGTGGTGATGAAGTTGGAGTTAAAAGTTGCACCATCGAGTTCGAAGGCGAATATGCTTATGGCTACCTGAAAAGTGAAAATGGTGTACACCGATTGGTGCGACTCTCACCGTTCAATGCCCAAAGCAAGCGAATGACCACTTTTGCTTCCGTGTTTGTTTCACCTTCAATTGACGATACCATCGAAGTTGAAATTAATCCGGCCGATATAACCTGGGATACTTTCAGGTCGGGAGGTGCAGGCGGCCAGAATGTAAATAAAGTTGAAACCGGTGTTCGGCTCCGTCACGCCCCAACTGGTATTGTCATTGAGAATACCGAAAGCCGCTCACAGTTTGGAAATAAAGATAACGCGCTGCGCTTGCTGAAATCACAATTGTACGAGCTTGAATTGCGAAAACGGAACGAAGCTGAACAGCTGATCAATTCAACCAAGAAAAAGATTGAATGGGGATCTCAAATCCGCTCATATACCATGCAACCGTACAAGCTTGTGAAAGATGTGCGGACCGGGTTCGAATCGGGCAATGTTCAGGCAGTTCTCGATGGCGGAATTGACGGGTTTGTCAAAGCCTTCCTGATGGAATTCAGCGATGAAAACTAACTGAAGGACTGAGAGACTGAATTGTCCGGATAAAATAAAGTCATGGATTGTCATTTGTTTCACGTCATTTAGTTGCCAATTGATTATGACAATTAAATGAATGCCAATGACAATTGAATGACCACAAATGACAAACTTGAAATTGAAATTATGATGGCCTCAACAATACGACTTGCAGAAAAACGTGATGTGCCGGGAATTCTGGAAATTTATGCACCATTTATTCTCGAAACAGCCGTCACTTTTGAAGAAACTGTTCCTGATGAAGAATCATTTTGGGAACGAATTCAGGGAATCATGAGTGAATTGCCCTTTCTGGTTTGCGAAATCGATGGACGAATTGCCGGTTATGCCTATGCTTCGGGATACCGTGGCCGTGCTTCGTACCGATGGACGAAAGAAGTCTCTGTTTATGTTCATCCTGATTCTTACCGAAAAAAGGTAGCACACGCGTTATACACCAGTTTAAATGAAATGATCCGTTACCAGGGAATTGCAGATTTACTGGCGATCATTACCATGCCCAACGAAACAAGTGTCGCCTTTCACGAGTATTTGGGGTACAAAAAATGTGGTGAATTTTCGAAAGTAGGTTACAAACTGAACCAATGGCTAAACGTAGGCTGGTTCGAGTTGTTCCTTCAGGATGAAAATGAGGCTCCTAAAGAACGGATTTTACGTTTGGATGAAATTAAAGGGCTTCCGGTATTTCAGGAAGCGATTCAAAAAGGTCTGGATAAACTAAAAATTTAAAAATCTGTTTATTTGGTTTTTCAGGATAAATTTAAACCCCGGAAATGGAAAAAATGAGCATTTACAACAATCGCGAAATAAGCTGGCTATCATTCAACGCAAGGGTACTTCAGGAAGCTGAGGACCAGACAGTCCCGTTACTTGAACGAATCCGGTTCCTTGGAATTTTCTCCAATAACCTCGATGAGTTTTTCCGCGTACGGGTGGCTACTGTCCGGCGTATGCTTGAAATAGGCAAAGACGACGAGAATATTCTTGGCGATTACAATGCAGCCGAATTATACGAAAAAATTCAGGAAACAGTCGTTGAGCATCAGCGAAAGGCTCAGGAGATTTACCGGAATATATGGAAAGAAATGGCCAGTGAAAACATTTTCGTGCTTGATGAAAAGGCACTTTCACATGAACAGGGAATCTATGTCAGGAAATATTTCAACATGAAAGTGCTTCCGAATATAGTCCCGATCATGCTCAGCAAATCCATGAAATTCCCGTATTTGCGGGACAAATCGGTTTATCTGGCGGTTAAGTTGTCAAAAACAAATTCGCCCGATAAGTTTGCCTATGCTCTGATTCGGGTTCCCAGCCGTTCGGTTTCCCGCTTTTTGGTTCTGCCTGAACAGGGAAATAAAAAATACATCATCCTGGTCGACGATGTCATTCGCTTCTGCCTGAACGACGTCTTCCCTATTTTCAACTTCGATCATTTTGAAGCGTACACCATTAAAGTGACACGCGATGCCGAAATGGATATTGATGATGATATTTCGAAAAGCTTCATCGAAAAAATTGAACTCAGCCTGAAGAAACGTAAGGTTGGAATCCCCGTACGGCTGATTTACGACCATGAAATGCCCGACGATCTGCTCGAATTCATTATGAAAAAAATGAAACTCGACGGAGCTGAAAAAACAGTGGCAGGTGGCAGGTATCACAACCACAAGGATTTTATGAATTTCCCTGAAATCGGTAAGCCCAACCATTATTATCAAAGTCTGCCTCCCATTCCTCACAAGGATTTGACTCCACACCAGAGCATCCTGAAAAAGCTAAGACAAAAAGATGTCTTGCTTCATTATCCCTACCAAAGTTTTTCGCATTTCATCGATTTCTTGAGAGAGGCAGCCATCGATCCGAAGGTCCGCGAAATCGGGATTACCATATATCGTGTTTCAGAAACTTCCAAGGTGGTAAATGCCTTGCTGAATGCCATCCGGAACGGTAAAAAAGTTACGGTGGTTATCGAGCTTCAGGCCCGGTTCGACGAAGAAGCCAACATATTCTGGTCAAACAAGTTGCAGGAAGAAGGCGCACATGTCATTAATGGCATCCCCGGACTTAAAGTACACTGCAAACTTGCATGGATTCAGCGCAAGGAGAAAAACGGTCTTCGCAATTATGCATACATTGGTACCGGAAATTTTCACGAAGGCACGGCCCGCGTTTATGCAGATAAAGGTTTGCTGACAGCTGACCCGCAAATCGCCAACGATGTGGCGAATATGTTTGATTTCTTTAAACACACTTACAATCATTTTAATTTCAACCGGATTATTGTCAGCCCATTTTCCATGCGCAATTTTTTCATTAAGAAAATTGATCAGGAAATTACCAATGCAAAAAAAGGGAAAAAGGCATATATGATATTGAAAATGAATAGCCTGATTGACAAGGAAATGATTGACAAGCTCTACGAGGCAAGTCAGGCCGGTGTGAAAATTCAACTCATTATACGTGGAATATTCGGTTTAAAAACCGACTATCCGATTTTAAACCAAAACATCGAAGCCATCAGCATTGTCGATAAATTTCTGGAACATACCCGTGTTTTCCTTTTTGCTAACGGTGGTCAGGAAGACATTTACATTTCGTCAGCCGACTGGATGTCCAGAAACCTTGACCGCAGAATCGAAGTTGCTTGTCCGATTTATTCTCCTGAAATCAGATCTGAGCTCAAAGAATTACTACGTATTCAGCTTAGCGACAATACGAAAGCAAGGATTCTGGATAGTGAACTGAGCAACCGGTATAATAATCAACATAACGAATCGCATTACCGCGCTCAGGTCGATTATCACAATTACATCAAAAAAAGACATCAGAATAATATGAAATTTTATCACAATCCACGATGCTCTAAAAGTCGTGAAGGGCTCAAATTTCTCGAGGAAAAAGGGTTCGAAGTTGAGGTAATCGACTACATGAAGACCGGAATTACCATAAAGGAAATTACGGAATTCCTTTCTAAATCAGGACTTAAGGCGACCGATATCATCCGGACTACTGAAGTGCTTTACAAAGAGCAGTTTCTGGGGAAAGAGTATACTGAAACCGAATGGATCGGCATCCTTGCTGAAAATCCGAAATTGATTCAGCGTCCGTTGGTGATCAAAGGTTCACACGCTGTTCTCGCCCGTCCTGCTGAAGAAATTTTGAAATTGATTTGAATTGGAAACCTTGAAGGTTTCTAATTCACTTTCGACTGAAGTTCTTTAATCTCTTTCTGAAGCTTAATTTTAAGTTTCAGGGCATTCGATAAAACCAGCGCATCTTTTACGGCTTGTTTGTCGACATCTTCAAGCACGATATAATACATCCGTTTGCCCAGAAAAACGGCTTTCAGGTTACGGTCAGCGTTATCAGCAATAAACTGGATAACACCATTGTCCTTGCCATCTCTGTATCTAACTTTTTCCCAGTGAGTATTCATAAATTCGCTGTGATGATTGTTGGGATCATCGAGTGCAACAGAGTCGGTTTTAGCCTGAAAAACTCCGTCGTAAACCCGCAAACCGACATGATTCAACCATTCGGCACCATAATAATTACTCGAAATATACAATTCTCCCGTTTCGTCAAGATGAAGTTGAATAAACGATTTATCCCAGCGGCGCTCAAAGCTCTGTCGTTTGTGGATATATTGAGTATACCGGTCATATTCAGTCTTTTCCTTGTTAAACAGTTTATCCAGCTCGGTCAGTTGGATCGTGAGTTGATCGAACAGATCCTGCTTGCGAAATAAAATTTCCGAATAAATTTTTCGGTTCAATTCCTTCGCTTTTGCTACCGTTTCAAAAGCTTCAGGAAATAAAACTGAAATAGAGTCCAATTGTTGCAGGGCAGCCAGTGAATCGCCCTTTTCACAAAGAACGGCAGCCAGACTTAATTTTTCCGCAGCTCTTTGTTTGTATGATTTCCCGCACGAAAAAAGTGCTGCAAAAACTAATATTCCCGCAATTATTTTAATGTTTTTCATTGTTTTCAGTTTAAAAAACCTGTCATTTGCGCTTCAAAGGAAAAGATAATCTACGAGTGATGGAAACAAATTCAGTAGTTTTTTTCAATGATCAGGAATATCCCGGGCTGACCGATAAGCCAGTCATTGCTGCCTGGCAAATAATTAATCCGGAGAATATCGGGAATCTGATCAGGCTGGCCGACAATGTGGGCGCCGAAGATGTTTACATCCTGGGAGAGGATTTTCACCACAGAATGTCATCCATAAAAAAGACTGCCGGACACAGCTTCAACAATGTACGGCTTACATTTATTGCTCCTGAAGATTTTTTCAATCAGCTAAACCCCGGGTTCAAAATTCTGGCCATAGAAACCAGCGAAGATTCAACCAATATTTTTACCGGGAAACTGCCGGATAAAATCGTTTTTATGCTTGGAAATGAGCGGAACGGACTACCCGAAGAAATACTTCAAAAATGTCATCAAAAAGTTCATATTCCAATGACCGGTAAATGCAAATCGATGAATGTTTCACACGCTCTGGCAGTGGCAATATTCGAATGGCAGAGGCAAATGCTTTTTACGAAAACCAATTTACTCTGAAAACCTTTGCCAACCTGAGTGAAATACCGGATTCATTAGCTATTTCAAGAAGATTAACGGTCAGAAATGTTTTTACAAACAGCTGTATTGCAGTATTTTATTTTAGACCCAAACCGATTTTCACATTTACCGGCTAACATAGGCTTGGAAAACTGACTTTTTAATTATTTTTAGCAGACCAAATTAAAAAACCATGATCACCTTAACCCAATTGGAATATATTGTCGCGGTTGATACTTTCCGACATTTCGGGAGAGCTGCCGAAAATTGTTTCATTACTCAGCCAACCCTGAGCATGCAGATAAAAAAACTGGAGGAAGATTTAGAGGTCATTATTTTTGACCGAAGTAAACAACCTCTGATCCCAACGGATGTCGGCCGCCGAATTATCGATCAGGCCAGAATTGCACTTCAGGAATCGCAAAAAATCAACAATATCATCAAGGAGCATAAAAACCTGATTTCAGGGGAACTCAAAATAGGCATCATTCCAACATTGGCACCGTACCTGTTACCCTTGTTTATTGGCAACTACAAGCGCAAATACCCCAGCATAAACATCAAAGTCGAAGAACTAACCACACTAAACATTATCGATCGTCTGAACCGCGATTTGCTTGATGTAGGAATCCTGGTCACACCGCTCCATGAAGATCGCATAAACGAAAAACCTTTATTTTACGAAGGGATGTTGCTATACCTGCACGACGATCATGCGTTGGCAAAAAAAGAAAACATCAAACTCAAAGATATCGCAACTCCTGAGATATGGCTTTTAAGCGACGGGCATTGCTTTCGTGATCAGGTAATCAATCTTTGTTCGTTCAAAGGAGCTGCCAACTCGGCTTTACCGTTTCATTTCGAAGCAGGATCGCTCGAAACGGTCATGAACATCATCGATAAAGAGGGCGGAATGACCATTATTCCTGAATTGGCAACGCTTGGAATGAGTGAAGCACGCTTTGAACACGTCAGAACCTTCTCCGACACCAACCCGCTGCGGGAAGTTAGTCTTGTTTTTTCCAGGCACTTTGCCAAGTACAAACTCGTCGAACTGCTTTGGAAAGAAATAGTTGCATCGATGCCAGAGAAGCTGCTGCAAAAGAACCGGGGAACAATTGTTGAATGGCGGTAATTTTTTCTTCCTTTTTGTTTGTCGTTTCGAAAATCTTAATTTTCTTTGCATCGCTAAAATAAAAAGCAGCAACTAAAAGTAGTTGGAAAATATTTTAGTAAAATAACTCTGAAAATGTTTGGTGACTAAAAAAAATGATCTATTTTTGCAGTCCCAAATCAGGGGATAATAAGTTGGCCCGTTCGTCTAGGGGTTAGGACGCCAGGTTTTCATCCTGGTAGCAGGGGTTCGAATCCCCTACGGGCTACAAATAAATTTTTAACAATTTTAGGAACAAAAAGATGGCACATCATAAATCAGCAAAGAAGAGAATTAAACAAGACGAGGTGAAAACCGTACAGAATAAATACATCGCAAAAACAATGCGTAACGCTGTAAAGAAATTACGTCTTGAGACTGACAAAGAAGTCGTTGCCACAACTTTACCAAAAGTTGTTTCAATGATTGACAGACTTGCAAAGAAGAATGTTATTCATGCAAACAAAGCTGCCAACCTGAAATCGGCACTCGTTTTGCACCTCAACAAAATCTAGAAAAACTAGTTTTTCAAACTATACAGAAGCCATCTTATTCGTAAGATGGCTTTTTTTGCATGGAGTAAACTCTGGTAACAATCAGAACAAAAAAGAATTCGGGATAAAGACGCACGGCGGTGCGTCTCAGCGAATATCACAGGTACAAGGAATCTGAAATGTACGGAGACGCACAACCGTGCGTCTTTACAGATAAAACCAACGGATAGAGCTATTTTCCCAGTTTGAGTTCATGATGATCAGTGCAAATGCGAAGACCGTCAAAACGCCCGGCAGATGGTTTTTACAGTTATACCGATGATTCATTTTATTCCCCGCAAGAATAATGTGTGATCGAAAAAAAAAGCCTTACAATTTATTGCAAGGCTTTCAATTTAATCTTTATATTTCCTAGCAATTACACTGATAATTGCAATTGTGGCAACGACTGATTTCACCTTTCAGGCGTTTTTCGATCAGTTCGTCAATCTGGTCGCGTAACGGCTTAATGGTGATCTTCTGTATCACTTCATGAGCGAATGCATTCATCAGCATCATTCGGGCCTCCTTCTCTCCTATTCCCCGTGCACGGAGGAAAAACAAAGCTTCTTCGTTAATCTGACCCACCGTTGCGCCATGGCTGCATTTCACATCGTCAGCATCAATAATCAGCTGAGGTTTGGTTTGCATCCTGGCTTTATCAGATAACAATACATTGTTGTTTCGCTGGAAAGCATTCGTTTGCTGAGCATCGCGAGCCACATGAATACGTCCTGAAAAAGCTCCGGTCGATTCATCGTCAAGCACGTTCTTATAGATCTGGTTGCTCAGGCAGTTGGGTGAAGCATGTTCTATAATTGTATGATTATCGACATGCTGCTTTTTATCGGTAAACGAAATGCCATTTAGATTGGCTTCAGCGTGATCGCCACTAAACGTCACTTTAAGGTTATTGCGGATCAGCCCGCCATGCAGACTGACCATGCCTGTCACCAGATTTGATTTACGCTGCAGTTTGTAAAATGAAGAATTAATCGTGGATGATTCGTTGTGATGATTCTGAATCGTATAGGCATCAACCATGGCATCCTCGCCAACAAAAACTTCAGAAACAGTATTCAACAGGAATGATGAAGAAGTCAGCGTATGATCGCAAAACAGCACTTTAACCTGACTTCCTGCTTCCGCAATAATCAGATTTCGCTGGGTTGCCATCAGATTTTCGTCAGAACTCAGCAAATTGATGACCTGAACCGGCTTTTCGACAACCACTCCTTTCGGCACATAAAGGAAAAATCCGTCTTTCGCGAAAGCTGTATTCAACGCAACAAAAGGGTCATCCGACAATCCGGCCTGCCGATTTAAAAAATCTTCCAGTATCTCAGGGTGTTCATTGGCAATCTGCTCCAGACTTCCGAGGATTACTCCTTCCGGAAGACCTTTACCCGGATTATTGCCGCTATAAAACCAGCCATTCACCAGAAAAACCAAATGTGTATCCAGTTCCGGAACATTGCACTTGAAAACCTCATTCAGGCTAATCACTCCGGATTCCCGAACCAGTTCCTGACGGTAAGTTTTGTCGAAGGCTGGCTTGAGATTGGTATATTTATACTCTTCGTTCTTAAAATCCGGAATTCCGGCTTTTGAAAAACGTTTGACCGATACCTCGCGCATTCGGTTAAGTAAGGGCGAAGAACCCTGATTCAGTATTTCCCTGTTTTGTTCAAACAACGAAACCAACTGATCGGTCTGCGATATTTTTTCATGAATAATGCTCATAATTATTTATCATTCCCATTTTTAATCCAGTCATAGCCCTTTTCTTCCAACTCCAGGGCAAGTTCTTTGCCTCCTGATTTCACAATCCGCCCATCGTACAATACATGCACAAAATCCGGAACAATGTAATCGAGCAAACGCTGGTAGTGTGTCACCAGTATGGTTGCATTTTCCGGAGTTTTTAAGGCATTCACCCCTTCAGCCACAATGCGGAGCGCATCAATGTCCAATCCGGAGTCGGTTTCGTCCAAAATAGCAAGTTTGGGTTCCAGCATAGCCATCTGGAATATTTCATTTTTCTTTTTTTCACCTCCCGAAAACCCTTCATTCACCGCACGGTTGGTCAGTTCAGTATCGAGGTGAAGCATATCCTTTTTCGCCCGCATCAGTTTCAGAAATTCTCCGGCAGTTAACGGATCCAAACCTTTGAACTTACGGTGCTCGTTAACCGACGCTTTCAGGAAACTAACCATTGGCACTCCGGGTATTTCAACAGGATACTGAAAACTCAAAAATAATCCGCTGCGCGAACGAACTTCAGGAGAAAGTTCGAACAGATCCTCCCCGTTAAAAGTGACTTCACCTTCAAGTATTTCATATTCTGATTTACCCGCCAAAACATTGGCCAGTGTACTTTTTCCGGAGCCATTTGGTCCCATAATGGCATGTACTTCGCCGGCTTTCACTACCAGATTGATGCCTTTCAGTATCTCTTTGCCTTCGATGGAGGCATGTAGGTTTTTTATTGATAACATATAATAAATTTTGGCCCCCTCTAACTCCCCCTATGGGGGAGAATGGGCGGTATCTTTGTGAATTAGTTATTTACTTCATTCTTCCATAAGCCTCCCCTTTGGGGAGGTTGGATGGGCCTACCCCACGCTTCCTTCCAGGCTGATTGACAGCAGCTTCTGTGCTTCAACAGCAAATTCCATTGGAAGTTTATTCAACACTTCCCGCGCATAACCATTAACAATCATTCCAATGGCATCTTCAGTAGAAATACCGCGCTGATTGCAGTAAAATATCTGATCTTCTCCAATTTTCGAAGTAGTGGCTTCGTGTTCAACAATTGATGATTTATTTCCAACTTCGATATACGGAAAGGTATGTGCGCCGCAGGTTGAACCCAGCAAAAGGGAGTCGCACTGCGAATAGTTGCGGGCATTGATTGCGCCGGGCATCACTTTTACCAGCCCTCTGTATGAGTTATCGCTTTTACCGGCCGAAATACCCTTGGATACGATGGTGCTTTTCGTGTTTTTACCGATGTGTATCATTTTTGTTCCGGTGTCAGCCTGCTGATGATTATTGGTCAGCGCAACAGAGTTAAATTCGCCAACCGAATTATCGCCAAGCAAAATACAACTGGGGTATTTCCAGGTAATTGCCGAACCGGTTTCGACTTGTGTCCAGCTTATTTTGGACGATTCGCCACGACAAATACCACGCTTGGTCACGAAATTGTAAATGCCGCCCCGTCCGTTTTTATCGCCCGGATACCAATTCTGAACCGTTGAATATTTCACCTCTGCACGATCCATCGCAATAATTTCTACGATTGCTGCATGCAACTGGTTTTCGTCGCGCTTCGGAGCAGTACAACCTTCCAGATAACTCACGTAACTATCATCTTCGGCAATAATCAGGGTGCGTTCAAACTGGCCGGTGCCGGCAGTATTTATCCTGAAATAGGTTGAAAGTTCCATCGGACAGCGCACGCCTTTAGGGATGTAGCAAAATGATCCATCCGAAAATACAGCGGAATTCAGTGCCGCAAAGAAGTTGTCGGTCGGAGGTACAGAAGTTCCCAGGTATTTCCGGACCAGCTCCGGATGTTCAACCAAAGCTTCGCTGAACGAACAGAAAATAATTCCTTTTTCAGCCAACACCTTTTTAAAGGTTGTGGTTACTGAAACACTATCCATCACCACATCAACAGCAACTCCGGCAAGCAGTTTCTGCTCTTCAATCGGAATCCCAAGCTTTTTAAATGTTTCAATCAGCTCCGGATCCACTTCGTCCAGACTTTCATATTTGGGTTTGGTTCTCGGAGCCGCATAATAAATGGTCTCCTGGAAATCGATGGGTGGTATTTTTAGATGAGCCCATTCCGGAGCTTTCATTTTCAACCAACCACGGTATGCTTTCAACCTGAAATCAAGCATAAATTCAGGCTCGTTTTTCTTGAACGAAATCAGCCTGATAACGTCTTCATTCAGGCCTTTCGGTATAACATCGGTATCGATATCGGTTACAAAACCATATTCGTATTCCTTGGTTGTTATGTCGTTTAATAATTTATCTTGATTTTCCATATCGCTCGCTTTCCTTTCTCTTCTGATTACAACACTTTTAACAAACTTGCACCCTGACTGTTTAAAATTAATTGCAAAGATAAGATAGTAAAGCTATTTTTGTCCAAAGTTTGGAGGTAATAAATACCTTCAAGTCTTAATTTTAACATGAAAGAAACAATGAAACAAACACCACTTGCAGAACTTGGAGAGTTTGGGCTGATTAATCACCTGACTAAAAACATACAAATTAAAAATGACAGCACACTGACAGGTGTTGGCGACGATGCCGCGGTTTTAAGTTATCCCGATAAAAAAATTGTAGTAACCACCGACCTTTTAACCGAAGGAATCCACTTTAACCTGATGTATGTCCCGTTAAAACATTTGGGCTACAAAGCAGTGATAGTTAACCTTTCGGATGTTTATGCCATGAATGCGACACCTCGTCAAATCACAGTTTCGATTGCTATTTCTTCCAAATTTTCGCTCGAAGCCATTGACGAATTGTATTCAGGAATTCATATGGCCTGTGAAAAATACGGTGTTGATCTGGTTGGCGGCGACACGACCAGTTCACTTACCGGACTAACCATTAGTGTAACGGCCATTGGTGAAGCCAATGAAGAAGAACTGGTTTATCGAAGTGGTGCAAAGATAAGCGATTTGGTTTGTGTCTCGGGCGATTTGGGCGGTGCCTACATGGGACTTCAATTGCTGGAACGCGAAAACGAGGTTTTCAAAGTCAATTCTCATCTGAAACCACAATTCGAAGGATACGACTACATTCTGGAACGCCAGTTGAAACCTGAAGCACGAAGCGATTTTAAAGAATTATTCAAAACGCTGGGCATCCAACCCACTTCGATGATCGACATTTCAGACGGACTTTCGTCGGAAGTGCTGCATTTGTGCAAAGCATCGAAGGTTGGCTGCAACATTTATGAAGAAAAAATACCACTTGACCGGCAAACCAAAGATTTTGCTGAAGAACTGAGCATCAACCCACTGGTAGCTGCGCTCAACGGCGGAGAGGATTATGAGTTGCTGTTTACCGTTCCGCTGGCCAGTTTTGACGTGATTAAAAAAGAATTCGACATTACAGTTATCGGTCACATCACTGCCGAAAGTGAAGGTGCCAACCTCATCACTTCCGGAGGATCTGTCATCCCATTGCAGGCTCAGGGATGGAATCCGCTAATGGACAAAAAGGATTCAGACAGTTGATCGTCACAAACAAGACTTCCATTCCTTAAAACAAAACGGAGATTTTTAATCTCCGTTTTGTTTTAAATACCATTCGAAATAGCGATACCGCAAGATGTGGTCTCGCTATTTTTTGTCCGGAGAAAGCCCAGGTCTCCTGCTTGTTTTAAATCCTTCCGGGACCAGCACTGCCCTGGATAATTTCCCGGAATTCATCATGTAACCTTTTTTGATTTTCAGGATTCTTATGTCTCGTATTTTTTTTGATTTCAGTAAAAACTATTACATTTATTAGCCCTATATTTAATCAAAATCAATCCGGCAACAAAACATTTAATTCCCAAATTATGTTTGACGTATTTTTTAATTTCTGGATCTGGCATTGCATCACACTATTTTTTCTAACTTTTGTTCAAGAGGATGCAGCAATTGTTGCCGCTTCATTTTCGACTGTAGAATACGGATTACCAGTCAGTCTGGCATTTATTAGTGTGTATTTGGGAATAATTACCGGTGATCTTTTTATTTATGGACTGGGCAGGGTTGCTCAGCGAAGTAATTGGCTCCGGTCAAAAGTGATAGGGCCAAAAGTTGACCAGGTAAAAGGCTGGCTTGAAAATAATTTCTTTTGGGCCGTGGTCGTCTGCCGGGTTACACCAACCTTACTTTTTCCAACTTATATTGCCATTGGCTGGTTTAAAATGCCTGTCAAACGATTTATTCTCATCACAGTTATCACTTCGGCCATTTATACACCAATTGTTTTTGTGCTTGTTACGCTGCTTGGGGATCTGGTTTTGTACAAATTAGGGTATTGGGCCTGGGGAATTATTCTTCTGGTAGTCATTCTGTTTCCTCTCCGAAAAGCAATATTTTCATTTTCAAACAACAAAAACGGTGAGAATACTTCAGTTTTATCGTTGCCATTTTTGAATGGAGCACCGAATCAGGAGAATATTCAGAAAAAACAGCATAAAGGAATGCCTTCACTGAAAGGCTTGAAACGAATTATTTCGTTGGCAGAGCGGGTTCCAAACGGCTTATTTTATATCCCGGTCGGATTACGATGGATTCTTCTTTCCATTCGCTATGGAAACTTTACCTTGCCCACCATTGCAAATCCACTTATTGAAACCGGAGGGTTCTGGGGCGAATCGAAAAGTGCCACACTTGGAGATATTGGGAAAGACCAGCAAAAATGGATGGCGAACTATTTCCCTTATATACGCACTAACCGGCTTGCAACAGTTGACCTTCAGGAAGTATTGTTTAAGATGGAAGAGGCAGGTCTCGACTTTCCGATTGTGGCCAAACCGGATATTGGCTGGCAGGGTTTTGGGGTTCGTAAGGTGGATGATGAAGACGCTTTACTCGATTACCTCGTGGCTTATCCGAAAAATGTACAAATGCTGATTCAGGAACTGATTCCACACGACGGCGAAGCAGGCGTTTTTTATGCACGAATGCCCAACGAACCACACGGCAAAGTCTTTTCGCTCACCCTGCGCTATTTCCCGTATGTAATCGGAGATGGTGCTTCCACGCTGCGCCATCTGATACAAAACAATCCCAGAACCGAATTTAAATCGGAATATTTTTTAGGAAAGAATCCGGATCATTTGGGACTAAGTGCAGAAAGGCTGGAAATGGTGCCATCAGAAGATGAAATGGTACGACTGGCATTTATAGGAAGCATCCGGATTGGTGGAATTTACCGCGACGCCAGGCACCTCATAACTCCGGAATTATCTGAACGATTTGATGAAATAGCACGCAGCATTCCTGAATTTTATTACGGGCGCTTCGACGTCAGATTCAAATCAACCGAATTACTGAAGGCTGCCGAAGATTTTTCAATTATTGAAATTAACGGAGCAGGATCAAAACCTATCCATGCCTGGGATCCGGATGTGTCATTTTTCAATTTATACCGCGAACTATTTAAAACTCAAAGTCTCATGTTCCGGATTGCTGCAGAGAATAGGAAACGTGGATTTAAGCCTGATGGGTTAATTCCATTTCTGAAAGCAGCCAAAAAGCAAAACAAACTGATTAAAAGCTATCCTGCTGCCGGCTAACTCAAATCCGATCAAAATTGAACCTGGAGCAATTGCTGACAGAAGCACCATACATCAATCCTAAAAGCAAAGTCGGTTCAGTTCTCCGAATGATCTAATTACAATAGCTCCCGCATAATTGTTCCGGAAACAGGAAAGACAATTTTTTCGTTTTACGGAAAGTAGTCTTTCTTTTTTTATTGCTAATTTCGATCTGAATTTCAATTACCAAACCTAATCCCCATGATAAAAAATCTGTTCTTCATTTTTCTGACGACTTTAATTTTAGTCGCATGTAAACCTGCAACTAAAGAGGAAACATCCATTCAATCCGCTTTTATAAAAGTAGAGGAACAAAACCTAATCGCTCCAAACGGCGAAAAGTTTTTCATTCAGGGAATTAATCTGGGCAACTGGTTGAACCCTGAAGGTTATATGTTTGGTTTTAAACGAACAAGTTCGGCCCGCATGATTGATCAGGCTTTCCGCGAAATGGTTGGACCTGATTTTACCAATAAATTCTGGAAACAGTTCAAGGACAATTACATCACACGGGAAGACATTCGCTACATCCACCAAACAGGAATGAATACGATTCGAATTCCTTTCCATTACAAATTATTCACGGATGAAGATTACATGGGATTATCGGTTGCCCAGGACGGATTTCAACGCTTGGACAGCCTGGTTTCCTGGTGCCGTGAATCTGAAATTTATCTGATTCTGGATATGCACGATGCCCCAGGCGGACAAACAGGCGATAACATCGACGACAGTTATGGCTATCCCTGGCTGATGACCAGCGAAGCAAGTCAAAATCAATTTGTGGAAATATGGAAAAAAATCGCGGATCATTATAAGGATGAACCGGTAATTTTAGGATACGATTTGTTGAATGAACCCATTGCCACCTATTTTGGCGAAGAAGAAGAAAAACTAAACACAGCACTGGAACCACTTTACAAACGTGCGGTTGCCGCCATTCGCGAAGTCGATCAGAACCACATTGTACTGTTGGGAGGATCTCAGTGGAACAGTAACTTTTCGATATTTACGGATTCGAAGTTCGATGATAAATTGATGTATACCTGCCACCGCTACTGGTGCGATACACTACAAGCCAACATCCAGGATTTCGTGAACTTCCGCGATTCCGTGAACCTGCCGATATTCATGGGCGAAACCGGTGAAAATACGGACGAGTGGATTGCTGCATGGACGCGTCTGATGGAACGCAACAACATAGGTTGGACTTACTGGCCTTTCAAAAAGATGAAAAGCCCAAGGGGTGTCATGACCATTGCACAACCGGAGAACTGGGACAAGGTTATCGAATTTACTGAAAGTCCGCGAAACGGGTTCGATGAAATACGCAAAGCCCGTCCTGATCAGGAACTCGTAAAAAAAGCCATGCTTCAGTTGATTGAAAATTGCAAATACAGCAACTGCAAGGTGAACGAAACTTACGTGAAAGCTATGGGAATGAAACCCTGAAAATTTTCTATTCCACTGAAATTTCGTCGACAAAAAGCCAGGCTGGCTGTCCTGCCCCCATATGGCCTCTGGGAATTTCCTCCAACTTGTAGGCGATCACTTTGATGTAGCTGGCCATTACCGGATCAAAATCAACTGAAAAATCTTTCAGTTGATTTTCACCTGAAAGCGGATCTGCTTCATTTATTTTTTCTGCGACTTTCCTGAAAGACAGCCCATCATCTGAAATATAAAAAGACAATTTCCGGGGAAGAAAGATCCACGCACCAATATTTTGAAGCGTCCCAACTGAAACATGATGAATTTCAGTGGCTTGCTGCAGATCAATAACGACATCCATATTTGTTCCTTCCCAGGCCTGCCATTCTCCGTCGGAATGATTTGTACTTCCCCGAACCCCATTTACCAGCGTATATTCGCCCGAACCTTTGTAATTTTCGCTGTAAGGAATCAGGTATTTAACCGGCTTGACGGTGGCCTTATTGATGTTGAAAGAATAACTCATTGAATTCGCTGCAGGCAGACCTTTGACAATGGTGACCGCTTTCAGGCTTGAAGTTGAATCCAGCAAAACAGGCTCAGTATAAATTGCGGAAGAGTCTGTTGGTTCAGACCCATCGGTGGTGTAATGAATTTCAGTACCGCCAAGTTCGCAGCTTAAACGAATGGCAAGTTGCTTCTTTTCAGCATTAAATTCGGTTTTAGCAATTACCTTATAGGCGCTTTTCGAATAGTTAATGCCTATCTGATCGTATCTTTTCATGAATAATTGAATACGACGCGAAAAATCATCCCAGCTGCGAACTTCCCGGGGACTCCACAAAACTTCAGCCAAAGCAGCAATTCTAGGAAAAGTCATGTATTCTGCCTGTTGAATATTTGGAATATACTCCGCCCAAAGATTCGCCTGAGCTCCCAAAATGTGTTTGGCAGCCTCAGCATCCAGCTCTTCAGGTACCGGATTAAAATCGTAAACTTTATTAAGTGGATTGTATCCGCCGCCGGCTAATGGTTCCTGATCAATTGGGCCCTGATAATGGTCGAAATAGCAAGGTGAGCCCGGTGTCATCACCACATCATGCCCCTGTTTGGCAGCATCAATACCTCCCTGGGTTCCTCGCCAGCTCATAACTGTTGCTTGGGGGGGCAATCCGCCTTCCAGAATTTCATCCCATCCGAGCAGAACCCTGTTTTTTGAATTGATGAATTTTTCGATGCGTTTGATGAAATAGCTTTGCAGTTCACCAACATCTTTCAGCCCTTCCGTTTTCATTCGGTTTTGACAATCCGGACATTTTTCCCATTCGGTTTTGGTTGCTTCATCGCCTCCAACATGAATGTATTTCGAAGGAAACAGGTCCATCACTTCGGTCAGTACATCTTCCAGAAAAAGGAAAGTTGAATCTTTTCCGGCACAATAAATATCGGTGATTGGCCATAGCCCGCCGGGAGGAATAGTAAAAGGACCTCCGGTGCATGAATACTCAGGATAGGCTGCAAGAGCAGATGTTACATGAGCAGGCATTTCAATTTCAGGTACAATAGTGATGAAACGGCTTTGTGCATAGGCGACCATTTCTTTAATGTCATCCTGGGTATAGAATCCGCCGTAGGTAGCTGTCTCACCGGCTTCCTGTTTAGATCGCGAGTTCCAGGGCTGGTCTTCACGGTCGACACGCCATGCTCCCACTTCAGTAAGTTTGGGGTATTTTTTGATCTCGATGCGCCAACCCTGATCATCAACCAGATGCAAATGAAGCGTATTGATTTTATGAAGAGCAAGATTATCGATCATCTGAAGCACAGCTTCCTTCTGGAGGAAGTGACGTGAAACATCGAGCATAAAACCGCGCCATTTAAATGCAGGACTATCTGAAATACTGATAACCGGAACCAGCCAATCCATTTTTTCGATTTTTTGACTGCTTTCAATTTCAGGAGGTAGTAACTGCCGTAAAGTTTGAGTGGCATAAAAAAAACCTGCCGGCTTTGCAGCCTTGATTTCAATCCGATTTTTCTGCACATCAAGCGAATAAGCTTCATGCCCTTTGGTTTGTTCAGTTTTAAAATAAACCTGGTTGGAACCTTCGTATCCACCAACAACTATCTCGGGTTTCCATCCGGCAGCCTTTTCAAACAATTCGCCAAACTGTGCGGCAATAATTTGCTGATCAACATTTTCAACAACAAACCGGGTACCTTCTGTAAACTTAAAGGAAGATTCGCCCAATTTCATCTTCTGAACCTGTGGGATAAGAGCAATTTCGTTTTCAGTAAAGTTTCTGTTTGGTTTGCAACTCCAAATAAAAATGGAGCAAAGCAAAATGATGATTCCGACAGATATCTGCTTCATGGTGATTTTGTTTGGTTTTACGAGGAATCTAAGGTAGAAAATATTTTTGAATCCTGTTTTTTGTAATTTATTAAGTCAAATGTGTTAATTTGTGATATTCAAATAATGAATAAACCACAATTCGACCAATCGCTATGTCAATAAAAAATAGTTCTATACCAGTTGGCCATTTTTCAAAAGCTAAGCTTCCAATTTAAAACATAAAGCAAAACGGCAATGGAAACATTTCAAAGCGACATCTCAAACAAAGAATTCCCAATTTCGGAAAAAGTATCAGGGAAAGCTGTCAGACAGTCCATTCTTGATTTAATTCAAACGGACAATCCCAAATTTACTGCTGATAATTTTTTATCCATCAGTGAGCTAAACCATTACAGGGCAAAACACATCGAAAGCTTCCTGACCAGACAAATTGGTAAACTTTCAGGTTTGGAACGAAAAGTATTAAATTCCTTAAAAGACAAAACTACTTTAACGGAAAATACGGATGATGACGATTTGCAAAAAATGACCTTTGGACAACGTATTGCGGACAAGGTCGCTTCTTTTGGGGGTAGCTGGACATTTATTATCTTGTTTGGACTATTCCTTTTGATTTGGATCCTTTTAAATATTTATTGGCTGGCAAACAAAGGTTTTGATCCTTATCCGTTTATACTTTTGAACTTGATTCTGTCAAGTTTAGCCGCCATACAAGCTCCTGTTATTATGATGAGTCAGAACAGACAGGAAGAAAAAGACCGGGACCGGGCGGTAAAAGACTATATGATAAACCTCAAATCGGAACTTGAAATCAGAATGTTACAAGAAAAAATAGACCATCTGATTCTAACCCAGCAGCAGGAAATTCTGGAAATTCATAAAGTTCAGCTGGAGAAGATGAACGAGATACTCAAACGACTTGATAAATAAACTGAATCCCATGAATACAAAAATGATGAACAAAGTAATGAAGTACCTGATACTGATTTCAGCTATTGCTGTTTTTGTTGGAGCCATATTTCAACTTCAGCACTATCCGTTTGGTGATATGATCTTAATTACCGGATTATTGTCGCATTTTCTGATCAGTAGTTTCGAAATCAACCGGTTAAAGAAAATAATAGGCACTACTGAAAAATGAAATTTTTGTGATTTTGACAAGCAAAATTCAGTCCTGCTATATTCAACTTTTAAATCCTGATTATGCAAACAATACTTGGCTCCGGAGGTGCAATCGGAATTGAATTGGCAAAAGCACTTCAGCAATACACCAGCGAAATCAGGCTGGTTAGCCGGAATCCGAAAAAGGTTAATGAAACCGATGAATTGATGCCGGCAGACTTATTGAATTCCGAAGATGTCCGAAAAGCAATAATGGGTTCTTCTGTTGTTTATGTGACAGTTGGGTTTCAATACAGTGCAAAAGTGTGGAAGGCAAGTTGGCCCAAATTCATTAAAGAGGTGATTGCTGCCTGTCAGGAATTCAACTGCAAACTGGTATTCTTCGACAATATCTACATGTATGATCCGAATTTTCTGAATGGGATGAACGAAGAAACACCAATCAATCCGTCGAGTAAAAAGGGAAAAATCAGGGCCGAAATAGCTCAGTTGATTCTGGAGGCAGTGAAGGCGGGTAAACTAACCGCTTTGATTGCCCGGTCAGCTGATTTTTACGGTCCGGGAATTAAGAACTCCAGTATGCTTAACGAAACGGTTGTAAAACCATTGAGTGCAGGGAAAAAAGCCAACTGGATGAGTTCAGTCCATTTTAAGCATTCATTTACATACACTCCTGATTCCGGTAAAGCAACTGCAATCCTTGGAAATACGAAAGATGCTTACAATCAGGTATGGCATTTGCCAACAGCTGCCAATCCGTTTACAGGAAAAGAATGGGTAGAAGCCATTGCCCGAGAATTAGCAGTAAAACCTCAGTATCAGAGCGTACCTGTTTTTTTAGTGCGAATGATCGGATTGTTTGTGCCCATCATGAAAGAAATGGTTGAAATGATGTATCAATACAACCGGGAATATGTATTTGACAGCAGTAAATTTGAGAAGCGATTTGATTTTAAGCCGACACCATATATTGAGGGAATTAAGGAAACCATCACACTGGATTATAAAACCGATCAATCGATGTCAAATGACAACCAATAACTACCTCGATAAACCGTTTGGCCCTGTCGGAACTTCTTCAGGAGTTTTGATATTTATTATTGGAGTCATTACAACATACACTTCAATCTACGCTCTGCTTCTGGTTTTTATTGGTGCTTTTGTTGGATTCACTTCAACCAGTGTATTGATTGATTTTGATCGAAGGAGGATTAAATTTTCGAACAACTTCTTTGGGATTATTCGGTTGGGTCATTGGATAAACATTGAACCAACGATGAAAATTGGCATTAAAAAATCGAAGAAACTATGGCGGACCTATAGCCGGAGCAATCGGACGCTTGATATGGAGATTACAGATTTCAGAATAATTCTGTATGATTCAAAGGATAAGCTGATCATGCCCTTAAAAAAGACGAATTCAATTGAATCTGCAAAAGTGGAACAGGTTATATTGGGAAATCAACTGGGATTAAGATTGATTTAACCCAAAACAGTTTTTGTACACACAAAATGTTGAAGTTTGCCCATCAACAAGGCTTCAACTTTAAAATTAAACCCGATGTTAAATAAATTTGTACTAATCTTCCTGATTTCAATCTTAGTTGCATCCTGTTCCAAAAGACAGAATCTGATCCAAAATCCGGAACGTCTGGCTGACATACAGCGGATGCTGACAGTCCAGAAAGATCTTACTTCCCGGAGTCTGGTTCCCGTTTGGGACATTTTTAACCAGTCTCTTTCTCCGGATGAAAAACAAGCCATGGAATTTTTGTATGCCTACATGCCTTTGAGCGATCTGGCCGATTATCAAGCCGGATTTTTCCTGAAGAATGCGCAGTTGAGTTTACTGACCCGTCAGGAAATGCCCTGGGGAAAAACCATTCCGGAGGAAGAATTTCTGCACTTTGTACTGCCTTTGAGGGTAAACAACGAAAATCTGGATAATTTCAGGGAAGTCATGTATCCTGAAATCAAGGAACGCATCAAAGGACTGGGGATGAAAGCAGCAGCTTTGGAAATCAACCACTGGTGCCACGAAAAGGTGAATTACCGGGGAACCGATTCCCGCACCAGCGCTCCGCTAAGTACAATTAAAAAAACGTTCGGTCGTTGCGGCGAAGAATCTACATTCACCGTTACCGCCATGCGCACAGCCGGAATTCCTGCCCGCCAGGTGTACACGCCGCGATGGGCTCATTCCGACGATAATCACGCCTGGGTGGAAGTCTGGATTGATGGCAAATGGAATTACCTTGGTGCCTGCGAACCGGATGTTGACCTCAACATGGGATGGTTCAGTGAGCCTGCAACCCGGGTCATGCTCGTGCATACCCGCGCTTACGGACGTTATTTTGGCAGCGAAGACGTGGTTCTTGCCACCGACCGTTTTTCAGAGCTCAACCTGACTTCGAACTATGCCACAGTCAAAAACGTAACCATCTCGGTGAAAAATGCAGACGGAACTCCGGCTGATAGCGCAAAAGTTGAATTTCAGCTGTACAATTACGCCGAATATTATCCCATTGCAACTGGCTACACAAACACAGAAGGACTAACCAGCCTGAAAACCGGCATGGGTGACCTGATTATCTGGGCGGCTAAAAACGGAAAATTTGCTTATCAAAAACTTTCGGTTCCTGAAACCGATACGCTTGAACTGGTGCTCAACCTGACTGTTCCTGTCAGTAAAAAAGAGTCGTTTGACCTTATTCCGCCACATGCCGCCAAAGTGGAACTGAACGTGACGGAAGCGCAGCAAAAAGAAAATGACCGCCGTCTGGTACAGGAAGATTCCATCCGGAATTCGACCATGAAAACATTTAAAGATTCGACGTGGATTGCCGAATTTGCAGCAAATAACAATCTCCCGGAAGACACAGTTTCCCGATTCATCCGCTTAAGTTACGGAAACTGGGATCAGATCTCGGCTTACCTTAAAAAGAATGCTTCTGAATACCGCAGCACCATGCTCGAAATGCTCATTCAATTATCCGATAAAGATTTCAGCGATTCACCCGAAACGATTCTTACCGATCACCTGAGACAAACGGCACAATCAGGAGTGCAAAAACTGGTTTCTTCGAATGAACTGTTTACGCGTTACGTTTTGTCGCCACGCATCAGCCTCGAAAATTTAAGTTCCTGGAGAAGTTTTCTCAGTACCGCGTTTGGTCCTGACATGGCGCAATCAACGCGTAACGACATTTCTGTTCTGACCAACTGGATACGCGAAAACATCCGGATCAATACCGTTGCCAACCTGCATTCACGAGCCGCACTTTCGCCCGCTGGTGCTTACAATCTAAGGGTCGCTGATCCGATTTCAAGAGATATTTTCTTCGTGGCAAGCTGCCGCACTTTTGGAATTCCTGCCCGGCTGAATCCTGAAACTCAGATTCCGGAGTATAACAAAAACGGCGAATGGCTGCGTGCCGGGTTCGATCCTGAAGCAGTAACCCAACCCGAAAAAGGTTCGCTCAAACTGATCGACAAAAACAATCGGGTGGCTCCGCAATATTACCTCCATTATACCATTGGCATTTTACGCAACGGTTTTTACCACACGCTCGAATTTCCGGAAGGCGGAAAACTTTCCAATTCGGATAAACCCATTGAGCTGGAAGTTGGCCAATACGACCTTGTGACCGGAAACCGTATGGAAGACGGATCAGTACTTAGCGAAGTGACTTTCTTTACGATCGAAAAAGGAAAGCTGACAACCATCCCGGTTGAACTTCGCCGGGAATTGGGAGAATTGAAATCCAGCGGCAAACTGAATCTGGAGCAGCTGAATCTGGAAAAAGAGGGCAAACTGGTGAGTTTATCGTCGCTGGCAGCCGGTAATTATTCTGTGCTGGTGGTACTCGATCCCGATAAAGAACCTTCGAAACACATCCTGAACGATTTGGGGCCGTATGTCGATCATTTCAACAAATGGGGCGGACAATTCGTGTTTGCGATGCCTGCCGAAAAGGCTGGTCAGGCAGGTGTCCTGAAAACATACAAGCTCCCTGCAAAAATGGAACGTGGAATAGATCCCAACGAAAGTATTTTAAAGGCCATTTCTTCCATTTACGGCAGCGGACTTAAAGAAAAACTGCCGCTGGTGCTGCTCTGTGACGCAAACGGAAAGGTATTCCTGTTCTCATCAGGCTATAAAATAGGAATGGGCGAACAACTCCTGAAAGTGATTTCGACTGTTGAATCGAACCGAAAAACGGCTGAGGTAAAAGCTTCATGCAGCAAATAAGTTGGTGTGCTGAATAAATGCAAATGAGATAGTCTCAGGAAATTGGAAGATGTACATCCATAAAAACCTTCTGATTTCCTCCACTTTGCTTTTTGTTTCAGCCAGCAATTCCGTATTTTGTGCTGCACTTAAAACTCACAACAATGCTTGTTTCAGGAAACACACTAAAAATGCGCACCGAATTTGCCGATCCGGTGCAATATTTCCTTCCATTAGGAGAAACAGAACTACACATGAACGAACTGATCGGGAAAAATATTCAGTTTAGCTTTAACGGACAAATCAACTGCATTTCCTGCGGGAAAAAGACCAAAACATCGTTCGCCCAGGGCTTCTGTTTCAGCTGTATGCAAACGGCTCCTGAAGCCAGCGAAACCGTGATGCGACCTGAATTATCAAAGGCTCATCTCGGAATTGCCCGTGACATGGACTGGGCTCGTGAACACGACCTGATTGATCATTACGTTTATCTGGCCGTTTCAGGAGAATTAAAAGTTGGGGTAACCCGCCATCATCAGGTGCCTACCCGCTGGATTGATCAGGGTGCTGACCAGGCCATTATCCTGGCCTGCACTCCCAACCGCCACATTGCGGGAGTAATCGAAGTGTACCTGAAAAACTTCTTCTCCGACAAAACCAACTGGCGATCGATGCTTCAGAACATAACCAGCCAACCGGTTAATCTTCAGGAAGAAAAAGTAAATGCAGCACAGTTACTTCCGGCCGAATTGCAGCAATATGTACATGCAGATAATAAAATCTGGAAAATCAATTATCCGGTTTCTGATTTTCCGGGAAAAATTGCGAGTGTTTCGTTTGACAAAGAACCGGTGATCTCAGGAATTCTGAACGGCATAAAGGGACAATACCTGATTTTTTCGGATGGAAGAGTGCTCAATATCCGGAAACACAACGGTTACTTTCTGGAAGTCAGGAAAATTGACTAATTTGATAAATTCTAAAGGCGTGGCAATAAGTCTTTCCATGTCAGCTTTTTTTTTCGTTAATTTATAGGTGTTTAAAAATACCTGGATTGACATACTAGTTTTTTGATTATGGAACATATAGATTGGGGATCAATAGGATTCGGCTACATGAAAACGGATTACAATATTCGTTGTACCTATAAAGATGGGGCATGGGGCGAACTTGAAGTAAGTGAAAGCGAAAATGTAAGCATGCACATGGCAGCTACTTGTCTGCATTACGGGCAGGAATCATTCGAGGGTTTGAAAGCATTTCGTGGGAAAGACAATAAAGTCCGGATTTTTCGCATGGATGAAAATGCCAGTCGAATGCAGGATTCAAGTATTGGAACGATGATGGCCGTCCTTCCGATTGAAAAATTTCAGGAAGCTGTTGTTAAGGCGGTTAGATTGAATGAACGTTTTGTGCCACCCTACGAATCGGGAGCAGCTTTGTATATTCGCCCGTTTTTATTTGGGACAGGTCCTCAGGTTGGAGTAAAACCGGCTTTGGAATATATGTTTATTATTTTTGTGACTCCGGTTGGACCCTATTTCAAAGGTGGATTTCAAACTACACCATTTGTAATTATGCGCGAATTCGATCGCTCAGCACCGCTTGGAATGGGAAAATATAAAGTCGGCGGTAACTATGCCGCCAGTCTGGTAGCCGGGGCAAAAGCACATGAATTGGGTTATTCCAACGTGTTTTATCTCGATGCCAAAGAAAAAAAATACATCGACGAATGTGGTGCCGCTAATTTCTTCGGAATAAAAGACAACACCTATATCACCCCGAAATCGAGTTCTATTTTGCCTTCCATCACGAACAAAAGTTTGATGGTTTTGGCAACGGATATGGGAATGAAGGTGGAACAACGTCAAATTCCGGTAGAAGAACTTTCAAGTTTTGAAGAAGCCGGGGCCTGTGGAACCGCTGCAGTAATTAGTCCGATCGAACGGATCGACGATTATGACAAGAAAATCTCCTACGTATTCTCGAAGGACGGGAAGCCGGGAGAAATAAGCGAAAAACTATACAAAAAATTGCGTGGCATACAATATGGCGACGAACCCGATACACACAATTGGGTTACCGTACTTTAACAGCTACCAAAAAGAATTAAAAAACCTGCACGAAATGATCCGTGCAGGTTTTTTATGCTCCGGATTTGGATTTAGTGAAAAACAGTTGTTGAATGACTTCTTATTCCGGATTCATTTTTCAAAATGATTATGCAACTGAAAATTTGATTTATGATAATATGTCCTTATATTTATTTCGACTTTCAACTTAACAAAACCGGATATGTTTTTATCAATTTTTCCTGTGTGGAGCGAATTAGATCTGATGTCTCAGGTTTACTGGGTTATCACAGCACCTGCAACACTCGTCTTTTTTTTCCTGCTGATTCTGGCCATTTTTGGGTCTGATTCTGATACCGATGTACAAACCGATTTAGACCATTCCTTTGCTGATGGTGATGGCATACCTTTTCAGCTTCTTTCACTGAAGAACATCATCGGTTTTTTCACCATGTTTGGTTGGTCAGGACTGGGATTTCTGAATGCAGGTCTGGCACCCTGGCTTGTTGTCATCCTTTCGTTTATTTGTGGTTTACTCATGATGCTGGCCATGGCCTCGCTGTTCTATTTCATGTCGAAGCTGGCCGAGAGCGGTAACCTCAATATGAAAAACGCAATCGGTCATTTAGGTGAAGTTTACCTCACAATCCCCGGAGAACGGGCAGGTATGGGCAAAGTACAACTAACGGTACAGGGAACTCTCCAAACAGTCGATGCCATTACCGACGAGCCGGAAGCCATTGCAACATCTTCACTCATTGAAGTTCTGGACGTCATCGATGAACAAATTCTCCTGGTTAAAAGGAATTCCAAATAGGATTCTCCACATTAAAGGTTGACAGACAATCGAAATCACATATCAACTAACAGATAATAACTAAAAATCAAATCACGATGAATGATTATTTTGTACTGATGGTCAGCATTGCTGTCCTCTTTTTGTTTATTATTATTGTAGCCATGCTGAAGCGCTACAAGCGTTGTCCTTCCGACCGGATATTAGTCGTTTACGGGAAAGTGGGCAAAGGTATAGAAAGTGAGTCGCGTTCGGCAAAATGTATTCATGGAGGGGCTGCATTTATCTGGCCTATCATTCAATCTTTCCAGTTCCTCGATCTGACACCTATTTCGATCGAAATTAATCTAAGAAGCGCCTTGAGCAAGCAGAATATACGTGTTGATGTTCCCTCCCGTTTTACTGTCGGTATTTCAACCGAAGCAAATGTCATGACCAATGCGGCCGAACGTTTGCTGGGTTTGTCGCAGGAGTCGATCAGCAACCTTGCCAAGGACATTATTTTTGGTCAGTTGCGTTTGGTGGTTGCCACTATGGACATTGAAGAAATCAACAGTAACCGTGATAAATTTCTTGCGGCCGTTTCGTCGAACGTGGAAGCAGAACTTAAAAAGATAGGTTTAAAGCTGATCAACGTAAACGTTACCGACATCAATGATGAATCGGGCTATATTGAAGCATTGGGTAAGGAAGCTGCCGCAAAAGCCATCAACGATGCGAAGAAAAGTGTGGCCGAGAAAAACCGCGATGGAGAGATTGGTCAGGCAGAAGCACATCAGGCACAGCGCGTGCAAGTGGCCAAGGCCGATGCGGTCGCTGTCGAAGGTGAAAACATTGCCAAAATAACCATTGCCAATTCGGATGCCGACCGTCGTGAAAAAGAAGCGGAAGCCAGTCGTAAAGCCGTCGCTGCAGAAAAAGTAACTGAAGCACAAGCATTGGAAGAAGCCTATGCTGCAGAAAAGCAGGCAGAAGATGCACGTGCTTTGCGCGACAAAGCCACTCAAACTGCCAACGTGGTGGTTTCAGCCGAAATCGACAAACAAAAAGTGGAAATTGATGCTGAAGCCATAGCCGAACAAACACGGCGCAGAGCGAAAGGTGAAGCCGATGCCATATTCCTGAAAATGGATGCACAGGCAAGAGGTATTTATGAAATCCTGAGCAAGCAGGCTGAAGGATTCGAACATTTGGTAAAAGCAGCAGGCAACAACTCGAAAGATGCCGTGATGCTGATGATTGCCGACAAACTTCCGGAACTGGTAAAAACCCAGGTGGAAGCCATCAAAAATATTAAAATTGATAAAGTAACTGTTTGGGAAACCGGAAATGGTAAAGACGGAAAAACTTCGACAGCCAATTTTATGCAGGGAATGCTGGGTTCCATTCCACCACTCGATGATGTGTTTAAATCTGCAGGACTGGAATTACCTGATATCTTAAAAGGATCGCAAAAAACCAACAATCCGGTGGAAGATGTAAAAGAAAAACCGGTGGTGTAAACAAGTAGTTTGTTGAGAATAAAAAGGCCGTCTCCGGAGAAAGAGACGGCTTTTTTACTTTCCCAATGTGTCGTCCTGAAATAGCGTTTCACAAAAAGTGTAGCTATGGAAGAAAAGAATTGCTGATATAGATTATTTTAACTTTACATTTTTAAAATGCGTATCATTAGACATTTTTTAAAAAAAAATCGCTGTATCCATTGTCAAATAGGATTACAGAAGTTTTTTGAATGCATTTTTTTACTTTCAATGCGTAATTTGGGGTAATTGAATTTATTATGTCATTTTTCATCCTCATGGTAACTGATTCCCTCTAATTTCCATCTCACTTTAAGTTCATCAAGGGCATTAATAAAGTCGGTGTAATTTTTTTCTGATTTAGTTGTCCATCCAACTTCGGCATAGGCAGCTAATCTTGGGAAAATCTGCATTTGCATCTGTTTCGTTTCAGGAATCCATTCGCTCCATATTTGACAACCTGTTCCAAGAATTTTCGAATCATATTTTTCACTTAAACCTTCCGGAATCGGGTCGAATGAGTAGGCTTTTGAAAGTGGGAGTTTTTGATAGTCGTAGTCAAGATATGTATCTGCATGATATGAATTAACAACATCGTAACCTTCTGAAACTGCCTTTTCAATCAAATCGAGATTGCCTTTCCAGAAATGGATGATAGCAGATTTTGCCAATGTTTTTGTGACTTGTGTATCCTCTTCATTTTTCAATTCATGCACATTTCCACCCAGAATTTCATTCCAGCCCATCATCCGGTGCCCGCTTTTATCGATGAAATTGGATATTTTGTTTGTAAAGAAAATTTGCAAATCAACCGGAGAACTTAATCCTTCTTTTTTCATCATTGCCTGCATCATTGCTGAATTTTTCCAGGGAACAAAATTCACCTCATCGCCTCCGATATGAACCACCTTCCCGGCGAACAGGCTGAATACTTCGTTCAGTACATCTTCGATAAACTGATAGACTTTTGGATCAGCAACATTATAAGAATCCTCCATTTTTCCAAAAGTAACAGGGACTTCGGTTGTTGTACCCAAAGTCCCAAGCCAGGGATAAGCAGCAATTGCGGCCATGGCATGTCCGGGCATTTCGATTTCAGGAACAATGAGAATGTGCCTTTCCTGCGCGTACCGGATGATTTTTTTGATTTGTTCCTGGGTATAAAAACCACCATGAGGAACACCTGTTCTTTCGGCACTCCTTCTGCTTGTTTGGGTATCTTTCCGGAAAGCACCAATTTTAGTGAGATTGGGATATTTTTTTATTTCTATCCGCCACCCCTGGTCATCGGTGAGGTGCCAGTGAAAAGTGTTCATCTTGAGTAAAGCCATCTGGTCGAGCAGATTTTTCACTTCCTCCATTCCTTTGAAATGACGCGATTCGTCGAGCATAAAAGCTCTCCACGGGAAACGTGGTTTATCTGTAATTTGCAATGCCTGGACAGCAGCATTTTTACTCTTCTGCGGATTAAATTCGAAATTTGCAGGCAGTAATTGTCTCAGGGATTGAATACCATAAAATATACCGGCATTGGTGGCTCCTTCGATGACAATTTTATCCGGTTGTGATTTTAACCGATAACCTTCATCTCCAAGTTTCTCTTTCAATCCGGAGTTTAGCACTAAAATAATTCCTTTCCCATTTCGTTTTATCAATGGTTTCTGTCCGAATCCATTTTCCAAAACAGAGGCAAGATACTCTGCTTCTGAACGTGTTTCCTTATCTGATATTATGGGTGTTGTAACGGTCAGTTGAAAGCTTCCTTCCTTCATGACAATATTTGCAGGACGGGGTATGATTTTGACTTCGGCCTTTGAACCAATAATGAAAGTCAGCATTATTAATGATGTAAAAACAAGCTTTTTCATATTCATAGTAGCTAGAATTAATTGTTGATTTGAACAAATACAAAATGGTTAATGAATACTGAATTTTGAAATTACCATTTCTGTTTCCTGAAGATCCGAAGGAGGTGCTCCCTTGAATAGCCAGAGGTTTATTTTTATTTTTTCATCACTGTCGGGGGGAATATCATTTCCGGTATATGTCCATTGTTGAATAATATTATTGGCAGCCGGCAACTCCTGCGATTGTCCCTGGTAACTCATGAAATCAATACGATCGCGCTGCCAGTTAAACCAGTGAGTCGATTTTTCACCCGTTAGGTTTAGGAAGAACCTTTTCTTGTTTGCACTTTTCGAACTGGGCTGGACTGCAAACTGGGAATCCATATTCCCATCGCTATTCCATTTCGAGAATTCAATGTCAATTTCTTCCGTATCGTTTTTATAGGTAAATAAACCGCCAACCACATTTTTATCGAAATTGTCCACTCTGCTATCGACCTGAAATACATACCGGCCAGAGCTATAGGACTTGAGCATGGTTACCTTAGCACAATACCAAATCCCTTTTTTATAAGTTATTCGCAGGTGAAGTTTTCCATCCTGGTCGAGCCAAACATTCTCTTCAGAGTCGGAAAAATAGTTTGGTCCAGGTCCCTGTTTTTTATCTGATGATGATTCAACAACCCATTTGTATCCTGAAAATTCGATGATGCGCCGGCCATTCTGAATAGTATCAGTTTTATCAGGGGAATCTTTATTACACCCCTGACAAATCAGGCAGAGCATAACGAACGGGATCGTTAATAATTTAATTGCTATCCTCATTATTGTTTAGTTTTTAGAAAATACAGTTTTACCTGTTTTTATTGTCTTGAGTATTTCAATACCCATATCATCTTTTTTAAATATAACAAGATCAGCAGGTACCCCAATCTGAAATGCATCTGCAGAAGCCATATTCAGAAACTCCACGGGCTTTAGCGAAGCCATATTCCAGGCTTCTTTCAGAGGAAGGATATCTTTTTTTATTAATTGATTAACGCACCAGAGTAAGGTCTGTGCCGATCCGGCCAGAAATTGCGGATTGCCTTTAACAAATAATCTTCCTTCCTTACTTAATTCAACCTCTCCTCCAATGTGCCCGGTATAAACCCCTGGAGAAAGACCGGCAAAGCTGGTAACATCGCTAACCAGAATAGTTTTTTCAGGTTTAACTTTTAGAAATACTTTCAGTACTGAATCAGGTAAATGAAATCCATCGGCAATAATTCCGGACCAAAGATTTTCAGAAGCAAGCTGTTCCCAAATATAATTTGGATGACGAGGCAACATAAGGTGCGATCCATTTCCCAGATGTGTTGACATCGAAGCTCCTGAATCAACCGCCTTCCTGATCTGATCAGGAGTTGCCGCTGTGTGTCCGATGGAAACAACTACTCCGGAAGAGGTGCATCTTCGGATAAAATCAGTGGAACCGGGCCATTCGGGCGAGAGAGTTATAATGCGAATCCGGCCTCCTGATGCTTCCTGCCAGCGTGCAAATAGATCCCAATCGGGTGCTTTGATGTATAGCTTCGAATGTGCTCCCCTCGGCCCATCTTCCGGAGAAATAAATGGCCCTTCGAGATGGATGCCCCCAATACTGGCTTCGACTTCCGGAACAGAACTGCATGCCAGAGATATTGTCCCCAGTAACGATTCTGTTTCCTCGTCGCTGTTACTGATAATTGTCGGGAAAAAGGTCGTTACTCCCTGTTCCCATAGCATTCGTGTAATTGAATCAATATCAGCAACACTTAATCCAGACTGATTGAGATCAATACCTTTATAGCCATTAATTTGCAAATCGACCAGGCCGGGAGCGAGGTAGCTTGAAAGTTCTGAATCGCATTCAGAAATATGGACAATACGGCCATCTTCAATTTCAATGCGTATGGCTTTTTTTGTTCGGTAATCAATTCCTTCGACTGAATAATTTTTCATTACTGACCTTTATTTATTTTATGACTTAAACTGGCATGCAGTTCTGTTACTCTTAAAGGTACGCCCTTTTTATTCAGAAATCCCATCAGCACAAAAAGTGTAAAAGAGGTCAGGATAGGCCCCCCGACTTCGAATGCAAGTGACATATCAGGAATTACCTTTAAGACCGCAAAGGCAATGAGACCACCGAAAATTGAAACAATTGCGGCAGTTGACCCACTTCGTTTGAATATCGGTAAAAGGCCGAGTATCATTGGTATTGCAATCGGGCCCAGCAAAGCGGCAAACCAGGAAACAATCAAGCCGAATACGCCACCAAAGTGCGTGGCATTGAGAGCGATTATGATGGTTAAGGATGTAAAAATGACCGTAGTTAACCTGGCAAGTTTGAGCGCATTTTGAGGCGTAAAATTCAGGACTTTGGGAAATATGACAGGCAAAATATCGCGCGAAATCACTGCCGAAATGGTATTTGAATCAGAAGATGTCATTGAAAGTGTATTGGCGAACATTGATGCAAGAACGAGTCCGACCAAACCGGCAGGCAGAAATTTAATTGTCATTAACCCATATGACGTGGTTGGATCAGCTAGATTATCGAAGAACAGAGGTGCTGCAAACATTGGATAAAGTAAGATCAAAGGCCAAATGAAATACAGAATTGACGAAAGTATTCCGGCTTTTCGTGCTACTTTTCCTGAAGACGATGAAATAAACCGGGTTGCCAGGTTCCATGTGCCACCACTGTAACTGAAAAAGTTAATCAGCAGCATGGCGAAAGCAAATGTTATGGTGTAAGGATCGTTGAACAATTGAGAATGTGAAGAAGGAAGTTTATCCCACATGGTGAAAATGCCTGCAATTCCATCGTCCATGCGAATAATAATCATCACAAACATGGTAATCCCAGCCAGCAATTGCACCATAAACTGGGCAAAATCGTTCCAGACATCAGCCCATAAACCACCAATCGTAATGTAAATAAGTGAAACGGTACCAGCCAACAAAATACCGACAGCAAGCGACGAACCGGTAAATATATTGAGCAAAACGGCAATGGCGCTAAGTTTACCTCCAACATCAAGCACTTTAATGATAGAACCTGCCCATGCAATAATTTGCTGTGTTTGAATATTGTACCTCACAACCAAATATTCGGTTGGTGATTGTATCCCGCTATACTGACGAAGGCGCGCCCATCGCGGCGCAATGTAAAAAGCTGCAAGCATTGTAGCCAGGCCGACACTGCAAGCCCACCAGATATATAAGGTAAAACCGTGCGTATAGGCAATTCCGGCATAGGCTACAAATACCGCCCCACTATAACCTGATACGTGATGCGAAATACCTGACAGCCACCAGGGTAATTTTCCTCCGGCAGTGAAAAAATCAGCCGAATTATTCACCCGGGAATAGGCCCAAAGACCAATTGCAATAAGTAAAACAAAATATAGTGCTAATACGATCCAGTCAATAAATTGCATAAATTCAGTTTAAGAATAGTTTAATTTTTAATATCGCTTCTCCGGTTGACATTCCAGCTGTTTTGCATAAGTTTTAAATAAGCTTCAGCATATCGTTGTCCAAGCATCCGTTGCGATGGTGAGTTAAAATGTATGTTATCTTCTTTTGGTTTTAAATCGCCGGTGCTGACCAGCGAACAGTGTTTGTCATTGCGGGCTACCTTATGAATAATTTTATTGATTGAACTCCAGTTTGTTTTCATCGTTTCTGAAACCGGGTAAGAACCTAATTCTCCAATCATTATGGGGAGCGAATCATTGCCAATATATTTCCTGAAAAAAGAAAAGAGTTCCTTCAACCTACTTTCATATTCAGGGATTTTAGCCTCAAATGCATCGCTTTCACCCTGGTGCCAAAGAATTCCTTTCAGTGTTCCATATTTTTTTGCCAGTTCAACTTTCTCCATGAAATTACTTTTCAGATGGACACCATTAAATATCGAATCGTTTAGCCAAAAGCTTATAGAACTTCCACCCACAGCACAAGGCAACAGGATAACAACCGTATTTTTATCCAGATGGGGAATCAATTCCCGGGCAAATGACATTCCGCAGTCGAGGCCTGTCAGTTTGGGCTGATAAAAATGCAGCGGTTCTTTGGCATAAATCAGGCAATTTTCTTTATTGATGGAAATTATCCGCAAATCTGAAATGGTATCCTGCGGTTCAACAAAAGCACGTCCTGCCATATTCGACTGACCTGCCATAATGAATACCCAAACATTTTCTTTTGCAGGAAGGGAATCGACAGATACGGTTTGTTTCGGGAAATAGGTGTTACTGCTCAAGGTATTTTGCCCCTTCGTTAGCATGGGTATCAGAAATATCAGAAATAAAAGTTCTTTCATCATTATTGATTTTATCTTGCACCAACGATTCGTTTATAAAGCACATTCATTTTTTCGTTCCTGATTTTGTTTTGGTCCCGAATCTCCGAATCGTACAAAAATCCTTTGTTTAAATCTGAAAATCGGCTATCCAGTTTTTTTGATTCTAAGCTTAGCCTTTCAAGTTCAGGTATTAGTTGCTTTGATTTGCTTCTGGAAAAGTTTTCTGAATTATATTCCGATTCAAGTTCTTTAGATGCAAGATAATATTCCCGCAAATCTGCCATCAGCCGAAAATGTTCAAATTCCTTTTTATTTCTGACAGGTTTAAGTTCGTTCAATATTTTACGAGACAAATTGTTGTTGTTCCTCATTTCAGCTATTGACGGACTCATGGCTGGTTTGCCTTCCACAATCAATTCAGGAGAAACAATAAGTGCCTGCCATAATTTTTCTCCATCGCTCCTACTTAGACCAAATCGTTCGTCGGCGTACCTGACAACAAATGTTTCAGGGTCAATCGGCTCCGGTTGTTTTAGTGACTGGGCATAAGAGGCAACCAGAATACGAAAACCTGACAACGGATAAGTATTCCTTATTTGTTCCATATCAACCACTTCGTAACCAACATCCCAGGTAAAACCATATAATCCTGAAGTTGACCAGGAAGTCATTACCACGCCTTCATATCCAGCAGTGCGTGCATAAGGCACAAAATCGCGTTGATTATTGAAATGCTTTTCCCAACAGGTAACGTACCAGTTATCCGGATGGCTCCGGATAGCCGGTGATCCCCAGAATGTAAATCCTTTTTGCTGCAAGTTGCCAATATCCCCAAAGTAGTTGGTTTTCCAACCGTAGTTCCAGTCTATAAAAATGGTTTCTTTAGGTAGTTGAGTGGCTGCTTCAGGGTGCTTTAAAAGAATATCGGCCCACATTACCGGCTGTTTGCCCAGGCTCACAACAATGTCGCACATCATCTTCATATAATCAACAAACAGTTTCGATTTGCCATCGGTAGCAGCCTTTTTTGAGCATTCGGCACAGTGTCCCAATAAATAAGTTTCATCGCCACCAATATGAATGTATTTTGATGGATGAGTTGATGCCATGTCGGCAAATAAGTCTGAGAAAAGCAAACTGTCGGCCTCTGTTTTAAGCGGACAAATCTGCGATATATCTTTACGGTCTTCTTTCAAAGGGCTGTAACGCTCATTCCGGAGAATGTATTCAACATGACCAAAACATTGCTGAAGAGGAATCACATCAATGCCAATCTGGTTACAATACTTTATAAATGACTGAATTTCTTCGCGGGTGTATGCCAGTTTGTTTGAGATGGTTGCATGTTTTTCGTATGGATACGATGCTTCCCATTCCATAACCAGGGTATTAATACCAAATCCGGCCAGTTCTGTTGCAAAATCATGCAATGCTTGTGGTGTCATTACCTGGATGCGAAGGTCGATATGAAAACCTTTTACCTTAAATTCTCCGGAAAAATCAGTCTGGAAATTTGCCCCTAAAGTCATTGATGCAATAAGAATCAATGAAAATAGTACTTTGTGTGTCAATCTTTTCAGGTAGTTCATATGCATGTAAAGTATTATTTTTCAAATCAAAGAATAAGAAGAAAACACGGGTCTATAACATTTTGTCTGGGTAATTATCAAGTAATCTTTTTTGTACTTTCTTCCCTGACTCACCCCGTCGCATCTTCGATACTCTGCCCCTCTCTAACGTAGAGAGGGGGGAAGACCGATTTATCGGGCTTCGGGGTGAGTAAAGAAATTGAAGCTATAAATATTCTTATTTCTAAACATCTTATTTCTATAAAACACATAGTATCCGATATTGAGCCGAAATTACCTGATGTGAACCAACAAGTAAAATTGTATTATAAGGTTTAAAAAACATCAAATAAATTTCGGGTTTGGTGACCAAAAACTGAAAGTTCCTCCGATTCAGGATTTCGCATCAGCAAAATTGTTTTCGCGATTTTTCCTTTGGTAATTTTCACTCCAATACCATCAGCCGTGGTTTCCTGCCGGATTTTAATTTTCGAAAGACCATCTGTCTGTGGCATAAAAACGATCACCGAATGTACCATTCCTTTGCCTTTAAACTGCAAAGTTGCCATTGGTGCCGGTGTACTTTTACCTTTGATACTCACCAATCCTTCAGAAATAGTCAGACGTTCTATCATTTTTGAGTCTGCAGGAATTACAACCATTGGATTTTCATCAAATACCCGAATTGACTTGCTGGTATCATCCACTGATACCGCAACTGTCGGGAAATGAAAAAGCAATTCGTAGTTGTGTTCATCTCCAGACTCAAAGCAATCGTGCAAAACCAGGAACTGATTCTTTACCAATGCCAGGCTCCGACTCCACGATACTGAAGAATTAACAGTTTCGTCCGTCGGCGAAACCATACGGCAAAAGGTATATGAATCTTTCTCAATCCAATCTGTAATATGGTTTTCTGTTATTCGTTTTAGTGCCCACAACCGGTCGGTCGAGGTTGCTTCATCGCTTTTCCCATCCATCAGTACCGTATTGTGCGCCTTGCTTGTACGATACCATTTTACAAGTTGCGGATCGTCGTAATTACAGCAACCGCTGTCAACCAATATCGCTTGTTCATTGTGCCACAATGTAAAGGCCAGCCGGCCGGCATGGGCATGAGCGCCAATGCTTTTTGCCGGATTGGCCAATACATACCACTTATTATGCAAATCTGAACCTCGCATTATTGCAATTTGTGTCTCCGGAAAGTACACAGATGATACTGATGGAATATCAATACGTTTATCAAGTATTTCATTCAGAACCGTCAACGTTGGAATGGTGGTCATTTCATACGAATCGTTTACCGGAGGCATGGTGCCGTCCGGCTGTGCAACTATTGAAAGGAACAAAGCCATCTTTTCAAGCATTGGTAGAAGGTTGGGAGGCACTTCCATATTGTTTTGTGAACACAGAAGAAAGGTATCACGGAAAAGATGCGTTTCAAACGGATAATATCCAAACATCTGTTCCACATTGCCTCCATCGGTATAAAATGCTTTTTCGAGATGGTGCCCAAGAATTTTCAAAGCTGTTTGCCTTAATTCATCGGACGATTCAAATGTTGGAAATAAAACGCCCAGGTACAACATGGCAAGCGCCCCGTGCGACTGATGATTGAATTCGTTCAGCGGCTGTTTCCCAAAACCTTCTAAAAGTATGGCTGCATGTTGTTTGAGTGAATTCAGAATAAGATTTTTTTGCTCTTCGGATAAATCTTTTTCTGTAAGAAAATAGCACCACGACCAGTGTATGGAGCGCCATGCCACCTGCATATCGCGCCAATTGTAATTTTTTGCATGAGAATCAGGAAGCAACGGATTGTTTTCAATCCAGTCGGCAATCATTCGCATCATGTCATTCAAATACGAAATATCGCCTGAGAGGTAATACATTCGGGCAAACGATGGTAAAAAGTAAAAGCGGTTGAGCCAGACAGTTTTTTCAAGTTGGCCATCTTCCCGATAGTTCCAGTTGATTGGACTTCCGAAAACCTCTTCGAGTACTCCATTCCTTATTTTTTCGACAATTAGCCTATCTTCTTCGGTATTCAGCAATTCCATTTGCACAAACTTGCCGCCCTGATCTTTCGGGATATAGTCGCCAATGTTATAGTTTCTCAGATATTTGAAAAATGGGAAAATTGCCTCTTCGTTTTTAACCGAACTACCAGCATTGGTGAAATTAAATGATGTTCCTGTCAAGGACCTGCCCAGTGTGGTTCCGCTTAAAACAATACCTGTACCACCAACCGCCAGCCTTTTCAGAAAAATTCTCCTATCTGAATTCCTCATGCTTTTTAAATTATCGTATTATTTAACTTCCGTATGCATCTTTGTCAAAATAAAACCTACAATTTGGATGATTCTTCAAAACAGACGCAGGGCACAAGGTACTTACAGGTCCATTCAGTGTATTATAAACCGCCTCATGTTTGCTGCTTCCAGGAACAACACAAAAAAGATAATCTGCCCCCATTATGACGGGAATAGTCAATGTCAGAGCTTTTTTTGGTACATCTTCAAGATTTGCAAAACATCCTTCGTTAACTTGCTGCGCACGGCATGATTTGTCAAGTTTTACTTTTTTTATTATTTGTGGATCATTAAAATCAGCCACCGGCGGATCGTTAAAAGCAATATGTCCATTCTCTCCAATTCCAAGACAGACAATGTCGATTGGTGCTTCCGTAATTAAGGCCGAATAACTTGCTATTTCTTCCTCTAAAGAAGAATTTCCATCAATGAGATAAACCTTTTTAAGGTTAACTTTCCCAAACAACCTGTCATTCAAATAAACAGAGAATAACTGAGATGCTGAATTATCTAAGCCGATGTATTCATCCATGTGAAATGCTGTAATCCTGTTCCATTCTATTTTACCAGAATTGGCAAGGTATGAAAGCACCTCATTTTGAGAAGGAGCTGCAGCAAATATCATCCGGATTTCCGGCTTAAATTGTAGTAATTCGATTATCTTATTTTCGATATCCTTCCCTGCTGATTCACCCATCTCTTCACGTGAGGGAAAGACATTAACATCGAGTTTTTTTATGTTGCGTACTTTCATGTTTTTTATTTTCATATTTATAGAATATTATCCAACTCGCCAGCATCTATTCTACTCATAGCTGGATAAGATTCGAAGAAACTGTTCAACTTTCGTATTCCCATGATTTTTCCGGTCACCCCGGGAACATCAGTTCACTGAGGATAATACACATTAAAAATCAGAATAATTCCCCCACTATTAATGCTTTCAGAATAGTGGGGCGAATTATTTTAATAACTATTATTGGACTTTTACAGTGAAATTAAAGGGATCAATACTTCCGCCGTCACGGTCTTTGACAGATAATGAGAAACTATCGCCCGAATTATCAGCTCCGGAATGTATGTACACGATGTTCTTGACATCAATATCAAGTTGTGTAAATTTACTGCCAGCTTTCAAAATAGTGGAACCCATTACAAGCCAACCTTTCGAAGGTATAGATTCGATTTTATAGACAATATCAGTATGGGCAGCACCTGCCATTTCCAACATGCTTTTTGAAAGAACAGCAAGACCTCCTTTGGAAACTGTCAATCCGGTGTTTGTTCCCATTGCAAGGGTACTGTTTCCTGATGAAAATACAGCGACCAACATTGGTGGGTAAGAATAAGTTGAATTTTCTTTTGAAACAAACATTATACCATCATTAGTGCCATGCTCGGCATCAATCAGAATTGATACTTTTCCGGGCGATGCTAATTTTGATGATAAATAATCTGTACAATTCAAGGTAAATAGACCAAAGCTAAGATAGGTAATTGGGGTTGATACAGTAGATGAAAAAACCCCTGTATCGGGCGACGGCATATTGTTCCATGTAATACCACTTTCAGCCCACGTAATATCCTGAACATTATACAAATTAATATTTGCTCCTTTTCCTGCTGCATAATATGCACCAAGATTTAAATGAGCTTCTCTAAGAATTCCGCTTGTTGTTATCTCACTTAAGTCGAACATCAGAAAGACTTTCCTGTCATTAATACTAGAACCAATATCACCTCTTAATGTAAGATCATCTGCAGCTCCAAAGTTATTATCTACAAATGTACCAGCTCTGACATAAGTATCTTGAATGGCATATATTGTATCCGATTCCAAGGTTGGATTCGGAACATCTGTACTTCCGGTTACTGCAGAATAATAAACGATGGCCGACGAAATGTTGATTGCTCCGTTAGTAGCTTCGAGGTTCGACGTTATAATGGTCCAACTTTTATTGGTTCCCTGATTGATCAGACCATTGTAATTGTTATTATGTGAAAGATACATCACCTGGCCATTTTCGGTATCATATGCTATTGGATTATCACGTAACGATAAAGCAGGATCTGAAAATAAAACCTTTGCTTTAACAATATGGTACAATAACACATTTTTTAGTATTGGAACAGGAATATCTGAAAGTCCATTGTATTTATTTGTTTTCAGATAATCTCTGAACGCGCTATTCCGGGGGATAATAAAAGTATATTCCGCCGAACCGGAAAAATAATCCTGCATGCCTGCAGCCGTAATAGCTGCTTCCATTAATGACAAAGAATCTGTTTGCTGGATATATTCCCAGGCTGTCACATTAAGTTTACCTCCCGGGTTGCTATACTCATATTTATAGTCCGGCTGAATTTCACATTTAGCAAGCAAAATGATCAGGAAAGATGAAATCATCAGCATTTTTATGAAATGCCATCTTTTGATAAATATTTTAATTTCTTTCATAGTTAAATATTTTGTAATGTCTATTAACATATAATCAGCTATTTATAATACTCGTTTTGCTCCATATTGGGATTTTTATTCATAACGTTAACCGAAATAGGCCAAACAAGGTTACGTTCGTCGCTTAATCCATTCACAGGTCCCATAGTTGAGATAGCTCTTCCTGTCCTGACAAGGTCGAACCAACGTTGTCCTTCAAAGCACAGTTCGATTGACCTTTCATGTAATATGGCAGATTCCAGGTCGCCATATTTAGAAATTGCTTCTGCTTCATTTGTAAATGCAGCTAAACCCGCTCTGGTTCTGATTGAATTTAATAAACTCAACGCCTCAGCTTTGTTGGCAGCGCCTCCTACATAATTCAGAGCTTCTGCCCTTACTAGCATAATATCAGCCAGTCGTATAAGAACAATATTTTGTTGCGAAGGAGTAGAAACTTCATCACTTATGCCTTTGCCCAGGTATTTCCATATGGCTTTAGGGTCGGTAAGCGTAACGTCATACACATAGTCGATGCGCTGGTCTCCTGTTTCATAAGATGACTTAAATTTTCCGGATGGGGTAAATATCGCATAAGACCCGACTGCATAAAGTGTCCTCAATGAGTTTGTCTCAGTCTCATTATACCCAACTTCAAAGATGCTCTCTTTTGAATAGCCATCTGTAAATATTTTGCCCCAGTCATCCATTGTTGTAACCAGTGAATAGAGACTGTTATTCATCACAAGTGCTGAAGTTGTAATTGCTTCGCTGTATTTCTTCCGCCACATATAAACCTGTGTCAGCAAAGCGTTTGCTGATCCCTGTGTGAACATGATCCTGTCGTTGTTGCTGTTAAATTTAACAGTGCAGTTGGCAACAGCATAATTAAGGTCTTCTTCAATTTGGTCAAGAACCAGTTCCTTATCTGTTTTTTTAACAAATATATCTTGCGCAATGGAGGTATAAGGCTCAGTTATTAGAGGCACATCGCCCCAAACCCTCACCAGGTAGAAATAAGCCAATGCCCTCAAAGCACGAGCCTGCCCGATAAGTTGTTTACCTGCGGCATCGCCTTCAGCATAAACATCAGGAATATATTTAATGGCATAATTTGCCCTGCTGATCATGGTATAGAGATTAGACCAGTTGGCCGAACTTGCCAATTCATTCAGGTTATTCTGGGTTAGTATCAATCCTTCACCCGATTGGGCAGTCTGGACATTATCAGCCCTTCCTTCCCCCCAATAAGCGAAATTTATCCTGAAAGCAGATTGTGCAGCGTCATAAATGCCATAAATACCTGCCTGAGCATCGCTTGATGTTTTATAAAAACCTTCTGCCGAAAAACTGCTGACCGGGGTTTTATCCAGTATGTCATCTGTACATGAAGTTCCCAGGAACAGCATTCCAACTATAATTACTGATTTGATATTTTTTATTTTCATTTTGCCTGGTATTAAAATTCAACATTTAATCCAAAAATATAAGTGCGGCTTTGTGGGTATGATCCATCGTCCACTCCTAATTGCAGTCCGCTATAGGAGCTAACTTCAGGGTCATATCCGGTATAGTGAGTCCAGGTAATCAGGTTCTCTCCTGTTACATAAAATTTTAAGCCACTTATTTTAAGCCTGCTGACAATACTTGAAGGAACATTATATGATAAGCTCACATTTTTCAGCCTGAGGTAAGAACCATCTTCAACCCAACGATCGGATACCCTGTTGTATTCGTTTCCTAAAGGGTCGTTTCGGATAGGTCTCGGGAAAGTGGTAACATCACCCTGTTTCCTCCATCTGTTCAAAGCATCAGTTGATACATTGTTGTATGCAAAAACCCAGTTCCTCATCATGTTAAGGTTACTGTAAATATCATTTCCGTAAGAAAACTGAAAAAAGACGTTCAGGGAAAAATTCTTATACGAAAAATCATTATTAAACCCTCCCGTAAACTTCGGCTGCGCATTGCCTATGATTTGTTTATCATTTGCATCAATAATATAATCACCGTTCACATCATCCCAAATAGGGTCTCCTCCTCTGAATACTTTACCATTGGATGAACCATTCTTTACCTGGTTAATATTATCCTCATCGCGGGAATAAACACCTAAGAATTTATAACCATAGAAAGTACCTATCGATTCACCTTCTTTTAGGATATGGTAAGTACCATTTTGAATAAATCCGTCGGTGAGGACTTCTTCCGGCAGGTCTATGATCTTGTTTCTGTTGAGACCGATATTAAAACTGGTATTCCATTGGAATTTACCGGTAAGGTTGAAGGTAGTTAAAGAAAGCTCGAGCCCTTTATTCTGGATTTTCCCAATGTTCTGAGTGATGTATCCAAAACCGGTAGTTTCTGGTATTGGGACAGCAAACAACAAATCTGTAGTGTTTTTTATATACGCATCACCATTTAGAGTAACTCTGTTGTTAAATAATGTAAGGTCGATACCAACATTGTATTGTGTTGATGTTTCCCAGGTAAGTCTTGAATTAGGCATGACTGTAGGGGCGGCGCCAGAGTTCGTGAGGTAATTGGTTCCAATAGCAAATTCCCCCTGTGACGTATAATCCCCGATTGCTTCGTTACCGGTCTGTCCGGCACTAAGTCTTAATTTACCGTCATTCAGGAATTGAGACCCTTTCATAAAAGATTCATCGGAAAACCGCCACGCTGCAGATGCTGAAGGGAAATAACCAAACCGCTTGTCTTGTCCGAACCTGGAAGAACCGTCAGCTCTTATGTTTGCCTGAAACAGGTATTTACTTTTATAGTCATAAGTTAGCCTTCCAAAATAGGAAGCCAGACTATGTTCCACTGTCGTATTAACTGCCTGATTTGATATAGTACCTGCACCATTTAGTGTTGTAATATTATCGCTCGCAAAATACATACCGTCTAAGCCGGTAGTCTCCAGTTTCCATGCCTGTTGGCTAAATCCTGCCAGTGCAGAAAAATGGTGAATATCATTAAAAGTTTTGTCATAGGTCAGGTAGTTTTCGTTTGCCCATGTCAGGTTGCTTGTGGCCCTAACTTTCCCTGAATTATACCCGGCACGGTAATCTACTGTTGTCGGAAAAAATTCATCCTCTTTCATCGAGATATAGTCAAGACTAACATTGGTTTTAAATTTCAACCCATCAATAATTTGGTATTCCAGGTATTGGTTGCCTATTAACCTGTTTGTCGTATTCAGGTGGGTAACTTCCTCAGCCAGTCCAACAGGATTTCTTTTACCATTAAAATAATAGATCGGTGATCCATCCGGATATGTTAGTGAATAAGTCGGAGGCCTGACCAGAATGGATTGCACCAGACTGTTGTTTCCTGTCCCTCCGGCATTGATCCGGTTATTAAGCCCATGTGTAAAAGAAAAACTATAGCCAATTTTCATTTTACTGGAAACTGTAAAATCCGTATTTAACCTGGAGGTAATCCTTTTGTAGTTAGATGCCAGGAAAATACCATCCTGGTCCAATACCGATGTACTGAATGCATATTTGGTACCTTCCGTCCCTCCTATGACTGAAAAATCCAATTGTCTTTGCTGGGCAGTTCGGTACATCACGCTTTGCCAATCGACATCACCGCTATTCATCGGATTGAGTGAGTCAATCGCAGTCCAGTGAGGTTCACTAGGTGTAGTTGCATTATTGTATGCATCCAGATTAGTATATGTGTCAATAATAATCGACCTCCATTGCGATGCATTCAACACACTCAGCTGACGTGTTATTTTACTTATCCCTGTGTAAACATTGATACTAATTTTAGCTTTCCCTGATTTTCCACGCTTAGTAGTAATAAGTATTACACCGTTAGCTGCCCTTGAACCATAGATTGAAGTTGATGCAGCATCTTTTAAGACTTCAACAGATTCAATATCTGCGGGGTTAATATCGGATAATGGGTTTAACCCATGCGACTCATATCCGTTGAGCTGAGAAAGAGATGTTGTTTCAACCGGGACTCCGTCAATTACATAAAGCGGACCATTCCCTGAATTTAAAGACGACTGACCCCTTACAGTTACTGAAACTCCATCACCCGGAGCGCCTGAATTTGAGACAACTTGCACACCCGATGCCCTTCCCTGAAGTGCAGACAAAACATCTTTAACCGGTGTATTTTCAATAGCTCCGAAATTGACCGAGGCAATTGATCCGGTAATATCCCTCTTTTTTTGATTCCCGTAACCAACAGCTACGACTTCATCGAGTTCCAATACCTGTTTTTCCAGTTGAACATCAATCATACTGCTATTTTCCACTTTTCTCTCCTGAGCTTTATAACCTACAAATGAAAATACAAGTATGGCATCAGAGGATGGAACATCAATAGAGTATTTCCCATTGGAATCTGACAATACTCCAATAGTTGTTCCTTTAATAGTGATATAAACACCAGGAATAGTTTCCCCGTTATCTACATCCGTTATTATCCCAACAATCCGGCCTTGCTGACTACTTGCAGCATAAGTACCTGTAGAAATGCTAATTGCAACCAAAACCAACAACAAAACAATCAGCTTTATTGTCAAAAATGGCTTCCCCGGTGTAAAAACATCAATGAAATGATTTTTTTTCATAATTTTGAAATTGTTAGAGTTTATAAGGCATTCTAATGAAGCCCGGATCAGGGATCTCACTACATTTCCCGGTCCGGGTATTTTTTCAGTTCTATTTTATCATAAATGAAGATTTAAATAAAAAATGATTACTGGATCATAAAAAAACTACATGGAATTATAAATAGTATCTAATAAAGTCAACACCCGTATTGCAATTTCTTATCGTATGTATGAATCTTAAGAGCTTAAATTTCAACTAGTATCGTGTCAACGAACTCTTGTCGCATCGTCATGCTGAACTTGTTTCAGCATCTCTTCGCTAATGAGACCCTGAAACAAGTTCAGGGTGAGCTGCCATACAATATAAAGTTGACTTGTTATTAAATTTGCATCTGTATTTTTAATCAGTTAAACAAACATAAATCAATTTTTAAAATTAAACAAACGTTTGCGTAAATACTTTTGTATTTAAATAGTTACGCGAAGATTTATCCAGATAATGTTGTATTTTTGAACTGCAACAATAAGTTATAAAACGTTTATATCTTATTGTATATTTGTAATATAGATGAAAGCAAATGACAAATATATCCCTGACAATCACTTTCTATTAATTTAAACAAACGTTTGCAAAAACGAAGCATACAATGGCTAGTTCAAGAATAACGATAAAAGATTTAGCTGCAAGGATGAATCTGTCAGTCTCCACGATTTCCAGAGCCCTTCACAATCATCATAGTATAGGGGAAAAGACGACAGAAGAGGTGAAAAAATTAGCGAAGGAACTTGGCTATTTCCCAAATTCAGTTGCGTCCAATCTTCGATCAAATAAAACACACACGATTGGTGTCATTGTCCCGCGGATCGACATTCACTTTCATTCACATGCAATTAGCGGAATTGAAGAATTTGCATACAAATCAGGCTATTATGTTACCATTTTTCAATCAAGAGATTCATTGGAACGTGAAATCGCGATCACCGAAATCCTTCAAACAAAAATGGTTGAAGGTGTTATCGCTTGTTTGGGACTTGAAACGAAAGATTGTACACATTTTTCCAAATTCAATAAACTGAATGTCCCACTGGTATTTTATGACCGGGTAAGCAAAGATTTTGAAGCAAGCAAAGTTATTATTGATGATTTTGAGGCGGCCTTTAAGGCAACCGAGCATCTGATTTCAATCGGCTGCAAGAGAATTTCTCACATCGCAGGCTGTCAGACAACAGATATTTTTAAAGCCAGGTTAGAAGGATATAAAGCTGCACTAACGAAACACAATATCCTGATTGATGAAAAACTGATTGAATATACTTCTGATCTCAGTTATGAAGAAGGAGCAAGATGTGCCAAAAAGTTTCTTTCTCTCGACATTCTCCCGGATGGAATGTTCTGTGCGAATGACTATACAGCAATCAGTGCAATACAGGTATTCAAAAAAGCAAATCGTCAGATTCCACAAGACATAGCCGTTGTTGGTTTTAGTAATTACCCAATATCCCGGGTTATTGAGCCAACCCTAACAACCATCGACGACCGCGCGTTCGAAATGGGACAAGCAGCAGCAAAATTGCTTATTCGTCAAATCGAAGATAAGGATCATACCATTGCCTCGGAAACCATCGTACTTAAAACTAATTTAATTATCAGAGATTCAACAGATTTGAAATCGTCAGTACAATAAGACCGTATTCGCATTGAGAATCATTCTCTTTCCTTACTTTGATGATTGAAGTCAGCTGACCGGAAGGACAAGAAATATTGACAAGAGTAATTGTCAGTGCAAGTTAATCAAACACATCATTCGAAGTGTTTGTTATTGCATACCGCTCCGTGCTTTTCGCAGAAAGTTGAACCAGCTTTTCTTCCGCAATATCCCCTACCCATTTTGTATTCAAACTCCCTTTTATTCCTGAAACTTCCTATATTTGGGGAAGGCTAAATATCCAACTTATTATGCACCCAAGGCAAACAATAAAATATCTAATTTTCTTCCTTTTTCTTCTCCTTGTTTCAACCGGTTTTGCCAATACAAAATTTAAAGTCGGATTCTCTCAATGCACCACGGCTGATAAATGGCGTCAGGCGCAAATCCGGCTCATGCAAATCGAACTGGCGTTTTATCCTGATCTTGAACTGACGATCAAAGATGCCAAAGACAACAATGAAACACAAATCCGGCAAATTGAAGAGTTTTTAGCTGAAGGAATTGATTTGCTTATTGTATCACCCAATGAGTCTGATCCACTAACTCCAGTCATTGAAAAGGTTTTTAAACAAGGAATTCCTGTTATTCTGATCGACAGACTAATTAGTTCCGAATCGTATACAGCCTATATCGGAGGTGACAATTACCAAATAGGCGAAGAAGCCGGGAAATATGCCGCCAGATTGTTAAAGGGCAAAGGCAAAGTCGTTGAAATTACCGGTCTTGATGGGTCATCACCTGCTATTGAACGAAGCAATGGTTTCACCGATGCACTTAAAAATTATCCTGAAATTGAAATCGAAAAATCCATTTCCGGAGATTGGAATTTCGATAAAGCCCGTGAAGTGATGCAAAAAATCATCGATTCAGGAATTGAATTCGATTTGGTTTTTGGACACAACGATGTCATGGCTCATGAAGCTCATGCCGTATTCAAAGAGTCCGGACGCAAGAAACATTGTTTTTTCCTCGGAGTTGATGGACTTCCGGGGTCTGATGCCGGAATTCAGTTTGTGTTGAATAAAGATCTGGACGCCACATTTTTGTATCCGACCAATAGTGATCAGGCTATAAAAATTGCAAGTGAGATTTTACACCAAAAACATTTTGAACGGGAAGTGATTTCGCAAACCTTAGTCATCGACTCAACCAATGCTAAAATACTGAAGGTGCAGACCGAACAGATTGAATCTCTTCAGGAAAAAATAGAAGCCCAGACATCGTTTCTTGATCTTCAAATCACAAAATATCAAAGTCAGCGGCTGATCCTGATTTTCGTAATAACATTGCTTTTACTGATTGTTATTTTGGTGTTTGTTATTTATAACGCATTCATAAATAAAGCTGCTGCCAACCGGAAACTGGAGGCTAAAAATAGAAAAATAGAAAAGCAGAATCTTGAAATCCTTGATCATCGGGATAAACTGGTTGAGGTAAGCCGACAATTGGAAGAAGCATCGCAGGCCAAATTACGTTTTTTCACTAACGTTTCTCACGAATTCCGGACACCACTGACCCTGATCAAAGGCCCGCTGGAAAACCTGATGACGGATCAGGAATTTTCTCCTGAAAAGCTCAATCTCTTTAAACTGATGCACCGAAATACGGTCAGGCTTTTGCGTCTGGTTAATCAATTAATGGATTTCAGAAAACTGGACAACAAAAAAATGGGTTTGCATACCACAGAAAACGATTTGCTGACTTTTGTAAAAGAAATCGAAGAATCTTTCGCTTCGCTTGCTTCCAGCCGAAATATTGAACTGAAAATCGACTGCAGGGAATCCGAACTGAAAGTTTGGTTCGATGTGGATAAACTCGATAAAGTCTTTTTCAATATCATTTCCAACGCGTTTAAATTCACTTCCGATTACGGGAAAATCACCATACAGATTTCAAGATCAAAACCTATTATTTCCGGAATTCATTCCGAAGAAGTTCAGATTGAAATCAGCGACACAGGTAAGGGAATTCCCGAAAAGGACCTGGACAAAATATTCGATCGTTTTTATCAGGCAGGAAAATCAGAAGCTTACCTCGGAACTGGTTTGGGTCTGAATCTTTCCAAAGAATTTATTGAATTGCACCGTGGTCGGATTTCGGCAAAAAGCGAGGAAGGAATAGGTACTACATTCATCATTTGCCTGCCTTTGGGCAATGAACATTTGCTGCCCGATGAAATACTCGCTGATTCGGAAAAAACGGAAATAAAATTACAAAAGGAATACTCAAAGATTGAAGAAGCTTCAACCGTAACACGACTAAAAGATTCAACCGCATTCGAAAACCGACCGGTCATACTGGTTGTGGAAGATATTCCAGATGTGAGGGAATTTATCCGGATGAGTTTGGGGAATCAGTACCTGATTCTGGAAGCAACAAATGGTAAGGAAGGGCTTGTTAAAGTACTGGAGGAAGAACCTGATCTGATCATTTCTGATGTAATGATGCCGGTGATGGACGGACTGGAGTTAACCCGGCAATTAAAAACAGATTTGAAAACCTGCCACATTCCAATCATTTTGCTGACCGCGAAGGCTACTCTGGAACACAAGCTCGAAGGGCTGGAAGAAGGAGCCGATTCGTATATTCCGAAACCATTCAACAGTAAGCATCTGGAAATCAGGGTGAAAAAGTTGCTCGAATCGCGGATGAAAATCAGGGAACATTATCGCGGAATGCCCGAATTTCAGGAAGAAGAAGAAACCGGTTTGAGCCGACTGGATAAGAAATTCCTGGCCAGGCTGACTATGATTATCGGGCAAAATATAGGAAAGGAAGATATGAGCGTGGAGGAATTGAGCGAAAAAGCAGGCATGTCGCGCGTACATCTTTACCGAAAAATCAAAAAACTGACCGACATGTCGGTGAGTGAATTTGTGATTGTGGTGAAACTGAAGAAGTCGCTCGAACTGCTTCGGAACAGCGGGAAAACAATTGCAGAAATTGCCTACGAAGTTGGATTCTCATCCCCATCGTATTACACACGTTGCTTCCGCGACCAGTTTAAAATGTCGCCAACCGATTACATGCAAAATAAAAAAGGGGAGCAGTAATATTAATATGTATAGCTTGTTATTTAGGGTTTGCTGAAAAACTCAATTTATAGTGTTTCTTAAAATTGTCAATAAAACCTGACTCACCGCGAAGACCGAAGGCTCGGTCTTCCCCCCTCTCTACGAGTAGAGAGGAGCAGAGGAAGCGAAGCGACCTCGGAGTGAGTTAGCAGAAAACAAACATTTCAAATTACTAAATGCAAGCAATTGAACTGTTTGACTCAGATTTCCTTGCAGATAGTTTGTCTGAATGAACTGTATCAACCTCATAGCAAATTGTTTATCAGTTTTTCAGCAGACCCTATTTAACCACAGAAACACATAGAACACATAGATTTTTGTTTTTTTCTATTGTGTCCTATGTGGCTAGGTGGTTGACGAAAGAATTTCGAAAAATCAATGCTCCGCCGTTATCATTGTGCTGTTACTTCCAACACCACGCTGGTTCGCCGCAGGTTCATATCGGGATTATACCCATTCTTTATCAGAAAATCGCCGCTGAAGATGGTGGAACCATTTAAAGTAGTTTTCGTTCCCGGGTACAGGTTTATTTCCTGAATGCGGTATTTCTTAGTTGCATCAAGTCCGGTTAAACGAATTGGTGTAGGTGAATAGGTGACATTAAACCGATTCGTTACCACATAATTGAAAACTACTGCTTTTGTTTTAGTGTCATTTACGAACATCACCGAAGCGTAAGGATTTTCGTCGGGTGAAGCCAATCGGTACAAGTCACCGTGCCAAACCATGTCTTTTAACGAATCGTAGGTTTTAAGCGCTTGCTGACTGAATTTCAAATCATTTTCAGACAGGTCACTTACTACGATATCGTAGCCCATTTTGCCCATCATAGCCACATCAGTACGGTATTTCAGACCCACTTTACTCCAGTCGGTAATGTGATTACAGGTAGCAATGGCAGGATAAAAATAGCTGTAATTCCATTGAATAAACACCCGCTCCAGTGGGTCGGTATTGTCTGAAGGCCAGAATTCTGTAAAATACTTCAGGGCTTCATAATCCACACGCCCGCCACCACCCGAGCAAAGCATCATAGGAACAACCGGATAAGCAGCCCGCACACGATCGAGCACTTTGTAAAGCCCGCGTACATAATCCACATAAAGTTGCGATTGTTTCTGTTTGCTTTTCTGTAAATAAGCCGATTGTGCATTAAATATTACCGAGTTACAGTCCCATTTGATAAATGCAATTTCAGGATTCTTACCCAGTAAGTTATCCATAATGCCGAAAACATAGTCCTGAACTTCTGGATTTGTAAGGTCGAGTACCAATTGATTGCGGAAATAATGTTCCGGGCGTTCGGTTTGACGAATTACCCAGTCAGGGTGTTTTTCGTACAATTCCGATTTCGGGTTTACCATTTCGGGTTCCACCCAAATGCCAAATTTGATACCGGCCTTTCCGGCTTCTTTCACCAAATAACTAATACCATCAGGCAATTTACTGGCATTTGGAGTCCAGTCGCCAAGACCGGCATGATCGTCGTTGCGCGGATATTTATTGGCAAACCAGCCATCGTCAAGCAAGAATAAATCAACACCCAGTTTCTTGCCATCGGCAAAAAGTTTCACCAACTTTTCCTGATCGAAATTAAAATAGGTTGCTTCCCAGTTGTTAAGCAAGGTAAGTCGTGAGCCGTTACCGTCCGGAATGCGGTAGTTCCGTGCCCAACGATGCAATTGTCTGCTGGCCTGGCCCATTCCCTGGTCGGAAAATGTATAGATAAAAGAAGGTGTTTTGAATTCCTCACCTTCTGCCAGAGGATATTCCGATTGAAAAGGATTTATACCCGAAATCAGTCGTAGATTGTGGTATGCATCCACTTCAAAATCCATTTTGAAATTACCCGACCAGGCCAATGTACCGAGAAGAACTTTTCCTTCAGTCTCTGTGGCTGGCTTATCAAACGAAAGGATAAAAACCGGGTGCTCAAACAAATTAGCCCGCGTTCCAAGTTTGGAATCGATGGTTTTAATCCCGTGTGTCAATAGTGTTTGTTCGGGTTTCATTTCACGTCCCCACGATCCGTGAAAATGAGTAAGGTAATAATCTTTGGCAATGAAATTCAAATTGGCAGAAGCGTATTTCTGCATATTTAACGTTCCTTTTTCTTTGTTACGAATCACGCTCCATTGCTCCACCACATCTTCTTTGATATAGGTTTTGAAAAACAAAGTTACTTCTGTTTTATAAACCGGGTCGGCAAGTAAAATAGAAATGGTTTTTACATTCTCGTCGGTTTGCTCCGTTTTGTGCGAAATATATAAAAGTTCGGTAGATATATTTCCATCAGCATGAGTAATGCTTAGTGCGGGTTCCACCAGATTCCATGTTCCGGCTGGAGTGTAGGCATGATTGAAAATACCACCGTTTTCATCCTGCTGGTTATTCTGACTGCTGACAAGTTGGTATTCGTTGGTGTTGGCCAGTTTTACTCCAAAATAAGTCATTAACAAATGATTATTTGCATCGGTTTGAAGTAGCAGTGTATTATGAGCCGTTTCTATAGGAATAAACACTTGATTGCCGGCAAATGCTGGCACAAAGTTTAATAATGCAATAACAATTATGCTTAAAACCTTTGTGGACGATAAAAAACAGGAGTGATTCATAGTTTATTTATTTTAAGGATTCAATATTGTCGCGTTATTCAGTCCTCTTCGGGGATAAAGCTAGCCTATTAATCAGAATTCCGGAAGGGCTCAGTATTATTCCTGAGTATTGAATCTTTCCAGGGTTCTCCAAATTTAAGGTTCCTTCACCACCGATCATGAATAAAAATTTCAGAAATGAAATAATGTCGCATTTTTATTTATTCCCATATCTAAACTCACCCCATCGCATCTGCGATGCTCTGCCCTTCTCTTCTTGAAGAGAGGTGGTACGTCTGCTGGCGAACGTGGGGTGAGTGATTTATGAAATACGACATTAAATTGTTCCTGTTAATTAAATCCTTCCTGATTTTTCTCATTAAGTTTCGGAAAGCCTTATTTTTTCCAGATACCATTCAAATTTACAATACTTCCACTTTTCAACTTCACTTCACCTTTATCAGCAAACAAACTCAGTTTGGTGAAATTTTCAGTCGGGAAGAAACAATCCGTCATTACCAGTTTCCCGCCATCCACAAACAATTCAACCGATGCGGCATCGAAATACAAATGTAGCTGAACTTTTTTACCGATGCTGTATGGAGCAGTATCAATTCCTGTAAATTTTTCGGAAAAACTCAAATCGCCCGACTTGGTTCGGTCGACAAAAAATTGCTTGTCGGCTAATGAATAAGCTATTTTTACCGTTTCGCCCAATGAATTTTCTAGAGTCAATCCAAATGATTCCGTAGCATTGTTAGTTGTTTCCAGATTCAGAATTAATTCACATTGATGCAGATTTATATCTTTTGTGTCAAGTAGTTTCGCTCCTGAAATCGGCTCTTCTGTAAAAGTGATTCTGGAAGCCTGATCCTGCAATTCATTCAACTCTTTAACCGGTTTGGAAACCACCAGATATTTGCCAGCCGATTCTTCCAGTTTCAATTCGCGTGGAACGGTCATGGCGCTTCTCCAAACACCAGTCGGAACCAAATTGGCATAATTCCAGTTGCTCATCCAACCCAAAAAGAGGCGGCGTCCGTCTTCTTTGGGCACATCCGACCAAGTAACTCCGGCGTAATTGTCGCGGCCGTAATCGAGCCAGCTGGTTTCTTTTGAAGCAGCTGTAAATTCGTGACCATCGTAATCGCCCACAAAATATTGAGTAGCTGAACCTCCGTTTGGCCCTCCGGGATTTATATTTACAATCATCACCCATTTGGTCTGATCGCTGCCGTTCACTTTCAGTTCAAATAAATCCGGGCATTCCCAAACTCCGGCATGTGTGCCGGCATCGCTGCCAAATTCATTTTCGAACTCCCAATCTTTTAGATCTCCGGAAGAGTATATTTTTACACGGTTGTGAGCAGAAAGAATCAGGTTCCATTTTTGAGTTCCTTCGTGCCAGAATACATTGGGATCACGAAAATCGCGGCTGCCTGGGTTCAGTAAAACCGGATTATTTTCGTATTTCGTCCAGGTTCTGCCTTTGTCGATGCTGTAAGCAATGCCCTGAGTTTCGACATCGACTCTACCACTTTTTTCATAATCCAGATTGTGGTAGGTGAAAATGGCTACCAATGGAGGATTTTCAATTGTGCCGAATCCAGTGGTATTTTTCCAATCAACAACCACGCTTCCGGAGAAAATTAAACCCAAAGAATCGGGATAAAGCGCAATGGGAAGATTCTCCCAGTTCACCATATCTTTGCTGATGGCGTGTCCCCAGTGCATCGGACCCCAAACCGTGCTGTCGGGATAATACTGATAAAAAAGATGATACTCACCGGCATAATAAACCATACCATTTGGATCGTTCATCCAGCCGGTTTGTGGTGAAAAATGATATTGAGGCCGGTATTTTTCGCTATAAATCTCAGCTGAATCGTTGTTTTTATTCCCTTTTTTTGATACACAAGTCACAGCCAATAAAAAAATAATAAAAAGCTGGAGTAATTTCATATGGATTTTCATATGGATTTTCAGTTTAATTTTAATTTAACTACCAATGCCTGATAGGGTGAAAGTTCCAACACCGATTCACTGATTAATTTCAGAGTAGCATTTGAAATTAGTGGATTCTCTTCCATTTTCATTCCTTCAGGAAGGTTCCATTGTTGTGTATCGGCGGAAAAATTTAAGACAACCAAAACTTTATTGTCATCCTGAATACGGGTATAGGCATAAACATTGGGATTCGCCTTATCCAGCAAAGTGTATTTTCCATAAACCAGGACCTGATTTTCTTTGCGTATTTTCACCGCTTTCCTGAAATAATTCAGAATGCTATTGGGGTCAACGTCTTCAACCGCAACGTTTACTGTTTCATAATTCGGATTTACCTTAATCCATGGTGTACTGGTTGAGAAACCGGCATTTGCCGTTTTGTCCCATTGAAATGGCGTGCGGCCATTGTCGCGGGCCGATATTTTCTGAGCTTCGATAAATTCGTTCAGATCGCCACCTTTACTTTGAATTTGTTTGTACATGGCAATCGATTCAATGTCTTTATACTCATCAATCGAGTTAAACTTGATGTTGCTCATTCCCAGTTCGTCGCCAAAATAATAGTATGGAGTGGCGCGCATGGTCATCAAAAAGGTAGTCAGTAATTTCGACGAAGCATCCCTGAATTCGGGGCTATCGTTTCCCCAACGGGTCAGCATCCGCGGCTGATCGTGATTTCCCAAATAAATTGTTCCCCAGCCTTTTTCGGCAAAAACGCTGTCCCACTTCGAGTAGATGGCTTTAAACTCGGTCAGCTTGTATCCGTTCGGATCCATCACTTTGAATTTTCCGGGAACATATCCGAGGCTAACTCCTTCGAAATGATAAAGCATATTCAGTTCCTTCCGGTCTTCATCAACAAATTTGTGGGCTGTTTTATCGGTAACCCCAGCGCCTTCGGCAACACTCATCACATCATATTTACTCAACACCTCCTGATTCATTTCTTTCAAATAATCGTGCAGGTGAGGTCCGTTGCCCATGTACTGGCTCCAGTCGCCGTTGTATTTTTCGTTTATTTCTTCAGGAGTGATAACCGGGAAAGTGGTGTCTTTTGAAATGAATGAAATAACATCCATGCGGAATCCATCGACCCCTTTCTGAAACCAGAAATTCATCATATCAAAAATCTCTTTGCGGACTTTTGGATTTTCCCAATTCAAGTCGGGTTGTTTGAAATTGAAATAGTGCAGGTAATAAGCATTGGTCAACGAATCGTAACGCCAGCCACTTCCATCCACTTCGAAACTTCCGGGGCGAAAAGCAGGCTTGCCCTTTTCGGCTGGCCACCAATGATAATAATCGCGATAAGGATTGGTTCTTGAACTGCGCGACTGTTTAAACCATTCATGCTCATCGCTGCTGTGATTGGCTACCAGATCAAGTACGAGTTTAAGTCCACGTTCGTGCATACCTTTTAGCAAGGCATCAAAATCCTGCATGGTGCCAAACTCTTTCATGATACCGCGATAGTCGCTAATATCATAGCCATTGTCGGCATTTGGCGAGGTAAAAATCGGGTTGAGCCAAATCACATCAATACCAAGACTTTTAATATAGTCGAGTTTCGAGGCGACTCCGTTTAAATCGCCAATACCATCGCCGTTACTGTCTTTAAAACTGCGTGGATAAATCTGGTAAACAACAGCTTCTTTCCACCATTTTCGGTCTATATTATCTACGGACTGCTCTTTTGGAGTTTGACAGGAAGTGATTATCAAAAACAAGATCATAATAAATAAGCAAATACGCATTAATTGTTTATTCTTAAAGTACATATTTTTCGGGGTTTTATGAATTTTAAAAACTTTACCCGGATCAAAATTCAAGTTTGTTCTTCGGGTAAAAAATAATTTGCAGAACCAGGCCATTTTCAGGCTCTTAATGAGACTTTAATATTTATTTTCCTAATACTTTGAGATTAATAATTGTTCAATTTCGAACCTATTGTATTCGGGAGTTGCTCCCGCTCTACTTGCAACAAATGCGCCAGTGGCACAGGCGAATTCAAGTGCCTTGTCATTGGTTTTTCCTTCGAAAACAGCGGCAATAAATCCAGCCAGAAAAGCATCACCGGCTCCTACTGTGTCAACAGCATTCACTTTAAATCCGGGATGTTCAAAGAATTCGCCGCCAGCAAAAAGAATAGCGCCTTTATCGCCTTTGGTTACAATGACCATTTTAGAGTTATAGAAACTGGCAAACCAACTGATCCGGCTTTTTTCATCCTGAAGTTGTACATCGTTCCATTGTGCAAAAACCCGCAGTTCATCGTCGTTTAGTTTCACAACATCCGATTTTCGGATCAGCATTTCAACTATTTCACGAGTATCGTATGGTTTTCGGAGGTTGACATCGATGAGTTTAAGGGCATCGTTTTCAAGAAGGTTCAGGATCGTGTTTCTTGAAACTGTATTTCTTGAAGCCAGTGATCCATAAATAATAAGGCCTGATTTTTTGGCCTTTTTCGAAAGAGAATCAGTGAGAGTCAGATTATCCCAGGCAACTGGTTCGCAAATTTCGTAGGTCGCATTATTGTTTGCATCCAGGTGAACCAGAACTTCACTGGTCGGAAGCGTTTCGTCAACGGTCACCAAATCAGTATTTAATCCTGAGGTTTCCAGAAAATTCAGGAGCTTTTTGCCTAGTTCGTCGTTTCCGATTTTACTGGCAACAGCTGCCAGCTGCCCAACCCGGTTAAGATGCAGGGCCACATTCATGGGAGCACCACCGGGTTTTGCTCCGGAAGGCAGATTATCCCACAGGATTTCTCCGATACACAGAATTTGATTATTATTTATTTTCATAGTATTTCGATTTATTATTTTTATTTCGATTTATTTCTGCGTTCAGTAAATTCAATCTGAATTTCTTCCAGCGATTTTCCTTTGGTTTCAGGAATAACTTTCCAGGCAAAAAAGAAATGAAGCACCATCATCACGGCAAAGAATGCGAATGAAGGTCCGCCGCCCACACCGGGCATTTCAGCAAAAATAGGGAAACCCCAAATCAATGCAGCAGCCATGATCCAGTGAGTGAAACTGCCCAGTGCCTGTCCTTTTGAGCGTACTTTATTGGGAAATATTTCGGAAAGGAAAACCCATAAAACAGCTCCCTGCGAAAACGCGAAAAACGCGATAAAGCCCATCAGATATATCATTACACCATATCCGCCGAACTCGCTAAAGTTGCTGGTGAAGAAAGCTTTGGAAAGCATTCCGAGGAAAAAAATCATTCCAACAGAACCGACCATGAGCAGCGTTCGACGGCCATAACGGTCGATTAAAAAGAGAGCTACAAAAGTGAAAAGCAAGTTGGTCGCGCCTATAGAAATAGATTGCAACAAAGCTGCATTGTTTGTAAAACCAGCCATTTCGAAAACACGTGGAGCATAAATCATGATAGCATTTATACCAGCTAACTGGTTGAATGCAGCTATCAAAATAGCGAAAATGATAGGGTACTTATTTTCTTTAACGAATAGTTTTCCATGACCTAATTCGAGTTCCAGTTCCACCGATTTTTCAACAATGGCCACTTCTTCTTTTGGGTTTTCAGCCTGAATTCGGATAAAAACGGCTAAAGCCTCCACGCTTCGGTTTTGGTTAACCAACCATCGCGGACTTTCAGGAACAATAAAAAGTAAGCCGAAAAACAGAATGGCTGGAAGACTTTCAACACCAATCATCCATCTCCATGATCCTTCGGCAATTAACTGAGCTAAAAAATAATTCACTACGAACGCCAAAAATATGGCAGAAACCACGAAAAACTGGTTGAGTAAAACCAATTGTCCACGTTTTTTTGCCGGAGAAATTTCAGCAATAAACATAGGAGTAACAACTGTGATACATCCTAAAAGTACTCCGGAAACAAAACGGAAGAAAAGTAGCAACTCCCAGGTAAATGCGGTTGCACTTCCGAGGGCTGCCAGAGAAAATAATCCGGAAAGTACAATTAAAGATTTACGGCGACCGTATTTTTCGGCAGGCTTACCTATTATTATTGTACCCAGGATGGTTCCCAAAATAGCGATGGTGATGGTAAAACCCAGCCATGTACTATTTAAATTAAAGATGGATTGCAATTGCGAGGTGGTTCCCGACATCATGGCGATATCGTAACCAAAAAGGAATCCGCCCAAAGCAATGATTAGCGAAATTGAAATGACGTTTTGTGTTTTCATAAGTTCGATAAATTATTTACACCAAATTTACAACCTCTGATAATTTTGAGATTTATCGTATGTGTCAGAATGTTAAAAGCATGTTACTATTTGATTACTAAATTGGTGTCAGTTGTCGGAATGTAACATGAATTGAAGACATGTTACATGAATTGAGTCTGGAAGAATTTCTAAATCAAAACATATTCTTCAACAATCAGATAGAACGAATTAAAAAAGGTGCTTGCGTTTTTATACACAAGCACCTTTTTTATATTTTTTTTGTCTGGTCCTGAGGCCTTACATCGACTTACTTTTCAAGAAGTCCGTCGGCAACCCATTTGTTCAGAATGGCAATATTTGCATCCGAAAGTTTTGTTCCTCCATTAGGCATAAATCCTGCAGCAGATGGAGATCGTTGAACACGATCCAATATTCCGGTAATTTTGGCTTTGGCAGTGGCATAATCATCCCACTTGTTCGGATTTATCCCTCCGGGCATATGGCAAGGCGTACATGATACCGTAAAAATAGGTTTTACATTAGCCTGAAAAGTGACAATTGTTGAATTCACGGTAACTTCTACCGTGATTGCACTTCCCGGAGTTCCGTTTGCCGAAGGTACTATCGTATAAGTTGCTATACCTGAGGCAGATCCCGTAATCGTCAAGGCTTGCTCTATCATGGAACCACTTCCGGCTGATCCACCGGAGACTCCGTTCTGAATAACGGTCCAGTTAAAAGTTGTTCCTGAAACAGAACTGCTCAGCGCAATTGAAGTTGCTGATCCTGAACTAATACTTTGTGATAACGGAGTTGCAGTTGCAACCGGCGATAGAACAGTAACTCCTTCATCTTTTTTACAGGAGTTCAGCAATAAGACCAATGCCAATATTGGAAAAGCTAAAATTTTTGTTTTCATACTTGTATGTTTTAGGAGTAATGCCTTTTAAAGCCCAGCCATTCAGCATGGTAGATACAATAAAAGACAAATATGTATGAAATAAGTTTTTAGCTGGCGTATTTTATTTTACGCTTCTTACTTTTCCTGATCCGGCAATTATCTAATCGCTTATTTTGACTTCTCCTTTAAAATGGCCCGATAGGTGTAAAAACTTTGCTTGGGTATGCGTTGTTGAGTATTGAAATCAACGTGGATCAATCCGAATCGGACTGAATATCCAAAAATCCATTCAAAATTATCCCAGCCACTCCATACAAAATAACCTTTCAGGTTGGCACCATCCTTTTGAGCTTGCAAGGCAGCAGCAATATGTCGACTGATGTAATCAGCGCGTAGGCTGTCATTCACTTTTCCATCAACCACCTCATCTTCGTGATTATTAAAGCTGGCGCCATTTTCAGTAATCATGGTGACTGGATTTCCGTATTCATTTTTAATCCGCATCAGCAAGGCGTACAACTGGTCAGGCCTTACCGGACCATTATTCATGATCACAGAATCGGTGTTGTTGCCTATCCACGAAACACCAAACGGCGAATTTTCATACTTTTTCACCAATGCCGGAGCATAATAATTTATTCCCAAAAAATCAGGTTTTTCCGAAGCAATAAACTTCATGTCTTCTTTTGAAGGCTGAAAAGAAGGATTGTATTTCTGAATGGCAGCCAATGCATTTTCAGGATATTTGCCTTTGAAAACCGGATCCAGAACAATCCGGTTCAGCAATTCATCCTGTAACGAAACCGCTTTCACATCTTCAGGATTTTTGGGATCCATCGGCAGGCAAGGTGAAAGATTGAAGGTGATGCCAATCATTCCGTCCAACTTCATGTCGTGGTACAATTTTATAGCTTCGGCGCTGGCCAGCAACTGATGATGAACATTAATAATTTCGTTGGAATATCTCACATTGACAGGCTCCTGACTTTGTGTTGGATTCATCAGGAAATCGGCCAGAAAGAATTCAATGTAGGGCTCGTTGAAAGTGATAAAATGTTTGACTTCTTCGCCAAAATTTTTAAATATAACCGTAGCATAATTCTTATACCACTCAACTGATTCGCGATTGGTCCAGCCGCCTTTTTCCATCAAAGCTTGCGGCATATCGAAATGATAAAGTGTAACCAACGGCTGAATTCCAACTGCTTTTAAATCCTGAATAAGCAGGTGATAATGGGCTATAGCCATTTCGTTGGTTTTGCCAACTCCTTGCGGCAAAATCCGGCTCCAGGGAATGGAGAAACGATAAGTATTGACACCCAGCTCTTTCATCAATTGAATATCCTGAAGATACTGTTTTCGGTCATATTGATTGATAGTCACATTTCCGGTTTGTTTTTCGCCAATGGTAAATTGGGTAACACCGATTTTATTGGCGAAGAAATCCCATTTACTTTCGCCCTTCCCTTCTGCTTGATAAGCACCTTCAACCTGGTAAGCAGCACTGGCAACTCCCCACAAAAAGTCTTTTGGAGCCTTAAGCTTTGACAGATCGGGTTGCTGAGCATTTAGAATTCCGGCGAAAAAAAAAGCTATTAATATCAGTAGTAAAGTTGTTTTTTTCATGATTTTTGAGGTTGAAATTGATAAAGTAAAAAACTGTTGAATTTTTATTTTTAGGATTAATTGTGTTTATTCATATCGTGCCGTTAGGCACCAAATGCAGGTAGAAGATCAATGTTTTTCAATGTATTTCATCCCTGCCAGGACGAGACTTCAAAATTTAATCCAGTTTATACCCCTATTAAATCCCTAACGGGATTGAGAAAATAAATTTCAACGGACACTAAACAGGTTTTTCTTTTTAATTGATCAGGAAATTTGCAAAACATCCCCAATTTACAACACTATTCGCATTTGGGCCGAAATATTCTACATTAAGTGCCGGGCCGAAACTGAAAATTTTATACCGGGCACCCAGTCTCCGGTAATGATAGCTGAATGCATGCTCACTTTTTCAGGACGTCATAGCCTGAATTCTGAAGTAAGGTTGAAACTTTCTTTCATTCACCGGATGCCATTCGAACATCGCCATGGTACTGAACTCCCCATTCTTATGAACCTCGTATACAGGCTGAATAATAATTCCACGATCTCTTGAGGAATTGGTAAATTCGACCGATACAACAGGTTTAAATCCTCCAAAAGCTTTTAGATTTTCTCCGGCACCCACATCGAATCCTTTCGCAAATTCAAAATATCCGATGGATTGAATGACGAAATTATCAGGAGTAAACTCGTCCCCGTCCACTTCATAATTGATCAGATTGAAAAACTTGAATTTGCTGCCCGGAGCAAAGCGTTTGTCAACAGACATTTGGTACATCGATGCTTTTCCGCCAACCATTACCTCAACGGGGATCAGTGCCTGTGGTATCTGAAACTGCGCGGAATTTTCCTGAGCTTTAAGAATAAAACTGGATGAAACTGCAATTTTAAAGGCAATTGCACTCAAATAAATATCTGTTTTTTTTATAAGTACATGACAAAAATTTATAAATATTGATATCATCTTGAAAGAAAGCGTTTAAAAGAACAGTTGCAATATAAGTTAGCCCATATTTGAACAGACTTTTCGCTTTATTTCCATGCTTCTTGATCGGGATTGGTTTGATGTATCTGTGCAGATAATCACCAACCAGATATGCCCAGGTAAAAGCAACCATCACTAATGCAAATAATTTTTCAATTCTTTCTATTTCACTTAAATGGGTATCCTCGATATTAAACCCACTTGTTTTTAAAGCTCTGAAAGCAGTTTCAATTTGCCATCGTTCTTTGTAAATCTCCAGTGCATTTTCAGGTTTGTTGAACGAGACAATAATCTGCAATTCAGGCTTTCCATCTTTGTCTTTTCCTTTCGAGGCTGAGAGATAGCAGAGTTGGTCGTTCAGGGACACAATTCGGTGATTAACCCGACAACCATTTAACGGTAAATTGGCAAACAGCCAACTGGCTTTAACTCTTTTGCCATTGTGTGGTTGCAAAACCCAGAAGTTATCGCGAATGCGTATATAATACAGAATCCTGTTCTCATTCAAGTATTTGATCCATCGTTCTCCAACAAACTCACGATCTGCGGTCAAACAATCTAATGCTTCTGCACCAAAGAGACGGATAAACCGTTCAATCAATTCAATGCGTTCATCGGTGTTTGAATTGCCAAATTTGGGTAACAACTTAAACAGCAATGGAAAAGCGACTCCCTGATAAACAACTGCGAGCACCAATACATTGATATTCTTCTGTCCAAACTTCCAGTTTGTTCTATCCATTGCTAGGCGGAAAGGAGGTTTGTGTGGTAATATCCTTAATATCAATCTGGAAATCAAATCTATATCCAAAAGATATGTCGCCATAAACCGTTGTATTCTCCGCAGTGAGGAACCGGTACTGGCATTGCTGTCAAAGGCAGTAGCTAACTTCTCAAAACCAACAGTTTGCATCTTGCAAAGGGCACTAATAATTAAAACAAAGAACTTCACTCGTGCCAGATTCCAACCTGATTGATCATGGAAAATGGAAACTAATTCACTACTTTTAGACTCTACTCTGGGTGTCATAATTCTTACTTCGAAGTGGGGTAATTTCTTGTAAGATACTGATATTCAGAGTATTATCCAAATATTATAACATTTATTTTGCTGATAATCAGCTATTTATATTTTTGTCATGTACTAAGAAAAAGGAGTTTAAATAAAAAGGAGATTATATCACTAGAACCTTCATGGCAAACGGATTTAGAAAGACTGAGGGATTGGACTTGCAAACATTTACCAGACAAAATGTTAAGCTACATTCATAATTGATTCTTTTCTAATCCAATACTGTTTCCAGAATTCATCAATGGTCAGGTTATCCAATGCTGAGAACCTTCTTTTATGTTTATACCAAGACTCGATATATTCAAAAACGTACAAGCTCATTT
>DASRMB010000053.1:0-139760 GCA_035648135.1 Prolixibacteraceae bacterium
CACGGTAGCTTAGAATAATGATTTCCTGTTTCGTATACATACTTATCATGCATTAAAAATGAGATTTTATTCTCACTTTGTTATGACTAGTGGTATACTTCTCGATTGAAAAGGGGGGTAGTTCTTAACTGAAATAAACAATATATTCAAAAAAGAGATGTGATAGAACGCACTAAAGATACAATTTGAAAGCAAATCACAACCGGATCAGATGCAAAGGTTTCACGGGCAATGATGTGATAGAACGCACTAAAGATACAATTTGAAAGCAAATCACAACTTGTTTAGGTTGTAGGTTTTCATCTTCCCAGATGTGATAGAACGCACTAAAGATACAATTTGAAAGCAAATCACAACCATCTACTGTCATAATCTTTTTTTTCAAAGGATGTGATAGAACGCACTAAAGATACAATTTGAAAGCAAATCACAACCTTCACACCTTTTAATTGCTTTTTCAATTCGATGTGATAGAACGCACTAAAGATACAATTTGAAAGCAAATCACAACAAGTAGTGGCTTCAGTAATTTTACTATCTCGATGTGATAGAACGCACTAAAGATACAATTTGAAAGCAAATCACAACACTGCATTCATAACAACAAATGTTGAATTGATGTGATAGAACGCACTAAAGATACAATTTGAAAGCAAATCACAACTAGTTTAGCCTATACTTTATACCAATACCAGATGTGATAGAACGCACTAAAGATACAATTTGAAAGCAAATCACAACTGTTCATCTGAACAATCACCAATTTTGAGTGATGTGATAGAACGCACTAAAGATACAATTTGAAAGCAAATCACAACCCTGACTGATCCTTCTTTAATTACATTCAGATGTGATAGAACGCACTAAAGATACAATTTGAAAGCAAATCACAACTAGTACAATTTCGCACCCTGAGTAATTGCCGATGTGATAGAACGCACTAAAGATACAATTTGAAAGCAAATCACAACAGCGAAGAGTATAAACCAAGATTCAAAATAGATGTGATAGAACGCACTAAAGATACAATTTGAAAGCAAATCACAACCGTGACGAGTATTTGACTTTGACCGTTACAGATGTGATAGAACGCACTAAAGATACAATTTGAAAGCAAATCACAACTGTCAGAGGCTGCAAAAACCGAACTTGATCGATGTGATAGAACGCACTAAAGATACAATTTGAAAGCAAATCACAACCACAACCTGAGATGGTCGTTAAATTTCGCGGATGTGATAGAACGCACTAAAGATACAATTTGAAAGCAAATCACAACCATAATTCACTGATTAGTGTAATGATTTGGATGTGATAGAACGCACTAAAGATACAATTTGAAAGCAAATCACAACATAAACACTGTAAATGTATGTATTTATATGATGTGATAGAACGCACTAAAGATACAATTTGAAAGCAAATCACAACAGATGAGGATTCAATAACAGCAGGAAAGCCGATGTGATAGAACGCACTAAAGATACAATTTGAAAGCAAATCACAACAATATTACACCCTGCAATACGCTTTCCTGTTAGAGGTTTCACCCAGTGGGTGAAACCTCTATCGTTGCTGACAAATTGAAAGCAAATTACAATTTCTTGCCCTTTAAAATTTCCTGATAACGGAACATTTCGTCGCGAAGGCGGGCGGCTTCGTAAAAGTCGAGTTCTTTGGCGGCGGCTTCCATGTCACGTTTAATTTTAACGATTGCCTTTTCGAGAGCCGTAACACTCATGTATTGAACAACCGGATCGGCAGCCAGGTTGGTTGGTTCATCACCGCTGTAGCCTTTTACTTTCATGCCAATGCTTGCGTATCCAATTATTTCGCGGCTGGCCTTGATAATTTGTGTGGGTGTTATGTTGTTTTCGATGTTGTACTTCATTTGTTTTTCGCGGCGGTAATTGGTCGAATCGATGGTCCGTTTCATCGAGTTGGTAATTTTATCGGCATACATAATCACCATTCCATTGAGGTTACGGGCAGCACGGCCTGCTGTCTGCGTCAGCGAACGTTCGGAACGCAGGAATCCTTCCTTGTCGGCATCCAGAATAGCAACCAGCGAAACTTCCGGCAAATCCAATCCTTCGCGCAACAAGTTGATACCAACCAGCACATCAAATATACCTTTGCGAAGATCTTCCAGAATTTGAATACGATCAAGCGTTTCAACATCCGAATGAATATAACTGGTTTTTACGCCCATGTTGGTCAGGTAACTGCTCAGTTCTTCGGCCATTCGCTTGGTGAGCGTGGTAACCAGCACCCGTTCGTTGCGTTCAATGCGCAAATGAATTTCGTGCATCAAATTATCAATCTGGTTAAGGCTTGGACGAACTTCGATAATCGGATCGAGCAATCCGGTTGGGCGAATCACCTGTTCCACCACGATTCCTTCCGATTTTTCAAGTTCGTAATCGGCAGGAGTGGCACTTACAAAAACCGTTTGATCAACCACACTTTCAAATTCGTCAAAAGTCAGTGGGCGGTTATCAATGGCCGAAGGAAGGCGGAAACCGTATTCAACCAGATTGGTCTTGCGCGAACGGTCGCCACCAAACATGGCTTTGATTTGTGGCAAAGTCACGTGACTTTCATCAATAATGGTAATAAAATCATCAGGAAAATAATCGAGCAGGCAGAATGGACGCGCACCCGCTACCCTGCCGTCAAAATACCGTGAATAATTTTCGATTCCGGAGCAGTAACCTAGTTCCCGCATCATTTCAAGGTCGTATTCAACCCGTTCCTGAATGCGTTTGGCTTCCAGCGGTTTGCCAATATCCTGGAAAAAAGCAACCTGTTTAACCATATCGTCCTGAATCTGCCGGATGGAAAGTTGCATGCGTTCCTTGGTGGTCACAAAAATATTGGCCGGATAAATGACGGCCACATCCATCGATTCAATGATTCCACCTCCAACCGGATCGAACGAAAAGATTTCCTCAACGTCGTCTCCCCAGAAAACAATACGGATGGCCGTATCAGCATAAGCCGGAAAAATATCGACCGTATCGCCTTTCACCCTGAAATTACCCCGGTTAAATTCAACCTCATTGCGCGAATAAAGCGCATCGACCAACTTCCGGAGAAAAACATTCCGGCTGACGGTTTCACCTTTGCTAACCTGAGTCACATTGGCATGAAAATCTTCCGGATTCCCGATTCCGTACAAACACGAAACCGACGAAACAACAATGACGTCGCGCCTGCCGGAAAGTAAGGAAGAAGTAGTACTTAAACGAAGTTTTTCAATGTCCTTGTTAATCGAAAGGTCTTTCTCGATGTAGGTATTGCTAACGGGCAAATAAGCCTCGGGTTGGTAATAATCATAATACGAAACAAAATATTCAACCGCATTTTCAGGAAAGAACTGTTTCATCTCAGCATACAGCTGAGCAGCAAGGGTTTTATTGTGACTCAAAATAAGGGCAGGACGTTGCACCTGCTCTACCACATTGGCCATGGTAAATGTTTTCCCTGAACCGGTCACACCCAGTAAGGTTTGAAAGGTTGAGCCATTCTGCAATCCGGCGGTTAGCTGCTTTATAGCTTCCGGCTGATCGCCTGTTGGTTGATATTCGGAAACGATTTTAAAGTCCATTGAGCCAAATATTAGAGACGCACCCTTGTACGTCTGTATAAATTATTAATCGGCACAGAGATACACCGGACTGTGAATCTCTGCGAATTAGTTATTTTACCTTCATTTTGAAATAAACCGGAAAATGATCGCTTACACCAGCTACATATTTTTTACCAACATAGGTGCGGTTTGGTGACTGATCGCCTTTGCTGCTGGTATAAATCATCCAGTCCTGACTGAAAACAAAACCTTTATGACCTTCCACCTGCATCCGTTTACCCGAAATCAGGTTACCTGAAACAACCAGATTATCCAACATGTTCCAGTTTCCTTTGTAAGAATAGGTTCCCAATTGCAGCAAATCATCAGGCATCATTAAATTGACCAATGTTGCACCAGAGTCAGGCGATTGGGCACCAAGAATTTGTTCCAGACTTTTATTAGCCGGTTCGTCATTCATATCGCCCATAATAATAATCCTTGCATTCGGATCAAGAGACAATACCTGATCGACTTTATTTTTCAGAACAGAGGCAGCAAGAACACGTTTAGGTTCAGTTTTTTCGTCACCACCAATACGCGACGGCCAGTGATTCACAAATAGATGAACTGTTTTATTCCTGATTTTGCCGGTTACATATAAAATATCGCGGGTTTTAAAATCAGGATCCTCAGGAAAAGTAACTGCTAAAACTTCGTGCATAACTTCAGTAAAAGCATCTTTCCGGTAAATCAGGGCCACATCAATTCCGCGGTAATCCGGACTTTCTTCGTGAATAATGGCATATTGATTATTGAGTTTCGCCGTGTGAATCAGATCTTCTAAAACGGTTTGATTTTCAACCTCAACCAAACCAACAATCTCCGGAAGTTCTTTTGGATTGACTTCAGAAATTACTTCGGCTAAATCATTTAGTTTTTTCTGATAGCGTTCGGCTGTCCATTCCTTATCACTCTCCGGAAGAAATTCTTCATCCGGAATCGTTGGATCGTCAACCGTATCAAACAAATTTTCCACATTGTATGAAACAACCGTGTATTCGTTCCGTAATGTTCTTTTTTCTGTAGTACAAGAACTTGCAATCCCTATAAGGATGACCAGCAATCCCAGTTTCGTCTTCATATTTTATTTCCCTATCGTAACTTCATAGTATTTAGTAACATCAACAACCATCATCCCGGCAGCCTGTGCAGCCTGAATACCCAAAATGCCATCTTCATACACTTCGCAATCCTGAGGAGCAATTCCCATTTGTTCGGCACATTTTAAAAATGTTTCCGGATGTGGTTTAAAGTTGGTCACATCTTCGCTGGTCACCAAAATATCGAAATAATCTGTTAACCCGATGATCTCAAGTGATTTTCTGGATATCCGTGTTGATCCACCAGTCCCCACAGCCATCGGCAATATTCCGTGGTATTTCCGAACCAGATCAGTAACTATTTTTATTTCAGGAGTGAGATGCATATTTTTCTCGAACTCAGTTTCTTTGATATCGCCCAACTCCTTCGGGTCTATACTTTTACCGAAAATCTGGTTTAATTTTTCAACCGTTGGATAGAGTGGAATGCCAGCTAATTGCTCAAAAAGTTCCGTAGTAAAATCAATTCCATACATGGCTGCAGCATTTTTCCAGGCAATGTAATGAATCGGCATGGTGTCGGCTAATGTTCCGTCAAGGTCAAATATCAGTCCTTTTGCTTTTGGATTGATGTTCAGGTTTTTCTCTGTCATACTTGATTATTCTGAATTTCGCCAAAAATAACCATTTTAAACACAAGATTAGTTTTAATGTTTTTTGTTTGACTTAAAATTAACACTTTTGCCACACACGTATTTTTTTACTATGATTTCAAATTCGTTACTCGGGATAACCAGCATTTCCCAATGGGCACTTTTTCTGGGCATCGCCATCATTTTATTTGGGTGGATTGAAAAAAAAGAAAAGTTTATACTGGCCGGACAAGTCGTATTCCTTTTGCTTGGATTTTTTGCCTTCTATATATTGATTACCGATCAAATCAGCATTCCACAAACAAATGGGAATAACATACCGAAAGAGTTAAAAGTTCTGGCCTTTTTAAAAGGGGTGGTTGTTCTTGCAGTATTTTCACTGGTTTCCCTCGTGCAAAAACTGTTCAAGCTTCGTTATCAGAAAGCCGGTCTTTATGTTTTGTTGATATTTGCCTTACTTCTGTTCTTTATGATTTTTAATGCTCAACAAATGGTTAATTAGTTTAAATCTTCTTATACAAATTCCTGATACACGACTGACAGCATATTCAGTAAAGAAAAAATAAAACAAAAAAAATACCGTGAGTATTTCATTCACGGTATTCCGAAAACCAACGTATAATCCGGTTTTTTTTTATACATACAACAATTCAGAGTAAGCCTAAAAACGAATCGCCTGGTAAATTAATTGAATACAAAGACTTTCAACAGGATTAAAAGCACAAAGACTGAGCCCCAAAACAGACCCATTGCCATTCCCCCTGACATTTTAAATTTTTTCATGATTATATCGTTTTAGTTCTGATTGATGATTCAAACAAATCTATCGAACTATTTTAGCTTGGCCGGTTAAAGGCTTATTAGAAAATAATTAGAATTTCATTAGAATAAGATCTCTATGAATTTGTATCTTAGTTTTGTATAAAATATTCAGGTCAGATGCAGAATGCTCATATTTTAATTGTTGAAGACGAACAACGACTTGCCGGGATTCTCCAAAAGCAGCTACAGGAATCAGGTTTTACGGCCGACGTGGCCAATGACGGATATGTCGGGAAACGAATGATCAAACAAACGGATTATAATTTGGTCATTATGGATATCAACCTACCTTTATTGAATGGGTATGAATTATGCAAGGATATCCGGAAAACGAATAGCAAAATACCCATCATCATGCTTACGGCACTTGGAACTCCGGACAATAAACTGATCGGATTTGAAGCAGGAGCCGACGATTACGTTTTGAAACCATTCGATTTCAGAGAATTACTCGCCCGAATAAATGTTTTTCTGAAACGGTCAAACGTTGACAAACCACAGGTTCGAAAATTAAAAATTGCTGACTTCGAAATGGATCTGGATAAAAAAACAGCCTCACGTGCCGGGAAAAAAATCGAACTGACTTCGAAGGAATTTGCTTTAATGGAAACTTTTCTGATCAATAAAGACAAGTTGCTTTCAAGGGAATACATCATTGAAAAAGTATGGGACCTGGATTTTGAAACGGGAACAAACATTATTGATGTCTACGTGAATTACTTAAGAAAAAAAATCGACCGGGATTTTGAACCCAAAATCATACATACCAAATTTGGCTTTGGTTTTTATTGCAGTGAAACAGAAATCTAATATGGACATCAAAACAAGGTTATCCTTTCAATTCACTTTTTTAGTATTTGGTATACTAATCTTCTTTTCCGTACTGGCTTATTATTTTTCGTTTACCAGTCAACGTTCGAAATTCAGAGAAAATCTTCTGATTAAAGCTGAAAATACAGCCATATTATTGATTAACGTGGAAGAAGTCGACTCCACGCTCCTGAAAATCATTCATCAGACAACCCGGTCATTTGAAGAGGAAGAAATTGCTGTAACAGATGCGTCGAATAAACTGATCTACAGCAATGAATTGCATTTTTTATCTGCTGAAATACTCTCGGATAACGCGGAGATGTCTAACCCTTCCTATTTTTCCATCGGAAATAAAGACGGAGTAATTTATAAACACAAAACCGACAATCAATTGCATCGGATTTTCGTGATCGCATATGACAAATATCGCCACGAGAATCTGGAGGATTTACGCAACATCTTGCTTTGGAGCATTCTTTTTAGTGTATGGCTTTCAGTAACTGCTTCTTATTTCTTCTCCAAACTAGCCATTAAACCAATCTCGGGCATTATTACAAAAGTGAAAGAGATAAATTCGTCCAAACTAAACAGCCGTCTCGACGAAGGAAACCGCAAAGATGAAATAGAACAATTGTCCATTACTTTTAACGAGATGTTGTCTGACCTTGAAATGGTATTTAAGAGTCAGGATGATTTTGTATCGAATGCCTCACACGAGTTACGGACACCTCTGGCCATCATGATTGCTGAGTCGGATTACATTTTAAGCCGTGAAAGGAAACAGGAAGAATATACTGAACACATTTCGAGATTGGTTGATGACCTCAGAAAACTAAATCTACTATTAAATAGCTTGCTGGAATTGGCTCATTTAAATCGGGATAACATCATCACAAAGACCGATGTACGAATTGATGAACTCATTTTTAATGCGATTCAAACCATTAAAATAAAATATCCGGGAAGGAAAATATTACCGAAAATTGAATATTCTGAAAATGAACAGGATATTTTGGTAAAGGGAAATTCAGGACTGCTTGAAATCGCGTTCAAAAACCTGATAGACAATGCCTGTAAATTTTCGGAGGATGAAGTTACAGTAGGAATAGCTATTTCCGATGAATTACTGATTGTTTCCATCTCTGATCATGGCATTGGCATTCCTGAAAATGAAACGGACCATATCTTTAAGCCATTTAACAGGGCGACCAATGCGAAATACATTGGTGGTTTTGGAATCGGCCTTTCGATTGTTGCCAAAATTATAGAATTGCATGGAGCCGAAATTAAAATCACAAGCATTGAAAATGAAGGCACTTCATTCCAGATCCTGTTTAAAAAATAATTTCGGATACATTAGAGTGAACTGAATGTCGTTTGAAAATAAGGATGAGTAAAAACAATCCTCATTTACCAATTCAAATTACGTCTATTCTTTTTTCTTTTTATACTTGATAATCAGATAAACAACAAAGAGAAGGCCTGCTGCAAGTAAAGCATATGAAAGTTCACTCATGTATTTTTTGAGCAAGTCTTGTTGTGAATACAAAGAATAACTTAAAACGGCAAGAATGATATTCCAAAGGCCTGAGCCCAAAGCAGTAAACAGAATAAACTGTTTGACATTCATTTTGGCAAGGCCAGCAGGTATTGAAATCAATTGACGGATACCCGGAACTAATCTTCCGATAAATGTTGAACTCTTTCCGTGTCGGTTAAAGTAGACTTCCGCATTTTCAACCTTGGCCCGGCTAAGCAGGAAGAGTTTACCCAGTTTTGTTTCTACCAGACTGTAAACGATTGCCCGGCCTAACCATAAAGCCAGACCATAATTGATTATCGCTCCAACAACTGCACCCAAAGTAGCAAAAAGCACAACCAGGTACATGTTTAAATCGCCTCCCGCAGCTTTCCAGATAGCTGGTGGAATAACTATTTCGGAAGGAAACGGAATAAATGAACTTTCGATGACCATTAAAAGGGTAATGGAAAAATAGTTCATGTGCAACATGTACCAATCGGCCAGTGATTGAAAAGACTCAAGCATAAGATTTATTTTAATGTGGTTGTCAAAGATAATCGGAGTACTCAATATAACAAATAAAAAAAATGAGGCTATTCCATTCAACAGGGAAAGCCTCAATATTTTCATAAAATCTACTATTTCGTTTTATTCTCAATCCATTTTCGCGCATTGACAAAAGCTTCCATCCAGGGAGCAACTTCATCGAATTTCCTTTCCGAAGGATAATAAGGCCAGTGCCATGGTTTGAATGCACGTTCAAGGTGAGGCATCATCACCAGGTGACGACCATCTTCGGAACACAAAGATGCAGTATTGTATTCCGAACCGTTTGGATTTCCCGGATAAGCCGGATTGGCATATTTCATCGGAATCTGATAGGCTGATTCTTCCTGCGGCAAACTGAATTTCCCTTCGCCATGGGCAACCCAGACACCCAATTTCATTCCTTCCATCGACTGCAACATCACCGAATTATTGGCCTGGATTTCCACGTTCACAAATCCTGATTCAAATTTATGCGATTCGTTGTGCAACATCTTAGGTTTTTCAGCCCGTTCCGGATAAACCAAACCCAGTTCAACCATCAGCTGACATCCATTACAAACTCCCAGGCTCAAAGTATCTTCGCGCCGATAGAAATTATCGAGCGCTAATTTCGCAGCCTCGTTGTATTTGAATGCGCCGGCCCATCCTTTGGCCGAGCCCAGTACATCTGAATTCGAGAAACCACCGACAAAAACAATCATATTGACATCTTCCAGCGTTTCGCGGCCGGCGATCAGGTCAGTCATGTGAACATCTTTCACATCCATTCCGGCCAGATACATCATGTAAGCCATTTCACGATCGCCATTCACACCCTTCTCCCGAATGATGGCAGCCTTGATTCCACTTTTTCCGCGCCGTTTCAGGTCAATGCCCAGGTCTGCTGCTTTGCCGGTAAAACCTTTAAAGTCGTATATCAGTTCGTTTTTTTTGTAATTCAGGAAACGTTCAAGTGCCAGTTTTTCTCCGGATTGTTTGCGGTCGAGCAAATACGACGACTTGAACCACAATTCGCGCAATGAGTTGAGATCGAACCCATATTCTTCAGTACCATTTTTGATTGAAAACTCACGGCTTCCGGATGGTTTTCCAATCTTTTCAAATTGAACACCTGCAGTACCGAGTTTTGTTTCAAATGCAACAGCATCGGCAACCTGAACAACAACTCCCGGATTTTCGCTGAATAATACTTTCACCAGATCAGCTTCACCTATACCGCTCAAATCAAGTGTCATTCCGGAATAGTTATCGGCAAAGCACATTTCAAGTAAAGTAGTAATCAAACCTCCTGAAGAAATATCATGTCCGGCCAGAATATTCTGGTCTTCAATACAATCTTGAATAGCATTAAACGCAGCAGCAAAATAGGCCGAATCAGCAACCGAAGGAGCTTCAGTCCCGAGTTTATTGATGATCTGAGAAAAAGCGCTTCCTCCCAGAACCCGATGCATTTTCGAAAAATCGACAAAATAAATGGAAGACTTCACATCGTTAATCAGCACTGGTTCAACCACTTTTTTCACATCAGAAACTTCGGCTGAAGCTGAAATAATAACTGTTCCCGGTGAATAAACTACACCATCCTTATATTTCTGGGTCATCGACATGGAATCTTTTCCCGTCGGAATATTAATCCCCAATGCACAGGCAAAATCGCTGGCAGCCTTAACAGCTTTGTAAATGCGTGCATTTTCGCCTTCGTTTTTGGCCGGCCACATCCAGTTGGCACTCAGCGAAACGCCTTTCAACTGATCGGTAAGCGGTGCCCACACCAGGTTCGTCAGCGATTCTGCAATGGCAAGAACCGATCCGGCTTCAGGATCAACCAAAGCAGCAACAGGTGCATGACCAATGGTAGTTGCCAATCCTTTTTCCCCCTGATAATCGAGGGTAATTACCCCCACGTTGTTCAGCGGTAGCTGTAATTGTCCGGCACACTGCTGTTTGGCAATACGTCCGGTAACCGAACGGTCAACCTTGTTGGTCAGCCAGTCTTTACAGGCAACGGCTTCCAATTGCAATACATCTTCGAGGTATTCCTCTATTTTAGCCGGTTCATATTCCAGTTCTGCGAATTTTTCATTCCGGGTCGTATCGGTTAATACGGTTTTGGGTGGTTTTCCAAACATGTACGAAAGCTGCCAGTTGATAGGTTTTTCTCCTGTTTTCGAGTTTTCGAAGGTAAACTGCATATCGCCGGTAGCTTCACCAACCACGTAGATTGGGGCACGCTCACGTTCAGCAATTCGCTGAAGAAGTGGCACGTCTTTTTCATGTATCACCAGACCCATTCGTTCCTGAGACTCGTTTCCAATAATTTCCTTTTGTGAAAGCGTTGGATCGCCAACCGGTAGTTTGGAAGTATCAATTTTTCCACCTGTTGCTTCAACCAGTTCAGAAAGACAGTTCAGATGACCACCTGCGCCGTGATCATGTATCGAGACAATTGGATTTTCAGCTGATTCGCTCAATGCCCGAATGGCATTAAAAACACGCTTCTGCATTTCCGGATTGGCACGTTGAACAGCATTCAGTTCAATGTCATTTTTGAATTCGCCAGTAGCAACCGACGAAACTGCTCCTCCGCCCATTCCGATGCGGTAATTATCGCCACCTAAAAGCACAACCTTATCACCTTTGGTCGGTAAATCTTTTAAGCTATCTCTTTTTGCAGCAAACCCAATTCCTCCGGCTTGCATAATCACTTTATCAAAACCGAATTTGCGGTTGTTTTCAAAATGTTCGAAAGTCAACACCGAACCAGTAATAATAGGTTGTCCGAATTTATTACCGAAATCGCTGGCTCCGTTCGAAGCCTTGATCAGTATTTCTTCCGGAGTCTGGTAAAGCCAGTCACGTTCTTCGGTGCATTGCTCCCAACTGCGTGAATCTTCGGTGCGCGGATAGGCAGTCATGTACACCGCGGTGCCTGCAATGGGCAAGCTTCCTTTTCCACCAGCCATACGGTCACGAATTTCGCCGCCTGTTCCGGTTGCTGCACCATTAAATGGTTCAACTGTCGTTGGGAAATTATGTGTTTCTGCTTTCAGCGAAAGAACCGTTTCGATATCGGTAAGTTCGAAAAAGTCAGGTTTATCCTGAGTCTTTGGAGCAAACTGCTCAACAACCGGCCCCTGAACAAACGAGCAGTTATCAGCGTAGGCCGAAATTATTTTATTTGGATTTTGTTTCGAAGTTTTTTTGATGAGCTGAAATAAAGACATTTCCTGCTCTACCCCATCAATGACAAACGAACCATTGAATATTTTATGACGACAATGTTCTGAATTCACCTGAGAGAAACCAAACACTTCGCCATCAGTTAATTTACGACCCAATTTCACGGAAACTGAATCCAGGTATTGAATTTCATCTTCACTGAGAGCCAGGCCTTCCTGCTCATTATATGCAGCAATGTCAGCAATTTCAAGGATTGGTTCAGGCTTTTTATTGATTGTAAATATTTCCTGATTCAGATTGTGATACAGTGCTTTCAACATCGGATCGTACCCGGCAGTCTGGTCTGCAACCTGAATATATTCCTCAATTCGCAGAATTCCCTGAATTCCCATGTTCTGTGTAATCTCAACGGCATTGGTGCTCCATGGGGTGAGCATCTCTTTGCGCGGACCAACAAACCATCCGTTTAAAACTTCGTCGCCAAGCTTTTCAGCCTCGCCAAACAACCAGATCAACTTCTCAATATCTTCCTGACTAAGACTTTGTGCCGAATTCAGAGCAATAAAAGTTTCTTGAGGAGTTTTAAAGAATAGAATCATTTGAGATATTTAGGTATAAATTGTCTATGTAAAAATCAGGAAAAAATGAACGTGACAAAGATAAAAATTTCAGGATTAAACCTGATAAAAAAGAAAAGAACAGGACAGTGTTAACAATTGGATAAAACTATTTAAGCATTGTTCCCTAACAGGGGCGAACAGCGAATTTAACCGAAGTATTTGACTGAAATGCATTCCGTGTCAAAAACAGCTAAGAGTTTTTTCAATGACAGAAAGATGCTCATTCAACATTCCCCTGATCGGTTCTGAAATAGGAATAGACTTTTGTAACTTAAAATCATAATAAATCAACACCGTTTTTCCCTTGGCACCAACTATTCCGCCTTGGCTGGCTTCCTGGTAAACTTCAAAGGATGAATTTCCTATCTTTTGAATCCAGGTTTGAATTTCAACATTATCATGAAAAAAAATTTGCGAGGTAAAATCCACTTCGAAACGGGCAAGTATCAAGTTCCAGTATTTAAAATCGAAATCAGGATTAAACATTCGGTAAATCGGATTCCGGGCCAATTCAAACCATTCCGGCATCACCGTATTATTTACATGTCCAAGTCCGTCAATATCGCTGAATTTAGGAGTTACAATTAATGAATACATAAGATATCTTTTAAATAGATCAAAGGTATTCAGTTCATCAGTTTTTCTCAGGTATTCTCATAATCCAACTCTTATTTATAACAAAACAATAATCTGGCAACACGATTCCAATAGGTATAAAAGCGAGAAAAATAACATCAACATTAAATATATAGAGAAGAATTTATCACTTCAGCGAAAACTCAAAGATCAATCTCCAAAATGCGGCCTCGGAGAAACGAACACATACACATATAAACATATACACCTGCCATTCAACCGATAACGTTTTTCTTAACAAATATTTCACATACAGTATCGATTTAGGTAGATCCATTTTAAATAGACTTTTGTTCACCGACGTTCGCAAATATAATCTATATATTTGCGCAAAATTTAAGGTAATCCTTTCAAAATCACATTATGAAACAAATCAAATACGTATCTCCTCAAGAAGCAGTAAAAGTCATTAAATCGGGCGACAGGGTCCATTTAAGTTCGGTCGCGGTTACGCCTCACACGTTAATTAAACCAATGGTTGAGCGTGGCCGGAACGGTGAATTCGTTGATGTTAAAATCCAGCACCTTCATATTGAAGGAAAAGTAGATTACGCCGATCCTGAATTTGAAGGGATTTTTGTATGTGAGCAATTTTTTGTTGCCGGGAATATGCGTAAACAAACGCAGGCTGGCTACGCTGATTACATTCCGGTATTCCTGAGTGAAACGCAAAAGCTGATCCGCGAGGGTTACCTGAAAGTTAATGTGGCCATGGTGATGTGTTCGCTGCCAGACAAACATGGTTATGTGTCTCTGGGAACTTCAGTAGATTCCACGCTGGCCGCTATTGAATGCGCCGACTATGTGATCGCCGCCGTTAATCCGAATGTACCTCGTGCATTTGGCGATGCTATGGTCAACATCGACAACATTGATATTTTCGTCCATTGCGACATACCTTTATATGCCCATGTTATGCCACCGCTGTCTGAAACAGAAATCCAGATTGGTAAAAATGTTGCCGAACTGATCGAAGATGGTGCTTGTTTACAGATGGGTATCGGCGGCATTCCAAATGCAGTTTTGGCTCAGTTAGGAAACCACAAAGATCTTGGAGTTCACACCGAAATGTTCTCGGATGGCATTCTTCCTTTGGTAGAATCAGGCGTTGTTAATGGCAGGCTAAAAAATATTGACCGTGGCAAAATGGTTGCTTCCTTCCTAATGGGGACAAAAGCAACTTATGATTTTGTAGATGATAACCCCATGGTTGAAATGAAGGATATCGGCTACACCAATAGCGTACGTATTATTCGGAAACTGGATAAAATTACTGCAATTAACTCGGCCTTGTCCATTGACATTACCGGTCAGGTTTGTGCCGACTCAATTGGAACCACACATTACTCCGGCGTAGGAGGTCAAATTGACTTTATCCGTGGTGCAGGTTATTCGAAAGGTGGTAAACCAATTATTGCAATGCCTTCGGTAACCAACAAAGGAATTTCAAAAATATGCCCAACACTGCTTGAAGGTTCGGGAGTCGTGAGTACACGCGCTAATATGCACTGGATTGTTACGGAGTATGGTGCTGTAAATTTATACGGAAAGACATTACAGGAACGTGCAAAGTTACTTATCTCAATCGCACATCCTGCTCACCGGGAAGCTTTGGAAAAAGCAGCGAATGAACGTTTCGGATCGCATTTCCATTTTGTGAAGAATGCATATTAATATAGTGTAAGAAAAAGGCAGGATTAAAATCTGCCTTTTTTCTTTACAATCACTTTACGATTATCAAGGCTGCACATATACAATCAAGTTTACAGAACGTATATAAACAGCTGATCACAATAAAATTAAATTCAATATCAAAACTGTTTCTGCTGAAAAACACACGCCTTAAATTTCGAATAATTGAGCGATCTGTTAAAAAAGATTTATTCTAAGTGTACTTTTGCAGCACAAAAAACAAAACATGAAACCAATATTTTCCTTATCAAATAATAATATATAAACAAAATGGAAATAACACATATTGAACACATTGGAATAGCTGTAAACAATCTGGAAGAAGCAATTCCTTATTACGAAAATGTATTAGGTCTGAAATGTTATGCCGTTGAAGAAGTGGCCGATCAGAAAGTAAAAACAGCCTTCTTTAAGGTAGGACAAACAAAAATCGAACTTTTGGAATCAACTGATCCAAATGGCCCAATCGGGAAATTCCTGGAGAAAAAAGGACCAGGTGTGCACCATCTTGCTTTTGCTGTCGACAACATTAACGAAGCATTAACTGATGTTGCCTCAAAAGGCGTTCAACTAATCGATAAGACCAGTCGCAAAGGAGCCGAAGGACTGAATATTGGTTTCCTTCACCCCAAGTCAACACTTGGTGTATTAACTGAACTTTGTTCTGACAAACAATAACTACACATTTTATCTTAATCACATGAACAATCAAGACAAAATAAAAAAACTCATTGACCTTCGCACTGAAGCAAAACTCGGAGGTGGAGAAAAAAGAATTGCAGCCCAGCATGCAAAAGGGAAATTAACTGCCCGCGAACGCATCGATCTATTGCTCGACGAAGGTAGTTTCGAAGAATACGACATGTTTGTGACTCACCGTTGCGACAACTTCGGCATGGAAAAAACCAAATTTCTGGGCGATGGTGTAGTAACCGGACAGGGAACCATCGACGGTCGTGTGGTATATATTTATGCACAGGATTTTACCGTTTTCGGAGGTTCATTGTCTGAAACTTATGCACTGAAAATTTGCAAAGTGATGGACATGGCCATGAAAGTCGGAGCTCCTCTGATCGGTATCAACGATTCAGGCGGCGCCCGTATTCAGGAAGGTGTTACTGCCCTGGCTGGCTATGCCGAAATTTTCGAACGTAACATTATGGCTTCCGGAGTTGTTCCGCAAATCTCAGCTATTTTTGGTCCGTGTGCCGGTGGCGCTGTTTACTCACCAGCTCTGACTGATTTTATCATCATGAGCAAAGGTACCAGTTACATGTTTTTAACCGGCCCGAAAGTGGTAAAGACAGTGACCGGAGAAATTGTAACTGAAGAACAACTTGGCGGAGCTTCTGTTCATGGTTCAAAATCAGGTGTTTCTCACTTTATTGCTGAAGATGAGCAGGAAGGACTGTCACTGATCCGCAAACTTTTGAGCTATATGCCTCAAAATAATCTGGAAGATGCTCCTTTAGCTCCATGCGAGGATCCGGCTGACCGTCTGGATGATTTCCTCAACGAGGTGATTCCGGAAAATCCAAATAAACCATATGATGTAAAAGACGTCATTCATTCCATTGTTGATTACAATGAATTTTTGGAAGTTCACCGGAATTATGCGCAGAATATAATTGTAGGATTTGCCCGTTTTAATGGAGTTTCAACCGGTATCGTTGCCAATCAGCCCAACTATCTGGCAGGTGTGCTCGATAATAACGCTTCCAGAAAAGCAGCTCGTTTCGTCCGTTATTGCGATGCATTCAATATTCCGATTGTCACTTTGGTTGACGTACCGGGATTCCTTCCGGGAACAGCTCAGGAGTACGGTGGAATCATTATTAATGGCGCCAAATTATTATTTGCTTATGGCTCTGCTACAGTTCCAAAAGTGACCATTATTCTTCGGAAAGCATATGGTGGTGCCTATTGCGTTATGAGTTCGAAACACCTGCGTGGCGACATCAATTATTCATGGCCATCAGGAGAAATTGCAGTAATGGGACCCAAAGGTGCAATCGAAGTTCTTCGGCACAAAAAAATTGCCGCTATTGAAGACGAGACCGAACGTCTGGCATACGCAGCTCAGGCGGAAGAAGAATACAAAGATAAATTCGCGAACCCATACAAGGCAGCACAATACGGTTACATCGACGATGTGATTGAGCCTCGTAATACCCGTTTCAGGATTATACGCGCCCTTCAGGCTCTGGCTACAAAAAAAGAGTCAATGCCCGATAAGAAACATGCTAATCTTCCATTATAATATGACTATGCAAAAAAGAATTAAATATTTTTTATTCGGAATACTCATTCTGTTTGCGGTCGCTGCAGGAAGCAAAACGGCATCTGCCCAAAATGCTACCGACTTCAGATTTAATGAAATTCTGGTATTGAACGATTCAAGCTTCGTGGATGATTTTGGTATTCACAGTCCATGGATTGAACTTTTCAACACATCTTACTCAACGATAAATATTGCTGGGTGTTTTTTGACAGATGATCTGAATAATCCGACCAAATACTGGATACCTTCTGAAGACCCGGCAACTGAAATTTCCAGGCGCGGTTATATCGTTTTCTGGGCTGACCAGAAACCAACACGTGGTATTTTTCATTTAAATTTCACTCTTGAAGCAGGAAAGACCATTGCGCTATTCAATGCTGATGGAAAGACACTGATTGATAAAGTGGAAATACCGATGGATCAAAGCGTCGATATTACCGATGGCCGTGTTAACTACGAAACTTCAGAATGGGAAAAACTGAATCATTCAACCCCAGGAGCCAACAACGACCATAGCCGCAAAGCATCCTCAGGAGAGAATTTTATCAAAATGGATCCTTATGGCATTGCCATGACGTTGATTGCCATGTTTGTTGTCTTTTCAGCACTAGCCATTCTTTCTCTTATTTTTAAAAATACAGGCCGATTTTTTATGGGAAAAGCTGCTACCACGGCGAAAGATAAAAACCCCGTATCATCAGGCAGTAAAGTGGTAAAAAGAACTGATGAAGAAGGAATTTCCGGAGAAGTCAACGCAGCAATTGCAATGTCCCTTTACCTGTACGAAAGCGAAACACATGACTATGAGAATACCGTTTTGACGATCCATAAGGTTTCCAGAAACTATTCGCCATGGAGTTCGAAAATTTATACATTAAGAAAATCACCACGTTAAAATCAAGGAGCATGAAAAAATATAAATTTAACATACACGGTAATCAATATGAGACCGAAATCCTTACTATTGAAGACAATGTTGCAGAAATAGAGGTAAACGGAACTCTCTACAAGGTTGAACTGGAGAAAGAATTTAAAGCAACAAAAACACCAAAGCTAGTCCGTCACAACGCTGTCCCATCAACAGACAGTGATCCTTCGGTTGCAAAAACAAGCAGTCCCTCAACTCCCAAAGGTGCAGGAAGTATCAAATCACCACTTCCGGGTGTTATTCTTGAGATGTATATCAAAGAAGGCGATACCGTAAAAATCGGACAAAAACTATTGATGTTGGAAGCCATGAAGATGGAAAACAACATCGAAGCGGATAAATCAGGGAAAGTAGTGTCGATCCTGAAACAAAAAGGCGACAATGTTATGGAGGGTGACGTATTAATAATAATAGGAGATTAAAACATGGGTACTTTTTTTGAATTTATGATTGATCACCTCATGCAATTTTTCCAGTTCACTGCATTTGCCAACCTGACAATGGGGCATCTCATCATGATTGGAATTGGGATGATCTTTATTTATCTGGCGATTGCAAAAGGATTTGAACCAATGCTGCTCATTCCGATTGGCTTTGGTATCATGGTTGGAAATGTTGCATTTGCACCAGGTTATGACATTGGGGTATACGAAACCGGAAGTGTATTGAATTACCTCTATTTTGGAGTACTTTATGGAATCTATCCTCCTCTTATATTCCTGGGGATCGGTGCAATGACCGACTTTTCGGCTTTGATTTCAAATCCAAAGCTCATCGTAATCGGTGCTGCGGCACAACTGGGAATTTTTGGAGCATATTGTATCGCTCTTGCAATCGGTTTTGCCCCTACGGAAGCCGGTGCTATTGCTATTATTGGAGGTGCCGATGGCCCGACAGCCATCTTCCTTGCTTCAAAACTTGCACCTGACTTAATGGGTGCCATCGCGATTTCATCCTATTCGTACATGGCGCTGGTTCCGGTTATTCAACCACCAATCATGAGGTTGCTAACCAGCAAAAAAGAACGGGTAATCCGGATGAAACCTCCACGTTCTGTATCCAAAGTGGAAAAAATAATATTCGCTATTGCCGGGATGTTGTTAACCACATTTATTGTTCCCAGCGGTATTCCTCTTTTAGGAATGTTATTCTTCGGAAACCTGTTAAAAGAAAGTGGTGTCACCAAACGTTTAGCTGATACAGCCAAAGGTCCGATGATTGATATCGTGACTATTCTGATTGGTTTAACTGTTGGTGCCTCAACTCAGGCTACAACATTTCTGACCTTAAAATCAGTAGGAATTTTTGTAATTGGCGCAGTTGCCTTTTCGATTGCAACTTTCGGTGGAGTTATGTTTGTTAAACTCTTAAACCTTTTCCTTAAGGAGGGGAACAAGATTAATCCGTTGATCGGAAATGCCGGTGTATCTGCCGTACCGCATAGTGCCCGTGTTTCGCAGGTTGTTGGGTTAGAATACGACAGAACAAACCATTTGCTCATGCATGCACTGGGTCCAAACGTTGCCGGAGTTATCGGTTCTGCAGTAGCAGCCGGTATCTTGCTTAGCTTCCTTATGTAGCCAGCAAAATACTTCAGAATACAGACAAAGGCTGCTCTTTACGAGTGGCCTTTGTTTTTACTGATAATTTAGATATGCTTAATTGGTAACTGTAACCGGAAAGGATTTTGTATTCCAGGCTTCAAATTTATTGGTAGTGAGAAAAATAAGTTGTTTCCTATCCGCATTTTTAATCCAAATAACTGAAGGATCAGTCGGGTCTCCATTGGTTTTAACTCCTCCAACAACTGAAATCTGAACCAAAGAACCATTGTTAACTTCAAAATAGAAAGGTTTAATAACAGCATTTCCGGAAATGGTTAACTGATTTGGCGGCAACATAAGTTCAGGAGCTGTTTCCTCGTATAAAAAACGTGCGCCATTGCTGGTGATTGTATCCATCCAGTGGTTCAGTGTTTTGTAATTATCAAGTTCAGGTTCATGACCAAGGCCGGCCAGCGAAACCAGACGGTTCCGGATACCAAGAATATTCAGCCTGTCGTGAATGGATTTCGATCCATACATTTTATCCATGATCAGACGGTTTAACATCAGCGAATTTCGAAACGGATAATCACTTTCGAAAGGCACAATATCGTCGGCTGTGCCGTGTATCGATAAAACCGATATTTTTTCATCTTTGTCAATTATATTTAAATCGGAAACTGCTCCCCACAAATTGGCAACTGCCTTAATTTCAAACTTTTCAGTGTATTTATTTCCTGACTCCTCAATCTTTGTCACATATCCTTCCTTATTTGCAGCCTGAATACGTAAAGGCCGTTCATCATTGTCCATAAAAGCTACATTAAGCGCAGCCACTGCTCCGGCACTTGTTCCTCCAACATAGATTTGGGTTGGGTCAATTCCCAGTCCTTTGGCATTGTGGGAAAGAAACCGAAGGGCTGCATGAGCATCCTGAACAGCCCTGTAAGCACTCATTTCGATATCACTGGGCAGCAATTTAAAACCCAGACGGTAATCGATCGAAGCGACCACATAACCCCGCCTGGCAAATGAAGTTGCCAACGACTTTTCAGCGGCCGATTCTTTACTGCCAATATAAAATGCTCCTCCGTGAATAAGCATCACTAATGGCCGGTTTTTGAAAACATCTGTTTTCGGATAATAAATATCCAGTTTCAAATCAAGAACCTCTGTATCGTCGAATGCTTTGATTAATCCTTTGCTCAAAGTGGTGATATAAGGGTCATCGCTGTATGGTGACCGCGTCCAGTAGCCTTTTGCTTTTCCATATAAAAGATCGCTCTTGACTTCCACTCCACTAAATATTTCCTTCTGATAACGATCAGTTGGATGTACAATCATTTCAGGACGCAGGACAAATTTCAGATCCTCTTTCGGTCGCCAAAAGAAAAATCGTTTCTTCTTGTTCATTAGAGTCAGAATTCCATCAAAGGATGAAGAACTGATATTCTCAGAATTCAGTTTTCCGACATACAGATCTGATTGAAAAAACGGTTGACTTCCGGAGAAAACCAACGAAAAAGTGTGACTTTCTTCCACCGCTTTTCCTCTGTTCAAAACAAAATAACCCTTCAGTGTTGTCGGATCTGCCCTTTCAGCAACCAGCACAATCTGATCGTTTCCTATTTTTCCGTCATAAATTCCTATTTCAGGAGCATGGTTCTGTGCAAATACTTGTGATCCCATTGACGGACTTAGCAAAAGAATCATCAATAAAACCGGAATATTGAGTACATTTTTAGACCTAATCATTTTCAATTCGATGTTTTAACAATAATATTGGATAAACGAAAACTTCCGCATCTTAGTATAAGCAAAATAAGTCCTTTTACCAGAGAACACATGTATTAAAAAAATAATTTTCTGATTTTCTTAATCCTATTCCACCAATTGTAAAGTGAGTATTTTTTTGGAGCTCATTGAAACAACCAACATTTTTACTTTTTCCTCAAAAGTAAGAAATAAGAATCGCACTCCATAAGGAATCTGTCGGATAGAGGAGATAATGAATAAACAAAAATCCTTTGACTGAATAGAAAACTAAAAAAACCAGGAATAAAACTACTAAATATAGTTTGCAAACTAAATAATATAGTTATATTTGATCAAAGCTTAAATATCATGAGACATCTTACAAACCGGGAAGAAGAAATCATGGAACTTTTTTGGGAAAAGGGTTCCGTATTTGTCAAAGAAATTATAGACATGCTGGCCGATCCGAAACCACATTACAATACGATTTCAACCATCGTGCGCGGGCTGGAAGAGAAGGGTTTTGTAGGCCACGAACAGTTCGGAAATACACATCGCTATTTTGCAGTCATTTCGCGCGAGGAATTCAGTAAAAACACAATCAAAAATCTGGTGAGCAAATATTTCGACAAGTCGTATGCTTCGGTCGTTTCAATGTTTGTTGAAGAACAAGACATTTCGACTGAAGAAATTAAAGAGCTGATCCGTCAGGCCGAATCACGTAATACCAGCACCAATGAATGATTTTCTGTTGTATATTTTAAAATCAACACTCAGCATTAGCTTGCTCTATCTGGGCTTCAGGTTTTTGCTGCGGAAGGAGACTTTTTTCGTGTTTAACCGGCTTCTGTTGCTTACAGCTGTAGCCTGTTCAACGGTTATCCCGCTGCTTTACATGCCGCAGATGATGCATCAGTCCGTTCCGGTTCAGCTCATGCCGGAGTTTTCAGGCAGTGAGATTGTTCCCAAAGTTGCGCCAATGCCGGAAGATGCCGGAACAATTGCCGCTTCAACACCGGTTTTAAAACCCGACAGGCAATTTGTAATTCCGACAGCGCAACTGCTCCAATTCGCCTACCTGGCCGGCTTATTCGTATCCTTCCTGATTTTACTGCACAGCATTTTTTCGGTTCTCCGGCTTTTCAGCAAGGCTCGTTTAGTCAGGAACGACGGTATTCGGCTGTTCATGACTGAGGAAGATCTGCCGGCATTTTCATTTGGCCGGAATATCCTGATTTCGCGGCACGATTTCGAGACCAACAGCAAGGCCATTCTTTCACACGAGCAGGCGCATATCCGTGCAGGTCACTTTTTCGACCTGATTCTAATGGAAGCATTCAAAATCGTCCACTGGTTTAATCCGCTGGTTTATTGGCTAATCCGCGACATGAAAGCGATTCATGAATATCAGGCCGACGACCACACCCTCAACAAAGGCATCGATGCAACTCAATATCAAATTCTTATTATTCAAAAATGTGTCGGACATCAAAAGTTCGCACTTGCAAACAGTTTTAATCATTGTCAAATTAAAAAACGAATTACCATGATGAACAAACAAAAAACCAGCAAAGTGTGGCGTTGGAAGGCGGCGGCCTTTCTTCCCCTGCTTGCCCTGCTGCTGATGGCCTTCGGCAAAACAGGCGAAAATGCTCCTCCGGAAAGCTTTTCACTTCCCTCGTTAGTTCAGGAACTTCAGCAAGATTCTGTAAAACAATGGAGCGAGGACGATTTTGGGATCCCAGGGAAGTTGATGCTAGAAAGACATTCTAAAGAAACGTTGTATGCTTATCTTATCCAAATTGATTCAAAATCCAAAATGAAGTCATGGAATGAAGTAATTTCTTTCAAGAAGTTGCCAACCCAAATCAAAAAATATTTGGATTATGAATTAGCTGATGAAAAAACGAAATCTGAATATCTAAAGTTATTGGTTAATGGTCAGGAAAAAATGACCACAAGGAGATATTTCATCATTCAGAAAGACATGGCAACTCCAGATGAGGATTATCAGAAACTACTGAATATCATCGGAAACACCATTCTTGAAATTCGGGGGAAATATGCCAGTTCTATTTTTAATACTCCTTATACAAAACTTACTTTGGCACAGCGAAACGAAATTGATAAACTGATACCATCAGTTGCTGATTTTATGCATAGTCCGGTAATGGTATCCGAAAGAAAAAATGATCAGCCATTATTGTTGGTTGAGGTTCGGGCCGAGGGAATTTTTGTGGCTTCGGAAGAGAAAGTCAGTTCGATGGATGAGTTAAGCAAAAAGGCTGAGCTCTTTATAGAAAAAAATCCCAATGGTATAGTAAGCATAAAAGTTGCAGCTCATGTCCCTGATGATCAGATTACAATGATAAAGGAACAATTAAGAAAGGCCAAAGCGCTGCATATCAATTATTCATTATTTACCCAAGTCTATCAAATGGTAGAAGACATGCCTGATTTTCCTGGAGGAAATGAAGCATTGAAAGAATGGATAAGCCAAAACATAGAATATCCGGAAGATGCTAAATCAAAAGGTATTGAAGGAAAGGTTTTTGTGAGATTTGTTGTGAATTCCTTCGGGAAAGTTGAAGGTGCTACTATTGCTAAAGGCATAAGTCCTGAACTGGATGCAGAAGCATTACGAGTTGTTTCTCTGATGCCGGAATGGACACCAGGCAAACAAAAAGGAGTGCCTGTTTGTGTTGCTTATACAGTACCGATTAATTTCAGTACAAAATAAAAAGCTGCCGGCTTTGGTGCGTCTCCATTGCCGGCAGCTTGAATCATTGCCAGTCCGGGTGCGACTCGAAGTCGCGCCCGGACTTTAATCACATACGCTAAATCAACCGGAGACCAAATTCCTCAATTCTGCTTCTGTTAATCAAATCGCCTTTTCTGAATCCCAGGGAATCAGCACACGAAGAAAATTCCCATTCATCTTGTCGCTTAACCAGTTTGTCTTTTACCGGGTTATCAAGGATATAATTGAAACAGACATTGGGATAGTCCAACTCAGAATCATTACTTGTAATTTGTGTAATTCCCTCGCCTATATTCCAACCCGGTGAAACTCCATTGATTTCAGTCAGACAAACTGCTTTTGTTTCGGAACGAAAGAGAGATCCGCTCCAATTGTGTTGTTTATTAATCGCCCGGGTATAGGAAGCAAGCATAATACCAATCGACTTATTGAAACTCATTTGCTTATTTGTTGTATTCCGGGCGAGACTCATATTAGGGTCATTAATCCGGGCGCGACTTTGAGTCGCACCCGGATTTGCAGTCGGATTAATTAATTGCTCATCGACTTCCGTCATATTCACATATACCATCAAATGAAAATGATTGGGCATTAAACACCATGCTACGATATCAGCAAATGGAATTACATGTGTTCGAATCTTTCGAAGAAAGAACAAGTAGTTTTCACGATCAAAAAATATCTTTTGTCGGTTATTGCCTTGATTATACAAGTGATAGATATGACCTTCTTCGAATTGCATATCAAATAGATTTTATTGTTATACAATCTATACTTTTCTGTCCGCACTATTCCGGGTGCGACTTTCTCATTATCATTATTCCGGGTGCGACTTTAAGTCGCGCTCGGAATAATGATAATGAGAAAGCTGCCGGCTTTGGTGCGTCTCCATTGCCGGCAGCTTGAATCATTGTCAAATGAGTTGCATTGCTGCAACAGTTCAAAGTTAGGAAATATACAGAGTTGTCAAATACCGATGGTATCAAAAAAGAGTACAGGGATACCACAAAAAATACTAAGTCACAAAATGTAAAAAGTGAAGGCGATCATCAAAACGATCGCCTTCACTTTTATAAAAAAAACGCAAACCTGTAAGCCGGGTTCTGTATTCGTCTTACGACGAACCTCTATCATTTATCTACCCGGGTTATCACTAACCCGATCCAGCAGCCTACCCCTCACGACTTCCGAAGAATCAAAACGGGCCGTTCTGTATTCCGGCGTACCGGAAAATCATGATATATTTGGCTTTGCAACCCATCAGAGGTACGGCTGGCGATGTTGCCACCACCACCGGTGAGCTTTTGCCTCACCTTTTCACCCGTTCCCGGTCGCGACACGTCGAAACCGGGTGGTCATTTTCTGTTACCTTACTGCAAGCTTTCACCCGCCTTCCTGTTAAGAAGCATGGCGCCCTGTGTTGCCCGGACTTTCCTCTCCCCCACCCGAAAGCAAGGCAGCGATAGAGCGGTCTGCGCGGCAAAGATGCGGAAAAAAATTCCGGGTTACAAGTTCCGGGTTACGAATTCTTAACCCGAAACTTGCAACCCGCAACTCGAATCGGGTTAAGCATTTTTCAAAATCACCATGGTGGCACCGTAGCCATATTCTTTAAAGCTGGCATCCTGGAAATAGTATTTTTTATATTTGCTCGTGAGCTCTTTGCGTAATTCCTGTTTGAGTGTTCCGTTTCCAATTCCGTGGATAAAAACAATTCTCCGGGTTCCGTTTTTGATCGCTGTTTCCAGTTCGTTATGGAATCTGCCAAGCTGAACTTCCAGCATTTCGTGGTTACTTAAACCGCGAGTGTCCTCAAGTAATTCATGGATATGTAAGTCAATCTCGACCAAATCAGGCGAAACTGCTTTTTTCAAGACAACCTTTGGTTCCTCTTTCTCAAGAATAATATCACTCAGATCAGTTACCGTTAGTTTGGCAACTTCGGTTTCCATATCAGGTTCAAGTAATGAAAAAACAATCGCGTTTTGAGTAAAGAAGCGGGTTTTCTCGTAACTGTTCTGCCGGTAAAACTTGACCGGATTCAAATGAAGACTTTTCACAACCGGGTTTTCAAGCTTCGGAGATTCTTCTTTGAAAAAGATGAGCTGAAACTGAAAATAAGGCAACTCATTCAGATCGAAACGGCTGAAACTTTCCAGATAATGCTTGCTGTTTGGATTCATTTTACCCGAATCCACACTCCGGTATTCTTTGTTTTTCAGGTGACTGTAATTATACAACACAAAATTATTACTGTCGTTTACCAGATAAACCTTCAATTCACCTTCAACCGGATTATTCTCATCCTGAGGAACAAACGCGAAGAAACAGTCGGGAGCGTCTTTGCCGCTTACATATTTGGGTTCAGCTTTGGGTTTTACTTTTATTTCCGGAACTTCTTCATTTTTTACAGAAACTCTATTCCGTAATGCACGACTTTCCGGATTCATCGCAACAGAATCATCGACCACCACCAGTTGGCTAATCAGAGTCGGAACTTCGAATCCATCGTAATCTTCAACACTTACCATGGTTTTATTCATGACCGATTTTACAACACCGCCTCCCACGGCATTTAAAAACCTTACTTTATCTCCTGCTTTTATCATTTTCTGAAATTTTACACAAAACTACAATAAAAGACACAGGACAAAGTACAGAATCCCAGAATAATAAAGCACGAAAATTATTTGTAGCTTTTAGATCATCACAATTTTGACTCATGCCATTGATTCTGTATTTTTGGCCACCAAATACCTATGGGACACAAAAACAAATTACTCGAACAAGTAACCGGCATATCGATTAACGATTATGCCTATATACTGCCGGATGCTAAAATTGCCAAATATCCGCTCGCCAAACGCGATCAGTCGAAATTACTGCTTTGGAAGAATGGACAGATTCATGATTCCAAATTTGGAAATCTTCCGGAACATTTGCCAGCCAAAAGCCTGCTGATTTTTAACAATACAAAAGTAATTCGCGCCCGGCTTCATTTCCAGAAAGAAACCGGAGCTAAAATCGAAATATTCTGCCTTGACCCGATTGATCCATCAGATTATCAGATTTCCTTTCAAACCACCCGATCGTGTATTTGGAAATGTATGATTGGCAACCAGAAAAAATGGAAAGGCGAAAAATTACGCCAAACAATCCGGATTGATGAAACCGAAATAGAACTTTGTGTAGAGCAAGCTTCTCCGGAAACAAATAAAAATCTGATTCGATTTAGCTGGAATAATCCGGATTTTGAGTTTACCCGAATCATCGAGCTTGCCGGATCGTTACCCATTCCGCCATACCTGAACAGAGAAACAGAACAAAGCGATCTGGAACGCTACCAAACCGTATATTCCAAAATCAAAGGTTCGGTTGCCGCACCAACTGCCGGATTACATTTTACCGAGAAAGTATTTAATCACCTGAAGGAAGAAGGCCATGAACTGGCAGAACTGACCTTGCATGTTGGAGCCGGAACTTTTCAACCTGTAAAAAGTGAACAAATTTCGGATCATGAGATGCACTCCGAACATTTGTTCATCAACCGCGATTTCCTGAATCGGCTCATTCACCACTCCGGAAAAAGAATTGCAGTTGGGACCACTTCTGTCAGAACGATGGAAAGTCTTTACTGGTTGGGTCTTCAGGCTTTTCTAAATCCGGAAACAGACAGTTCTGACTTGAAAGTTTCACAATGGGAAGCCTATCAGGAAAAAGAAAATCAATTTTCGGCGAACGATGCCTTACAATCTCTGTTGAACTTATTGGATCGTAATCAGACGGATTATTTATCTGCATCAACCCAGATCATTATTGCCCCGGGTTATCAGTTCAGGCTGGTTGACGGGCTGATTACCAATTTTCACCAGCCCCGAAGTACACTGTTATTGCTAATTTCGGCTTATTTGGGTAATGAATGGCGAACGATTTACGATTATGCGCTGGCAAACGACTATCGTTTTCTGAGTTATGGTGATAGTAATTTGTACCTGAAAGGATAAAGAGCATGCAAGGATCATTTTTAAAATGCATCCATCTAACTGCTGACATATATCAATACAGCGAAGCCTGCCTATTCATTCAGAATTATTACATTTGCGTACAACAAAAAAAGAAGCAAGCTGTTATAAAGGCTATGTTTCAAAGATAAATATTTACCTAAAACCAAGACAGTGTTTTTCCTCGGACTATTATCGACACCAATGCCCTATCTGCTGCTCGCCGCATTTTATTTTTTCGGCTTTGCTATGGGTATATTCAATAATAGCACAGGAGAAGAGGTTTTAGAGATCGCTTCGGTTACCATTCCTGTTGAAGCCAAACAAAAGACAGCAGATCATTCGATATATTACTACCAGGTCAAGAGCGAAAAAATTCAGAATCAAACTGACATTTTAACGTCGGAGGCCTCATCTTCTGCATTTCCACCCGAAACGGGAATAATAACCCTTCCGATCAGGAATATCAAAGTTCACGAATTTATTTTCTCCGGATTCCAATTCTCACGCCCTCCTCCATCAGTTTCCTAATTTAAAGTTTGCACATTTTTCGTTTTTTAGAAATTATGCGATTTCAGCTTTCAGGAAAGCTACAGTTGCAATTTCTATTGTGTATAATTAGTATGAATTAGCAATCCTGATAAAGATTTTTTATGATAGGGGTGATTGGAATTAGCTATAAAACAGCACCAACCGAGATTCGCGAAATGTTTTCGTTTTCCAAAGACGAAATTATTCCATTTTCAGAATTCCTGCAACAGGAAACTGAAATTGCAGATCTGGTGCTTATTTCGACTTGTAACCGGACAGAAATTTATTTCTCTCAGGACATCCATGATAGCCAAACCGCATTTGAGTTGGTTTATGAAGCTATTAAAAAGTTCAAACAGGTGACTGATCATTGCTGGCATTGCTTTTACCACCGGTCAAACGCAGGTGCTGTTCGCCACTTGTTTGAAGTTGCAGCGGGCCTTGATTCTCAAATCATTGGTGAAGATCAGATTATTGGACAAGTGAAGGAAGCCTATTTGAGGTGTACCGAAGCTGCATTAACCGATGCCATACTAATGCGTCTTTTTCAAAAATCGTTTGAAGCCGCAAAACGGGTGCGTACTGAAACTGGAATTAAACTGGGAATTACTTCGATAAGCAGTGCTGCCGTTGAGATGTGTTCCAATTTATTAAACGGATTGTCTGACAAATCGGTTCTTATGGTTGGTGCAGGTGAAACAGGGAATCTTGCTCTTCAGAATATTTTCAAAAAAGGAGTCAAACAAATCGCCATTTCAAACAGGACGAACGACAAAGCTGAAAGTACAGCCACTAAATACAATGGGATGGCCATACCCTTCGATTCATTTAGCAAATATTTGCACGGCTTTGATATCGTGATGATCGCAACTTCTTCAACTGAACTCATTATCACAGCTGAAATGGTCAGACAAAACCAGTTGATCAGACCTGACCACAGGCAGGTTTATGTTGACCTTTCGGTTCCCCGAAACATTGAAAAAGAAGTTGGAGAACTGGATCATATTGAGTTACTTGGAGTCGACGACCTTCAGGAAATTGTAGCGCAAACGACTGAAAGAAAGAAAGAAGCTGCAGAAAAAGCAAAAGTAATTCTGGATGAAGTAATTGCCGATTTCACGGAATGGCTTGCCAGCCGATCACTTCGTCCGGCCATCAACACCATAACAACTAACCTGCAAAACATCAATCAGGAAGAACTTTCCTCCTACCGTAAGGTAAACACTCCGGAAATGCAGGAAATTGTTGATGATTATGCCAAACACCTTACCCAGCGTTACACCCGTTTGCTGATTAAAAATCTGAAAGATTTGACCGATAACGGAAAAAACATTGATTCGCTTAAAATCATCAATGATTTATTTAAATTCGAATAAAATATTTTGTCAGCAAATCCACTTGGTTTGCTCTTGATTGATCGGAATGAAAAAAACTATACGTATTGGCACTCGTGGCAGCCAACTTGCACTTTATCAGGCAGAAAAAGTAAAAGCCACACTCGAAAATATATTCCCTGAGCTTCAGGTTGAGTTGAAAATCATCAAAACAAAAGGAGATAAAATTCTTGATGTTGCGCTCTCAAAAATCGGAGACAAGGGCTTATTCACCAAAGAAATTGAAAATGAGCTGCTGGATAGGTCTGTCGATTTAGCTGTTCACAGCCTAAAAGACCTCCCCACAAAGTTGCCGGAAGGTTTAAAATTAGGAGCAGTTTTGGAGCGGGGAGAATTTCGCGACGCGCTGGTGAGTTTAGACGGCAAAAAACTGTCCGACCTGAAAGCAGGCGATGTGGTGGCTACTTCCAGCCTGCGCCGGATAGCTGGACTCCTGAAAATAAATCCACAGATTATCATTAAAGACATCCGGGGAAATGTCAATTCCCGCCTCAAAAAAATGGAAGATGGTTATTGCGATGCCATGATCATGGCGGCAGCCGGATTGCAACGCCTCGGACTTGAAAAATACATTACTGAAATTATTGATCCTGAAGTCCTCATGCCGGCAGTCAGCCAGGGAGCGATTGCCATTGAAACGCGGCTAAATGACCCGGAGGTTGACCTTCTGATGGAAAAGCTGAATCATCAGGAAACATGGAATACCATTATTGCCGAACGTGCATTTCTGGCTCATCTTGAAGGTGGGTGTCAGGTTCCGCTCGGATGCTATTCGAAAATCGAAAATGGCATTTTGAACATGAGCGGATTTGTTGCATCGGTTGACGGAAAACAATACATCAGGGAAGACATTTCAGGAGAAATAACAAATGATGCAGAAATAGGTGTTCAACTCGGCGAGAAAATGCTAAAAAGAGGAGCACTTGAAATCCTGAATCAAATCAAAACAGCCAACCATACTCACTGAAACATATGGGCAAACTACTAGAAAACAAGATATTTATTTCGACCAGACCTGCAGGGCAGTCAGCTGAGTTGGAAACTCTTTTGACCGAAGAATCAGCCACCCTGCTTTCTATGCCAACCATCAATGTGAAGCCTTTGCCTCTTGATGAATTTGCATGGACACAAATGAAAAATCTCGATGCGTTTAACTGGATTGTTTTTACGAGTCCAAATGGCCTGCGGTATTTTTTCGCCCGGCTTTTTGACCTGCAGAATCACTACAGCCTTCCGGAACATTTAAAAATCGCCGTTGTTGGAAAAAAAACGGCAGCATCACTTGAATGTTATGGCACTTCAGCTTCGTTTATCAATCTCGGAAGCACTGCAGAAGACTTTGTTGCCGATTTCATCAATCGTGTAAGTCAGGGAGAAAGAGTTCTTTTCCCAATTGGCAATCTGGCACGTTCAGTAATCGAAGATAAAATATCCAAAAAAGCTGACTCCACTCGGCTGTTGTTCTATGAAACGGTTTTACCTGAAACAATTAACGAAGAAGCCTTTCAGCTCATTCTGAACGATCAGTACGATATGATTGTACTTACGAGTCCTTCTTGCTGCAACAACCTGCTTCGTCTGATCTCAGGAAAAACCGATCCGACAAAACTCAGACTGGTCTGCATTGGGCAAACAACTTCCGCCGAAGTTATCCGGAATGGAATGGAGCCGCTCATTACAGCCGGAACTGCCAATTCGCAGGGCATTTATACTGCGATACTCAATTATTTTCAGAAAAAATAACTTTAAATTCTCATACTATGTCTTTTCCTACAACAAGACTCAGGAGATTAAGACAAACCCCTGTTTTAAGAAATCTCGTTCGCGAAACAATACTTACCCGTGACGATCTGGTCATGCCGCTTTTTGTTTGCCCCGGAACGGGTGTTAGCAATCCCATTTCTTCCATGCCCGGAAATTTTCAGCTATCGGTCGATTTGCTGGTTGAAGAATGTCGCCGGCTTTACGGTTTGGGCATTCAGGCCGTTCTTCTGTTTGGTATTCCTGAACACAAAGACGAACACGGCCTGGTTGCATGCGAACACAACGGGATTGTACAACAGGCTGTACGTGCCCTAAAAAAAGCATTACCCGATTTGTATATCATTGCCGATGTATGCAATTGTGAATACACTACTCACGGTCATTGCGGGACAATTGTTGACGGAGATGTTCATAACGATCTCACACTGGTCACTCTGGCCAAACAATCGGTTTCTCTGGCACAGGAAGGTGTCGACATGGTCGCTCCAAGCGATATGATGGACGGTCGTGTCGGAGCCATTCGCCGGTCACTTGACGAAAACGGTTTTTACAATCTGCCTATTATGGCCTATTCAGCCAAATATGCCTCAGCCTTTTACGGTCCTTTCCGCGAAGCTGCCGAGAGCGCTCCCAAATTCGGAAACCGTTCGACCTACCAGATGGATCCGGCCAATAGCAACGAAGCACTGCGCGAAGTAGCCCTCGACATTGAAGAAGGTGCCGATATTGTGATGGTAAAACCAGCATTAAGCTACCTCGATGTCATTCAGCGTGTAAAAACTAATTTCAACATCCCGATTGCTGCCTACAACGTGAGTGGCGAATATTCGATGGTGAAAGCCGCAGCAGCCAACGGATGGATTGATGAAAAAAGAATGGTTCACGAAATTCTGACCTCGATTAAACGTGCCGGATCGGATATCATTATTACCTACCACGCACAGGATATTGCAAATGAACTTTAATTAAGTCATGAACATCAGGATAGTAATATTTAAATTCCAAATCAATTACCTCCTGATACAAAACCGATAGTCTGTTGTCCTGATTTTTCTTTCTGGATAACCGATACATTAACATTGATAAAATGAAACAAAACACACAAAGCATTGCAGCTTTTCAGGAAGCACAGAAACATATACCTGGCGGAGTAAATTCTCCGGTTCGGTCCTTTAAAAGTGTTGACGACGATCCCTTGTTCATTGCCAGCGCCAAAGGAGCAAAAATTTTCGATATCGACGGACACGAATACATCGACTATGTCGGTTCGTGGGGCCCAATGATTTTAGGTCACGCGCATCCTGATGTTATTCTGGCCATTCAAAGAACAGCAGCCAAAGGAACCAGTTTTGGTGCTCCCACCCTGCTCGAAACTGAAATGGCAATGCAAATCAAAAAAATGGTTCCATCGATTGACAGTGTTCGCATGGTAAACTCCGGAACTGAAGCCACGATGAGTGCCTTGCGCCTTTCCCGTGGTTACACCGGTCGTGATCTGGTTATCAAATTTGAAGGATGTTACCATGGTCACAGCGACAGCTTTTTAATTAAAGCCGGATCCGGAGCATTGACATTTGGAACACCCAACTCTCCGGGTGTTCCTTCAGGAACCGCAAAAGACACGCTGACTGCCCGTTTTAATGATCTTGATTCAGTCAAAGAATTATTCATCCATTATCCGGAACAGATTGCAGCCCTCATCATCGAGCCTGTTACAGGCAACATGGGCGTGGTGATTCCTGAACCGGAATTCATTCAGGGACTCAGAAATCTGTGCACGAAATATGGAACAGTTTTGATTTTTGACGAAGTCATGACCGGATTTCGGCTTTCAAAAGGTGGGGCTCAACAAATACTGGGAATTACGCCCGATCTGACTTGCTTCGGGAAGATCATTGGAGGTGGCTTACCAGTTGGAGCTTATGGCGGCAAACAGGAAATCATGGATATGTTGGCACCAAAAGGCCCTGTTTATCAAGCGGGAACACTCTCCGGAAATCCGCTTGCTATGGTAGCCGGACTCACCACACTGAAAATTCTGGACGAATCGGACGGATTTTATGATATGCTCGAAGAAAAATCAGCCCGTCTGGGTGATGGAATCAAAAAGTGTTTGACGGATCTGAATTTCCCCGGGGTAGTTAACAGGGTCGGTTCTATGTTTACGCTGTTCTTTACTGAAGAAGACAAAGTAAATTCGTTTGCCGATGTCAGCCGGTGTAATACAGTTACCTTTGCCAAATACTTTAAAATAGCACTTGAAAGCGGTATTTATATGGCACCATCACAATTTGAAGCCGGATTTATGTCGGCAGCACACACGACTAAAAAGATTGATAAAACAATTGAAGCGACTTACAAGGCATTGAAAATCTTGAAAGGATAAATGCCCCGCAGAAAATTCGGTGGCTGAAACGTATAGAATACAGCGCATGACAGTTAAGTATACATTTAAATAGTATACCTGCAAACAAGTTGTATATCGCCCATGTATTCATAAAGTAATACCTAAGCGAAGATCATAAAATGTGATTCTAAAAAAAACAATTTAAAAAATAAACATGAAATACGCCGTAAAAATAAACACCGTAAAAACGATAGATGAGCTTGAGGGTTCGTGGAATAATGCTGACTTTACAGAGCTTTTGAAAAGATTCGATTACGCTGATGCAGAGAAATTAAAAGAAAGTGAATTAAAAGAATATCTGTTCATGGCTATTGCTGACTTTGAACCAAATGAAGCAGCCGTGATTGTTCTGGATTACAAACTTTCAGAAGTTTTGAACGAGGGTCAAATAGACAATCTTTCGCACGAAATGCTGAGAGAAAAGGTTTCTGAGAATTATTCGGATATTTATCTGCACAAAACTTTATTCTCCATTAATCAATTGCTTTACAAAGCTTACAACGGTAAATTTCCATCAGCCAAAGCGAATGTCGTAGAATTAGAAATGAAGGCAGAACAGGATGACGAAACAGAAATAACAAAAGAATTAGTTCTAAAAGCAATTCGAATAAGTCTTTCCGACAACAATTTATTGAATCGGTTATTTTCTGAACAATTAGATGGAAATGCTTCATTTCCGCAAGCAGACGCAATAATATGGGATTTGCAGGATAAAGGAAACTTTCAATATTTAATGACGACTTCTGAAAAATGGCTCACCAAAGTGGATTTCAGGAAAATGGAATTTGAATGTACAGTAAGCCCGTTCGTCGAAAATTCAGAAGAAGTTTAAGCATCGAAAAACGAAATCGAACCTTAGATTTCATCCGATAAAACCCGAAATTGCTCCGGATATTCCGGGGATAAAAAGCAGAACGGACATCTTCCGGGGTAAGTTTCAGGTAAAACAGGTAAAATAAAGGCCAATCCGGAAATCGGTATCAGCCTGAAATTCAAACACAACACCAAACAAAATAAAACTGGCAGATTTTTTGAAGTAGTATCGGCGCTGATAAGCATGAAAACCAATTTCAGCGAAACAGGAAACAATTAAAACTTACGATCATGAAAACAAAAATTGGAATCTTAGTTTTAGCTTTTTTAAGCACTGGCTACTTCAGTTCACAGGCACAACAGACGACTGTCCGTGCCACAAGCTACGACATTAGCGACAATCTGGATCTGGATGCTGTGGCTTCCATATTCGGCGATTCAGAAAATCTGCAAGACTTTGAACAAAGACTAAATGATCCGGATAACCGGATTTCGAACCTCGACCTGAACCAAGACGGGTACATCGACTATTTAAGAGTCGTCGAAAATTCATCCGACCGCAATTCACTGGTAGTGGTCCAGGCAGTTTTAGACAAAGACGTTTACCAGGATGTTGCAACCATTGAAGTTGAAAAAGTACAGAACGGAAATCTACGCGTACAAATCGTTGGTGACTCCTATATTTACGGTCCTGATTATATTATCGAACCGGTTTATGTCCGTAACCCTTTGATCTTCTCTTTTTTCTGGGGCCCACGATACATTACCTACCATTCACCATACTATTGGGGCTATTACCCAAGTTACTTTCATTATTACAGGCCTTATTCTCCATTCAGATATCAAAGGAATGTATATGTTCATATTAACAGGTCTAATACGTATCACCGCACCAACAGCCGGAATATTTATTTCTCAGGAGATAACTACAACCGCATCCGACGAAACGATTATGCCACAAGTCATCCGAACCGCTCATTTGTTAATCGGAATGAAGGCTTAAAAAACAGAAATGAACTGATCGAAAGAAGACCATCCAACGCTGTAAATCGTTCCAGAGAAAACAGCCGGGTAAGATCAAATTCAAATAATACCAGAGTTCAGCCGAATTCGCAAGCCGGTCAAAGATCAAACAGCAGGTCTTCTGTTTCAAAAAATAAATCAACAACACAACCTGTAAACAGGACACAAAACAGAGTTGAATCGACCAGAAAAAGTCCTGTTTCAAGCGGTAGCTCAAATACCGGATCAAGCAGGTCGAATACGAATGTAAAATCAAATTCAACAAACAGAAGGGTTCAGCAGAATTCAGAATCAGTAAAAAAAACATACAACAAGCCTGCTGTAACAAGAAGTCGGTCTACGACCAAATCAGCGCCGACCACAAGTCCTACTCGGGTTAAATCAACCCAAAAAAGTGCAGTTTCCAGCGGAAATTCAAATAAAAGATCAACACCAAGCAAGTCTACCAATGTCAGATCGAATCAGAGAAATGAAACAAAGTCTGGTTCAACCACTAAAACAAACAGATCCAGCAATAAAAGAAGAAGCAGATAAACAGGAAGAATACTAACTCAAACTCAATATACTTTGACACAAGACTCAATATTATTAGAAACACTCCGGGGAGAGAAAACTGAAAGGCCGCCCGTTTGGTTTATGCGTCAGGCAGGAAGAGTGTTGCCCTCTTACATGAAAATTAAGGAGAATTATACCTTCTGGCAAATGATGCAGAATCCGGGAATAGCTGCAAAAGTCACACTTCTGCCTGTCACTGATCTGGGTGTGGATGCTGCTATTCTGTTCTCCGACATTCTGGTTATTCCTCATGCGTTGGGAATGGGTCTTGAGTTTAACGACAGTGGCCCTTTGTTCGATAATCCACTTGCATTCAGAGAAAATCCACTTTCAGGTCTTCATCCTGATCCTTCCAAACTGAATTACATCTATTCAGTAATCGACGAGATCAACCGCACCAAATCGGCGGATACTCCTTTGATTGGATTTTGCGGCGCACCCTTGACTGTTCTGTTATTTATGCTTCAGGGACTTGGCCGGAAAGGTGATTTCCCGGAAGCGATTCGTTTCATTTACCAAAACAAGGAAACGACGCGCAAACTGATTGACATCGTCACCGAATTATCGATTGTTTATGCACTCGGACAGATCGAACACGGAGTCGATGTTTTTCAGTTGTTTGATACACATGCCGGATTGATTCCAGCAGATTTATATCAGGAACTCTTTATGCCATCAATCCGAAAAATTGCCAATGCAGTTAAGGATGAAGGCGTTCCGTTTATATTCTTTCCGAAAGGATTGGGAGCCGGAATAGCCCGGATTACTCCGGAAGATTGCGACTTTTTGAGCATTGACTGGCAAACACCACTCGGTTTAGCCCGGAAAATTGTTCACCCGAAAATCGGCTTACAGGGCAATATTGATCCACGTTTGTTGTATGCAAGCCAGCCTGAAATTGAAAAACAACTTCAGCCGTACATCGAATTTGGCAAAAATAATCAGAACTGGATTTTCAACCTGGGTCACGGTTTTATGCCCGGAATTTCGTTTGAGAACGCACGTTTTCTGGCCGACTGGGTGAAACGTACCGATTGGAAAAGATAAAGGAGTTCCGGCTTGTGCAGAATCCGGATTTGGCAGAATAGAATATGATCATTGAACCGGCTTGCCTTCGCAACCGGAACCTGAAACTTTGAATTTGAAACTTGAAACTTTGTCGACATGATAAACCGTGAATTACTCGGGAAATACAATCACCCGGTACCCCGTTACACCAGCTATCCGCCAGCCAATTTCTTTACTGAAGATTTTGGCCCGGCTGACTATATGAAGGCAGTAGATGAGTCAAATCAGTGGAATCCACAGAATATTTCCATCTATGTTCACATTCCATTTTGCCTGAAGATGTGTTATTTCTGCGGATGTAATTCGTATGCTTTGCGCCAGTCGGAAGTGGTTGATGCCTATATCAAGGCACTGATTCTGGAAATCAAAATGATTACTTCCCGACTGAATAAAACCCGCAAGGTTTCACAGATTCATTATGGCGGAGGCACACCCAACGCCATTCCGGTGGAGTATCTTCAACAAATTAACGAATTGTTGTTTTCAACTTTTGAGTTTATTCCTGATCCTGAAATTGCGATCGAAGTCAATCCGGCCTACCTGACCTATGAGCAAATGACCGGACTCAAAAAAGCCGGGTTTAACCGTTTCAGTTTGGGAATTCAGGATTTCAATACCGATGTATTGGATGCCGTAAACCGCGACAAACCAGGAATGCCCGTTGAAGAACTGATTTCGTTCCTGAAAAAGGATTCACCCCATGTTGCTGTCAACCTTGATTTCATTTACGGACTGCCCAAACAAACGTCTGAAAACTTTGCAGAAACCATTCAGAAAGCCATCGATCTGAAACCCGACCGGCTGGTCACATTCTCCTATGCCCATGTTCCTTGGGTCAGTAAAATTCAGAAGAAACTCGAAAAAGTCGGACTTCCGGCCAGCGACGAAAAAATTAAAATGTTCGAAGCTTCTTATTCTCTTCTAACACATAACGGCTACGAAGCAATTGGCATGGATCATTATGCCAATGCGGAGGATGAACTCACGGTGGCACGACGCAACAAGCAACTGCACCGTAACTTTCAGGGCTATTGTACCCGCCGTACAACTGGTCAGGTTTATGCCTTCGGGGTAACCGGAATCAGCCAGTTAAGCGGAGTTTACGCGCAAAACACCAAATCAATCGACGAATACATTTCAAAAATCAACCAGGGCGAATTAACCACCATCAAAGGATATTCATTAACACCACAACAGGTTATTGTGCGCGAAGTGATTACTGAACTGATGTGCAACGAACAGATTGTATGGAACGATTTAAGCGAACGTCTTGGATTCACTTCCGAAGAAATAAAAAACCAGACAACTTATAATCCCGACTTGCTGCAGCAATTTGAAACCGATGGTTTAATCACGCTTTCCGAAGAAAAGATACAAATTACCCAACAGGGTCAGTTATTTATCCGGAATGTAGCAGCATCGTTCGATCCATTGATTCAGGAAGGACAAACTAATTTTTCAAAACCAGTATAATCATGGCAGAATCCGTTAAGACTGAAATCATTATCATTGGTGCCGGATTAACCGGACTGACCATGGCCTTTTACCTGAAAAAGGCAGGTATTGATTTCAGGATCATCGAAAAATCAGGTAAAACAGGAGGCGTTATTCAAACGGTCAGTGACCAGGGTTTTGTGTACGAAACCGGCCCTAATACCGGAGTTGTTTCACATCCCGAGATGGCCGAAATTTTTGAAGATCTGAACGATAAGTGTTCGCTTGAAACTGCTGATCCAAACGCCAAACGACGCCTTATCTGGAAAAAAGGAAAGTGGCATGCCCTTCCGTCCGGGCTTCTATCGGCTGTTGGCACTCCCCTTTTCAGCTGGTATGATAAATTCCGGATTCTGGGCGAACCCTTCCGGGGAAAAGGAACTGATCCTAATGAAAAGCTGGCCGAACTGGTCAAACGCCGGATGGGAAGAAGTTACCTCGATTACGCGATCGATCCGTTTATCTCCGGAATATATGCCGGGAACCCCAACGAACTCGTTACCCGATACGCATTGCCCAAACTGTATCAGCTCGAACAAGACTACGGAAGTTTTATCAAAGGAGCCATCCGGAAAGCAAAACTTTCCAAAGACGAACGAACGAAAAAAGCCTCACGCGAAGTTTTCTCAGCAAAAGGTGGACTAAGCCGATTGACTGAAGCTTTGACCGAAGCTGTTGGTTTGGAGAACATCATCCTGAACGCTCAGGAAACACTTGTAAAACCGAAAGACAAAGGATTTCATATCCAGGTCACAACAGATCATCAGGTCATCGGACTGGAAGCCTCCAGAGTGGTAACAACAACCGGAGCCTACACGCTGGAGAATCTGCTTCCTTTCCTGACCAAAGACGAAATTGCCCCTTTCAATCAACTAAAATATGCAGCAGTGACACAAGTCCTTCTCGGATTTAAAAACTGGAAAGGCATGTCGCTTCAGGCATTTGGCGGATTGGTTCCCGGAATAGAAAACAAAAACATTCTTGGTGTGTTATTTACCTCATCGTTCTTTGAAGGACGTGCACCCAAAGGGGGAGCCTTGCTTTCAGTATTTATGGGAGGCACCAAACGTCCGGATATTTTCGCGATGAATGATGACCAGATCAAGACAACTTTGGAAAAAGAACTTCCGCGAATGCTCGGAATGAATGAACTAAAACCGGACGTCATGCAGATTTGCCGGTACCCGAAAGCGATTCCTCAATACGAAGAAAGCACCGGGAAACGCTATGAAATGATTGAGAACCTTCAGGAAAAATACCCCGGACTGATTTTGGCCGGAAACATCCGCGATGGAATCGGAATGGCCGATAGGGTGAAACAGGGGCGAACCATTGCAGAAGAATTAATCGGGAAAATTCAGGATCATTGACAGCCAATTTGATCCGAAGTTGTCATTAATGGTCATTCATTGGTATCCAGGCGAAAAGAACATTACAATTCAATAAGGTGAAGACAATGACAACAACCGACCAGACCATAAACCATACAACAGTGAACGTTAGCCAAACTGCCGCCAGATACAAAGCGATACAACAAACCATTTGCAGAACGCTTGAACAAGCCGACGGAACAGGCCGGTTTACCGAAGATGCCTGGGAAAAAGAGATTGGTTCCGGATTAACCTGTGTGATGCAGAACGGATCGATTATCGAAAAAGCAGGCGTCAATTTCTCGCATGTACAAGGTCCTTTTAAAAAGAATATGGCCAATCTGCTGGGCGAAGATGCCTCTACATATGCGGCCACCGGAATATCATCCATTATTCACTCCGGAAATCCTTTTGTTCCGACGATACACATGAATGTCAGACATTTCAGTCTCGACAACGGCTCCTCCTGGTTTGGAGGCGGAATCGACCTCACTCCGGCTTACATCAATCCGGAGGAAGCAAAATGGTTTCATCAAACGCTGAAAGACATTTGCGATCGTTACGATACCTCGTTTTATCCGGAATGGAAAAACTGGGCCGATGATTATTTTTACCTGCCCCATCGTGAGGAAACCCGCGGAATTGGTGGAATTTTTTTCGACCGTATTCAGCAAAACAAGGCTGACGATCTCGAACAAATGCTGAATCTGACAAGCGATCTGGCCAATGCGTATGCGCAAATTTACAGTCAGCTGATGAAAGACAACGGACATAGATCGTTCACTGAAGCGCAAAAAAAATGGCAGAAAATTCGCCGCGGACGCTATGTGGAGTTCAACCTGATACACGATCGTGGCACCAAATTCGGATTGGAATCAGAAGGAAACATCGAATCCATCCTGGTTAGCTTACCTGCCGAAGTAGAATGGGTGTATCAGTATCAACCCGAGCCGGGCAGTCCCGAAGCCCAAACCCAGGAACTGCTAAAAAAGGGAATTGACTGGACTTTCCAGAGCATTTAAAAGCCCACAATTAGAAAAGGAAATATGAATATCCGGTTGTATGCCTAATTGATCAGACAAATGCGGCTTTGCCCCAAATCGCAATTACTGTTTTCCGCACGTTCCAAAACATGCCTCCGGAAGAACTGATTTTAAATCCCGTCAGGGATTCAATGTGGGTAGCAGTTATAATCGTAAAACCGTGTTCCGTCCCGGATGGGACGGAATGTCATCAATACTCAGGAACATTCTACCCATATCATGTGCCTACAGGCACAATTCAATCACCTTCAGCATATTCTACTGGTTTAAATACATATCTTTCATCATAAGGAACTTCAAATTTTTCAAGAAATTCAAGGTATTCTTCTATAAAAGATTTTCTGCGGTGATGAATTTCCTGTTCTTTTATATAATCTATTACATGATCGACATGTGACTTACTGTATGAAAATCCCCCGAAACCTTCCTGCCAGGAAAAATGCCCGTTTATTAATCCTTTTTGATTTATCCATTTGGAAGAATCCCCTTTAATATCTTGCATTAAATCAGATAATGATTGGTTTGGCCTCATTCCAAAAAATACATGGACATGATCAGGCATTCCGTTTATTGCCAAAACTTTATGTCCATGATTTTGTATGATGCCGGTGATATACTGAAATAATTCATTTTTCCAGACTTTCCTTAAAATACAAGTCCGATCTTGAACTGAGAATACGGCTTGAATATGAATTTGAGTATAAGTATTGGCCATAACTATTTGATTTTAATCTTTTAAACAAAATACAAAATTCCGGAGAAATAAAATATTTATAGAAAATGACATCTCCGAGGTCTTTCTAACATTCTTCGGATTTTTTTCCGCTCACCGGACAAGGCCGACACTTTAAAACGAATCACCCCAATTTCGGTAAAGGAACGGATACCCAAAAATATAAAATCCGGACACCACCATCAGGCAGCATCCGGATTTTCAATATACTCCTTCATCCTTTATGCTTCAGTGCTTACAGGCTCCGCCGAGCTTGCAGATTTGGTATCGTAAAGCTGATAAATCGCCAGACGGGCCGGATCGTCTTCAAAAATGATTTTCGCGGCAGCACTTATTCTGGATAAGGTATCCCAGATTGAATTAAACAGATCAATCCGTTCGCTGGTAACCAGCAATTGTTTCTTTTTCAACATTTCCTGCCTCCCATCAGCAACAGCCAGATCGTCAGCCAGGACAGCCAGTTCTTCGGGTAAATCATAAGGCATGCCCGATGCCAGTAACTTTGTTTTGTAACCGTCATACCCCACGGCAGAACAGGCCTGGTTGAGCAACGAAACCATTTCCTTTTCCGACTGCCGGGCTTTTTCGTAGCGCGAGCGTCCAAAAGTATCAGTCATCGCTTTGCTGTTCCCCAATCCGTTTTCGACATAATACAACAGGGTCTGGTACTTCCGCCCGGCTATTCCAAGCATTTGCCCGATCGCTTCGGTTTGACGCTGAATTTCGGCGGTATGGCTGCTGCCCGAAAAATCGATCAGGCCGGCTGACAGATCTGCCTGAAGTTTGGAATTCACGATTGGAGTAAACCACGGATTGAAGACGATAAACCGATCGATATCGGTCTCAAATTGCGGCTGCATGGATTGTGCTTTGGTAATTACTTCATCAAAGGATAAGCTGAATCGACGTGTAGTAGTTTTTTCCATAAATCAATTAGTTTAAGTGATTTAACATGATCTAATTTACGACAATTAAACACATAAGTCAAGCCCCGGCATCAACATTATTTAAAATAAAACGGGGAATATGACGCGCCTTTCGATTCTGGAGAAACGGCCTTTTGCAAGCGATGCGCGACGTCAAACGCATTATTAAAGTCATCTCACAGACGGTCCACGCCTTCTCACGAACGAATAACGTGCAGGATAAACCTTCGTGAGAAGACGATAAGCCTGTGTGAGAAACAATTCAGGCCTCGTTATCAGGCGGAAACTTTTCGTGAAACAGATTGCGTTGGGAATGATTTTCTGATCAGCAAATACGCCTAAGCCAGAATTGCAGCGGGATAAAATACCCCAATTGCCCTTTTGTTTTTCTGCGTGAAACACTGCATCATCTTCTCATAAAAATATAGTATTTTTGGAGTCAACGTATTCCTGCGTTTTAATCTGGCACAATTATGGGCCTGCATGATTTACACAAGCCAATTACTCTTCCGGAGAAGGAGGAGTTTTATTTAAAAATTGAGTTGCGAGTTCACCTCACTGAATTCTCCCGGCTTAAAAACAATAAAATACAATTGGCCAGCGCCTTTCAATCTAAGGTAAAATCAGACATCCTCTTTTTTACGACTATTCAATGTTCCATTATCAGTTGGTTAGTATATCACCGGATCACAACAATAAAATTGCTGAATTAAAAGAGCAGCAGCAGCAGCAGCAGTCCTTGTCCGCTATCACAACGAATTGATCCCACGACAATACAAATTTAACTAACAGGAACATGAAACTTCGAATTAACAGAATTCAATTATTGAAAATACTTCTTTTCATTTTGGTGTTCGTGGTGATTACAACATTTCTGGTATTTCTTCTGGTCCGGGTAAAAGAAGTATCAAAAACAAATACTGCCCTTGTCCAGCTGAGAGAAGAAAATCCAATGCTCGGGATGATCGATCACTGTTTTCAGCTTCTCTACGCGGCCGATAACAGTTTTAAATATTATGCGCTGTCATACGATTCAACACACTATGCCAATTACATGTGCGAAATCGATTCGTTAATAGAAACCCTGGATACCTTAAAGATAAGTTTTGAATCCAACTCAAAAGAAGAGTTTTTTATTCAGGAAGCAAGTACTGCCATTTTGCAGAAAGTAGATATTTCTTCCAGTTTTATAAACATAAAACGTTTGACTGATTCGTTGTTACTTGTTGCGATACACATCGATCCGATTATATTGAATCCGCTACTATCCAGACCATACAACCCTGTATTTCTGAAAACCACAGTGGATACAGTGAATGTTTTTACAAAGACAGAAAAATCTAAAAAAGGTTTATTCGGTAGAGTGCTGGCCTTTTTAAAAGGAGGTACAGAAAAAGCAACCACCCAGCAACAATTGGCTCTGACAACAAAACACAGCCTGACATCCGGGAATACTGCCACAACTTCCCGAAATAATTTAATCAACAATACAGTTAATGGAAACAAAAACAATTATTATCGGGAACAGCTAAAAACTCAACAAATAAACCGCAACAAGCTGGAATCCACGGAAAGGTTATTAATAGAAACGAATAATGAATTATTAGCCAGGCTGAAAAATATTCTTAACGCATTAAATCGGCAAGTCGAGTATAGGAATAAGGAAATAAGCGGAATTGCGTTGAAAATAATTGACAAGTCATCCCAGAAACTTAACCGTATCAGCCTAATAAGTATTGTGTTGGTATTATTCCTGACTCTGGTTATTTTTATTGTTCTCCGGCAAATCAATTACTATGAATCTCTTGCCAAAGAAGAAATGATTAAACATCTGAAAGCGAGTGAGGACAGATATCGCAAACTGACTGAAGAACTTGAAGTACGTGTTGCAGAGCGCACTGTTCAGCTCGAAAAAGTTAATCATGAACTTAAATCATTTGCCTATTCGGTGTCGCACGATTTAAGAGCACCTTTGAGACACATCGATGGATTTATACGAATGTTAAGTGATAGTCTTCCGGATAAAACACAGGAACATGAACGTTTCTTCAACAAAGTATTTGAGTCGTCAGCAAAAATGTCAAAAATGATTGATGATCTCCTGACCTTTTCACGCTTAGGCCAAAAGAGCCTCAACAAAACAGAGGTTAATCTGAATGAAATAGTTACAAAAGCGATTCATCAGTGTACTCCGGACTTTGAACACCGTCAGGTTGAATGGAAAATCGATAAGCTTCCGGTCGTACAAGGTGATGCAAATCTGCTGCAACTCGTGTTTGTAAACCTGATTTCGAATGCATTAAAATTCACCTCGAAAAAAGAAAAAGCAATACTTGAAATCGGAAAATGCAACAAATCGGAAAAATGTGTAGTTTATATCAAAGACAATGGTGTAGGATTCGATATGGAATATGCCGGCAAACTGTTTGGAGTCTTCCAACGTTTGCATACTCAGCAGGAGTTTGAAGGCACAGGCATAGGATTAGCTAATGTGAAACAGATTATACAGAAGCATGGCGGTACAATAACGGCAAAAGGAGAATTGAACAAAGGGGCCACTTTTTACATCAATCTTTAAAAATCAGAACGATGAAAAGTTACCATTCACCTCCCGAGGGGAAACAATCAGGATGAATTTATCCCGAAATAGTCTAATGACTATATGAACTGTACATCTTTTTAGTATCGTCCGGCAACAAAAAGTATCACTCAGAAAAACAATCTAAATGATCAGAGACATGAATTCAGAAAGAGAAACGTACAGGGTAATCATTCTTGAAGATAATCCAAACGATAAGGATCTGATTGAATTTGAACTTTCAACTTCGGTAAAGGCACATCTGGTTTTTGAATGGGTTATCGACAAACAGCATTTTATGAATGCCCTTATTGACTTTCATCCTGACATTATTTTGAGCGATTACAACCTTCCTCAGTTTAATGGGTTTGAAGCTTTAGCGCTAACTACAGCTCACGATAAAGATCTACCATTTATAATTGTCACAGGAACTTTAACTGAAGAAGTAGCAGCCGAATCGATCAAGCTGGGCGCATGGGAATATGTAGTGAAAGAACGATTGAACCGCCTACCCAGTGCCTTTGAAAATGCCTTAAAACTAAAAGCGGAACGACTCGAGTCACGTAAAATTAAAGCTGAATTAAAACTCCGCAAAGAGAAAAACAGTATTCAACTTAAACTACTTTGGGACGCCATTTCAAATGCACCAAATGCGGTCGAAATCACAACGAATGATGGAACAATTCAATATATTAATTCCCGTTTTGAGGAGATGACCGGATATACATCAAGTGAAGTCGTCGGTAAAAAAACGAGTATACTTAAATCGGGAGCGCACGATCAGTCCTTTTACAAAAAATTATGGGATACCATTCTGACAGGGAAAGAATGGAAAGGGGAACTGATAAATAAGAAAAAGAACGGAGAGTTATACTGGGAGGAGGTATCCATTTCTCCGGTTGCAGATCATGTTGGAATTATTCAATATTTTGTGGCTTTTAAAAGTGATATTTCTGAACGAAAAAAAGCAGAGGAAGAACTCAGGGAAAGCCGGCAAATATTCCAGACCCTGGCACAGAGTTCTCCCGTTGGGATTTTCAGAACGAATGCAGAAGGTGATACGACCTACGTCAACCCCAAATGGTCAGAACTTTCAGGATTATCGTTTGACGAAGCCATGGGAAGTGGCTGGAAGAATGCAGTTCACCCGGATGATCGAACGGCTATGTTTGGAAGTTGGGAAAAACACAAAACCAGGAATACTGAATACCGTTTCCTGAAACCGGATGGTTCGGTTGTCTGGGTAATAGGAAATGTTCTTCCTGAACTGAAGGAAGATCAAATTGAGGGATACATTGGAACAATTACCAATATTACTGACCGGAAACAATTCGAAGAACAACTTCAGGAAAGTAAAACCAGGTATCAAAATCTGGTGGAAGACATTAATGATATTTTGTATGAAGTCGACGATAGCCTGTGCTTCAGTTATATTAGCCCGGTAATTACAAAAAAGACCGGATACCCCATCGAGTATTATCTCGGTAAACACTTATCTGAAATCATCAATCCGGAAGATATGGAAAGGGTATTAAGCAAGGCTGAACACTTGCTTAAAGAAGCTGATTGTACGCCTGTCGAATACCGGATAGACACCATTAACGGTGACATAATCTGGGTTCAAAGTTCTTCAAAACCAATCATGGCCGATGAAAAAGCAATAGGAATAAGAGGAATAGCTATCGACATAACACTGCAAAAAGAAGCCGAAAAAGAACTTATTGAGGCAAAAGAAAGAGCAGAAGCGAGCGACAGGCTCAAAACTGATTTTATGAATAATATTTCACATGAAATTCGTACACCACTGAACGGAATACTCGGCTTTGCCCCAATGGTATTTAATCCCGACATTTCGGAACAGGAAAAACTTTGCTTCCTGGATATCATGAACGAAAGTGGCGAACGACTGATTCAAACGATTAACAATTACATGGATATTTCATTGATTACATCAGGAAATATGGAGGTTCGAAAGCAATTAATTTTCCCGATACATGTAATTGAAAAGCTATGCCTGAAATATGAACTCATCCTGAAGAAAAAAGACATCATTCTGCAGACCGAAATTCAAACAGATATCAGCACCATTCAAATGAATACTGACACTGAAATGCTGACCAAAGTATTTGAGCATTTACTTCGTAATGCCAGTGTATTCGCGAAAAATGGAATCGTTACACTTGGGGCATCCATCGAAGATCAACACATCAGATTTTACATCCGGGACACCGGACCAGGAATCACACCTGAAGCACAGCAGATTATTTTCGAACGTTTTATGCAGGAAGAAGCTTCTTCTACCCGGAAAAATGAAGGAAGCGGTCTGGGATTGTCGATTGTGAAAGGATTAGTCGAACTGCTCGGCGGAACCGTTTGGCTAAAATCGGAAAAAGGCAAGGGTAGCACTTTTAATTTCACTATTTCTCTCGATTAAATCAGGCAAAAAAGAATACCAATTCATGGAGACCCGATTGGCTGGATGAAATTAGAATCATCCGGAGAAAAAATGAAAGAACCTCCTACCCCAGCCTGATCCTCACGATTCGCCTTGTTTTAGCAGTGATTTTAAACCGGTCATCCAGACGCTTACCCACAATCCAGACCAACTGGTTTCCGCTGGCCAGTATCCAGGCGTTTTCCTTATCCGGGATGGAATATTTCTCGTCAATAAAAAAATCGCTCACCTTTTTCAGGCCGGTCATACCCAATGGCTGAAAATATTCGCCCTCGTGCCAATGCCGGAGCAACAGCGGAAAAGCAAGTTTATCCAGATCCAGATCAACCACATGGGCATGTGTTGAGAATCTAAAATCAGCATTCCGTTCGATTTTTTCCATGGAAAGATGAACCGGAAAACTTATTTTCCGGCAATCCTCTTCAATGTAAAAGACCTTATCCGGTTTCGTTCCGTAGACTGCGATCAATAAATATTCCCGGTCTTTCACCAGGCGATATCCTTCCGAAAAAAACTGACGTCCTGATTCCCTTTTTAGAGAGTCGATGATGTCATCCGTCTGATCAACCTGGAAACCGTACTCCCGGATCAGCTCAAAAAGGATGGTCCGAAGCGGACTCAGGCTTAACAATTTACCGATGTGAATCATGGCGCCCTGGTCATCTTCCGAATAAACAAAATCTCTGATTTCGCTCATCCGTTGCTGAAAAAGCTGCCCGGTTTCATTCAGGTTTCCTATCGTTTTCAGGGCATTTCTCCGGAAGGCGGGATTCAACTTTTCGAGCAGAGGAAGAATCTCATGCCGGATCAGGTTTCGTTTGTAAACCGTATCCAGGTTGCTGGAATCCGTCCGGTAATCAATTTTCATTCTGGCACAGTAGTCCAGAATTTCAGCACGGTTAGTGAAAAGCATGGGTCTGATGATCCTGCCCGATTTAGGCTGAATGCCGCTCAAACCTTTGATTCCGCTACCACGCGAAAAATTGATCAGAAAAGTTTCGATCACATCGTCCTGGTGATGGGCAGTGGCCAGGTAATCGAAACCAAGCTGATCGAGCAGGCTGTTGAACCATTCGTAACGAAGATCGCGTGCAGCCATTTCAATCGAAATTCCTTCCTGAAGGGCAAATTCCTGAGTCTTGAAATGTTTGACAGATAAAGACAGGTTGTGCTGATCGCAATACCCGGTAACAAACTGTTCTTCTTCATCCGACTCACGACCACGCAAACCAAAATTGCAGTGTGCAACGGCTACCGAAAATCCGGCATTCGCAAACAAATGTAACATCAGCATCGAATCGGCTCCGCCACTCACCGCCAGCAAAATGCGCTGGGATGAATGAAACAGATTTTCTTCGTGAATGTATTTTAAAAAATGTTCTACCATGACGTTATTTGTAGAGACGCACGGCCGTGCGTCTCAATTGATGGTATATAAAAAGACAGAATTACTGTTTAGCCACCAGCTCAGCGATCCTTACAATCACATCCACTGCTTTTTGCATCGACAGTACCGGTACATACTCGTACGGACCATGAAAATTATGCCCTCCGGCGAAAATATTGGGGCATGGCAGGCCTTTCCACGAAAGCTGTGCCCCATCGGTTCCGCCACGAATAGCTTTTATCTGGGGTGTTACGCCCACATCTTTCATCGCCTTCTCAGCCAGGTCAACAATGTATTTCACCGGTTCAACCTTTTGTTTCATGTTGTAATACTGATCCGACAGTTCCAGCGTAACAGTTCCCGGCACGTACCGAAGATTAATCAGTCCGCAGATTTCTTTCATCAGGTTTTTCTTGGCTTCAAATTTAGCCTGATCGTGATCACGGACAATGTATTCCAGTTTGGTCAGCGAAACATCACCTTCGAAAGATGTCAGGTGAAAAAACCCTTCATAACCTTCGGTGTGTTCCGGACGTTGGTCTGTTGGCAAAGTCTGGATAATCTGCGTGGCTACCAGCATCGAATTGATCATCGTATTCTTTGCGGATCCGGGATGAACGCTCCGGCCTTTCACTGTAATTTTAGCACTGGCTGCATTAAAATTTTCGTATTCCAGTTCACCAATTTCGCCTCCGTCAAGCGTATAGGCAAAGTCGGCCCCAAACTTTTTGACATCAAAATATTCCGTTCCTTTCCCTACTTCTTCATCGGGCGTAAAGCATATCCTGATTTTTCCATGTTTGATTTCAGGATGATGAATCAAATAATCCATGGCAGAAATGATTTCAGCAAGACCGGCTTTATCATCTGCTCCAAGTAATGTTTTGCCATCGGTTGTAAGAATATCCTGCCCGATGTATTTCAGCAGGTCAGGGAAATCAGTCGGACTTAAAACTACTTTTTGCCCGGCATCCAGAACCAAATTCTGTCCCTGGTAATTCGTTACCAGCTGCGGATTGACATTTTCTCCTGAATAGTCGGGACTCGTATCCATATGCGAAACAAAACCAACTACAGGCACCGTGTGATCTTGGTTTGCGGGCAATGTAGCAGTAACATAACCAAACTGATCACGAATAACATCATGCAAGCCAATTTCGCGCAACTCACCGGCCAGTTGATCGGCAAAATTCAACTGGCGATTTGTACTCGGGAATGTTTCACTATCGGGATCGGAGGTGGTAAACACCCGTGCATATCTTAAGAATCGGTCTGTAACTTGTTCCATTTTGTTTAGAATTAGATGAAAAATTCAGGATATAAACGATTCACAAAAAACCCTTACCCGAATCAATCATCATGAATAAATTAAAATCACTAAATATCGTCTGAATTAAATTTAAAGCCCAGCCGTTTACCGGTTTGAATTTTTGAATGATAAATTTCGTCATGCATTTGCTCAACGGAAGCAATTTTTACCTGGTCATAAGGAGGAACCAGCAAATCAAAATCAATAGCATACTGAATGGATGTTTCGATGATTTCCTTCATGTATTCTTTGCTTAGCTTATCATTGACGAAATCCTTCACCAACTCGCTTGACTGCCGTTTACCTTCAACAAAAAAATGATTTTCGTGGTTTATAAAAATGCGGGCAATCAGGTAACCCAAATCATTGGTACGATTATACTTAAAGGAGTCTGCCAAAAAATTGTAAATATTAAAAACGCCGCAATACGAATTCATTGGATCAGCTTTGATATAATCGAGTTTCCATATGGGATGTTCACGGTCAAAAACAAAGACATTGGAGTGCATGCTGAAAATAAGGACATCACCCCCAATCCTGAATTCGGCTTCAAAAAGACCCTTTTCCTGAAAGGCAGGCAGTAAATTTTCATCCACTTTATCCTTTAACTTTCCCCGGTAGTCCTCAGCCAGTTCTTTCAAAACCTCTTTCAAGAGATCAAATGAAGCGACAGTATTCAGATACACTTTCTGTTTCAGGTTGGTCTTCAAAACCATACCGTCAAGCTGACTGACAATCTTCTTCTTTTTATTCATAGCCTTCAGATTATTTCTTCATAAAAATAAGAAAAGCAGCCAACTTTGACTGCTTTTCCTGAATCTGATTTTAAACTTTTAGTATGCCAGCGCAAATAGCACTCTGCCCTTCGATGGCTGACCTGAATACATGCATTTTCCCTCTTCAGGAATCTGATCAAACGGAATACAGCGAATGGTCGCTTTGGTTTCATCCTTGATTTTCTGTTCCGTTTCAGAAGTACCATCCCAATGTGCCGAAATGAATCCTCCTTTGTTCTGAAGCACCTCTTTAAACTCATCGTAAGTTTCAACCGGAGTTGTCATTTCCTGACGGAAAGCAAATGCCTTATTGTAAATATTTTCCTGAATATCGATCAACAGTTGCTGGATGTAAACTTCTATGTTTTCCATCGGAACAACCTTCTTTTCAAGGGTATCACGCCGGGCAACTTCAACAGTTCCGTTTTCCAGATCACGTGGTCCGATAGCGATACGTACCGGAACACCTTTCAGTTCATATTCGGCAAATTTCCAACCCGGCTTCTTATTGTCATTGTCATCAAATTTCACTGAAATATTCAATGCTTTGAGTTTGGCAACAAGAATGGCAACTTTTTCTGAAATAGCAGTCAACTGTTCTTCCTGCTTGAAGATTGGAACAATAACAACCTGAAAAGGAGCCAGTTTAGGAGGAAGAACCAGACCATTATCATCCGAATGAGCCATGATTAAAGCTCCCATCAAACGGGTTGAAACACCCCATGACGTTGCCCAGACAAAGTCTTCCTTGCCTTCTTTGTTCGCAAAACGAACATCAAATGCTTTGGCAAAATTCTGACCAAGGAAATGTGAAGTACCAGACTGCAATGCTTTTCCATCCTGCATCATGGCTTCTATGGTATAGGTTTCAATCGCACCGGCAAAACGTTCGTTGGCCGATTTTGCTCCTTTAATAACAGGCATTGCCATAAATTCTTCGGCGAATGTGGCATAAATATTCACCATCCGTTCCGTTTCCTCCAAAGCTTCCTGTCTGGTTGCATGCGCTGTATGTCCTTCCTGCCATAAAAATTCAGTCGTACGCAGAAACAAACGTGTGCGCATCTCCCACCTTACAACATTGGCCCACTGATTGATCAAAAGCGGTAAATCACGGTAGGATTGAATCCAGCTCTTATAGGTACTCCAGATGATTGTTTCCGAAGTCGGACGGACAATCAGTTCTTCTTCCAATTTTGCTCCCGGATCAACAATGACTCCTTTCCCGTTCGGATCATTCATTAGCCGGTAATGTGTAACAACGGCACACTCTTTGGCAAAACCTTCAACATGACTGGCTTCTTTGCTGAAAAAAGATTTAGGTATGAATAAAGGGAAATAGGCATTCACATGTCCTGTTTCCTTAAACATGCGGTCAAGTTCGGCCTGAATCTTCTCCCAGATAGCGTAACCGTATGGTTTGATAACCATACATCCTCTGACCGCAGAGTTATCAGCCAAATCAGCTTTAACAACCAGGTCGTTATACCACTGTGAATAATTTTCGCTGCGCGTAGTCAATTCTTTTGCCATTTTTTAACTTTTGGTATGGTATTTGCGTTTTTCGTACTAGTTTTATAGGCTACAAAGAAAGCAAATTTATTATTCATTATAAAGGAGGGTTTACTATGAAAACAAAACTTCCAGTCATCGCAGTTGTTTCAATTTTAATCAGCGCATGTACTACGGGAACTTACATGACCAGAGCATACGATGATGACATCTATTTCACTCCCACAGATAGTCCACCTGTCGCATTAGTGGACAATAACACTCCGGCAAATGAAAAATCAGCGAGAACAAACAATTATGATACCCGGAATCAAAAAGTGATCATCAGTCAGATGGATAAAAATGCTGATGGAACATCGGCTGTGAACAATTACATTTACGAGCCGGAACAGGAAAACCGGAACTCAGATTATCAGGCTTACGACATGAATGATCAAGATCTGGTTGATTCTGATACCACTGTTTATTACAACGACGACGATGTAAAGTACGTCGTTAATAACTATTACGACGACAACAATAACGACATCGACTTTGCCTACCGGATTAACCGTTTCCACAGACCTTATTATTACGATCCGTTTTTTTATGACGACTGGTCGTATGGTTATTATTCACCCTTCTATTCCGGATATTACGGAATGGGTTATAATTCCTGGTATGGCGGTTGGGGATATCCATACAGTTACGGGTATTATTCTCCGTTCTCCGTCGGCATTGGATTTGGTGGATACTGGGGTGGTGGATATGGTGGATACTATGGAAATTACGGTGGCTATAATGGATATTATGGAGGCTATAATGGATATTACGGTGGTTACAATGGATATGCTAACCGTGATAATGTAAGGTACGGAAGAAGTTCTGACTTTTCAAACTATGTTGGTGGGGGAAGCAATAACAGAAACTCTAGTTCAACAATTAACAGATCTGTTTTAACGGAAAAAAGTGGTTCAATTAACCAACGAACTGATGGAGTCAATTCAACCAGGACCTCCAGGACTGTTTCTGACAATAACCAAACGATTAATTCCAGAATCCAAAGACAAACGGTCAACAGCGATGAGAAAGCTGAAACGAGTTTTAGCGGCAGAAGAACCAGCATTGCAACCGGCAATCAGGCACAAGTTAGGACTGAATCGCGCACTCCACAAATGGTTCGTCCGGAAACCACTTCCGGGAATGTACGCAGATCATACACACCAACAACTACCGGAAGAACATATCAACAGGGAAGGGCTGTCAGACAAAGTGAAAGCTATACGCCAAGCTACAATAAACCAAGAATTGTCAATCAATCGAATTACAACAATAACAGTTATACACGTCCAAGGACGGTAGAAAGCGGAACGGTTAGAACAACTGTTAAAAGTGCAAATACAACGGGTACAAGTAATACCTACAGCGCACCAAAAAGTTCATCGAATGTGCGGCAAACTTACCGGTCCAATTCTTCTTATTCCACCGGATCCAGTTCTTCTCCAAGCAGAAGCACATCAACTTACAGCAGTCCTACAAGAAGCTCATCACCAAGCTATAGCGCTCCTGCAAGAAGTTCATCCAGTTCATCTTCAGGAAGTAGTTCTTCAGGAAGTAGTTCTTCAGGAAGTAGTTCAGGTAGCGGTTCAGGAGGAAGAAGCGGTAGCGGAGGAAGAAGATAGTTGATAACCAGATGAATCGTTTAATCTAAACAAATCAGTAGTTATGAAATACTTATTAATTATACCTGTCTTTGCGTTCTTTCTGTCGACATCAGTAAGTGCACAAACAATCGCAGATGCTTATCGTTTATCTAATCAGAGAATAAATGGTACTGCAAGATCGAGTGCTATGGGAAATGCATTTGGGGCTCTAGGTGGAGATATCACTTCGCTTTCAATAAATCCTGCGGGGATTGGGGTTTATCGTACAGGCGAATTCGTTCTGACACCAGTAATCAAATCAAACGATTCAGAGCTTAGCCTGAATGGTAACAACTTCACCGACAATAAATTCCAGATAAACCTGAATAATATCGGACTTATTGGTGTAGTCAATTTAAGAAATGAAGGTTCAGGTATTGTAAGTTTTAATTATGGCTTAGGATACAATAACATCATGGACTTCAATCAAAACTATTATGGGATGAATAATGGTTCACCAAATTCTTATCTGGATGGAATTGTGAATTATGCCAATTCAGAAGGCTTATCCAATGCGTATTTGAACCAGAATTTAAATCAAATAGATTATCGAGATTGGCCAACCAAATTGGCATGGGATACTTATCTCATTAATCCGGCTTTGGACAACAATAATAATGAAATCGATGGGGAATATAATTCTCTTTTGTACACGAATGAAACAGTAGATCAAAGAAAAAGTTATTCGCAATCGGGCGGAATTGATGAGTTTGTTCTGAGTGGTGGCATAAATATTAATCACAAAGCCTATCTGGGAGCTAGTTTTGGCATTCAGAATGTAGACCTGAACCAACGAACAGAATATACCGAAATACTCGAGAACAACGATTCATATACTTTTGGTGAAGATTATTCACTTACAGGAACAGGTTACAACTTCAAATTTGGAGCGATCTTCAAACCAACCAATAATCTTCGGTTAGGTGCTGCTATCCACACTCCAACCTATTACGTGCTCAATGAACAAAAGCAAATCTTTATAAATTCAAGACTGCTTGATAATCACAGTTCAGATGGCATCAATCTCTATGACTATAATTTCTATAATCCTTGGAAAGCTATACTTAGTGGTGCATACACTTTTGGGAAAAAGGGATTAATAAGCTTTGATGCTGAATATGTGGATTATACGACAATGAAATTCAGAAGGAGTTCAAAATCCAATGAAGATTTAAGTGACATTAATAATGAAATCTCTGCAAATTTCAAAAAGGCCATTAATTACCGGCTAGGTGCCGAATATAAAATTACCCCTCAATTTAGTGTAAGGGGTGGTTATGAATTTTATCCAAATTCACAAAAACAGCCATTGGGTGACGAGTACCAACCGGGTAGTTTAGACAACAGTTCGATCTATGCATTTGGATTTGGCTATGCTTCATATGGATTTTTCACAGACATAAGCTTCAGAAATATAACGGAAAAGTATCTATTAAACGAGGTACAACCTAATTTTAAGATGAACCCAACCAATAAGAATAACGATATGAACCTAACCAATAAGAATAACAAAATTCTTTTAACTGTTGGCTATAAATTTTAATTTCAATATCATACAGAAAAGCCGGTTAAGCAATTAGCCGGCTTTTATTTTGCATCTTCTGCAAAATAGGTTCCTATTTCCGGGAACGATCGCTTCCGGAATTTTAATTTGCTTTACTTAAAATAAATAATTTTAAAAAGAAAAGTTTTTTTTCAGAATTGTTTGACCTAATTTAGCTAAAACTTACGATCAGAATATGTCTCAATTTATTGAAATCAGTTTCGAAAAAGCACTTGTAAATTTCGAAAAAGCAGAAGCAAATGGCAGCAGGTGGCGTATCGGGGACTTTTTAACCTCTAAATGGCTTCAGAAAAACAACATCAACTTCGAGGACATTGTCGCTTTTTCAAAAAACATGCCCGACTCAAAAATTGTGATCATTGGTGAAGGATCTTCAGAAGGATTTTACATTTACTCCCAAAAACAAAAAACATGTTTTAAATTTGAGCAAAAGTTTGCTGAAGTTTAATAATGAAAAAATCAGGTATGATTCCACACTTCGATGACCCGATCGGGCAGGCTGTATATAATTATCATTTTAATTTTATTGATCAACCAATCATTGTCCGTTCTGACGACTTTGATGATGACACCATTGAAACGGCCTATCTGTTCAGGACATACAAACAAATGCCCACTATCGAAAAAAAAGCCATGGCCCTTTGTTCCGGGACCATACTTGATGTGGGAGCCTGTGCCGGAGCCCATTCAGTTTATCTTCAGGAAAAAGGATATGAAGTTACTGCCCTCGAAACATCAGCTCTTTGCTGCGAAGTTTTAAAAAGCCGAAATCTTCGGAATGTCATTCATCAGGACATTTTCAAATTCAGCGATCAGACTTTCGACACCATTCTTTTATTGATGAATGGAACCGGAATTGCCGGATCTCTTGCCGGACTGGAAGTATTGCTTCATCAACTAAAAACCTTGCTCAATCCGGGAGGTCAGATTCTGATGGATTCATCGGATCTGATTTATTTGTTTGAACAGGAAGATGGTTCAGCCTTGATTGACATTTCTGCCGACAAATACTACGGAGAACTAACCTTTCAAACTGAATACCAAAACTGGATTAGCCAGCCATTTTCCTGGTTATATGCCGATTTGAATAATCTGGAAAATGCCATCGAAAAAAATCAATTAAAACTGGATAAAGTATTTAAAGGGCAGCATTTCGACTATCTTGCCCGAATCACTTTTTAAAAATAATTAATTTGAAAAAAAATCAGGAATACAGGCCACTTTCTAAGACGGAAGAGGAAATCCTTAAACAACAAGGTTGTACGTGTACCGATTGGAATCAGATTTTTGTCAGCTCCATATTTATTCCTGAAAACATCAGGGATGTACAATTCTCCGGGAATATCAGGATTGGTGATAACTCCGGAACTGTTGAATTTAGCGGAGGAATGATGAGGAATTGCGGCATTTACAATGCCAGTATACATAACTGCACGATAGGTAACCACGTTTATATTCATCATATTTGCAACTACATTGCCAATTACGACATTCATGACCATGTTATTTTGGAAAATGTAGAATTGTGTTTGACCGAAAAAGAAACCAGCTTTGGCAACGGAATTAAAGTTTCCACACTCGATGAAACAGGCGGACGTGGAGTGATGATTTACGATAAATTATCGGCTCATCTGGCTTATTTCCTGGCCTGGTACAAACACCGGCATTGCCTGATTGCAGAGTTGGAATCTAAAATCATAGCTTATGCCGAATCGGTTAAAAGTAACCGGGGAACCATCGGAGAATATACGGTAATTCGCAACTGCAAGAGAATCAAAAATGTTAGATTTGGACCATACAGCCAGATTTTTGGTGCAACCCGACTCGAAAACGGATCGGTAAACAGCAATGAATTTGCCCCGGTAAAACTGGGTGCTGGAATCTTAGCCGAAAACTTTATTGTTTCTTCAGGATCTGAGATATCAGACGGCACTATTATTACGAATTGTTTCATCGGACAGGGCTGTATCCTTGGCAAACAATATTCGGCCGAGAACTCACTCTTTTTCGCCAATTGTCAGGGATTTCATGGCGAGGCATGTTCCATCTTCGGAGGTCCGTACACGGTAACCCACCACAAATCGACCTTGCTGATTGCCGGAATGTTCTCATTCTGTAATGCGGGCAGCGGCTCGAACCAAAGTAACCACATGTACAAATTGGGTCCGATTCACCACGGAATTGTGGAGCGTGGCTCAAAAACGACCTCAGACTCCTACATTTTATGGCCGGCAAAAATTGGAGCGTTCACCCTGGTAATGGGTCGCCACTATAAAAATACCGATACTTCTAATCTGCCTTTTTCATACCTGATTGAAAACAAGGATGACAGCTGGATTGCCCCCGGAATCAATCTTCGAAGTGTTGGGACCATCCGCGACGTGCTGAAATGGCCCCGCCGCGACCGTCGTAATGATCCGGAGAAACTGGACTGTATCAATTTCAACCTGCTCAGCCCGTTTACAATCCAAAAGATGCAGAAAGGACTTGACATTTTGAGTAGTCTGAAAGAAATTTCAGGAGAAACTACGGAAGTTTTTGCCTACCGGAATACTCTGATGAACAGGAGCGCCCTGGAGAAAGGAATCGATTTATATGAAAAGGCTATTTACAAATTCCTTGGTAACTCTGTCATTTCCAGGATTGGAAAATGCAACATTCAAACATTGGAAGAACTTCTCGAATGCCTAAAGCCCCGGCATCATATTGGAAAGGGCGAATGGAGCGATCTGTCTGGCCTGATTGCACCCAAAACGGAGATCCTTAAACTGATTAAAAGCATCGAAAAAAAGGAAATCTCAGACTTGACCGAAATAGAACAGGAATTTAAAAACCTTCATTCCAACTATTATGAATACGAGTGGATCTGGGCTTCTGAATTGTTGGTCAAAAAAACAGGCAAAAAAATTGAAGATCTGAAGATTAGCGATCTGATCGATCTAATCGGGAAGTGGAAAAAAAGCGTAATCGGATTGGACGAGATGCTTTATGAAGATGCAAAAAAAGAATTCAGATTAGATTCGATGACCGGATTTGGAATGGATGGAAACAAAACAACCCAAAAGCTCGATTTCGAAAAAGTCAGGGGTAGTTTTGAAAGCAACGACTTTGTAAAGGAGATTATTAACCACATCCAGCGAAAAACCATTTTAAGCGAAAAAATAAATGAACTTTTGACAACGATTGAAAAAACACATCAAAACTAATTATGAGACTAATTATTCAGGAAAATCACGAATTAACTTCCGAATGGGTTGCCAGTTATATTGCCAGAAAGATTAATCTGGCCTCGCCTACCAAAGAAAACCCATTTGTAATGGGATTACCAACAGGCTCGTCACCCCTCGGAACCTACAAAGAACTGATTAAGCTTTATAAGGCCGGGGTAGTATCGTTTCGTAATGTAGTAACCTTCAACATGGATGAATATGTTGGTATCTCCAGTGAACATCCAAAAAGTTACCACACGTTTATGTGGACGAATTTATTCAGCCACATTGATATTCTTCCTGAAAATGCAAATATTCTGAACGGAAATGCTCCGGATATCAAAGCGGAATGTCAGGCTTACGAAGATAAAATCAAGGCTGTTGGCGGTATCGATCTGTTTTTAGGCGGAATTGGTCCCGACGGGCACCTGGCTTTCAACGAGCCTGGATCATCTTTGGCGTCGCGTACCCGGGACAAGGAACTGAATTACGACACCAAAGTGGCCAACTCACGCTTCTTCGATAATGACGTAAACAAAGTACCTAACTCTTCGCTTACCGTTGGAATTGGAACCGTTATGGATGCCAAAGAGGTTTTAATTATTGTGAATGGCTACAATAAAGCCCGCGCTCTGCAGCATGCCGTTGAAGAAGGCGTAAACCACATGTGGACCATTAGCGCATTACAACTACACCCGCGTGGAATGATTGTTTGTGACGAACCTGCAACCTACGAACTGAAAGTTGGAACCTATAAACACTTCAAAGACATCGAAAAGAATAACCTGAATTCGGAGAGTTTATTGAACTCCGATTTAGTATGGTAAACTATTTTGACGAATAATTCGGTCAGGGTTTCACTCCAGGTGAAGCCCTGACTTTTTTTTGCACAGCTCCTGTTACCCAAGTCATGAGTACCGAAGTTTCAATTGAAACCTGCGGAACGCTGAAGAAATTAGTGAACTTGAAATTTCAGTAAAAAAACTAATAGACTGTTTAAATTTTATTTAATTGTTCCGTTAGGAACAAAATCGTTTCGCCACAAGAGATTAGGAACTCAAACGATCTCCGGTGATTTTCAAGTCCTGAGCTTAATCTTTTTTGCAGCTTAACTGTTATATTAATTCAGGAAACCCATTAAAATCTCTGCCATGGAATCATTTGACAATGAAGGAAATCTGAATTTCATTTTGGGAGAAATAAAAAAAGCAGATACTTTTTACAGCATCTTCAAAAAAGAATTTTCAGAATTAATCTATACTATCATTCATGAGTTCTATCCGGATATCGTGCAGAGCGACGAAATTGACAATCTGCTGCATGCCTATTCCATTGCAATTTTAAATGCGACAGAATCGGTCATCGATAAAGATCGTAATTATCCGTTGTACCGATTGGAGGAAGAATTAGTCTCCATGAATCGAATTGCTAAGAAATTTCCTCAAAAAGAAGAGGATAATACTTTCGGGGAAGTCGTTCATTTAAAGGCAAAAGAACTTATGGTCAAGTATTTTATGGCTATTTACGACTTATCATCCATTGGATTTCGCTTACTGGAGAAAAACGCCAGATTATACAACCGGGAATTTGTTTCTAATTTTAAATTCATCTCAACACCGAAGGAAACAACTGACTAAACATCGTTTGTTGTCTAGGACGCTCCACTGTTTAAAAGCTATCTGTTATTTTGATTGAGTCCGAGGGGGTACTTCAGAAGTACCCCTCCCCACTTCAAACATGCATCATTCCACCTTTGAAGTACTCCGCCCCACTTCTGATACAAAACGTCGGACCATGGAGACGGAAATTTCCATGTTTTAGACGGAACATTCCACCTTTTAGACGGAAATTTGCGATTTGGAAGTACCCCTCCCCACTTCCGAACCGCAAGCTTGCACCTTTGAGATGGAAGCTCGCATATTGGAGGTGGATCGTTGGATGTTTAGGGTGGGCGTTGCTGGTGCGGATTTGCAATCGGCATCTCTTAATTGCGGATCTGTGATCCGGGATACAACTAAAAATCGGATTTAATTACTTTGTCATTTTTGCCCGAGCAAGTTTCAATTCAGGTAAAAATTCGGATTTTACATCCGAAGAAAATTATAATGGCATAAAATCAGATTTTATACCGGAATTGAAAATTCAATTCACTGCTTAGACTGGATTTTACGTTCGAAGAAATTTCCTGGAACGTTCAAATTCTTTTTTTTGCCGCTTACGAAGTTTCAATTCGTGTAAAATAAATGTTTTGACACGAATTGAAATATATTTAGCTCAAAAATCCGGATAAAACCAAAATACAAGTCTATTTGAGTTCATTTATCCTATTCTGAATAGAAAATAAGGTTTAGATATGTGGATGAAATTTATTCCAACAGGTTTTGCCCATCCCGCAAATCTTTAGGAGATTTCAAATGCACTGACCATAGAATTTGTTTATATTTGAAAATTAATCTATAAAAAATTAAATTCATTTTGTTGACCTTAAAGATAGCAGTCCAATGTCAAATAAAAAGAATCAACATTTTGTACCTCAGTTCTATTTACGCCGGTTCTCAAAAACAATGAAATCTCCTTATCTTGAATTATTTAACTGTTCAAGCCAAAAACATATTCCAACTGCTTCAATAAAGAATCAAGCATCTATTAAACATTTTTACGACAACGACGACTCAATTGAAAATTTGCTCGGTAAAATTGAAAATGAAGCTGCAAAAAGCATTTCTAAAATTGACAATTCTCTTTCGCTTCCTTCCTCATCAATAGATCGTATTAATCTCCTTGCATTTACATTTTATCAGCTAACACGAACCAAATCTCATGCAGATGAAGTTCAATCAACTATCAATAATATGTATCAACAGATATATAAAGATGATCCCCGATTTAAAGGTATTTTTGATGAACACAAAATTGGGATTGATAGACCTGCCACTTTTGCTATTGGAATAATTTCAAAAATAATTCATCAAACATTTGACTTAAAAATAAAATTGATTATTAATAAGACAAATCAAAATTTTATAACATCTGATAATCCAGTTTTAAAATACAATCAATTCCTTGAGAGAAGGAAACATTTTGGCGGAATAACAGGAATTGGGTTAAAAGGAATTCAATATTTTCTCCCAATTGATTCAAAAAAGTGTCTACTCTTTTATGATAGTAAAACCTACAACATAGGGAAATGGTTTAGTAATCGCGTTATAATTACTAAACAAAAGGAAATCGATTTAATTAATTTGCTTCAGTTTCTTAATTGTGAGGACAAAATATACTTCAATGATGAAACAGAAATTGAATACATCAAAAGATTAAATCAAGAATCCAAGAAATTTCAAAAGGCAGGAATTTCAATAGTTAAAGAATATAAACAAGAAGAAATCCCAGATGTGAAGAATTCTACTTTATTACATTCATTTTCAACTGATTTAAAAATAGGGTTAGAATTATCCTTTATTAGAGAAAATCGAAAAGCTAAAAATTATAAGATGGGAAATAAATTCATTCATTTAAGAAACAAAAAATTGGATGAAAACATAAACAATTATAACAGAACTCGTCTTCCTGTTTAAAAAATAACATCTTTAATCATTCCTCAGTGCCTGTACCAAATTCTGCCTGAAAGCCATTCGGATTGCCACAAAACTAAACAGTGTACCACTTAAAATAACCAAAACCGAAATTGCCGGCAGCCAAACCCACAAATTGGAATAGAGTGATGACATGAGCGAAGGCAAGGCGCTTAAAACCGCCGGAATAATGCCTATTACCACCGAAACAACCATCACAAAAAGCTTTTCACGCATCACCATGCTAAAGATCGTAGATTTGGGATAACCCAACGACAACAACAAAGCAAATTCAGGAATCTGCTCAAAAGTGATCCTGAAAATCAGGATTCCCAATCCAAGTGTGCCGATTAAAAGTCCAAGTGCACCCAACATCAGAAAAATATTCAGGTAAGTATTTTCGATGGTGTAAAAATTAAGCAGACGATCGGTTGTTTTGCTGATTTCAGGTCCGTAATTTCGCATTCCATTCTGCAAATCTTTCACATTAACCGAGCCTTTCGGATCGTCAATCAGGAAAATACCGGAACCGCTTACCGACGGAAAAGCCTGAATAAAATGACTGTCGGCAATAATCACATTTCCCTGGAAAATAGAATTAGCCAATCCACCAATCAGTTTCAGTTTTAAATCGTGTCCATCTTCGGTTTTATAAATTAATGTATCCCCAATACTTTTAATTAATCCCCACTGAATAACCGTTTGATCGGCAAACGCAGGAATCACGCCATCAGCCAAAGTTTTATTTAGCGACAACCACGGATGTGCGGTATCCAAATCGTCGGTTTTAGTCACAAATGTAAAAGCCGATCGCTCATTGAAAGCTGCCGGATTGCAGGCAATAATTCGTGGCCGCGAAATCCGGTTCAGGTTCAGACAACTAGCATCGTCGCCCGGCTGCGATTGAAACTGCACCACCTGCGCATCTTCCGGAATATTCAGGTCTTCCCTACCCTGCTTGCTGTTTACATCAAAAAGCACCGGCATGGTTGTTTCAACAAAATAGTCATAGCCGCCCGTTCCCGACGAAGGCAATTCGGCATGCGAAGTCATATCTTTGCGGTTCAAACCGGTGGAGACCACCATAAAAACGCCCACCGACAGAAAACTCACGATCATCACCGTACGTTTTCGCTCGCCCGACAAACGTTTCAGAAGCAACGACCGCATCGAAAAAGCGGATAAACTTTCGTAATCGGCTATTTTCCGGAGCAGGTAACTGAACAGCAAAATGAGTGCGGGCAACAATCCAAAACCGCTGATAAAGAACATTTCCGGATTAATTTCGCCACTCTGGAAACCGCTCATCAGCAAAACAGCGATTGAAACAACGAGTAAACCAAGGCCAATCCACAAAGTCAGCCTACCACTTTTCGCTTTTCCTGAAGTGGCTTTCCGCTGCAAAACAATCACTTCATTTTTCAGGAAACGACTTAAAATCCAGAAAATAATACCAATGGAAAGCACTGCGATGATCAAACTTCCCATAATAATCGATTCCGGACGAATGGAAATATTGACAATGGAAGTGCGAACAATATCGACCCAAATGGAATTAATTGCTTTTAAAATCAATTGATTGTAGAATATACTGAACGGAATCCCGAGTACGATTCCGGCAAAAACAAACACGGAAGCTTCGGCAACAAAGATTTTGCGAACGGTACGAAATGAAAAACCAAGTGCAGTTAAAGTTCCGATTTCAGTTTTCCGGAATCCGAGGTACATTTTGAAAAGCAGAAAAGCCAAAAGCACCGCGGCAAACAGCACAAAAAAGCTAAGCCCGATAAACAGTCCTCCAAAATCGGTTCCGCTGCTGGCAGCCGAAAGTCCGTCAGATTTCGCGTTGGTGACTTCAAAGCCCATTTGCGATGGTTGCAATCCAGCCAGTAATTCCTTCTCCAGTTCTGTCTTTTTCAAGCCGTCAACCCGAATTGCTGTTGAATGACCAAAACGATTTCCCCAAAGTTTTTGCGCTGTTTCGAGCGACACAAATGCTTTTGGAGTTCCTTTATATTCCTTCCAGTAAGCTTCGTCCTGGGGACGTATTTTTTTCAGATCAACCGGCACGCCTGTTTTCCAGTCACGGCAATTTCCGGCATCCGAAAGTCCGGGAATCACCGGCATTAGGTTCTGATCGGCCTTTTCGCCGGTCAACGGATAAGTTTCTTTAACCACAAATATAGTGTCCTTCAAAACCAGTTTCCGTAGCGGGCCAACCTCAAAATACGAAAGCCGGACGGTATCCTTCGCCTTGACTTTCAAATCATCGGCCAGCCATTTGCTCACGGTCATTTCATTTCCGGAGAGATTGGGATCTGACGAAACAAACGAATAAGGAGTGAATCTGCCGTCGATAGCAAAATCATTGACGAAATAGCTGAAGACAGCCTGCGAGCCTGCAATGTTTTTGGTGCAAAATTGTTCCACCACCGTTTCAACAAAAACACGATCCGAAATTAATTCGGTGTAATTCAAATCCTGATTTTCCCGAACCTGCAGATTCACATCATCCAAGGTCCAGCATTTTTGCAGATTCTGAATCAAATCGGTATCCGAAACGCCATCGGCAACCAGCAACACATTGGCTTTTTGCTGAAGTCCCATTTGTTCATTGAGCCATCCCAGATTCAGGAAAACATTGCGGGGCGAAGATTGTATATTCCGGAGATTGAAATTTCCGAGTTCATCAGCTTTTAAAATACGTGCAACTGTTACCCGAAACGAAACCGTTGATTCCTCTTCAGAAACAAATGGCGTATTGGCCGGAAAGGTATTCAGTTTATCGACCCGCAGCAAAAACTCGTCGCCTGCTTTTAATCCGGAAAGTGAGGCCAAATTTTCGTTGATGGCCACTTCGTTGTTTTTCAGGAAAAACGACTCGGGATAATCACAAAAATTACCCATCGTCGCATCAACGCCCCAAACGGCCAGCTGATTTACCCGCAATTCGCCTCCTTTAATCACGCCAAACCCATTGACACGAAGCAAAGCAGCAGTTTTAACACCGGTTTTTTCAGCTAATTCGGTGGCAAGTTCCGTCCTGAACAAGCGCTCGCCAGCTGTAATTACCTGCGAAGTATTTCCCAGGCGCTGGACCGTAATTTGCTGCAAACTGTATTTCACCGAATCGCCAATAATCAGTGCACCAACCAGAATGGCTGTGCTCAGGGCAATTCCAAGAACAATGGTCAGATTGAGTTTCCGGTAAAACCAGATGGATTTGAGTATAAGTTTGGATAAGGACATATCTAATATTTTCATTTTCTAATTCACTCGTCACCCCGAATTTATTTCGGGGTCTGTCCTTCATTGTGACAGATCCTGAAACCCCGCCTGCCAGGCGAGCGGGCAGGAAGTTCAGGATGACTTTACTTTGTGTCTTCGTGTTTATATTTTATTCATTCAAGTTTGATAGTTCAAGTAACTTCATAACTGTTTTCCAGTTGCGTGTTGTTGCCTGAACTTTGAGTTTCTTTTCAAAAAAATCGTTGGTAATTTTTGTTCGGCCATAACCATTCGGACAATACACAAAAACATCGTTCCCAATAATCTCGTAACGATCCGGTAAAAATTGAAATGCTTTTATTTTTTCAATCAACTCTGGCGCTGGGACTTCCCTCAGAAAAGTAAGATGCAACTTTTCGATATCAACATCCTTTTCCTTCAGAAATGGATTAGTTGAACTGGACTTCTCCATTTCTTCAGAAGTTCTAAGAATCACCGGAATGTCGAAACCAAAAGTTTCAGAAATAGCCAGATGCAGACTTTCCTCCAAAGCTACGATTGCTTCAGGTTTTGCCAGCTCAAAGATGATATTTCCGCTTTGAATGTAGGATTGTACGTTTACTAAACCCAGCTTGGCACACAAAACTTTCAGGTCAACCATCGGAACTTTCCTGCCAGTTCCAACATTAATTCCACGAAATATCGCAACGTATTTTGGCATAAATTGATTTTATTGATTGCTTTATGTCCGTCAGCTAAAGCAGACGGCAAAGGAAATCGACCTAAACTTGAAACCTGGAACTTGGAACTTTGAACTTATTCAAGTTTCCCATTTTCCAATTGATAAATCCGGTCCATTTTTTGGGCTAGATTCATCGAGTGGGTCACCACAATTAGCGTGACACCTTCTTCCTTGTTCAGTTCAACCAGCAAATCAGCCATTATTCCTGAAGATTTCTGATCGAGCGCACCGGTTGGTTCGTCAGCCAAAATCAATCCGGGACGATTGATCAAGGCACGCGCAACTGCCGTTCGCTGACATTCGCCACCCGAAAGTTCCGAAGGCTTTTGATGGGCAACTTTCGAAAGTCCCATTCGTGCAATTAATTTCTGTGCACGTTCCAACGTATCTTTTCCCTGCAATTTTTTGTCTGTCAGCGTTGGAAGCAATATATTTTCGAGCAGCGTTAATTGAGGCAGCAAATGGTGCATCTGGAAAACAAAGCCGATTTTCTCGTTCCTGAACTGCGCCAGTTGCTGATCGTTGTATCCGGATAAATCCTGATTTTCAAAAACCATTTTCCCGGAATCCGGACGATCCAGAGTTCCGATCAGATTCAGCAATGTGGTTTTCCCGGAGCCCGATGGACCGACAATGGCAATACGCTCACCGGCATTTACTTCCAGATTGAGTTGATCGAGAATCGTACGATCTTCAGAAAAAGATTTGGATATTTTTTCGAGTTTTAAAAGCATACTATTATTTATTTATCGTCACCCCGAATTTATTTCGGGGTCTGTCGAATCTGATTTGAGATCATGAAACAAGTTCAGGATGACTTAAAAGCACTTTCATACACCTTCACCATTTTTTTGGCCTGGGCATGAATGTCGAAATGAGCCTTCACACCATCAATTCCGGCTATACTTAACTCCTGAAGTTTTTCGTCGTTCAAAATGAGCGATGCTAAAGCTTCAGCCAACTGTTCCGGTTTATTTTCAGCATAAACCACTCCACCTCCACTCGTTTCAATCACTTCCTGAAATGCACCCAATGCAGGTTGCACCATTGGGATTCCGGAAGCCATCGCTTCGAGCATATACAAACCAAAAGCTTCGCCATTGAGAACAGGAACCGAAATCAGGCGAACCGAATCAAAGAAATTCTGTCGTTCTTCGCCTTCAAATTCTTCAACCCAAAACACCGAAACCTCCAAACCAGCTTTTGAGATTTTATGTTTTTGTTCCCTGATAAAATGGATATCGTCGCCGGTTTTTCCGCCGGTAATTTTCAGTTTCACGGCCGAATATTCCGGATTTTTCCGGAGCAAAATAAACGCATCAACCAGAACCGCTAACCCATTTTCTTCACACATTCGCGAGAGATAGCCAATAACCGGTTCTTTATCCAGGATGTTTTTGGGCGAATAATCAGCGGTGTCAACGCCTATATGAACCGGAACCATTTTGGTTTCCGGAATAAGCATTCGTTTGTGAATTTCAGCCGAGAAGAAATGACTAACCGGAATAAAAACGTCGACATCTTTTCCCCGCTCGCTCATGATATCCCAAACTTTCTGCCGGTAATGATCGTCCATAGCATCCACCCAAACATCTTCGTCCTGAAGCGAGCAAATTACCGGAATATTCATACGCTCTTTAATCCGGTGAGCCAGTCCAAGCAGCAAAGCATTTGACAAGTGCACCACATCAGGTTTTGCTTCATCAGCCAGCCAGTCAACCAGCCGTTCCAGCTCTTCCTTTTGGCCTCCATCTTCGCCCAGCAACATCGAAATGGTCATTTCTTCCAGCCCTTTCGCCCGTGTTGAACCGGCCTTTCGTGCGGCCATTTCCAGCACACTTTTTGAATCGAGTGCGTGTTCGATGAACATTGGCATATGCCTGAATATCGGGAATTGCTGCTTGAGGTAAAGATTCACCGCACCATAAAAAACAGGTACTTCATCCAGATCGTGCGCATCTTCAAAAAGGGGAAGATATAGTGGCACTTTAATTACCTGATGTCCTAAATCTTTCAGCGCACGAATGTATTTACTGTCGCGCATGCAGTTTCCGCAGTAGAAACTACCTCCCGAGCCTGGAATAATGTGTGCAATTTTCATAGAAAAGAAATACAGCCCCCTCCGGCTCCCCCGAGGGGGAGAGAAAGAAAACTCGTGAAACTAATATGTGAAACTTTCATAAATAGCATTCTTTAAGCCCTCCCTTCGGGGAGGGTTTGGGAGGGGCTTCCTATCCAAACACATAAATTCTTCCGTCACCAGCCCCAACTATAATTTTACCTGAAACGACTGCCGGATTTCCTAAAATCGCACTTCCCAACTCATATTTCCAAAGTTCTTGTCCGGTTTTCAGATCATGAATGTACAACATTCCGTCCATGGTTCCGGTAATCACTTTTCCGGAGGCGATGACAGAAGATGACTCTACCCGGCTGCTTGTCTTTACCTTCCAAACTACTTTGCCTGAATTCTTATTCAGACAATAAATAAAGCGATCCTGATTTCCAATCACGATCAAATTTCCGCTTAATGCCGGAGAAGCAATAAACGGAAGGTTTTTCTCCGGATCATTATAGGTCCATGCCACTTTGCCTGCTTCCAGATCGATGCAAAAAAACCGTCCTTCATAATCACCAACATAAGCATGTTTGCCGTCAATTACCGGTGATGAAGCGACATAGGTATCGAGCTTTATTTTTTTAAACACCTTTCCGGTTTCGATGTTCACCAGATGTACAAATCCGTCGCAACCACCAAATACGGCATATTTTCCGTAAATACCCGGAGCTCCGTTGATATAGTTATCCGATTCGTATTGCCAGATGCTATCGCCTTTGGCGAAACCGACACAATGCAGGTTATAATCGTAACTGCCAACTACCAGTCGGATTTGATTGCCAACTTTCAGCCAGTTGGCCGAACCCATGATTTGATTGTCAGTTTTGTATTTCCAGATTTGCTTACCCGTTTTTTCATCCAGCCTGAAAAATAAGCCATCCAGCGAGCCAAATACTACTGATCCGTCCATAACCAAAGCAGGTGCTTCTATTGCATTTCCGGAGTCGAATTTCCATTTCAGTTTTCCATCGAAACCAACCGCATACATGCTTCCATCTGTTGATCCACAAAATATGGTTTGCCCATCAACTACGGGCGATGCTTTAATGTCGTCGCCCGTTTGAAACGAGGACAACAGCTTCGGTTTCTCCGGAATGGCTGCCGTTGTCGCTCCGGAAAGCTGTTGATTTCCACGGAAAATAGTCCAGGAAGATTGGGCAGAGACCGAAAAAGCTATAAAATAGCACAATAGAAAAATTATATTTCTTGAAAATCTCATATTATACAACTGTTTTGCCTTAGTTTCAAAGCTATAAAAATATTGATGAGTTTGAAAAAACAGGAACGATCGTATTCAGTTCTTTACACGAACCAAAATCAAACATTAGAAAAAGAAACTTTTATACGTTTTCTTCTATCCTTAATAGAAATTTTATATAAATATGATTTACTAAATTATAATATGCCTCAAGTATTTGCTGAAACAGAGCCCTATTTTATAAAACAAACTGATCAATTCAACTTAAGAATATCTATTTGAAAATTGAGAATCTTATACCCGTTCCTCTTCCCCAAACATGGCCAAGGCCCCCGTTGGACAAGCTTTTGCTACAATTTCCGCCGTTTTTTCCAATCCTTTCTGAATGCTCTCGTTAAACGGAACACCTACTTTTACATCAAACCCACGTCCAATAAAAGTAAAGCCAAATTCTTCCTGATGTTGCTTGGTCAGCCTCACGCAAATGCCGCATTTAATGCATTTATTGGCCTCGTAAACAATCCCTTCCCGATGCACAAATTTCTCCACGGGTTTTCGGTCTTCACCCTGAAATCTTTTTTGCGAACTTTGGTAACGATCTGACAACTCACGTAAAACACACGATTCCGGATTCCGGCAATCGCAATGCATGCAGCGTTTGGCTTCGCGGATTGCTGCTTCTTTCGTAAATCCTGAATGATCAGCTTTTTGCCTTAGGGCAGTTTCTGAATCCTTTAAATAATGAATGTACTCGGCTTCAGCCAGGCGGCCAAATTTGGAATTGAATCGCTCCGGATATCCTGAAACTTCATCAGTTTTCAGATAATTATCGATAATCGTTGCTACTTCTTTTCCTTGTCCGACTGATCGCACAGCCAGTTTGGAAGCACGAAGCGAATTTCCAACAGCAAAAACTTTAGTATTGGAAGTCAGGTAGCTCGATTTATCAGCCAGAATTCCAGTTTTTGTAGTCTTTAGTCCAAATACAGAACTTCCTTCGGTAATAGTTCCACTTGCCACAACAACTGCATCATATTCATTATGCAATTCGGCAAAATGATTTGCATCGATCGTTTCATTCAGGCGAACTTGTACCCCAGTAGCAAGTATTTGTGCGACTTCCTGCTCAACGACTTCGGATGGCAACAATTCGTTGTCAATCTGAAGCAACTCTCCGCCAGCCTTGTCATTCTGATCAAATATTACAGTCTGATGACCTTTGATTTGCAAATAATAGGCAGCCGACAATCCGGCCGGACCAGCGCCAATAACAGCTACCTTTTTTCCTGAAGATGACGCAATCTGCGGAAGATATGGGTTTTCACTTTCCAGATCTTCATCGCCTGCAAACCGTTTCAGTAAACAAATCGAAACCGCTTCGTCGACTTGTTTGCGGCGGCAACCAGCCTCACAAGGAGCCGGACAAATTCTCCCGAGAATAGAAGGCAAGGCAATGTCGCGCTTCACTACTTCCAGCGCTTTGGCAAAATCGCCTTTGGCAATCAGCCGGTTCATCAATGGAATATTCATGTGCGCCGGACAAACCAGCTGGCAGGGTGCTTCGCAATCGCCAACATGTTCGCTCAACAGCAATTCGAGCGCAGTTTTCCGTGATTCGGTGGTTTCCTCATCGTTGGTAATGATAGTTTGACCTTCGAAAACAGGAGTTGAACAGGAAGCGAACAGCCGACTGGTTTTGGCGTCTTTGACCAGGCAAATCATGCACGATGTGAAATGTTCTGTTCCTTCCAGGTAGCACATGGTCGGAATTTCGATACCAACAGATTTGGCTGCCTGCCAAACAGTTGTTCCGGGCTGAACCTCAACGGTTCGATTGTCTATAGTGAGTTTTACCATCTTTAATTTGTTGCGGGATACAAGATCCGGGTTACGGGTTATGGGTTGCGAGATGATTTCCAGTTTGCTTCGACATACTGGATAAACTTATTGATTTTCGCTCCTAAAACTTCATATTCTTCAAGTAAACTATTTAGTTTGTTATTTTCGAAATGCAATTCATTAATCATCGTCAGTTGTGAAATAGCCTCATCACAGGAAGAATGTGCGAAAATTAAAAACCTAACAAATTCATCTTTATACCTTCTTCTACCAAAGCCTTCAGCAATATTATCCTTTATACTTTTTGATGATCTTCTAACCTGACTTCCTTGTTCATACAACTCATATTTTGGCAGTGTCATGGTCATTTTATGAACCTCAATCGCCAATCGGTACGCCAGTTTGTATACATCAAGTTCTTTATAACTGTTCATTGTGAAAATCTTTTGGGTTGTTAAAAATTGTTGCGTGTTACAAGTTTCGAGTTACGAGTTTTAGACAAAAAAAGTTATTCATCTTAAAATGATATTTCCTAAATTTTATATTTATTAGTCCATTAAAAATACTACCATAGCGACCGACAACTCGTAACCCGTAACTCAGACTATCTCCACCGCATCAACAGGGCAAACTACCCGGCAGGCGTCGCATTTAATGCAGAGGTCGGCGATAACTTCATGTTTTTCGTGCGGCTTAAACAATATCGCGTTGGTTGGACATTTCTGCGCACATTTTGTACAGCCAATACACAAATCGTTTATCTGATATTTGATCAGACTCTGGCATTTGCCTGACGGACATTTACCATTGATGTGAGCAATATATTCGTCTCGGAAATACTTCAGGGTAGATAAAACCGGGTTTGGAGCCGATTTTCCCAAACCGCACAGACTTCCCTTTTTAGTCCAGTCTGCCAGATATTCCAGTTCGTCTAAATCTTTCAAAGTACCTTTTCCTGTGGTGATTTTAGTCAGGATTTCCAGCATTCGCTTGGTTCCGATGCGGCAGAAGGTACACTTTCCGCAGGATTCATTCTGGGTAAAAGAAAGAAAGAAACGGGCAATATCGACCATACAATCGTCTTCGTCGAGAACAACCAAACCTCCGGAACCCATCATCGCGCCCACTTTTAAAAGCGATTCGTAATCAATAGGCGTGTCGTACAGTTGAGCTGGCACACAACCTCCCGATGGACCACCAATCTGAACCGCCTTGAATTTTTTACCATACTGAACACCACCGCCAATTTCCTCAACAATCTGACGAACGGTGATTCCCATTGGCACTTCAATCAAACCGCCACGGTTGATTTTCCCCGCCAAAGCAAAAACCTTGGTTCCTTTGCTGGTTCCCAGTCCAATGGATGCAAACTTGCCGGAACCTTCGCGAATGATGTACGAAACCTGCGCCAGAGTTTCGGTATTGTTGATCAGAGTCGGCTGTTTCCACAATCCACTTAAAGCAGGAAAAGGAGGACGAATGCGCGGAAAACCACGTTGTCCTTCGATCGATTCCATCAAAGCAGTTTCCTCGCCGCAAACAAAAGCGCCGGCACCTTCATAAATGGTAATGTCGAATGAGAAACCACTTCCAAGAATATTTTCGCCTAAATAATTATTTTCGCGGCAATAAATCAGTGCCTGCCTGATGCGTTTTACGGCCAGCGGATATTCGGCCCGGATATAGAAAAATCCCTGTGTGGCTCCTACAGCCTTTGCCGCAATGACGGCACCTTCAATCACACGGTATGGATACGATTCGAGCAACATCCGGTCCATAAAAGCACCCGGATCGCCTTCATCGCCATTACAAATCAGGTATTTTACATCCGAATGATTGCCGGCTACAAAACCCCATTTCGTTCCGGTTGGGAAGCCAGCTCCTCCCCTTCCTCGCAAACCGCTATCTTTAATAGTCTGGATAATTTCTTCGGAAGACAATTCGGTCAGGCAGGTTTTCATGGCTGCAAAACCTTCATGAGCAATATATTCTTCGATGTCGAGCGGATTGATAATTCCACGGTATTGCGTTGCAATCGGGATTTGCCGATCCAGAAAATCGGACACCTCTTTTTCACGTGCATCAATCGAATATTGTTTTACACCATCCCAAACCGTATCAGTCTGCACACTTTCGAAAAATTTATATACGCTGTTTTTCAGCATACTGAAAGTGCCCAGAGGTTTAAAATGATTGGCAATAATGCCCTCTATATCTGCTGGTTTCACTTTGGCATACAAGGTCGGTTTGCCATTCAGCGGAATAACTTCAACCAGCGGAACCTGATGGCACATACCCACGCATCCCACATTTTTCAGGCTGATGTTAATCCCTGTATCCGCAATTGTATCTTCCACAGCCTTTTTTACATCTTCGCTCCCCGAGGCTACACAACAGGATCCCAATCCAATCCGAATTTCGCCCTGAATTTCGGATCCATCAACATTTCGGAACAACCCTTTTTTAGCTCCTGAAATGCCGGCATGTTTTTCAAAATCAGCCAACACATTTCCAACCTTGTCCGAAGCAACATGACCGTAAGTAATTTCATCGATCTGAACCACAGGAGCCAGGGTACAGCAACCCAGACACGATACTTTTTCGATGGTATAGGTTCGTGAAACGTCAGTTTCTTCGTCTCCGGTCAGGTTAAAATGTCTTCGGAAAGCATCGTAAACCTGTCCGGCACCTTTTACGTGACAAGCCGTTCCGAGGCAAACCTTGATGATGTGTTCTCCCGCAGGCTGCATCCGGAACTGCGAATAAAAAGAAGCCACTCCGACAATTTGTTCAGGAGTAATTTCCGTTTTTTCACAAACGTATTTCAAGGCTTCCTCCGGAAGATAATTATATGTATTTTGAATCGCCTGAAGAATCGGGATGACTGATTTTCCAGCCGTCCCTTTTTCAGCAATGATATCGTCGACTGTTTGTTGTATGTTTGTTTCGTTGTTCACCGTATTTTTTCAAATTTAAATCAGCTGAATAATCTTAAACATAGCTGATATATATTTAATTCACAATTAAGCATTTATAAGCTTCGATATCTGCTCCTGAAGTTGTTCTTTTTTAGGCAAATAGAGTTGATATTTACTAAGCAATACTTTGTTTGTTATGCTGGCAGTTGCATATTCCACCAAAATATGGTTCTTATGTTTTCCTAAAATGATGCCGACCGGTTCATTATCTCCTTCTGTAGCCTCCTCTTTCTTGAAATAATTGAGATACAAGTTCATTTGCCCGATATCCTGATGATCAATTTCACCTCTTTTCAAATCTATCAATACAAAACATTTAAGTATCCGATGGTAAAAAAGTAAGTCTAAGTAAAAATGTTTTCCTCCGATACTCATTCGGTACTGACGTCCAATAAAAGCAAATCCCTTGCCCATTTCCATGATAAACTGCTGAAGATTAGAAATGATCTGCTCTTCCAACTCAGTTTCAAGGTATTGATAGTGTTCCGGAATATTTAAAAATTCCAGGACAAATGGATCTTTTAATAAGTCTTCAGGTTTCTCTATCAGATGCCCTTCTTTGGCAAGTTTTAAAACTCCGTCTTTATCTTTACTCAAAGCAAGCCGCTCAAATAAAGAACTTTGCATTTGCCGTCTGAGTTCCCTTACACTCCATCTTTCTTTTTCGCATTGTTTGGAATAGAATCCAATTTCCAGATCGTTTTCGGATTTTAGTATTTCTGCATAATGGCTCCATGTCAATTGTCCAGACAGTGTCTGGATTTTTTGAAATTTGATATAGAAAAGGCGGATTTGAAAAATATTCGAACGACTAAATCCCTTTCCATAGTTGAACGACAAGTCTTTCGAAAGACGATCAAGGAGTTGGCTCCCATATTCTGCTTTAAAATCACCTTTCTGTTCAAACTCCACGATATACTTACCAACTTCCCAGTATGTTTGAACCAAAATGGTATTGACAGCTTGAGCTGCTTTCTGCCTTCCTTCCAGAAGCAGAGCTCCAATTTGGGCAATCAAATTTTGATAATTAGCTTGTGAAATATCCATTAGAGTAATAATTTATTTTCCCAAACAATACAATTGATTCATCCCGCGCAAATACACTTTCCTATCCTGGAAGACAGGTGAGCATACTGCCTTTTCGCCTAATTCAGGTGTTCCAATTAACTGATAATCTTTGCTTGCTTTTACAATGTGTGTTTTGCCCGACATATCAGTGATGTATACTTTCCCATCCGCATAAATAGGAGAAGAATAAAACGCGTCACCGAATTCCTGATTCCATAATTCTTCACCTGTTTTAGCATCGATACAAGCAAAAACGCCATATGTAGTAGCAATAAAAACCAATCCGTTTACTGCAAGCGGGCTCGAAACTTCAGGTAAAAACTCATCGGCTTCCCATACAATTTCAGGTTTGGCACCCAACTTTATTCCGACTAATTTGGCATATTCATTGGCTGCAAACACCATCCCGTCTGAATATCCTGCCGAAGGGCCAACTTCTCCGGAAAGACAGGCAACGCTCCAAAGTTCTTTTCCGGTTTCAGGATTGTAAGCGTTAACATTTGGGTTGGTGGTCAAAATCAATTCCATGCGGCTGCCGGTATTGACCAGAACCGGTGATGACCATGCTATTTTTGTGCTGCGTAAGGTTTCCCACGCAGTAGCCCCTGTTTTAGTGTCCAAGGCTATCAGCTTTCCTGACTTGTTGGTATCATACTGAATCAGCAATTTATCTTTATAAACGATCAACGATGAAGCATGGCCGTAATGATTATCCGGAACACCCAGATTGCGCGCCCACAAACGGGAACCACTCAGATCGAGCGCAATTACATCGCCCGTGGCAAAAATGGCAAATACGGCATTTCCGTCGGTAGCCATGGTTGGAGCAGCCAGGCCAGTATCAGAAGTCACTTTAGGCATTTTTGAAGGCGAACCTTCTATTTTGTCAGCAGTTGCCTCCCACAGTAATTTTCCGGAGTTTTTATCGTAGCAATAAACTACCCGCGACTGTGCATCTGCACCGGTCACAAACAGCTGATTTCCCCAGATAATCGGCGAACTGAATCCTTGTTTGGGCACTTTTACTTTCCAAAGTACATTTTTTCCTGATGCACCATTCCAATCAGTTGGCGTATTTTTCTGAAAAGCTACACCATCGCCTTCAGCACCGCGGAAGAAAGGATAATTAGTTTTTAATTGAGCCGAAGTTGGAAATCCTGCCGGAGCATCAACCGGAGCAGCGACTGCCGGGGCTTCCACTACATTTGCAGCCGGAACATCAGTTGCAACCGAATTCTCTGCAGATGCAGGACTTTCCGCAATAGCGGCTGAATCGACCGGAGCAGCTGTTTGTACCTGAATTTCGGGCGTTGTGGATTCAATCGGCTTTTCTTCCTGAACAACAAGATTTTCATTGATCTTATATTCATTCAGCGAATTATAGGATAAAAATCCGGAAACAAGAGCAAGAACAATGAGGCCTGAACCAACATAAATAACCCATTTCTGTGCAACCAGTTTATCTAATCCGTTAACCTTTTCGATGCTGTCAATTTCATTTAATTTCGATTTGGCCGATAAAATGTAGCGCACTGAAAGAATGCTGATGAGAACCCCTAAAAACATCAGATAACTACCTGTCCGTAATTGCCACTGACTGGTAAAATAGGCTTTCCGGGCCATCAGATCGAATGCACGGATCTCAGACTTTAAGGCTTCATCACCAGGATTTTCGCTCAACCTGTTGACCAGGGCCGGAATGGTTTTGTTGTCAATCGGATCGTTTAGCTTTGACTGAACAAAATTAACAATCAGCAATACCGCCATAATTGCTGCAAATCCGGTTGCTACCCAGGCAGCCCGCTGAGCCAGTTTAATTTTATCGTTTTTTGAAAAGTTCATTATATTTTTGAATATTAAAAGCCCCCTATATCACCCGAAGGGAGACTTAGAAAAGCGTAATGTAAATTTTATTTAGAACTCATCTCAAATCCCGACATGGAACTTGAAACCTGAAACTATTCTTTTTTCACCGGGCAATAATCCATGCACCGCGCACAGCTCAGGCAATTGGTTCGGTTGGGTTCCCAATCTTCCCGTTTCCTGAACTTTGACAAGCCAATCAGGCTGGTACCAATTACCAACCCCATGAAACCACCAAGTATCCAACCGCCGATATAAAATTGATGGCGAATTGAATCGGCCTCAGAAACCAGTTCTGCAGTCGTTTTTCCGGAGCTCATAAACGTCCGTACATCAATATTTTTAGGATCATTTTTCACTTCAGGATGTTCGATGATTTGTTCAGCCATATAAACCGTCGGATTAAAACGCGACAAGGGCACATGCATCATCGAACCAGCAAATCCACCAATAGCTATCCATAAGGGCAGAAGTACGAAATAGGTCATCAACCGGTTAACATTGCTGCGTCGTTTGCCAACTTCAGCAACCGGCTCGTCAATAGCGCCAAAAGGGCACGAATTGGAACACAGTTTACACTGAATACAGGCTGAAGGTGTAATAGTCATGTGTCTGGATGAAAACTTCGACATCCAGCCCAACAATACACCGTAAGGACAGAAGAATCGGCAATACGGACGAGCCACAAAGACACCAACAGCGAGGAACAAAATCCCCAAAATAAGCATATTAAACGGAGCATCGAACCGGAAGAAACCAACAAACGGATCGTACCGGCAGATAATGAATTCGGATTTGGTGGCTGCATATAAAACCGCCAGACCGAGGTATAAATACGGAATTAAACCAAGCACTTTCTGAATCCATTTAGGCAATTCGATTGGCCTGATGGCCACCAAATCCTGAATGGCGCCCAACGGACAGGCTCCGGCACAAAATGTTCTTCCGAAGAAAAGAGAAAAAATAAGAGGTAACAGGAAAAACAACAAAGCAGTAAGTGGAATCGCATAAGTAGGATCAAAGATTCCAAGCACCACATTCTGAATAGCACCGATGGAACAAATACAACCTTCGCGGTAAAAACCAAAATAGAGTAAAGAAAAGACCGAAGTCCAGAATACGCCTTTACGTGAACGTTTTTTCAGCACAAACCAGGTCACTACCGAAAGTACCACAAAAAGCACAAACACATCCAGGTATTCCAGAAAAAGAAACCTGGGGGAAGGTGCTGTGGTATGAGGCTGCACGTAACCGGTATCAAATTCAGGCTTCGGAAACCGCTGTATCGCATCTGCTGCAAACGACTGAATTGTACTGTAGAGCATTACTGAAATCAGTAGAAAATATTGTTTAATTCGTTTCATCACTTTTAAAACCTATTCGTTTGCGCTGTTTTTGTTCTGTTTCCTGATTATCCTTTTGTAATAGAAAGCCTATTGCTTCATAAACGTCTTTAAATTGTTTGTCATACTTATTTTCGAGTTCGTGTAATTTTTCGGTCAAATCTTTATGGGTCAGCGCATATTGCCTCATAAAAACAAATGCCCGCATAATTGAAATATTTACCTCAATCGCTTTTTCTGAATTTAGAATACCACTCAACATCGCAACTCCTTGTTCCGTGAAAGCAAATGGGAAATACCTTGTACCTCCTCTGCTGTTTGAGGTGCTAAAATTGCACCTCAAAGTTTCCCACTCCTGTTTTGATAATTCAAACATAAAATCAGGAGGAAACCTTTTGATATTAGCCCGAGCTGAACGTTTTAGATATTTTGTTTCAGTCTCATAAAGTTCAGCAAGATCAAAATCCAACATGACTTTCTGGCCTCGTATATCATAAATTTTTGTTTGAATTTTTTCTGGTTGCATAGTGAAAAATGAAATTATTTATAACGCCTGTGTTCTTTTTTCTGAAAACTGAGACTGCCAACTATCAAGTCTTTTTCTCAATCAACTTTCCACCACCACCTTTTTTCCAATCGCCTTTAATTAGGTATGGTGTATTTACCGGAACGCGCTGAAAAGCATCTGCGGGACAAACCCGTGCGATGGAACAATCGTTACAGTTTTTGCAGAGATCGTGACGAACCTGCAAATGCAGTGAACCATTTCCAAACGAAGTACAACCAGCCACACATTTGGCACATCCAATGCACAAATCCTCATCAATTACATATTCGAAATACGGATCTTCGATATACTGGCGTTTAATGGCAGCCGTAGGGCAAAGCTGGTTTTCAGCTGCCGTACTGCGGGCATTCGAATCGGGTTTCAAATAACCACCGCACAAATCGCAATAACCGCATAAATCGTAAGCATGCACACATTTCACGGCCGAGGGAGTCATCACACATTCGTCGGCACAGCGTCCACACTGTACACATTTAAACGGATCGATCTGCCACACCATATCATTCGATGTCGATTTCAGGAACGAAACACCGGCAATACCGCCCAATGAAACCGCAAGAGCCATCTGCATCCCGCTGCGGATAAACCGACGCCTTTCTGCACTTTTGGGTTCTGTTTTATCGCTCATTTTTCTTGTATTTTTTAGCTTCATCCAGAGAACAGCTTGTCAGTTTCTGACAGCTTCTGCAGAATTGATTATCGGCACACCCTTGAAACTGAACCCTGTTTCCGGCCACCAGATATGCAGAACCACCAACCAGAGCCGAAAGAAAAGTAAGCTGAGCTGCTTTCCTGAAAAAATCTCTTCTAGTTGTTTCCATTTTCTTTCTTTTCAAAAATCCGTACTTGTTTTCGTTCAAAATCGAGTGCTATCACCCGTTGATCAGCATCAACTGCCAAATCCGAAGCGAGATAACTGTCCGCATCAAACATTTCAGGAGAAGCAACTACTCCTTTAAATACGCCATGCTGATCGTACAACTTGATTCGTGGCATTCCCTTTTCACTGGTTATAAACGAATTATCAGCCAGAATGGCTATATAAGCCGGATTACAGCATCCGGTAAATCCTTCCGTTTTAAAACTGGCTACTCCCCATGAAGTGCGCAGTGATCCATCTTTGTTGTAGTTTTCGAGGCTATGGCGACCGGGATTCACTACCCATAACAAACTGTTATCGTCTAATGCCAAATCGAAATACGGACTTGGAATTACAAATCCGGGCACCCCTTTTTGCTCATCTTTTTCACCAATCTTTTCCAAAATCTGACCCTTGGTGTTGCAATGATAAACAATCCGGTTTCCGGCATCGGCCACATAAACGTTTTCTCCTGAAACCGCCAGTGAAGTTATTACTGAACGGTCGCCAAAAGAGTTCCAGCGTTTCAGTAAAGTTCCACCCTGATCAAATAAATCAACCGAATGAGGTGTACCCACCCAGATTTCGTTATTTAGATCTACCGTGACACATTCAGCTGTATCAGGAAGTTCTTTCCGAAACAATTCCTTTCCTGAATAATCATATTTCAGAATCAGTTTTTCAGTCACCACAATAATTTGTTGTCCTGAAACTGCAATACCTTTTGGCACTTCAGCATTTACCGGGAACGTAGTTATTTCGCGATACAAGATGGCTGTTGAATCCACTTTCCGGAACTCATCCACATTGTATTCGTATGCATTTTCGATATTTTTTCCAGCTTTATTCCCGATGAAATCCCTGCCAATAATGACAACGATAACCACAGCCAGAACAATCAATACGATATTTACAAGTTTCCTGTTCATAGTTTTATTGGCTAACATTCACACAATACATTGTTTTCGCATCACGCAACAGTAAACGCCCGTCGGCAATGGCCATCGGAGCCCATGCATCCTGGCCGTCAAACAGCTTCTTCTGAGCTAGCTGAACGTACTTTTTACTGTCGGGTCTAATCATAGTCAGCGTACCATCGTCGCTTAGCACAAACATTTTATGATCGGCAATCAGGTATGGGCCAAGGCCAAAACGGCCTTCTTTTCCTGAAGTCCAGATTATTTTAGTAACATCATTCGGATTCACACAAACCAGTTGATTACGAAGCGGCCCGGCATCCTTCGGCTGAATACCAAATAAAACCCCGTCCCATAACAGTGGAGTTTGTTGTTCGCAGGCCATTCCATCCTTCGGGCTATATTCCTTTAAAACATCTACTTTATATTCACCTCCGGAAGGAGTAACCTGAATCATCATACTTCCGGCGCCATATCCGGCCGTTAATAATATTTTTCCATCAGGAAAACAAACCGGAGCCGGAGCTACCACAGCATGATTCCAGGCCGTTGACTGCCAAAGAATTTCACCTTCATCGTCACCTTCGGCCGAAACACCCAGAACTCCGCCAACAGCACTATACACATACATTTTTTTACCATTAAGAGTCCATGGCATAATTGACGAATGCGACATTTTCATACCACCGGGATTAGGAGTTTCCCATAGAACTTTTCCGGTAGCACAATCAACCGCAATCATAATGGAACTGCCTCCTGGAGCCAGAATGGCTTTATTGTTGTCAATCATCGGACATTGCCCGGTAAACCAAAGCGGCACTTCGGTCTGGTATTTTTGAACCATATCGAGTCCCCATAGTAAATCGCCCGATTCGCGTTTGACACACATTACATGGCAACGGGGACCAATTGTCAGCACATAATCGGCTGTAACAGCAGGTACAGTGCGGGACATACCATGATTACGTTTCAGGCTTACCGCGTATGACCGCCGCCAAAGTTCCTTCCCATCTTCCAGAGAAAAACAACGCAAAGCATCTTCGCGGCTAGCCTCAATGTAATCCATCACATAAACTTTCCCTTCGTAAATGGCAGGTCCGGCATGCCCTTCGCCCAATTCGACCGACCAAAGGATTTCAGGCTGATTGCCCGACCAACTATTCTTCAGAGGTTGCGAATTTTTCACGATGTTGTCGTAATCGGCTCCTCTAAAACGAGTCCAGGTACCTTTGAGATTGGTTTCGGAAGTCCCAAACAATTGAAAGTTTTCACCTATTTTCACTATATCCAGCTGGGTTTTATCTGCTCCTCGGTTATCAGCACCGGGCATACTCTCCGTAAATTGACTGGTCGGATCTTTCATCAGCCACCAGAAAAAAAGTATAAGCAACACTGCGCCCACTCCCCACAATCCGTATTTTATATTTTTATCCAAAATTCGTAATGTTTTTCTTTAAAATTTTGCGAATTCACTTCCATTCCAAAGAAGCCAATTTCCTTTTTCAAAGACCTGCCGTGGACGGTCTTCTATGGTCACCCTAAAGAGTGAAAACAACTCCTAATTCTTCAGGTTATATACTGACAGATATTCACCATGACGAACCAATAATTTTCCATCGTATATCGTAGGATGAGCCCAATGTGGTCCTTCCCCTTTTTCAATTTTAAACGAACTCACCACATCAAATTTTTCCGGATTCGGTTTTACCAAAGCCAGGTTCCCTGATTTTTCCTCATAACAATACAAGAGCCCGTCAGCAGAAATAACAGATCCCTTGTTGAACCATTTTGTTTCATACCTCGTTTTCCCGGTATTCCAGTCGACACAAATCCAATTTCCATTTGCATTATTCTTCCAGTTCGAGCCATAAATATATTCACCAACTTTTACAACTCCACCCAAGTGGTTGTCAAAATCAGGATTGGTCCATTTGAGTGAAACGGACCGTCCATCAGCAGCCAGACTCAGCATAATTGCAGGATGATCATATCCGCTTGTGATAAAAATTTCATTGTTATAAAATAGTGGGGTATTTGTATTTCCACCTTTCCCAGTTTCTCCGGTATGGTATTTCATCAGGTTAAAACTCCAAATAATTTCACCATTTTCCAGATTAACAGCAATTAAATCGTTGGCCGTTTGAGCCAGCAAAATTTGCAATCCTGCTTTTTCAACGATTAAAGATGAAGCGTATGCTCTGGTTCCACCCAAACTTTTTGTTTCCCAGAGCAATTTCCCATCGGCTTTATCCAATGCAATGACCGAAGTTTCTTCTCCTCCGGTAACGTAAAACACAGCCTTATCCGAAATAGCCACCGATTCGGCAATACCCCATCGGTGTGGTTCTCCCTTGTACTTGGTTTGTGCATCAACGCTCCATATTCGTTCCCCGGAGACGGCATCAACACAGCAAACTTCGCCCATACCACTTACCAGGTAAATCCGGTCATTCTCAATGGTAGGCGTACAACGGGTTTCAGGGAAAGATTTATTCCAGGCTCTGCCATAGGCAGTTTCCCATTTTTTTGTTCCATTCATTTCATAGGATGAAACAACATCCATGGTATCTTTCCTTCCGGTGACATAAATGCTGTTTTTACAGATAACCGGCGATGAATATCCAGTTCCTATGTCCTTTAGCTCCAACACAAGCGGCGGACCATTTTCAGGCCAGCTTTTTAAAAGATTTTTATCGGGATATATTCCTGAACGGTTTGGACCTCTCCATTGAACCATATCCTGTGAAAAAATAGTTCCTGAATAAATAATACTCAGTAATGCAATGATCAGAATTCTCATAATCTACTTCCCGAAAAGGAATTACGCTTTTATATTGTACACAAATAAAACCTCACCGTGACGTAAATACAATTTACCGTTTGCAATAAACGGATGTGACCAGTAAGGACCTGAACCTCCCTCTAATTTGAAAGAACTGATTACTTCGAAATCCTGAGGATTGGGCTCTACAAGAGCCACTGTTCCTGATTTTTCTTCGAGAATGTAAAAAAGTCCATCGGCATAAATCAACGCACCTTTGGTAAGCCATTCCGTTTCATATTTCACTTCACCGGTATTCCAGTCCATACAAACCCATTTTCCCTTGCTGTTACTTTGCCAGTTCGAACCGTAAATAAAACCATCCAGTTCAATAAGGCCGTGGTGATGATTATCGAGCGTCATGTTGCTCCATTTTTCTGTTACCGATTTACCGTCTTCACTCAATTCAATCATGGCATTGCGGTAATCGTATCCCATCGAAAGGAAAATATCACGGCCTTTAAATGTTGGTGTGTTCGTCCAGATTAAACCCGGCTGATCCCATTTGGTTCCATCGTAGTATTTGAAAGTCCAGACTACTTTGCCGGTTGCAGGTTCGAGAGCAATTAAATTGGTTCCGGTTGCAGCCAAAATATATCTGAATTGATTGTATTCGTAAATAGTCGGAGACACATAACATCGTGGTCCACCCACACTTTCACTTTGCCAAACAAGTTTACCGGTCATTTTATCGAAAGCAACCACCGAGGTAGTTTTTCCGCCGGGAGTACAAATAACCTTGTCATCCACAATCAGCGGGGACTCAGACACTCCCCAAATGTGCCATTCGGCATTATAATCCTTGTCAACATTCACTTTCCAGAGGATTGCGCCATCAGCCACATTCAGGCAAACCAATTCACCCGTTCCGCTGATAATATAAACACGATCGCCTTCAATGGTTGGAGTACTTCGTGTATCCGGAAATGATCTGACCCATGACCGGCCATATGGAACTTTCCATTTAATCTGACCATCCATTGTTATACAGGAAAGGTAATCGAGGGTATCGATCATTCCGGAGGCAAACATATACTGATCTGTTGCAACAACTGAAGAAAATCCTTTTCCAATCCCCTCAACTTTCAGCAACAATTCAGGACCGGCATCCGGCCATTTCTTCAGCAATCCGGTATCCGGAAATTTACCATCACGATGTGGTCCACGCCATTGAACTGGTTGGCCAATGGCAATCACAACAAGTAAAAAAAATGCAATTGCAAGGTTTATTCGTTTCATATCTTTCGTTGGTTTATTTATTCTTTTAGACTTAGAACCACCTTCTCCTTCACAGAAAATGCGGATATAGAAATCTGCTCATTTCGGCAATCTCATGCAAATGGTTGTACCTTAGACTAAGCTGAGTCCTTTTCTTTTTATTCAGAAATTTTATAGGCAATCAGTGTATTTCCATGACGGACATATAAAATGCCGTTGTTGATCACCGGATGTGCCCAATGCTGTTCGGATCCCAATGTAACTTTTGTTTTGCTGATTACTTTGAATGCGGAAGGATTGGCCTCAGCCAGAAACAATTCACCTCTTTCTGAATAACCAATCAGTTTATTGTTGGCAGCAATTGTAACGCCTTTCCCAACTTCGGTTGATGAATATTTTCGCTCACCTGTTTTCCAGTCAATACACTGCCAGCTGCGATCCGAATCTCCAGAACCGTAAAGGAATCCATCAATTAGAACTGCTCCACCAATGCGGCTGTCGAAACTCTTGACATCCCAAACTTTCGTTACGGAACTTCCATCAGCGCTCAGTTTCAGCATTTCACCACCTTGCCCGTAACCACTGAAAACAAACAAATTACCATTAAAATAAATCGGAGTATTCGGATGAACTGAATACTTATTGGGATGTTCTGAATTCCAGAGTAATTTTCCGGTTGCAGCATCGATTCCCAGAACATGGCTAGCTGTATGTGTTACCAGCAACTGACGGGCTGGAATTTTAATTAACAGAGGAGTGCAATAAGCCGACAATTCGCCTAATCCGCTACAACTCCATATTGTTGCACCGGTCATACGGTTCAGCGCCATAACATTATTTGTTTTACCACCAGGAGTACAAAACAATTTATCGCCGTCAACCAATATCGACTCGGTATAACCCCAGGTAATATTTGTCCCATTAAATTGCGAAACAAAATCTTTCGCCCAAACTGATTTACCTGATTTCAGATCGAGGCAGGTTAATTTGCCGTTACCGGTGAATAAATAGGCCAGTTCACCCACAATTGTCGGTGTTGAGCGTGCTCCTGCATAACTGGCATCAAATTCTTTTCCGTAATTGAATTGCTGAAGTTCTTTTCCGTTCTGATCGAACACAAACAATACCGCTTGTCCGTCAACCATTCCGTTGATGTATATTTTATTGTTTGCAAATGCGGGTGAAGTAAACCCCTGCCCCAAATGATCAAACGACCAAAGTATTTGCGGGCCATCGGCAGGCCATTGTGTTAAAAGTTTATCTACGGTATAAACTCCTGAAGAATTTACTCCACGCCATCTGGTGGCTTCCTGTGCGTTTGACAAGATCGACAGACTAATCAAAAAAATGACAAATACATATACTCGTTTCATGGGTTCAGTTGAATTTGTTTTTGTAAAAGTATTAAGGATCGATCAGTATTCCAATACGATATGGAATTTAATCAAGTTCTAAATAATAAGATTCATTAACAAATAAAAGGCACGGCAACTCGCCACATCATACTGAATTATAAATAGTTATATTTCAGTCTCCGTTTTTCAATTTTTCATGAAAACTGAGAATTCAAATTTTCAATTAAATAAAATTTTGTTAATGATGTCTTATCTGCTCTGGAATAAAATAAAAAAAAAGGTCCGGAGGTTCACGGGACCCTACAGAAGTACTGGTCTAAATCGTTTCTGAATGTTATTTAAACGATCTGGAAATTAATTCACGCAATGCTTCTTTATGGAATGGCTTTTCCATAAATTCATCCATTCCGGCTTCAAAACAGGATTCCTTTTTTTCGTATAGTTCGCTTGCAGTAATAGCCACAATAATAGCACGATGCTGCAACCCAGATTCTTTTTCGAACGCACGAATCAGCTGGGTGGCTTCAATACCATCCATGACAGGCATGTGTAAATCCATAAATATCAGATCATATTTTTTTTTCTGACACCGATTAAAAGCTTCCTCTCCGTCAGAGGCAATATCGCATATTAACCCCATCTGCCTAAATGTATATGCTGCTATTCGTTGATTGATTACATTATCTTCTGCAAGTAAAATACTCAAATCTTCTCGTGTATCCATGAATTAGTATATTGTCAAAAACAACAAAAACCAAGTGTTTTTATTATCCATTATAAGAGGCCTAAATATAGAGATAAAGTCCGTTCAATTGCTATTTTATTTTTCATAAAATTGAATAAACAAAAAATCTGCAAATAAGAGTAAGAATGTCACTTTACCTGAATTGATTGTCCCACAAAAAATCACTCCGGGAATTCTCGATAAAACTTAAATCAACCGTTATTTCAAAAAGAACTGCTGTAATTCCGTCAAACGATCGGCTCCAATTAAGCCAACTTCAGCATTCTTTAGCTCGTTCCAAACCGCTATCCGTTGTTCCGGAGTTTTATTAGGCGTTCCCCAAAACCGGAGAATATAGCCTTTTCTTTTGGCCTTTGCAGCCAGTTCTTTCAGCTTAAGCCTTTCTGCTGCTGATATTTCACCATTCCCATTCCACGAAAAATACTTCGTCCAATTGTCGCTTACAACGGGCATCAATGTCGGCGAAATTCCTGAGTCCAGATTTTTCAGACGTCCGTCAAATCCGGCATAGCGGATTTCCTGAGACTTCATAAAATCAAACGGACGGTTTCCGGAAACAACCACCATGATACTTCCTGTATTTTTCTCTCCGTTTTCGAAAACCGTCAGGTCGTTGGCGTATGTTTTCAGGATGTTATCCAGTAACTGGTAGGTTTTCATTGCATCATCCTTAATGTCAATGAAAAGTATTACTTCTTCGCCATTGCCGTAAACCGATCCTTTGTTTTGTTCAATTCGTTTCCGGAGTGGTTCAAGATAGATGTTTCGAAGCGTCCGGCCCGGTTTGATCTGATCGTAATCATGCGCCACAAAAAGTGAATCACCAACCGAATAAACATCCGCTTCAACGCTTTTAAAATTGCAGTCCAGTGCATTTAAAAGTGGCCTGTTCTGTTCGTAATCGTTGTGCGAATGAGCAGGAATTACCTCCACTTTTTCTTTATTCTGAATGGCACAGCTTGTTATTATTAATGCAAGAAACCATGGAATTATCTGTTTCATGATAAATATTTTGAAGTTTGAAAGGCTCTTTAAAACCTTCAACAAAGTAATAAATAAAAATAAGAGGCCGTCCCAAATTTTCTTTTGAGACGGCCTCTTACAACAGATTTTTTTTATAGATTAACACGTTTTTAAATTAACATTAGTAAAACTGGTATTGTACTTAATCATGAAAAGTGTGACCATTTCATGGTTTTTATTTATTTAATTCAATTCCCTCTACTTGAACTAAATAAATTCAGAACCGATTTTTTTATCTGACAAACAATTGAAGCTTTTTCATTTTCAGCCTAAAATCTCTTCCATTTTTACAGGACGCCCTTCGGTAACCGATTTTTTCGCCGCCAGCCCAATTGCGATTGACATTAGTCCGTCGTTTCCATCCACTGGCATTTCACCGCCAGTAACCAAGGCTTCAATAAATTCCCTGATTTCCTGGTTGTAGGACGCATCATATCTTTCCAGAAAAAAATGCAATGGCAAATCGCCCGAAACTCCATTTTCAGTATATAGTTTGTGGTTGTTTGGAAAATTATTTTCAGCCTGTGCCATTCCCTTGCAGCCAAACACTTCAAGTCGCTGATCGTATCCGTAAACTGCTTTGCGGCAATTGTCGATTACAGCCATTGTATTGTCTTCAAAAGTCAGGATGATCACAGCTGTGTCAATGTCCCCGGCTTCACCAATTTCATGATCAACCATTACGGCGCCCTTTGCAAACACTTCGGTCACTTGTTTTCCTGAAATGTAGCGTGCCATATCAAAATCATGGATGGTCATATCGAGGAACATTCCACCAGAAACTTTAATATATGAAACCGGTGGTGGCCCCGGATCACGACTGGTAATTTTTATAATTTGCGGATTACCTATGGCATCATTAACCACCAACTGCCTGATTTTTTTGAATTCAGGATCGAATCTTCGGTTAAATCCCAGCATGAGTTTTACGCCGCATTCGTCTACAATTTTCAAAACCTCCTTTACCCGATCAAGAGAAAGATCAAGAGGTTTTTCGCAGAAGATTTGCTTTCCGGCTTGAGCAGCTTTTACCACATAATCTGCATGGGTGTCGGTAGGTGAACAAATTACGACGGCTTCCACTCCATTAACTGACAGTAATTCATCGAAATCCTTCACAAAAACCGGTATGTTAAATTCTTCAGCAACGACTTTTGATTCATCAAAAACATCCATTACTGCCACAACTTCAATTTCAGGAAAGTTGCGGCATAAATTCTTTAAATGAATTTTACCAATACGGCCCAAACCGGCAACCGCTATTTTTATTTTTTTCATGTTGATAGTTTTTTTTTAGTATTTTAAAATTAATTTTTCGCTTCGATGATTACCGTTATTCCGCCATTTTATAACCCAAGAGACTGGATAAAATTGCGGTTTCGCCGGGCACAAACTTTTGGATTTCCCATTCCCGGAAGAACATCCTGCTCAACCACAATCCATCCGGAATACTGCTGTTGGTTGAGTTCGGCCACAATCGCAGAAAAATCGACAGCTCCTTTCCCAAGTTCGCAGAAAACACCTTTGCCAACAGATTGAAAATAATCCCATCCTTCGGCTTTTGATTTTGAAGCAATTTCAGGATGACAGTCTTTAAAATGAATGTGCCAAATCCGCGACTGGTGTTTTTTCAATGCTGCCAACGGATCGCCGCCGCCAAATTTGTAATGACCCATATCCAGAACCAGACCGACTAAAGACGGATCAGTCAAAGCCATTAACTGGTCGATTTCATCCGGAGTTTCCACATAGCCGGCACAATGATGATGAAAGACAGTACGCAATCCGGTTTTAGCTTTTACTTCGGCTGCAACGAAATTGGCTCCTTCAGCAAAAAATTTCCATTCTTCAGCTGAAAGTCCCATTTCAGAAGTTACTCTTCCGGCGTTGAGTGTGCGTTCGGGTACACTGCCATTGTCGTCGGCCAACACAATAAAAGCTTCAGAAAAACCCGCATCGGCCATTAATTTTGCTGTCTTCACCGCAACTTCAGCACCAGCCTCATGTTTGCTTTTATCTTTCAGAAAAACCGGAACAAAAGCACCTACCATAGTCAGGTTCCGGAGGTCGAGCTCCTTCCGTAAATTGGCTGGAATATTGGGCATAAAACCCCAGTCGCCCAGTTCGCTGCCTTCGTAACCGGTTTCGTGAATTTCGTTGAGCACCTGCTCAAAACCGGCAGCCTTACCTTCAAGATCAAATTCGAGGACACCCCAGGAACAGGGAGCGTTTGCTATTTTTATCATTTCAGGATTGATTAAGTTGTTTTATCGTTTCTTTATCAGTTGAGCCATTTAAATAGATACTTGGTCATGGTCACCCTGAACTTGTTTCAGGGTCTCATCAATTGAGAGATGCTGAAACAAGTTCAGCATGACACTACTTGCCACCAATTGATTTTTTTTTAGAATTTGCGTGTCCATTCTTTTGGCCATCGTTCGATAACCACTTTTGTTTGTGTAAAGAATTCGATGCCGTGTCGTCCCTGACCATGCAGATCACCGAAGAAACTGTCGCCCCAGCCACTAAACGGGAATTGCGCCATTGGTGCGGCAACTCCAATGTTGATTCCGATATTTCCGGCATGCGCTCTGTTCCTGAAGGTACGTGCATTCAATCCGCTGGAAGTAAACAGGCAAGCCATGTTCCCGTAGTTATTGCTGTTCACAAAGTCGATGGCCTGTTCTATGGTATCGAGTTGAATAAGGCTCATCACCGGTCCGAAAATTTCGGTTTTAATCAATTCGCCATCCAAAGCTACATTCTCCAGAATCGTTGGTTTGATGAAGTTCCCGGATTCGTAACCGCTGATTTTAGCATTTCGTCCGTCGAGTAGAAGTTTAGCTCCTTCGCTTACACCCTTTGCAATCAAGCTTTCAACGCGAATTTTGCTTTCAGGAGTAATTAGCGGGCCCATTTCAATACCCTGATCCAGTCCAAATCCTGTCGTTTTTATTTTTGCTGCTTCAACCAGAGCGTCTTTTATAAATCCATCAGAATCGGCTACAGTGACAATATTTGATGCGGCCAGACAACGTTGCCCGGCACAACCATAAACACTGTCAGCTATAATTTTTGCTGTCATTTCAATGTCAGCATCGGGCATAATTATAACCGGATTTTTAGCACCACCCTGAGCCTGAACACGCTTGCCATTGGCTGCTCCGCGTTGATAAATATATCGGGCCACATTGGTTGACCCAACAAAACTAATTGCTTTTACGTCCGGATGATCAAGCAGGGCATCGACGCTGGGTTTTCCACCGTGAACCAGATTGATCAGACCTTTGGGAATATCCAACTGATCGATCAGTTCGAAAACCTTCATCATGGTTAACGGCACTTTTTCCGAAGGTTTTAAGATGAAGCTATTTCCACAGGCAATGGCATATGGTAAAAACCAAAACGGAATCATACCAGGGAAATTAAAAGGTGAAATGCAGGCACAAACACCAACCGGTTGACGAATCATAAATTCATCGATCCCAGGTGCTACATTTTCTGAAAATTCACTTTGCATTAATGTCGGTGTAGCACATGCTGTTTCAACATTTTCAATACCTCGCTGCATTTCTCCAACCGCTTCTGCAAAGCTTTTTCCACATTCAAGCGTAATCAAGCGTGCAATTTCCTTTATATTCTCTTCGAGTAATTGTTTTAATTTGTAAAGGGGCTGAACACGTTTCATGACCGGAACATTGCGCCATTCTTTTAAAGCCTCACCGGCCGCTTTAACTGCCGCTGCAACATCACCGGCAGTTTTTTCTCCATAAGGAACTTTTGCAAGGACTTCCTGATTCGCAGGATTGACAACATTACTCGTTGCCTTTTCCTGACTTTCAACCCACTGACCGTTTATATAATTCTTTAAAACTTCCATATTGTTTGAAATATTTAGATTTTACTTTGTTTTCAATTTTGTCCGAGCATAATGTAAATCATAATGGTTATCACAACGAGTACAAAAGAAAGATGCCTGGCATATTTCCAGGGCACCATCTCAACTTTGATTGGAGCAGTCCGGATGCTGAAATTCTTTCGGGGGTAGAAATAGGATACGGTGTACATGATGATGACATTCAGCACAAATTCAATTCCCCAGTTATGGATAAAATGAATGTTTATTTTTAGGATGAATGTGGTGACGATGTAATAAATCAACCCAAAAATAAGTGCCGATTTTGCTCCGACTGCCGATACTTTTTCCATAAAAAAACCTGCGAGCATTATCGAAGCAATGGGAATGAAAAATATACCGTTTAGTTGCTGAAGTAGCTGATATAAACCTTCCGGAGCTTTGGCAACCAATGGGGCGGACAGAATGGCTGCAATTGCCAAAACAGATGAAAGAGACCGGCCGATCCATACGAGCCGTTTTTCAGTGGCCTCTTTATTAATCAGCCGTTTATATACATCGATACTGAAAATTGTGGCAGCGCTGTTCAATACACTGTTGAAGGTACTAAGAACGGCTCCCATTACAACCGCCGCGAAAAATCCCGTCAGGTAAACCGGCAGTACTTTTTTTATCAGTGCAGGGTAAATCAAATCCTGATTTTCGTACATCGAATCTCCGAAATAATAAAATCCGATTACTCCGGGTAGCACGATAATTAGCGGTACCAGTATTTTTAACACACCAGTAAATAATAAACCCTTTTGAGCCTCTTTTAGATTTTTAGCGCCAAGTGCCCGCTGTATAATGGTTTGATTCATTCCCCAAAAATAAAGCTGATTGATAATTAAACCCGTAAAAAGAACGCTAAAAGGCATTACTGAATCTTTTGCTCCGATGACATTGAATTTCTCCGGCGCATGTTCGTAAACTTTTGCCAGTCCGTCGAGTATGTTTCCGGCACCAATGCTGTAAAGTGCAAAAAACGGAACAAGCAAGCCGCCAATGATTAAACCAAAACCGTTAATCGTATCGGAATAGGCGACTGCTTTAAGACCACCAAAGATGGCATATACCGAACCAATTGCACCAATGCAAACTACAGTTACCCACAATCCTTCCGATCTGGAAATTCCCAAAACTTCTGAAATATTGAAAATACTTTCAAGATTTATCGCACCTGTGTATAATACAATTGGTAAAAGAGTAACAACAAAAGAAATCACAAGAAACAATGCAACCAGACTCCTGGTAATCCCGTCGAAGCGTTTTTCGAGATATTCAGGAATAGTAGTTAAGCCCATCCTAAGATATTTTGGAATAAATATCAGAGCCGCAATTACCAGAGCAAGTGCGGATGTAACTTCCCATGCGATGACAATAAACCCGTTTTTATAGGATGAACCATTCATTCCAATCAGATGCTCTGTGGAAATGTTGGTCAGTAACATTGAACCCGCAATGATAATTCCTGTCAGACTTCGGCCTCCCAAAAAATAGCCGTCGGAAGAATCCATCTTGTCTTTCCGAAGTTTGTACCATGTATAAAAGGCGACAAAAGCAGTAAAGCCAATAAAAGTTAATACTGTCAGCATCAGAGAGTTTGATTAAGTTAAGAGCATTTTCAGGAGACTATATTTTATTTAAAGGAAATAGCGTTGTTTTTTCTTCTGTTCAGTATAATTTTCATAAGCTTTTTGCACCGATTCTGATTCTGAAACTTCAGCAATTGGCACATCCCACCAGGCATGTCCGTATCCGGCCATTTTTCGTTCAGGAACAGTTTCGATATAAATGACCGTGGTTTGTTCTTCGTTTTTGGCATTTTTCAATGCTTCGTTAAATGATGCGATATTGGTTGTTTTGTAAACTTTTGCACCGAGACTTTGTGCATTCATGGCCAAATCAACCGGAAGTGGTTCGCCCTCAAGTTTTCCCGATGCATCGTCGCGATAAAGGTATTTTGTGCCGAACCCCTCGCTGCCAATCGATTTGGAAAGGCCGCCAATGCTGGCAAAGCCGTTGTTGTCGATTAAAATGATGGTGAGTTTGTATCTTTCCTGAAGGGAAGTGATGATTTCAGAAGGCATCATCAGGTAGCCACCATCGCCAAGAATAACATAAATTTCGCGATCAGGGAAAGCCATTTTAGCTCCAAGTCCTCCGGAAATTTCATAACCCATGCACGAATTACCATATTCCAGGTGGAAGCCTTTCGAATTGCGGGTGCGCCAAAGTTTATGCAAATCGCCCGGAGCACTTCCGGAGGCACATAGAACAACATCATTGGCATCCGAAAATGTATTTACAGCACCAATAACTTCGGCCTGACTTGGAACATCTGATTTTTCAACCCGATAAGCTTCGGTTACTTTTTCGTCCCAGCCTTTGTTGAAATCGGCTACTTTTTTCCGATAAGTATCATCAACTTTATAACTTCCCAATTTTTCTGCGAGTTCTTCCAGAATCACTTTTGCATCGCCGGTTAAAGCAAGTGCATTGTGTTTATGCGCATCAAATTCAGTAATATTTATGTTGATGAATCTGACATTCGGATTTTGAAAAGCAGTTTTTGATGCCGTCGTAAAATCACTGTAACGAGTGCCAATTCCAATAACAACATCGGCTTCGGTACTGATTGCATTGGCGCCTTCGGTCCCTGTTGCCCCCGTTGCCCCCAGGTTGTGAGGGTCGTTATAGAGGAGTGATCCTTTTCCTGCAAATGTTTCACCAACAGGAATTCCGGTAGCATGAACCAACTTTTTCAGGGCTTCTTCAGCTTCGCTGTAAATAACTCCACCACCGGCAATAATCATTGGTTTTTTAGCATTCTGAATTAATTTAACTGCGCGCAGCAACGCATTTTCATCCGGACGAGGACGTCCAATATGCCAAATACGTTTTTCAAACATTTCCGCAGGGAAATCATAAGCTTCAGCCTGCACATCCTGAGGAATACAAAGTGTAACTGCACCGGTATCGGCAGGAGAAGTTAAAACACGCATTACTTCAGGAAGAGATGTAATCAACTGTTCCGGGCGATTGATCCGGTCCCAGTATTTTGAAACGGGTTTAAAACAGTCATTGACCGAAAAATCCTGAGATACGGAGGATTCGAGTTGCTGTAAAACCGGAGCTACTTTGCGTCTGGCAAAAATATCGCCCGGCATAAGCAAAACGGGAATTCTATTAATTGTTGCTCCTGCGGCTGCGGTAATCATGTTGGTTGCGCCCGGTCCAATCGAAGAAGTACAGATAAAGGTGGAAAGCCTGTTTTTCATTTTGGCATAGCCAACAGCGGTGTGCACTGCAGCCTGTTCGTTTCGTACCAGAAAATATCTGAAATCGGTATTTTGCTGAAGTGCCTGTCCGAAACCAGCCAGATTTCCATGACCAAAAATTCCAAAACATCCGGCGAAAAAAGCCTGCTCAATTCCATCCCGCTCAGAAAACTGATTTTTCAGGAATTCGATTGTAGCTTGTGCAACGGTAAATCTTTTAGCATTCATATTTTAAGTTCGATAAATTAGTTCAGTTCGTTAAGAGAATATCAAAAACCTCCTTTTGATTCAATAAATTCCAGAATGTCTTTTTCATAAGGAGTGAAATTCGCGCAGCCCAGCTGGGTAACCACGTGAGCGCCACAGGCATTTCCCATCCGGCAACATTTGTACAGCGTCCAATCTTTCAGAAAACCGTAAATGAACCCAGCTGCAAATGCATCGCCGGCACCCAGAATATTGACCACTTCAACCGGAAACCCGGGAACTTTTTCTATTGTGCCGTCGGGCAAATAAATGACTGCCCCACGCGATCCGGTTTTGATGATAAGGGCATCAACTCCCAAATGCAGAATACCGTTGATGGCTTCGTTGATATCTCCTTTAATTTCAGGGGCCGAGATTTGCTGATGGCTGATATTCAATTGTGATTCATCAGAAAGATAGGCGGCAAGAATTTCTTCTTCGGTTCCCAAAACGATGTTTACATTTCGCATAAAAGCGCGCGCAGTTACGCCAAATGCCCGGATGTCGTGCCATTGGTCGGCGCGAAAATCAAGATCGAGCATGACAGGAACTTCATTTTTTTTGGCAATTTCAGCCGCCAGAAAAGCGCCACTTCGGGTGGGTTCAATGTTTAAAGCTGTTCCTGAAACTTCAAGAAGTTTTGCTTTTTCAATTCCGGCTTTTAAAACCTGGTCGATATTAATTTGTGAATCGGCGCAATTGTCGCGGTAGTATACCAATGGAAAACGATCGGGTGGTTCAATACCGAGTAGTACTGCAGAACTTCTGGTTCCCGGAATTTCCCGGACATTTTCAATCGAAACATTTTCGTTTTTCAAAAAGTTCAGGATAAAATCGCCCACTTTGTCTCTTCCAACTCCGCTGAGCAGGGAGGCTTTTAATCCAAGCCGGCTGCAACCAACCGCAATATTCAAAGGCGATCCGCCAACAAAAGCGTGAAATCCGTGAATGTCTTCAAACCGGCTTCCAACTTCCTGTGAATAAAGATCTATGGAAGATCTTCCGTAGGTAATCACATCGTACAATTTTTCAGAATTATTCATTTTTGGCGTTATAAGTTTTTATGATTTTAGGTTCATTTCTGCAGTTACCATGGGAATTCGGGGATCGAGGCCTTTCCATGAATTGTAAATCCATTTATGGTCAGGATCGTCTGTATTGGCGAGGGATTGGTCGCTTCCTGTTAAAAAATTAAGGTAATAAACATTGTAGCCATGTCCGGCAACAACCGGATGATAACCTTCAGGAACCAACACAATATCGTTATTGCGAGCCACTGCAATTTCGTCGAGACTGCGGTCGTCGTTGTAAATTTGCTGAATTGCAAATCCCTGTGGTTTATCGATTTTATAGAAATACGTTTCTTCAAGGCAGGCCTCAGTAACTTTCCCATTGTCATCAACTTTCCGGGAGTCGTGTTTGTGAGCCGGAAATGAGCTCCAGTTTCCTGATGGTGTGTAAACTTCAACAGAAACAAGCCGGTGACAATCAAAACCGGGTTGAATCAGGCTGTTGATCTGTCGTGTTGCATTGTCGCCACCACGAATTTCGATGGCAGCTTCTTCCGGGAGTTTAAAACATGCCGGATGATCTTCATCGGTTTCGCACCATCCGTAGCCAATATCCAGAACTTCACTTTCAGCAGTCAATTCAAATTCAGTATTCCTCGGAAGATACAACGAATGGGCAATTCCACTAAACACATCTTTGCGACCGTTGATGGTTTCCCAATTCCCTTTGTCGCTTTTTACTGAATAATTTCCTCCAAGTAAAATTATAGCATATTCGTTTTCACCAGTATTTGCAATCCACTTTTCGCTTTTTTTCATCAATCTGGCCTGAAAGTTCAGGAATTGCCAGCCGGTATCTTCTTTCAAAACACTTTGGTAAACTCCAAAACCTGATTCTGGTTTAGCTAAAAGTGGATATTTCTTATCTTTTATCATACTTAAATTATTTTAGTTCACTGGCTTTTCCAACTGCTTTAAGCAATTCGAATTTTTTAATGTAAAATTTCTCCAACTCGTTCATATATGTTTTCCCCGGAACAATGGGGTCGAAGAGTGCTGGCGATAATTTGAAAAATTCGCGGTGTACACGTGTCCAGATGAGTCGTGCATCGGTGGCTATATTTATTTTGCAAACACCATACTGAATGGCTTTTACAAGTTCTTTACTGGAAACACCTTTTGCATCGGTGCCCAACTGACCGCCTGCAGCGTTAATTCGCTGAATTTCATCCATGTCAACAGCCGAGCCGCCGTGTAAAACCAAAGGAAAACCAGGTAATCGTTTTTGAATCTCTTTCAGAATGTCGAATTGAATTCCCTGATCACCTGAGAATTTATATGCACCATGACTGGTACCCACTGCAATGGCCAGGCTATCGCAACCGGTTTGATTAACAAATTCTACCACTTCGGAAGGTTGAGTGAATTTTTTGTGATTTTCGTCGACCGAAAGATCATCTTCAATTCCGCTTAAAACACCTAATTCGGCTTCGACTGTAATATTTTGCGAATGTGCCTTTTCAACTACTTCTTTTGTTAGCGAGATATTTTTTGCGAAGCATTCGTGCGAAGCATCGATCATTACCGAAGTATAGCCTCCTGAATCGATGCATTGAAAAGCATGATCCATATTGCCATGGTCGAGATGAACAGCAAAAATCGTATTGGAATATATTTCGGCTGCTGCCGAAATCATTGATAACAACATTTCAGGATAGGCATAATTTCGGGCAACAGGAGTTGTCTGAATAATAAAAGGAGAATCGGTTGTTTTTGCTGCACTAAACAAAGCATGTATTTGCTCCATACACCACACATTTACCGCAGCAATTCCATACCTTCCATAGCAATTCTGAAATATTTCTTTTGTGGAAACAAGCATCTTTTGAAAGTCAATTAGTTAGAAAGATTTAATCGAATAAATTTACGCTACTATTTATATCGATTCCAAACAATATGACTTAAATGTTTATGCAAAGGTTTGCATAAACATAATGGGCTTTCAAAAAAACATTTGCAGAGAATGCTTAAAAAGATTTCCGGAAGAATGGTTTTTGCCGGATTTCTTTAAGGGAAGGGATATATGATTGAACTACTTTGAAGAGCCTCTTACAATTAATTCAGGAAAGAGTTTTTCGAGCCTGATATTGGTAAGGTCATTGTTTGAATTTACACGCTTCATCAAGATTCGTGCTGACAACATGCCAAGTTCGTAGGTTGGCTGCCAAACGGTCGAAAGTGATGGTTTAAAGTAGCAGGAATGCGGATCATCATCAAAACCAATGATTGAAATCTCTTCCGGGATTTTTATTCCGGCTTCTTTAATAATATACATGGCACCAATGGCAACACCGTCGTTTATGGTAAAAATGGCATCGGGAGGAGTGGGCAGAGCTAATAATCGTTTGGTCGGATCAATACCATGTTCAGGCATAAAACCTTCGGCCTCAACGATGTATTCCTCACTGACAGGAAGTCCATGTAACCTTAGTGCGTCTTTGTACGCTTCAAGCCTGTGCTTAACTGTTGAAAGCGTTGAAGGACCGGCAATGTGCGCGATTCGCCGGCATCCGGTTTTTATCAGGTATTCAACCGCCTGAAATGCACCTTTATATTCGTCGACAAAAACTTTGTCAACTTCGATCCCTTCGCAATCGCGATCAAAAATAACCAGGGGAATATTGTTTTCCGTTAAAATCAAAAGATGCTCAAAGTTCTTTGTTTCCGATGATGGCGATATTAAAAAACCATCAACCCGGATTGATGCAAAAGTTAAGACAAGTGACTTTTCTTCTTCGTAAGATTCGTTGGATTGACCGATGATCATGTTTACACCCATTGGATTCAGGAGATCCTGGATACCACTTATAATTGATGAAAAGAAATAGCTCGTAATTTCCGGTACAATAACACCAATTGTATTGGTTCGTTTTTTTAAAAGATTTAATGCTAAAAGGTTGGGTTGATAATTTAATTTTCGGGCCAGTTCAATTACAGCTTCACGTGTTTTAGTACTTATTGCCGGATGATTATTTAATGCGCGCGAAACGGAAGACGGGGAGATTCCCAGCTCTTTTGCTATTTCAGTTATGGTTGTACGCGATTTTTTCATTTCTGAATTAAATACAAGTTTTCATAAAGAAAAAATGAAAGATTACTTTATGGCTAACAACAAATAAACTCATTTATGTTTATATAATTTGTTGAAATCAGGAAAAAATGAAATGATTTAGATTCAGGAATTATAAAGCAGTTGATACAGTTCCTTCATATCGAAAAAAACTGTTGCTTCAAGTTCCTTCATCGTATTTTTATTTCTCTCGTTTGCAAATGCAAATACATCAAAACCAACTGCTTTTGCAGCTTTTACACCCGCTAAACTGTCTTCTATTACGGCACATTCTTTTGGCTCATATCCCATTTCCTTTGCAGCATACAGAAATATTTCAGGATTTGGTTTCCAGCTCCCGATATCATACGAACTGTAAATTCTGTTTTTAAATTTATGAATCAGATTGGTAGTGGTTAAGCTTAATTGTAATTTTTCCAATGGTCCGCTCGATGCTACACAATAAGGCACATTAATTCTGTTTAATAATTCGGGAACCCCATTAACAGGCTTCAAGTCTGTTTTAAACAATTCAAATGTCCGTCTTCGGAATTCTTTTTCAAAATCATCAGGCAGTTCAGTTTCTGCATGGGTTTCAATATATTCAAGTGTGCTTTTTAACGAAACACCTGAGAAATTTTCCATTGCAAACTCCATTTCAATATTCAGGCCCAAAGTTTCAGCCATTTCGATAAAGACTTTACTTGAAATGGCTTCGCTGTCAACCAAAATTCCGTCACAATCAAAAATTATGCATTTGTATTTCATTCAAAAATATGCGAGTTAAATAATTGAACTATAAAGATTTCTCATGGAAATTACACGCCAGGAAGCGGTCACTTTGAACATTATTTTTCATTTTCTTTTTGTGCCCCAACCTTTGAAATGATTTCCAGTGGCATGTTCGTTTCATCATGTAAAAATTCAAAAATCAGTGCAGTATATAAAAAAACAGCCCGTTCAAATTTAATTGGTTTTTTGTAATAAACCAGGTTATCATTGAAATGAAAAAAGCGGCTCCCTTTCGAAAGTCGCTTCTTTTCAATCCACCAATCAAAAAAGCCTATTTTTTTATCCAGCTAACAATCTGGTCGTCGTCGGGTAAGGTTTTCGAATAATATACATTCACCAGTTTCCCTTCTTCATCAATCAGGTATTTCTGGAAGTTCCATTTCACGTCTGAATCCATCACCCCATTTTCGCTTTTGCTGGTAAGCCATTTATACAATGGATTCATGTCGTCGCCTTTAACTGATATTTTCGACATCATCGGAAATGTAACCCCATAATTTTTTTCGCAGAACTCAGCTATTTCTTTGTTCGTTCCGGGTTCCTGTTTCATGAAATTGTTGGCCGGGAAACCAATAATAGTAAAATTATCGCCACCGTAAGTTTTAAAAACTTCTTCCAACTGTTTGTATTGCGGAGTAAATCCACATTTCGATGCCGTATTGACCACCAGTACTTTTTTACCTTTCAGGCTCGAAAGATCGAAATCTTTACCATCGATATCCTTTACTTTAAAATCGTAGAAAGATTTTTGACTGAAAGCTAAAGATGAAATAAGAATCAGACTAAATATTAATGTAACTGTTTTCATAATCGAATAATTTATAGATGAACTGAGGATGAAACAATTCAGCTTGTCAAAAGTTTTATCAGCCATCGAAAAGACCATTCCATCTGAATGATACGGTATCATTTCAGATTGTGTTAATAAGTTTCGCCCTTGTCATTAGGTCAGAATTTGTATATTTGGTCGATCATTGAAGAAGATTTTATGGAGAATTTTATTGTATCAGCACGAAAATACAGACCCGATACGTTTCAGACAGTTGTAGGGCAGGCATCGATCACTTCGACTCTGAAGAATGCGATCAAAAACAGCCAGCTTGCTCATGCTTATCTGTTTTGCGGTCCGCGTGGAGTCGGGAAAACAACCTGCGCACGTATTTTTGCCAAAACAATTAATTGCCAGAACCTGAGTGCTGAAATTGAACCATGTAATGAGTGCGAATCGTGTAAAGCATTCAACGAAAGCCGTTCATACAACATTCATGAATTGGATGCGGCCTCGAATAACTCGGTCGACGATATTCGCAACCTGACCGATCAGGTGAGGATTCCGCCGCAGATTGGGCATTACAGTGTTTATATTATCGATGAGGTTCACATGCTGTCGTCGCAAGCGTTCAATGCTTTCCTGAAAACGCTTGAAGAACCACCGCGCCATGCCATTTTCATTCTTGCAACAACTGAAAAGCATAAAATTATTCCAACCATATTATCCCGCTGTCAGATCTTCGATTTTAACCGGATCAAAAATTTCGATATTGCCGGTCATTTATCATTCGTTGCCAAAAGCGAAAGTGTATCGATTGAAAGCGAAGCCCTGAGCGTGATTGCGCAAAAAGCCGATGGCGCCATGCGCGATGCCTTGTCGATCTTCGATCAGATTGTTAGTTTTTCAGGCAAAAGTATTACCTACAAGGATGTTATATCAAACCTGAATGTACTCGACTACGATTATTATTTCCAGATAGTCGATTTATTCCTGAAAAACGATATCTCCGGAAGTCTGCTGCTTTTCAATGAAATTCTGGATCATGGTTTTGATGGTCACCATTTTATCACCGGACTAAGTTCTCATTTCCGTGATGTCATGGTTTGCAAAGATCCGGTTACCATTCAGCTGCTTGAAGTTGGTGGCGAGATCAGGGAAAAGTACAAGGTTCAGGCAACCCGCTGCGAAAGCGATTTCCTGATTGGCGCCCTTCAAACTGCCAATGAGTGTGACCTTCAGTACAAGGTCAGCCAGAATAAAAGACTGTTAGTCGAACTGGTGGTCATCAAACTGGCCCAACTCACCTTAAAAAAAAAATAGCTGACGATACTGAAGACGAATCTCTTGAACCGATTTTTAATCTGGAAAATCAGCCCGTTCAGGAGCTGTTGGCACCTTCAGAAACCAACGAAAGAAGTACAGCGGAGTCACCTGTAATTAAGCTTGAGCCGATTATAAAAGGACCAACGGTAAAAACTATCCGGAAACTGGGAAGTTCCTTTACTCCGTCGATCAAAGATGCACTTGCCGGAAAAGTACCTGAAGAAAAAGGTATCGATCACGTTCAGGAAACGACTTACAACAAATATGAGAAGTTAGCTGATTCTTACACCATGGAGCAATTGTCAGCCAAATGGAAAGAATTTTTGGATCAGATATCTGATCGTCCAAATCTGCAATCGACCTTATCCAATGTACCGGAAATGATAGCAGGCAATAAACTTTTACTGAAAATCGGAAATTCTGTTCAGGAAGAAGACGTGAGACTTATTAAGCCAGAGTTAATGTCATGGCTTCGGAAAGAGCTTCGGAATTCAGACATTGAACTGACAACCAGCATTGAACGAATGGAATCTGATCGCACTCACTATTCTGACTCGGAAAAACTACAAATGATGATGCAAAAGAATCCGAAATTAAACGAATTAAAACAAAAATTTAATCTTGATTTTCACGGTTAGTTTTTGAGTCTTTCAGTATAAATTGCCTTACAAATAGCAGAAGAAAATTGGAACTAATACACTTGTTTTAAGTGTGTTTTGCTGAATGTGTACATCGTTTATTTGGCTTCAGTTATTCATTGTCATTCTTTTTTGTATTGACAAATGGTGAATTCGATCCAAATATGTTTGTTTCAAACAGTCATTTTCAGCAACAGGTTATGAAGAAGCTTAAAATTTTGTATTTTTAATGAAAATTGAAAAACAAAAGCTATGATAAAAAAAGAAGTTTTAGACGCACTGAATGAGCAGATTAATGCTGAATCATACTCCGCATACATGTACCTTTCGATGGCTGCTTATTTTGAAAATATGGGACTTACAGGTTTTGCAAACTGGATGAAAGTACAATACCAGGAAGAAGCTGCTCACGCATTAAAATTCTTCAATTATGTAGCCGACCGTGGCGGAAAGGTTATCCTGAAAGCCATTGACCAGGTTCCGGTCGATTTTAATGGTGTCGTGGATGTGTACGAAAAAACACTGGCTCACGAAATTCATGTAACCGAACTGATTAATAACCTGATGAATGTGGCTGTTTCTGCCAGCGATCATGCTTCGCAAAGCTTTCTGAAATGGTTTATTGACGAGCAGGTAGAAGAAGAAGCTAATGTGGAAAAGATTCTGGCAACACTTCGGTTAATCAACGGACAGGGTAATGGCATTTTTATGATGGATCGTGAATTAAATCAGCGAGTCTTTGTTGATCCAACTACTGCAGCTTAAATTTTTTCAAAACATATTTTGTAAAAAGCTGCCCGATGGTAGCTTTTTTTGTTAGCTGGAAGTATGGTTTTTTATCCGTTTCAGACAATCAAATAAAAACAGGACAACAATGAATGAAGCAATAGAAAAAGCCTTTTCAGAATTATTAGAATTATGCAAGACCAACATCCAGGAAAAGGATCATGCCAAAATCGAAGATGCTTTCGGTTTTGTTCATGAGGTTTTTGGCGAAAGGTGCTGGGAGTCGGGCGAAATGATAGTAGTTCACTCCATTGATGTAGCCAAAATTGTTGTTCAGGAAATTGGACTGGGTGTTGATTCGGCCGTTTCTGCCTTATTGCATAATGTCTATTATCAGGATCAATATGACAAAGAAATCGAAACACGGTTTGGAAAATCGGTTGCGTCGATCCTTGATGGTATGGCTAAGATTAATGCTATGGGAACCGATACCGTCGAGCTGCATTCTGAAAATTACCGTAAACTGATGCTGGGCATGGCCGGTGATGTGCGGGTTATTCTGCTGAAAATTGCTGACCGTCTACAGGTGATGAGGTATCTCCATTTACAAGACAATTCCGTACAGACAAAAATCTCAGTCGAAACTTCATTTTTATATGCTCCCCTGGCTCACAGGCTCGGTTTGTATTACATCAATTCGGAAATGCTTGATTTGTGTTTGAAATACCAAAATCCGGAAGCTTATAATGCCGTAGCAATTCGGTTGAAGGAAACCGACCGTGAACGGGAAAATTTCGTGGCCGAATTTGTAAAACCAATCGAAAATGAGCTGAATTACAGGGGATTTTCGTTCGAGATGAAAGCCCGCACCAAGTCAATTAATTCCATCTGGCGCAAAATGCAGAGCCAGAAAGTTGATTTCGACGAAGTATACGATTTATTTGCCATACGAATCATTCTGAATTCGAAATCAGACAAGGAAAAATCAGACTGCTGGCAGGTTTATTCAATTGTAACAGAAGAATATCAGTCGAATCCAAATCGGATGCGTGATTGGATTACAATTCCAAAATCGAACGGTTACGAATCGTTGCATGCCACAGTATTGGGACCTCAGGGGAAATGGGTTGAAATTCAGATCCGTACCAAAAGGATGAACGAAATTGCAGAAAAAGGACTGGCAGCTCACTGGAAATACAAAGGAGGTACAGGTTCTTCGGAGATGGAAAAATGGCTGGCCAACGTGCGCGATATTCTTGAAAATCCGGAGTTGAACATGGTCGATTTCATCGACGATTTCAAGATGAATATTTATGCCGATGAAATTTTTGTTTTCACTCCGAAAGGCGACTTAAGGAAACTGGCGGCAGGTGCAAGCTTACTCGACTTTGCCTACGAAATTCATTCCAGAGTCGGAGACCGGTGTGTGGGCGGAAAAGTAAACGGACGAAATGTTACCCTCAGGCATAAGCTGAAAAATGGCGATCAGATTTCGGTTGATACAGCCAATCATCAGCGTCCCAAAATAGATTGGCTCGATTTTGTGATTTCCTCGAAGGCCAAAAACCGCATCAAAGCCAGTTTGAATGAGGAAGTAAAACGGGAAGCCGAGAATGGAAAGGAAATTTTACTCCGGAAAATTAAAAACTGGAAAATTGAATACAACGACGACAGTATTCGCAGGCTCTTGAAAGAATACAAGCTAAAACTGGCTCAGGATCTGTATTACCATATTTCAACAGGGAAAATAGATACGCTTCAAATCAAGGAGATACTGATCGGTAAAAAGGAGGAAACAAGCAAACAATTAGTTGCTGAAATATTGCCCAAAGAGAAGGTTCAGGAATTGGAATTTTCGGGAGGCGACGATTACCTGGTTATTGATAACGACATTAAAAACATAATTTATAAGCTGTCGCCTTGCTGTAACCCGATTTTTGGTGACGATATTTTTGGCTTTGTGACCATCAAAGAAGGAATAAAAATACACCGTACAGGTTGTCCTAATGCCCCGCAGATGTTGGAACGGTATCCGTACCGGATGATCAAAGCCAAATGGCAGGATACGAAAAAGAAATCCTCGTTTCAGGCAAACATACGGATATCCGGAACCGATGAGGTTGGTATCGTTACCCAGATTTCTCATGTTATTTCAAAAGATATTGGAGTCCAGATGAGATCCATTAACATCGAAACAAACAATGGAGAATTTGATGGAACATTGAGGGTTTTTGTAAATGGCCTGGATCATCTCGATTTTTTAATGAATAAACTGAAAGGCATAAACGGGGTTTTAACCGTTTCAAGAGCGGACTAGTTGACGATCATAAAAACAATAAATTTCAGTTGAAAAATGACAATCAAATTAACAGAAGCACAACATCTCTTTGAACAAAATGATTTGACCGGAGCGTTGCGAATCATCAACGAGTGTATTTCAATTAATCAGACTGATTCACAGCAGCTTCTGCTCCGTGGACGCATCCATTATAAAATGCAGAAATGGGGCGATGCGATAAATGATTATGCTTTGGTTTTAGAACTTGATCCGGAAAATTCAGAGGCAAAATCCGGATTGGAAATGACCAGAAATATACTCGGATATTTCACTCCGGAGATGTTTAATCCGTAAGGTCTATTTTTATCTTCAATTTTAAAACTTGTTAATAAAGCAGTTTTGTGTTAATTAATTCTTAGTTTTTTAATCTTTATTGCTATTTTTGAAAACCTGAAAAAAAACAGGAAGAATATTTAAGTATTGAAAACCCATAAAAAACGATAATTGTATGAAACGATTTTTTTTAGCTATTGTATTTTGTTTTGGAATTGTAGTAGGATTTGCCCAGGAAGGAAAAACTGCAGTTGATTTAAAAAATGATGGAAACGAAGCACTTCGTGCTAAAAACTATTCTGGTGCACTTCAACTATTTGAAAAAGCTTTAAACAAATGGAATTCTGAACCACAGGATTCTGCACAAATTGAATTGTATGATATGACAACAGATACTGCCCTGGTTTATAATATGGCAGTTTCAGCATATCAATCAAAATCTTTTGATAAAGCCATAAAATATTTTGATGAATCAATTGCCATGGATTATAAAAAGGAAACCTCACTTTTGTATAAAGCTTATACCTACAGGAGATTAAAAAACGACGATGAGTATTTAAAAACTCTTGAGGAAGCATTGGTTGTTTCACCGGATGATGATAAAGTAAAAAGCTTATTGGCAACAATATATTTGAAAGATGCCAATGTTTTTTATACCACTGGAGCAAAAATACTGAAAGGTGCTGCTGCTGACGTGGCCGCTGCCAAGTATAAAACAACTGATGATCAATATATAGAAGCTGTAACAAAAGCTAACGATGAATTCAAAAAAGCCTTGCCGATTTTGGAGAAAGCCTTAAGTTTCGATCCTGAAAATGCCCAGGGTCAACAATTAAAAGCCGCTTGTGAGCAAATGCTTAAATAGTATTCCATTAAAATAGTTCAAAACGAGGCTGCCTGAAAAGGCAGCCTCGTTTTGTTTATAACTGTTTTTGCTTTAAATCTGAAAGTAATTTGTTTCGTTTCTTTTTGAGTAATCGCGGAATCGCGAAAAATGGATCTGATTTATTCTGACCGGCGTGTCTTTTTCAGGACAGCTAAAAACAAATAAGATGTTTGTCTGTTCATGCTTTGAATACTGTAACTCAATTTGTTTGTAGTTAGCTGTTTAAAGTGTTTTTGTTTCAGATGATCTGAAAATCTTAATTTTACTGATCATAGGTTTGCTATCAACTTTTGATAATTGATGTGTTGAAACTTTTTATTTCCATATTACTCTCAGGCTTGATTTTGATCAGTATAGACAGAGATGCTTTGGTATTTCTGTCCTTTAAACTGAATCAGGCATACATTGCCCAAAACTTATGCGAAAAGAAAGATGAGGTTCAGAATACCTGTTGCGGTAATTGTTATTTAAAGAAGCAATTAACAAAAAATCAGGATGAACAAAATAATAAAACAACGCCGGAAACGGAAAATAACTTTCAGCCTTTGTTTTATGAATTAAACAAGACTCAGCATCCTGATTTTTGCTTCATCAGCCGAAAAATAAAAATAAGGCAGATCAATGATACTCTTCCTTCCTGCTTGTTTCTTTCTGCCATATTTCATCCTCCCAAAATTTGACAAACAGATTGTTGTATTGATTTATTTCGTGCTTAATCAGTGGATTAGGCATCCGATTTTAATGTCAGATTTAATCAATTCCTGATGAAATGAGCCGTGAGTCTGATTCTTTTGGCGAGTTCCGTTTGGCAATTAAAAAACAAATTACCGACAGATGAAAAAACATTCCATCGCACCCGGTCTTTTCCGGAGTGTTGTTTTATTATTTGCTTTCGTTTTACCATTAATCAGCTTTTCGCAACAAGCTGTAAAATTTATTGATGAAGAAACATCTGCTCCAATTTCAGGTGTCGCTTTTAAGTATTCAGATCAGTCTGGATTTTCGGATGAGGACGGACTTGTTTTGTTGAAATACAAGACAGGTGAAATGCTTCATCTTTCACACATAAGTTACGGACAATGGAACATGAACGATGCTGAAGTCAGTTTTGCGATTCAAAATGGGTTCGTTCGGAAACAAGAGTTGGTTGTGGGATTAATGCCCGTTACCGTACTTGCTGTGCGAAAAACGTCTAATGAAATGATGCTTCTCACGGTCGAAAATACTGACGGCCTTTCACACGATGCCGGTCAGTTTCTGAATCAATTACCTGAGTTTGGTGGAATCAGAAAAAGTGCCAGCTATGGATTTGATCCGGTTTTGCGCGGCTTTAAATACGATCAGCTCAATATTGTAGTTGATGGTGCACAGACCACATCTGCTGCCTGTCCGAACCGTATGGATCCTGCTGCCAGTCAGGTCGTGCTGAATATGATGGAACTGGTCGAAATTATCAAAGGCCCGTATTCGCTGCGGTATGGCAATTCCTTTGGCGGTGTCATCAATTTCACTTCTCAGCCAGGTGTTTTTAGCGAACAATTAACAGTTGAAGGACGTGTTTCCGGAGGATATGAAGACAATGGAAATATCTTCCGGTCAGAAGGAATGTTGAGTTTGAGCCAGAAAGTAGTCAACCTGAAAATTTTTGGATCGTATGCTACCGGCGATGATTACAAAGATGGGGCTGGAGAGCTTATTCCTGCTGACTTCCGGAGAGGAAGTCTGGGTAGTAATCTGGATCTCAAATTAGGTGACAGGCAACTTGTTCATGTTTCTGGCACCCGTAATTTTGCCCGTAATACTGATTTTCCGGCCCTGGCAATGGATTTAATCCGTGACGATACCTGGTTGCTGAACGCCCGTCATTCAATTCAGTTGAATGGTGAAAAGCTGAAATCATGGAATACCACGTTTTATACGACGCTGGTCGATCATTTAATGAATAATTCATTGAAGGTTATTGTTCCTCGAACGATGAATGCTGAAACACCGGCCCAAACACAAACGTATGGAGGACGGACCGAAGGCTTTTTAACGCTGGGAAAAGACAGGGTTTTTCTGGGTGCCGATTTTAAACAATCGAAGGCACAAGGCACCCGTAGCAGGGAGTTTTTAGCCGGGCCAAACAAAGGGAAAACAATGGTTGACAAAGCCTGGCAGGATGGGCAGGTGAGCAATTCCGGGATTTTTGCTGAATTTCAGTTGCCGATGGATGATTATACTCTTTTCCTGTCGGGAAGACTTGACCTGAATACGGCCAAAGCAAAAGATTTATCGACCGAATATATGCAGGTTTATTCTGACGCGGATGTAACACAACTAAATCCAGGAATGAGTGCCGGTGTTGTCCGGAATTTTGAAAATGATTTTTCGCTCGGCTTATGGCTCGGGCGTGTGCAGCGCAGCGGAAGCATTTCGGAGCGCTACATCAATTATTTCACAGTTGGTTTAGATCCGTACGAAGTGCTTGGAAATCCGCAGATTAAACCTGAGGTGAATAACCAGATGGATATTGTCCTAACTTATAAAACCCTGAAGACGAATGTCAATCTGACCCTGTTTGGTGCCTATCTTCAGGATATGATCAGTGCTGAAATCAATCCTTCTTTGACTCCGAGGTTACCAACAAGCCCGGGCGTCAGGCAGGTTAGTAATATTGATGAGGCCATAAAAACCGGATTTGAAATCAGCTGGGTTCAACAATTAGGTTTCGGGCTGCAGCAACAATTATCGATGGCTTATACTTACGGACAAAATCTGGTGATTGATGAACCTTTACCTGAAATTGCACCGCTCGATTTTCGTTATACCATCGCAGGCTTTTATTTAAAAAATCGCATAAGGCCTGAAATACAGATCAGGCATGTATTGGAACAAAACCGAATCTCAACCGTTTTTGGGGAGAAAACAAGTCCGTCGTTTACCTTGGTTGATGCGAATGTCAAGTATATCATCACTAAATTCCTGAACCTTTCGTTAGGCGTAAATAACCTGTTTGATGTAGCTTATTACGAACATTTGAATCGTTCAATAAGCAGTAATGCAAACCGACCGATTTATTCGCCCGGCCGAAATTTCTTTTCAAGTTTAACGCTTAATTTTTAATCAAAAAGACAGGCTTTCCGATATTAAATATGTGACGGAAGGTCTGCTCTTTTTATTTTCTGAAAGCAAGCTTCAGGAATAAATCGTTAATTTTACCATCCATGCGAATATTCAGATAGCTGTATGTTTTTATTTGTACTATTTTTATAGGCTTTAGAAGTGTAACTTTGCAGCTGATCTAAAGTGGAGGAAGGGAAAATCATGGATTATGTCATCAGTTATTTTTCGGAGTTGGGTTATTTGATGAAAGAAATGGCTCCATGGTTAATACTGGGTTTGGTTTTTGCCGGATTGCTTAAAGTCTATTTTCCACAGAAACACATCGATAAATACCTGGGAAAGTCAAATGCCAAATCGGCCATAAATGCATCATTGTTAGGTGTTCCAATGCCATTGTGTTCGTGTGGGGTAATTCCAACCGGAATCTCATTTTATAAAAACGGAGCGTCAAAAGGTGCAACCAATTCATTCCTGATTTCCACACCTCAAACCGGAGTCGATTCAATATTTGCAACCTATTCAATGCTAGGCTGGCCTTTTGCCGTTTTGCGCCCTTTGGTCGCTTTCACTACCGGAATTATAGGTGGTATTCTGACGAATTGGCTGATCAAGGAAAAACCAGTACCTGTGCCTGTTGTGAACCCAATGTTTGCCGGCTTAAAGCTGGATGTGAAAAAAATGGGTAAAGCTGAACCAACTTGTGACGATGGTGCCTGTGGATGTCATACTCCTCCGGCAAAAGAAACCCATCCGCTGATTAAGGCAGCTAATTACGCATTCATCGAATTACTTCAGGATATTGCCAAATGGTTGATTTTAGGATTTCTGGTTGCTGCATTGATAGCTGTTTTGTTGCCTGCCGATTTTTTTAGTCTGTTTAAAGGATATGGTTTTATTGAAATATTGGTTGTTTTGGCAGCTTCAATTCCTATTTATGTTTGTGCAACCGGTTCAATCCCAATCGCTGCTGTACTTTTAATGAAAGGTGTTTCTCCGGGAGCCGCATTGGTTTTTCTGATGGCTGGTCCGGCAACCAATGTTGCAACCATGACCGTTATTGGCAAAACCATGGGCCGTAAATCGCTTCTGATTTACCTGGGCTCAATTACCGGCGGAGCGATTATCTTTGGACTGCTAACCAACTGGCTGATTCCTGTTGATTTTATCATGAGTAAAATGACGCACATGCATGGTGGCGAAGCTCATGAAATGCTGCCGTCATGGCTCGGAATTACATCTGCCATCGTATTGGTGGTTTCTGTTATTTCAGGATATTTTATCGAACGAATTCAAAAAAATAAAAAAATGACTCTCGAAACATTTCAAACCATTCGTGTGGAAGGTATGACCTGTTCACATTGTGAAGCCAGTGTAACCCGTAACCTTTCGAAACTGGAAGGCATTGAAGAAGTGGTAGCCGACAAAAATACGGCTCAGGTTAAAATTAAAGGTGCAAAGATTAATCTGGCAGAAATTGAGCGCATTGTGACTGACTTGGGATATCAGTATAAAGGAAGCGTGTCATGAACTGGATTGATTACAGCCTGATTGTTTTAGCCATTTTGCCCATCCTGGCCACACTGGTTCTGGGAGCTTTCCTTGCAAAAAGCGGGAAACATGCCCTGGGGAAACCGACTATCCATCCGGTATTGTTTTTTACCGGGAAATTCCTCCTTTTTACAGTGTGGGCATTGTTTGCGGTAATTGCCGTTTTTCCTGAATACCGCAATCTAGTTCCGTTTTTAATTCAGGATCAAACTCCGGAAGTACAAAAACTGATGGCCGTTGTTTTTCTGATTCCGGCTAACCTGATCATTGTTCCGGCATACTTATCGATGGGACTGGTCACCAATATCGGCCTGCCAACCGGAAAGCATGAATTACGTACAGGTGGAATATATAAAATCAGCCGAAACCCGATGTATTCCAGTTTTATTTTTCTGAATACGGCCGCATTCCTTTTTCTTCCCAGCATTTTATTGTTGGCAGTCATGATTTATGGAATGGTCGTTCATCATTTTATTATTCTGGGTGAAGAAAAATTTCTGGAAAATGAATTTGGCGATGAATACCGAAAATACAAGGCACAGGTGCCGAGGTATTTGTAAATTTTTAATTTTCTGATTTGTTTATTTTTCTGAAAAAGACTAATTTTTCATCAAACCGTAATCTTGCCATTGAATCATTTCAGCGCCTTCCGGTAAGTTTCAATAGCCCGATTCCTTGCAAAAGCATGATCCACGATCGGTTTGGGATATGCAGCTGTGCCGAATTCAGGAACCCATTTCCGGATATATTTCAATTCCGGATCAAACTTTTTGGTTTGTAATACCGGATTAAAAACCCTGAAATATGGAGCCGCATCGCAACCCGAACCACTCGCCCACTGCCAGCCGCCATTGTTGGAAGCCAGTTCGTAATCGAGCAATTTGGAGGCAAAATAGGCTTCGCCCCATCGCCAGTCGATCAGCAAATGTTTGGTCAGGAAACTGGCAACCACCATTCGCACACGATTGTGCATGAAACCGGTTTCGTTCAGCTCGCGCATTCCGGCGTCCACCAATGGATAACCGGTTTGCCCGGAACACCAGCGTTCGAATTCTGTTTCATCGTTTCGCCAGGGGATAAAATCATAAGCGGGTTTAAACGAGCGATTAACTGCATAAGGAAAATGCCATAAAATATTCATATAAAAATTCCGCCAGATGAGTTCATTCAAAAAAACTTCGGAATGTTTTTGAGCAAACTGGGTCAGTTTCCGTATGGAAACAGTTCCGAAACGAAGGTGAATTCCCAATCGGCTTGTGCCGTTTTCAGCAGGAAAATCGTGCATTTGAGCATATTTTTCAATCAATTGCTGATTAAAATCTTTTTCAGGAAACCTGATGTTTTGAGCCTGATAACCAATCTCACTCAATTCCGGAAAATAATCGGACGACAGGTGTTTCAGCATGAATAAAAGATCCTCGCTTTCAAAAAAACGGATTGGTTCAGCTGCCAGCTTTTCCTTCCATTTCCGGCTGTATGGAGTAAAAACGGTATATGGAGAACCATCGGCTTTCACCACATCATAGTGATGAAAGAGAACCTGATCCTTGTAAGTCAGGAACTCAATTTCTTTAGCCTGAAGAATTTTTTCGACTTTCTGGTCACGAAGAATAGCGGCCGGTTCGTAATCCATATTTGTAAACACATTCTGAATGGCATATTTGGCGACAAGTTGTTCGAAAACAACTTCCGGAGAGGAAAAGTAGACCAGTAAACTGCTGTTGTGCTTTTGAAATTCGCGGTTGATATCAGTCAGGCAGCCGTGAATAAAAGTCAGCCGTGCATCATTGGAATCAGGAAACTGAGCCAGAATTTCCGGATCAAAAATAAAAACTGGCAAAACAGGTAGTCCGGCATTTAGCGCCTGAAACAGACCATGATTATCTTCAATCCTCAAATCGCGCCGGAACCAGAATACGTTGATTTTTTCCATAAGACATTCAGTTTAAAATCTAATCTTTTCGATCACAATTTCTGGCAAAGACGCCCTGCGGTGCATTTCTCCCAGACGATTATACAATCCAGATCCCAATTAAAACTGGAATTAACATCACCTAAACTACCCGTATTTTCTTTACGGTGAATGTCGTATTTGGGTTTTGGTGAACGGATATATCCAGTTTAACTAATAGAACTCCAGCTGAATTCGGTATTTTTCATTTTCATCAGATGATAAACAAGAATCTGATTTTCCTGTTTTTGAAGCCTCGGGTCATCGTCCAGAATATCGGAAGCCTGGTTTCGGGCATGTTGAAGGATCTCGCCATCGCGACCAAGGTTGGCAATCTTTAGAGTGAAGCCAATGCCGCTTTGCTGGGTTCCTTCCAGATCGCCCGGACCTCGCAACTGCATATCGACTTCCGCAATTTCAAAACCATCGTTGGTTCGCACCATGGTTTCCAGACGTTTTCGGCTTTCGTTACTGATTTTATATGCCGACATCAGCAAACAGTACGATTGTTCGGCTCCACGCCCCACCCGACCACGAAGCTGGTGCAACTGCGACAAACCAAAACGCTCGGCACTTTCAATAATCATGACCGATGCATTTGGAACATCAACGCCCACCTCTATAACCGTGGTCGCCACCATGATTTGAGTTTTACCTTCCTTGAACAGATTCATCTCGGCCTCCTTCTCTGCCGGTTTCAGCTTGCCATGCACCATGCTGAGCGAATATCGTGCAAACACCTGTTTCAGCAAGGCATAACCATCTTCAACATTTTTCAGATCGAGCTTTTCCGATTCCTTGATGAGCGGATAAACCACATAAATCTGCCGGCCCGCATCAACCTGATCACGCATAAAATCGTAGATCTGCTTGCGTCTGTTTTCGTAATAATGCATCGTTTGTATGGGTTTCCTTCCCGGTGGCAGTTCATCGATAACAGAAACATCCAGATCGCCATAAACAGTCATGGCAAGCGTTCTCGGAATCGGGGTAGCCGTCATCACCAAAACATGCGGCGGGGTAAATTCATTCTTTTTCCAGAGTTTGGCACGCTGTGCTACGCCAAAACGGTGCTGCTCATCAATAATTACCAGCCCAAGTTTCAGAAAGCTCACCTTATCTTCAATCAGGGCATGAGTGCCAATCAGCAGTTGCAAACTGCCATCTTCAAGCTGCTCGTGAATGATTCTTCGTTTGGCAATCCTGCTTGAACCGGTTAACAAAGCAATTTTGATACCCAGACCATCGGTCATTTTTTTGATCGAGTTATAATGCTGAATAGCCAGAATTTCAGTCGGGGCCATCAGGCTCACCTGAAAGCCATTATCGAAAGCAATCAGGGCAGTCATCAGTGCCACAAGTGTTTTTCCACTACCCACATCGCCCTGAAGCAGGCGGTTCATTTGTTTGCCCGAACCCATGTCTTTCCTGATTTCCCTGATCACCTTCTTTTGCGCATTGGTCAATTCGAAAGGAAGATGATTGCTGAAAAAAGTGTTAAAGTTGTAGCCCACCTGCGAAAATACAAATCCTTTGAATGAGCCTTCCCGCTTGTGTTTCAGGCTTAATATTTTTAGCTGAATGTAAAACAACTCCTCAAATTTAAGCCTGAAGATGGCGGCTTTCAACAGGTTTGGATTTTCAGGAAAATGAACCTGCCTAAGGGCTAAAAATAAAGGCATGATTTTAATTCGTGAAATCAATGAGGGCGGGAGTGTTTCGTAAATCTTACCTTCGATGAGAGCCGACAGCGTGAATTGAAATTTATTCAAAGCTTTGCTCGTCATAAATTTCTTCTTCATTTTTTCGGTGGTGTTGTAGAAGGCCTGAAATACACCGGAAGTAATTGGTTTATTTTCCGCCGGCTCCAACTCGGGATGAACCATATTTAGTTTTCCGCTAAATATGGTCGGTTTCCCAAAAACGATGTATTCCACATTTGCCCGGAGATTCTCTTTGACCCATTTGATACCTTGAAACCACAGCAGTTCCATCTCGCCCGATTCGTCGCGAAAATGTGCGATCATTCGCTGCTTGACTCCCTCGCCAACAGTATCGAACCGAATAATCTTTCCTTTCAGCTGAATGTAGGACATGCTGTTTGTTACCTCCGAAATTTTGTAAAATTTAGTCCGGTCGATATATTTATAGGGGAAATAATACAGGAGGTCGTTGAAGGTAAATATCTTCAATTCCTTTTTAAGCAGTTCGGCCCGCTGAGGTCCAACACCGGGTAAAAATTTAATATCCTGATCAAGGTACTCTGACATACGGCAAATATAAAAATTATATGCCGCTTGTTGTTTGATGGATTTTTTTAAACTCTTTTGCGGGATGATTTTTTCCGAAAAGACATAAAAAAGACACTTTTATGGTTATGCGAAAAGTTATCTGATTATATTTAGCACTAATTTGATACCTAAGAAAATGTAATGATATGAACCTGTCATCAACTAATTCATTTTAACAAATCAAGCCAATAAGTATGGAAGCTGTTATCAAACTCGAAAAAATTGTCAAAAATTACAAGGTAGGAACTCAGATAGTAAGGGCATTGCGCTCTGTTTCAATCCATATCAACAAAGGTGAATATGTCGCCATCATGGGTGCGTCAGGCTCCGGAAAATCGACCCTGATGAATGTGATTGGCTGTCTGGATACACCAACCAGCGGCTTTTACGAACTGAACAATCAGGATGTTAGCCATTTATCGGATGACGAACTGGCCGAAATCCGGAACAAGGAAATCGGCTTCGTGTTTCAGACCTTTAACCTGTTACCACGTAATACCGCTCTCGAAAACGTGATGTTGCCGCTTGTTTATGCCGGAATAAAAAAACAGCAACGTATTGTTCAGGCCGAAAAGATTTTGACAGAAGTTGGTTTAGCCGACCGTATTGAACACAAACCCAATGAATTATCAGGAGGTCAGCGTCAGCGTGTGGCTGTTGCCCGTGCTTTGGTAAATAACCCCTGCATTCTGCTTGCCGATGAACCAACCGGTAACCTCGACTCCAAAATTTCAGAAGAAATTATGCAGTTGTTTGCCGAGATTCACCGAAAGGGAAATACGCTGATTATAGTGACACATGAAGAATCGATTGCCAAACATGCTCACCGAATCATTCGTTTAAAAGATGGTGAAATTGAAGAAGACTACGTGAATGAAAATCCGGTTTATTAAAAAATTAAAGTAGAGACGCACGACTGTGCGTCTTTCCCCAAAAGCCCAAACACGGTATCCACTGAAAAAATCCAATGGCAATTGCATTGGGATTGATGACAGATGAAATTCAATCACATATATCTTAGTTGTAGTGTATCTTGAAGAAAATCCATCGGATATTGCTAAAATACAATAGATTTTGAATTAAAACTATTTTATAAATAAACGATCTCGGAGCAAGCTCGCGAGATATCAAAAACACTAACGAAAATTTAAAAGTTGAACAGACGCACGGTCGTAAGTTTCCATCCAAAAATAAATCACAAATTCAGGTAGAGACGCACCACCTTGCATCTTTACCCAAAACATAAAAACCATAAAATGAAGATATATACACGCACAGGCGACGACGGAACCACCGGTTTAATTGGTGGCACACGAGTCAAAAAATACGATATCCGTCTTGAGTCTTATGGAACAATTGACGAACTGAACTCCTATATTGGGGTTGTTCGTTCACTGCAAACCGATGAACATGCTGATAAAGTACTCGAAAAAATTCAGCATAAACTTTTTGTAATCGGAGCACACCTTGCCAGTGAAGATTCGGTCGGAATGATAAAAAAACAAATGCCCTGCGGTGAAGCGGATGTTGTGATGCTTGAAAATGAAATGGACCTGCTGATTGCCGTGTTGCCCGAGTTGCGAAATTTCATTCTGCCGGGAGGTTGCCAGGCTTCTTCGTTTTGTCACGTAGCACGCACAATCTGCCGCAGAGCAGAACGCCGGATTATTGAGCTATCTGAAAAGAACGAGGTGGATTCCAATTTGATTAAGTTCATTAATCGCCTGTCCGATTACTTATTTGTGCTTTCAAGAAAGGTATCGATGGACCAAAAAGCACCGGAAATATTATGGTCTCCTGAGATTAATGAATAATAAAATTAAATGTTTTAAGAATCCGTTTTTTTGTTATATTCGCAAAAGTTTAAAAAACCGGTTTTAAAAACTCATAATTTCTAAAAGATATGTACTGGACACTTGAATTAGCCTCAAAATTAGAGGATGCCCCATGGCCTGCCAGCAAAGATGAATTAATCGATTTTGCTATTCGCAGTGGTGCACCGATGGAAGTTATCGAAAATCTGCAAGAGATTGAAGACGAAGGAGAGATTTATGAAAGTATTGAAGACATCTGGCCGGACTATCCGAGCAAGGATGACTTCTTCTTTAATGAAGATGAATACTGATTTTCGGTAACAAAACAAACAAGCAAGGTCGAAAGCCTTGCTTGTTTGTTTAACGAACATTTTTTTTCCTAGCCGGGTATCAGCTCTTTTTTGTCCATCCCAATAGCGTTACACTGATTTGAGCCAGGGAGTAAGTGGGCAGAATCAGAAAAACCCCGAAAGCGCAGATCCAATTCACCAAAATGATGGTTTTTATACCGGCTGCAGCTCCCAGCGAAAAACAGGAAATCATTCCCTATAATTTCCGGACAAAAATAGTTTCCGGGTATTCAATATCAGTCAAAAACAGACCATGTGCCGGAACTGATAATCCAGCGGCACCGCGGTCTTTCAACTCGATGATCGTTCGAAATGCGTCCAGATCAATTTTACCGATTCCAACTTCCAGGATCGTACCGACTAATGCCCGCACCATATTCCGAAGAAAACGATCGGCTTTGACAGTAAAAACGATCTCCATTCCAAGCTGAACCCATTCGGCCTGATATATTTTACAGTTATTGGTTTTCACTTCGGTATGCAGCTTGCTGAAACTGGTAAAATCAGTGTATTCAAACAAGATCCGGCTCGCTTCATTCATTTTTACCAAATCAGGTTGCCTGAAAAAATACCAGGAGGTTTCCAATGCAAATGGGTCTTTCCGCAAGTTCAGGTGGTATTGATAGGTTCTTGAAATGGCATCAAAACGGGCATGAGCTCCGGCAGGAACTTTCGAAACAGAAAAAACAACCACATCTTTACCCAGAAAGCTGTTCATCTTATGGATAAAATCAGGATGATCAAGATTGAACTTTGCTGATTCGAAATGCGCTACAAAATAACGCGAATGAACTCCGGCATCAGTCCTGCCCGCCCCGGTTACAGCAAGATTTTCGCGGGTAATGACAGACAGCGCTTTCTCCAGACATTCCTGAACGGAAACAGCATTTGGCTGAATTTGCCAGCCATGAAAATGAGTGCCTTTATAGGCGAGTTCTATGAAATACCTTTGCTTCAATGGATTTGTTTTTGGCAAAAATAAAAAAGTGAAATCATATTCTGTTAAAGATCGGTGAAATTAGTAAATTAGCGGCCTTTCGGGCAAAAAATAGCTTAACAATATTTAACGAATATTTATCCTTTTTCATTCAGGGATACCGTATTTTCGTGGATCAGAAAAAAGCATTAAAATAATTTTATTCAAAACTATATGAATCAAACAGTTGATATTCGTGAATTAAACGAAAGAATTCAGAAGGAAAGTTCGTTTATCGACATCATCAGCATGGAGATGAACAAAGTAATTGTAGGTCAGAAACACCTGGTTGAGAGTCTTTTGGTAGGACTTTTATCTGGCGGCCATATTTTACTGGAAGGGGTGCCCGGTTTGGCAAAAACTCTGGCAATCAACACCCTTGCCACCAGCATTGATGCCAAATATGCCCGCATCCAGTTTACTCCCGATTTGTTACCTGCCGATTTGGTTGGTACCATGATTTACAGTCAGAAAAAAGAAGAATTCATCGTAAAAAAAGGTCCGATTTTCACCAACTTCGTACTGGCCGACGAAATTAACCGTGCTCCCGCCAAAGTGCAGTCGGCATTGCTCGAAGCGATGCAGGAACGCCAGATTACAATTGGTGAAACGACTTATAAATTGCAGGAACCATTTCTGGTCATGGCCACACAAAACCCAATTGAGCAGGAAGGAACTTATCCACTTCCTGAAGCACAGGTCGACCGTTTTATGTTGAAAGTGGTGATTAAATATCCTTCAAAAGATGAAGAGAGGCTTATCATTCAGCAAAACCTGCTGAAACAATTTCCAACAGCTGCAAAAGTTATGCGGACCGAAGACATTCTCAAAGCCCGCGAAGTGGTAAAAGATGTGTACATGGACGAAAAAATCCAGAAATACATTGTAGACATCGTATTTGCAACACGCAACCCGAAAGCCTACAAGCTGGATAAATATACCGATATGATTTCGTATGGCGGTTCTCCCCGTGCAAGTATCAGTCTGGCTCAGGCAGCCAAAGCTTATGCATTTATTAAACGTCGTGGTTATGTAATTCCTGAAGATGTTCGCGCGGTTTGTATGGATGTCATGCGTCACCGGATTGGATTAAGCTACGAAGCTGAAGCAAACAACATCACTTCGGAAGAAATTATTGCTGAAATTTTAAATACGGTTGAAGTTCCTTAGTAAAATGATGCGAGTTTCGTGATACATGTTTCGAGTTAAGACCAACAAGTAACTCGTAACCCACAACTTGAAAACTGGAATTTGGAACTTGAAACTTATTAGATGGAAACAAGCGAATTAATAAAACGAGTCCGGAAAATTGAAATTAAAACACGTGGATTGAGCCGCAATATTTTTGCCGGCGAGTACCACAGTGCTTTCAAGGGACGTGGGATGGCTTTCAGCGAAGTTCGTGAATACCAGTTTGGCGACGATGTCCGCAATATTGATTGGAATGTGACTGCCCGTTACAATAAACCGTTCATCAAGATTTACGAAGAAGAACGCGAGTTGACTGTGATGCTGCTGATTGATGTGAGTGGATCGCGTGAGTTTGGCTCAATGGATAAGCTTAAAAAAAATATCATCACCGAAATTTCAGCCATTCTTGCCTTTTCAGCCATTCAAAACAACGATAAAATCGGAGTTATTTTCTTCTCTGATAAAATTGAGAAGTTTATTCCTCCCAAAAAAGGTCGTAGCCACATTTTGAGAATTATCAGCGAATTAATCGATTTCAAACCTGAAGCAAGAGGAACCGATATTTCAGGAGCAATCCGCTACCTGACCAATGCGATCAAAAAACGGTGTACTGCTTTTGTAATTTCCGATTTCATCCAGAAAGACCAGGCCTTGGAAAATGCACTCTCCATTGCCAATAACCGTCACGACATCGTTGCCCTGCGTATTTACGACGAACGGGAGACCGAATTACCCAACATCGGTATGATTAAACTGAAAGATGCTGAAACCGGTGAATACACCTGGGTTGACAGCTCCGACCGAAAAGCAAGGGCTATTTACAGGAAATGGTGGATCGATTTATCGGCCCAACTCGATTACAGTTTCAAAAGAAGTCGTGTTGATTATGTGAGCATCAGCACCAACCATGACTATGTCAAAGCCTTGATCAGCCTGTTTAAAAAACGAGGATAAAAATAAATTTCAAATGAAGCAAAGAATAATCTATATCGTACTGTTTGTTTTATTTTCAGGTAGTTTACATACACTGAAAGCACAAAAAGTCACGGTAAAGGCCAGTATCGACTCAACTCACATTTTGATTGGGGATCAGTTGAAACTACTGCTCGAAATTGAAAAACCAAAAGATCTGGACATTCAGTTTCCGCAGATACCGGACACGTTCAGCTCAAAGGTTGAAGTGATTGAACATTCAAAAATCGATACCTTCAAACTGGACGACGCGAAACGGGAAAAACTGACTCAAAGTCTTCTCATTACCTCTTTCGACAGTGGAATGCATCAGATTCCGCCTTTCTATTTCAAGATGAAAGATGGGGAAATGCTGGATTCGGCAGCAACCCGGGCTTTGGCTTTTCAGGTACACGCGATGAAAATTGACACAACCAAAGGACCTGTTGACATTAAAATTCCTTACAGCGCAACGCTTAGCCTTAAAGAAGTCATTCCATATATTTTGGGAGGCATCCTGATTGCAGCAATCATCTTCTTCATTTTCTATTATATCAAATGGAAACGAAAGAATGTACCGCTGTTCCGCAAACCGGAGAAACCGCTGGAGCCAGCTCATATCATAGCTTTACGCGAACTCGACCGCATTAAGATACAGAAACTGTGGCAGCAGGAAAAAATCAAACAATATTACTCTGAAGTTGCCGACACAATCCGTACATACATTCAAAACCGGTTTGACATTCCGGCCATGGAACAGACTTCGGCTGAGACCATTGGTATATTCAAACAAAACAAAAATATGGTTGAAGGGATTTCAATTGATCAGCTGCAACACATCCTGAGTCTTGCCGATTTGGTGAAGTTTGCCAAATACAGCCCCCTGCCGGACGACAACAATCAGACCTTGATGAATGCCTATTTCTTTGTCAATCAGACCAAGAAGGAAGCAGTAAAGACTCCTGAAAAGCCGAATGAAGAGCCTGTGGAAGAAATAGAAGTTGCACAATAACCGAACAAAAATAATGAACGGAATAAGTTTTAAAAATCCAGAATTTTTCTACCTGCTTCTCTTGTTGATTCCCATGATTGCATGGTATATCTGGAAGTATAAAAAAGCAGGTGCCAGCATACAGTTTTCTTCAAATATGGGTTTAAACAAAATACCGAAGAACTGGAAATATTACTTCAGGCACAGCGTTTTTGTGCTCGAAATGCTGAGTTTATCCATGCTGATTGTTGCTCTTGCACGCCCGCAATCGTCGAACAGCTGGCAAAATGTAACTACGGAAGGTATCGACATCGTCATTGCCCTTGACATTTCGAGTTCGATGCTGGCCATGGATTTCCAGCCAAACCGAATTGAAGCTGCCAAAAATGTTGCCACTCAGTTTATTTCAGGACGTCCAAACGACAAGATCGGTCTGGTCGTTTTTTCCGGCGAAAGTTTCACCCAATGCCCGCTAACGACCGACCATGCTACGGTGATCAATCTGTTCAGGAATATTGAAAGTGGAATGATTGAAGACGGCACGGCCATTGGTAACGGATTGGCTACTGCCGTTTCGCGGCTCAAAGAGAGTACTGCAATAAGTAAAGTCGTCATTCTGCTCACCGACGGTGAAAACAACCGTGGCGAAATTGCTCCGGCAACAGCAGCCGAACTGGCCAAAACCTTCGGAATTCGAGTGTATACCATCGGGGTCGGAACCATCGGCACAGCACCCTACCCGATGCAAACACCTTTTGGTGTCCAGGTTCGCGATGTTGAAGTTAAAATTGATGAAGTAACTTTACAGAAAATCGCGTCAATCACTGATGGAGCATATTTCAGGGCCACAAACAATAACAAACTGGCGGAAATTTACAAGGAAATCGACAAACTGGAGAAATCGAAAATTGATGTTAAAGAATACAGTAAAAAAGATGAAGAATATCTGAAATACGCACTTGCAGGAGCATTGCTACTGGTGCTGGGTTTGTTTCTGAAGACAACCATTTTCAGAAATATCCCTTAAGACGATGCAGAACAGACTCCGGGAAAACAGGCAGTCGCAGCGGGAAGTAGTCATTCGTTTCACGTCATTAAATTGTAACCGCTTGCTTCGAATAACAATCAACTACTATGAATGACCCAATGACTATAAATGACATATTACAAATGAAACATACAGAGAATGTTTAGAATAGCAAATCCGGAATATTTATACGCGTTGCTGGTTATACCAGCACTGATAGTCTTTTTCTGGTATGGCAGGAGACAACGCAGAAAGGCGCTGGCACTTTTCGGGCAAAAGGATATTTTGTCTGTTTTAACACCCAACGTAAGCTCAGGCCGGCCGGTCCTGAAATTTATAATACTATTGCTCGCGCTGGCCAGTATCATAATAGGAATAGCACGTCCGCAATTCGGATCAAAACTAAAAACCGAAAAACGGAAGGGAATAGAACTGATCATTGCACTCGATGTTTCGTACAGTATGATGGCAGAAGACATTCAGCCCAGCCGGCTGGAACGTGCAAAACGTGCCATTTCCCAATTGGTTGACAAACTAAGCAGCGATCAGATTGGGCTGATTGTTTTTGCAGGCGATGCCTATACTCAGCTCCCCATAACTGCCGACTATGTCTCAGCTAAATTATTCCTGAGTTCCATCAGCCCCGAGATGGTACCCACACAAGGAACAGCCATTGGTGCAGCCATTGAACTGGGAATGAAATCATTTAACCCACAATTTGAGGGAAGCAAGGCCATGATTATCATTACTGATGGGGAGAACCATGAGGATGATGCCGTTGGTGCAGCTACCGAGGCCGCAAAACAGGGAATTATAGTCTATACCCTTGGAATGGGATTACCTCAGGGAGGTCCGATTCCGGAATATGTGAACGGACAGAAAAGCTACCGTAAGACCAGGGAAGGAAGTATCATTGTAACCAAACTGAATGAGCCCATGCTGCAAAAAATTGCTGAAGCAGGGAAAGGCGCCTACATCAGGGCCAACAATGCTCAGGTTGGTTTAAATAACCTTTTAAGCGAGGTGAATAAAATGGAAAAATCGGAACTCGAAACACAGATTTACGCCGATTATGCCGATCAGTTTCAGTATTTTATTGGCTTAGGCTTGTTCCTGATTTTACTCGACTTCCTGATACTTGAACGAAAAAATAAGTATCTGAAAAATTTAAAACTGTTTGGAGACAGAAAATAAAAAAAATATGAGACAAACAAGTATACTGATCATGTTGCTATTGGTTTGGGTTACCACCACCCAGGCTCAAAACGAACGCAAATTCGTCAGGCAGGGCAATGATTATTTCGAAGAAGCCATGAAAGATACCAGCCGAATCGATACGACTCAATTTAATAAAGCCGAAATAGAATACCGTAAAGCTCTTGACAAAAAACCGAATGAGGTCAAATGGGATTTCAATCTGGCCGATGCTCTATATAAACAGAATAAGTTTGACCAATCAGCCGAAAAATTCCAGGAAATTGCCGACAAAACGACCGACAAAATTGAAAAAAGCAGGGCACTTCACAATCTGGGCAATTCGCTGCTGATGAACAAAAAACTTGATGAAAGCATTGCTGCCTATAAAGAGGCTTTACGAAATAATCCTGCAGATCTGGAAACCAAATACAACCTGCTGTATGCTATGAATATGAAGAAAAAAGAGCAGGATAAAAAGAAAGAACAGGATAAGAAAAAGGACCAGGATAAAGACAAGAACAAAGATCAGAATAAAGATAAGGATCAGGATAAAAAGGATCAGGATCAGAAAAATAAAGATCAGCAAAACCAAAATCAGGATAAAAAACAGGAGCAACAACAGCAACAAAATAAAATATCGAAGCAAAATGCAGAACAAATGCTACAGGCTTTGGAAAACAACGAAAAGAAAATTCAGGACAAGGTTAAAAAGGTTCAGGCTTTGAAAGCCCAGTCAAGACAAGTAGAGAAAAACTGGTAGATAAAAGGAAAGAAGCGATTAGTTCCTGCAAATAGTTGCAAAAGTCATTAGTGTTCGTCGCGCAACCAACAATGAATGACGACCAAAGACAAGGGCTTTCCGGAAATTTGGAACTTGGAATTTGGAACTGTAATTTTGAAGCGTTATTGAATAAAGAATACCGAAGAAAACTATGATCAGAAAATTAAAGGTACTGATGATTTTTATGTTTGTTGGCTTTCTGGCCATAGCCGACAACATTCAGTTTACCATGGAAGGACCAGAAGTGGTCGCCAACGGAGAGCAATTCAGGTTAGGTTTTACGCTGAATGGACAAGGCTCCGACCTCCAGTTGCCCGACTTGTCGAATTTTGATATGCTGATGGGACCATCCACATCGCAGAGTTCAAGCATTCAAATCATTAATGGAAAGACCACACAAACGTCAAGTTTTTCCTACACTTTCGTTCTCCGGGCTAAAAAAGAAGGAAAATTCACCATCCGGCCAGCCTCCATCAAGGTCGATGGAAAAACATACGAGTCGAATAGCCTGGACATTCAGGTGGTGAAAGGTCAGCCAAAGCAAACCGCGGCACAGCAAAACAGTCAGACGCAAGACGAGTCACCATCAGGAACCATCAGCACAGATGACCTGTTTGTGCGTGTTACTGTTGACAAAACCAACGTTTCGAAAGGAGAACAAATCCTGGCAACCGTAAAGTTGTACATCAGTCAGAATGTTCCGCTCAACGGTTTCGACGATGTAAAACTTCCATCGTACGAAGGATTCTGGACTAAAGATATTGATGTTCCGACACAGGTTAACTTTACCCGCGAAGTATATAACGGGAAAATATACCAGGTAGGTATCCTCAAAAAAACCATACTGTTTCCTCAACAAACAGGAGCCATCCGAATTGATCCGTTTGAAATCACCTGCCTGGTACGCCAGAGGGTTAACGCGCAGAAGGGATTTTTCGACGATTTTTTCGACAATTACCGGGTTGTAAAAGCTAAAGTAGTCAGCGAGCCGGTTACGATCAATGTAAAAGATTTCCCTAGTCAACCGGCCAATTTCTACGGAGCTGTCGGGAATTTTAGCTTCTCTGGTACTCTGGATAAAACCAATATAAAATCGAACGAAGCGGTCACCCTGAAACTAACGGTAAACGGCAGAGGAAACCTCACCCTCATTACCCCTCCTAAAATTGAATTGCCTCAGGACTTTGAAGCCTACGACCCCAAAACCAGCGACAAGGTAATTTCAAGCGACAACGGGTTGAATGGTTCAATTACATTTGAATACCTTTTTATTCCGCGTTATGCAGGTGATTTTACGATACCGGCTATTCCATTTGTATTCTTCAATCCGGCCACGCGTCAGTTCGAAACCCGATCAACCGAAGCGTTCAACATCGCGGTTGAAAAAGGAAGCGATGATCCGAATTCATCGACGGTAAGCTCCTTCTCGAAGGAAAATGTCAACATGATCGGGAAAGACATCCGCTTTATCAAACTAAACAAGTCGAAGCTTAAAGCCAAAGGGAACTCGTTTTACGGAACCATCGAGTTTTACAGTATTTTTATCCTAAGCCTGATAGCATTCGCAGTGTTCTATGTGTTAAACCGCAAAAAAATTGAAGAAAACGCCAACATCACCCTTGTCCGGAATAAACGAGCCAACAAGGTAGCCTTGAAACGTTTAAAAGAAGCTTCAAAATTTCTGAAAAACAATCAGGCTGAACAGTTTTACGAATCGGTTATCAAGGGACTCTGGGGCTATCTGAGCGATAAGCTTTCGATTCCGGTGGCCGAACTCAACCGGGAAAATGCCTCAGAAAAGCTGCTTCTCAATGGAGTTGAACCGGAAGTTGTTTCCGAATTGACGAAAATTATTGACGATTGCGAGTTTGCGCGGTTCGCACCGGCTGCATTTTCAGGAACCATGCAGGAAGTGTACGATGGCGCCGCCAAAGTTATAGGTATTTTCGAAAAGCAAATTAAGTAAACATTTTCTCATGAGACGACTATTCAATACGATACTGGCGATTTTGATTACCTCCACGGTATTTGCACAGGCAGGTCTGCTTCAAAAAGCAAACGACCATTATGCAAAGGACGAGTTCAAGCAGGCCATCGAGGTGTACAACCAGATTCTGAAAACCAACATGGAATCACCTGAATTATACTTCAATCTGGGTAATGCTTATTATAAAACCGGTCAATATACTCTTTCGATACTGAATTACGAACGCGCCAAACTTCTGGCACCCGATGATGAAGACATTTCATTTAATCTTCAGGTGGCCAATCAGAAAGTTGTCGATTCGATACAGGAATTACCCGATATATTTATCATTCGGTGGTGGAACTCAATTATCAACAGTCAGACAACCGATACATGGGCCGTTTTAAGCATTATTAGTTTCATTGTATTTCTGGTGATGCTTGGATTTTACTTTTTTGCCCGGACCGGTGAAGTCAAACGCATCACATTCTGGTTGGGCTGCCTTCTGATTATGCTTACCATTTTTAGCTGGTCATTTGCCGCACAGCAAAAAAGCCGTCTGGTTAATCATACGTTTGCCATTGTGATGCAACCAACGGTAACGGTTAAAAGTTCCCCTTCGGAAAAAGGCACCAACTTATTTGTTATTCATGAAGGATTAAAAGTGAAAATAACCGATAAGCTTGGCGATTGGGTTGAAATCAGGCTGGCAGACGGAAACAAAGGCTGGCTGCAGACCGAATCGATCGAGAGAATTTAAGAAATCATCATTTATGACAGAACAGCCAGTCTGATTTCAGGATTAGACGGGCTATTTGTTTTATTTTGCAGCTCATCGGCAACCATTTAGAAAATGGATTGTTATGTATTTATAAATTTTAAACTATGTCTTATAATTTACTTAAAGGTAAAAGAGGAATTATCTTCGGAGCATTGAACGCCGATTCAATTGCATGGAAAGTTGCTCAAAAAGCATTCGACGAAGGTGCAACGTTTACATTATCCAACACCGGAGTAGCAATGCGTATGGGTGATACTGCCCAACTTGCTGAAGCATGCAACACGGTTGCCATTGAAGCTGATGCAACCAGCGTGGAAGATCTTGAGAATCTTTTCAAACAATCAATAGAAGTACTTGGTGGCAAAATAGACTTTATACTTCATTCGATCGGTATGTCGCCAAATGTCCGTAAAGGACGTCATTATAGCGATTTAGACTACAGCTATCTGCAAAAAACACTTGATATTTCTGCGGTTTCGTTTCATAAAGTATTACAGGTTGCCCGTAAAATGGATGCCATTAATCCATGGGGTTCGGTTGTCGCCTTGTCCTATGTAGCAGCACAGCGTTCTTTCTACGGATACAACGACATGGCTGATGCCAAGGCATTGCTTGAGTCGATCGCCCGTAGTTTTGGATACATTTATGGCCGGGAACGCAATGTGCGTATCAACACAGTTTCCCAGTCGCCAACTCTGACAACTGCCGGAGCTGGTGTAAAAGGAATCGGACAGCTACTCGATTTCTCTGAACGCATGTCACCCCTGGGTAATGCAACCGGTGAAGAATGTGCCGATTATTGCGTTACGCTATTCTCCGATCTGACCCGGAAAGTAACCATGCAAAACCTTTTCCACGATGGAGGTTTCTCCTCGATGGGTATGAGTTTGCGAGCCCTGACTCAGTACGAGAAAGGACTTGGATGCGAATGCGAATGTGGCAAAGAAGAGCCTTGTGAAGATCACCCGTTTGATTAAATGGTGAAACAGCATAAAACAACCGGTCTCTAACCGGTTTTTTTATGCTGTTATCCGGAAGATTTCTACAGATCTAATGGGAAATCAGTTGCTCCGATATTCATCATCCCATCTTTCCATAGGATCAGCGGGTAGTGAAACTATTTTCCATGAAAACTTCAAAACCCAGGGTTTAACAAGTTGTTCATAATCCGAGTAACTCAATCGGATCAATTCGGTATGGGTTCCGGCGTTGAATGCAATTTCCCTGTTTTTGGTCAGCATTTCAGCGACATAAACCACCATACCGTAGAGATTGCCAAAAGGCGGCATTGCTCCTAACTCACAATCAGGAAAACGATCCTTAAATTCAGGTTCAGTGGCCAGTGTGACATTTTTTGTTCCGAAAATTTTCTTAAGATCATCAAAATCGATATGATATGAAGCAGGTAAAACGGCCATAGCCATTTCACCATTAATTTTAATCATAACTGTTTTGGCAAACTCTTTTCCGGAAATATGTGCCGATGCAGCAATATCCTGAGATGTAAAGGCGCTGGAATGAACTAATGTCGTATACTTGACATTCGCTCCATCAAGAAAAGCTTTTAGTTTTTTTACCGGCATAAGTGTATTTTTTAAAAGGTTTAAAACAGCATCTTCAAAATGGTTGTTGAGAGAGATTTGCAATTCAGATTTCTGAAAAATTTTACACCATTTATGCTGATAATGTTTCAAAACAAATCACAAAAATGTAAGTGTTTTTGGCTCTGTGACATTTGGTGTGGGTAGAAATTCACTCCAAAGATGGTTTTTTTCGGATGGTTTTTTTTCGTACTGAGGGACAGCCTATTTCAGCCCAATGGCATTTATCCGCCTCTGGAGGAACGCTTTGTGCTAATTAAAGTGATATTTTTAACCGTCCGCGATGGATTCAAATTCAATGTAAAATTCTTTCTTCGGACAGAATAACCAATTCATATCTAATAGCATAGATTTGGTTCTCTTTCGTCCGGAATTATTTTTTGACATTGAATATTATTTTTGCGCGGACGATTTCATCGTTTCCTGCTAACCCACTTCGGCGTTTGCCCTGGGCTGGGTTGAACTGTCCAGGACGAAAAATTTTCAGGATTAATGCTTACACCCACAATCCGCTATAGAACCAGGATTATTGACAGTAAATAAAAAAATTATTCCAACCAGAGTTTCTGCATCCTGAAGAAAGTATGAAACAGTTAGTTCTGAAGTACTTTTCTCTTTTTCCGTACGACTAAAACAGCACCAAACAAGGCGATTAATGCTCCGCTAACTGATAGTATGGAGAAATGTTCGCCGTCAATCCAGCTTACCTGAAGCCAGGTTAGGATCCCCATCAGGATAAAAGTGATAATAGGGTTTAAAATCAGGATAATACTAACCTTTCCTGCCTCCAGATATTTCAGAGCCAGCGACAAATAACCATACGAAATCAGCGTGTTTGCTCCCAGAAATACCAGCAAAGCCCAGTATCCGAAACTCAGATGAGCCAGATTTTCAAAATCGACAAACGGCAAATACAACAAAACCGGTAAACCGAATATAAAAACATTCAGGGTGCCGACAGAATAACTGAGGACCAGTTTCTTCTGTAAAGCTGCGTAAACAGCCCATGCCACTGCTCCGGTTAACGTAATCAGCATCCCTTTGGTGTATTGTCCTTCCTGACCCGCACCGGCAGCATTAATGTGCTGCTGATAAAAGATTAGAAATCCCAAAATTGCAAGGAAAAAGCCGATCATTTGAATACGTGAAATCTTTTCCCTGAAAAAGACAATTCCGGAAACAGCTAATAAAATTGGCCCAAACTGAATAGCGACCTGTGCATTGCTCGGACTGGTATATTGAATGCCAAGCATAAAACCAATATAATTCCAGGCAAGAGCCAGCGATGAGATTACGATTAACCACGAAGGTTTATAAAGGATTTTTAGTTCTTTCGGATTTTTGATGACCATATAAATAAACATCCCTGAAAAGGCCAGAGAGAATCGAAACCAAACAATAGTTGGCGAATCGATTACCCTGGAGGCTGTTTTTAGTGCGATAGCCAAAACGCCCCACATCAGAACTGTAATTAGCGTATAAAATATTCCTTTTGCCTGATTGCTCATTTTTGCTTTTCAAATTTCATATTTCGGTAAAGACGCACGGCCGTGCGTCTCTACTATTGCAAGACTAAACAGCGAACTAACTACATCAGAATTTTCAATAAAAAAGGTGCCACCGAAACTGCCAGTAACACCTTTAAAGTCCGTTTATCAATAATGGAAACTACCTCAGCTGAGCGCCTAATTCGCGTTCGTAGGTAGAAACCAGTTTTTGCATAATTTTTTCGATTTGCTTGTCGTTCAGCGTTTTTTCATCGTCGCGAAGAATGTAGCTGACAGCATACGATTTTTTGCCTTCCGGAATACCTTTCCCCTCGTAAACGTCAAACAAATCAACCGATTGCAACAGCTTACGCTCAGAGCGGAAAGCCAGATCCCTCAGCTGATTAAACTGAACTGTTTTGTCAAGCAACAAAGCCAGATCGCGGCGAACTTCAGGATATTTAGGAAGTTCAGCAAATACTACTTTATTGTTTTTCAGTTCAACAAACAGCGTATCCATACTAAAATCGGCAAAATACACCTGATTTTCAATGTCAAAAGCCTTCAATACTTTTCCTGAAATCATTCCAAATTCAACCAGTTTTTTGCCATTGATGAAATACTGAATTCCTTCACTAATTAGTTGGTTTGAAAAAACTTCATTTTTCAGTTTTATAGCTTCGAAACCCATGCGTTTTAGCACACTCTCTACATATGACTTTAGCTGAAAAAAACTGGTCTTAGTTGCCGGAACAGCCCAATTGGCAGCTTCTTTGTCGCCAGTTACAAACATGGCCAGATGCTCTTCTTCCCGGTAATTCCTGACTGGATTTTCATTCAGCTTGCTTCCGTTATGAAAATAGCAATTTCCGAATTCGTACAAACGCAAATCAGGATTTTTGCGGTTGGCATTGTGAGCGATCGACTCCAAACCACCGTAAAGCAAGGTTTGGCGCATACTGCCCAGGTCGTTGCTCAAAGGGTTAAACAGCTTCACCGTGCTTTCAATCGGGTGCACGGTATTGTTTTCGTAATACGCGGTTTTGGTGAGCGAATTGGACCAGATTTCATTGAATCCTTGCGCTGTAAGCATTTCAGCAATCAGGTTGCGCAGTTTGGTTGGATTGGGTTTCACCGAATATTGCAGCGATGCGTTGAGTTGAGTTGGCAACTCAATGTTGTTGTATCCGTAAATACGAAGAATTTCTTCAATCACATCCACTTCACGTTTTACATCAACACGGTACGGCGGAACCAGCAACGAAAGGCCTTCTTCAGTCTCATTTTCGATGCGGATTTCGAGAGCCTCCAGTATCTGTTTGATTTTCTCTTTCCCCAGATCAACGCCAATCAGTCGTTTAATGTTGGAATAGGTCACATCCACTTTAAAATCGTCAACCGGGTTTGGATAAACATCTACAATTCCGGAAGATATTTCGCCGCCGGCAACTTCTTTGATCAGCAGGGTCGCACGTTTCAGCGCGTAAATAGTTCCATTCGGATCGGTACCACGTTCAAACCGGAAAGAGGCATCGGTGCTAAGTGTGTGGCGACGGGCCGTTTTGCGGATGTAAACCGAATCGAACCATGCACTTTCAAGAAAAATGCTCGTCGTTGTATTTTTTACTCCGGAATGTAAACCGCCAAATACACCGGCAATGCACATGCCTTCGTTCTCGTTGCAAATGACTAGGTCGTCCTGATGCAATTCGCGTTCGATACCGTCAAGTGTTACGAATTTGGTTCCTGCATCCAAGGTGCGAACCACCATTTTGCCTCCTTTAATTTCGGCAGCATCAAATGCATGAAGTGGCTGACCCGTTTCGAAAAGAACAAAATTGGTTATATCCACAATATTGTTGATTGGCTTCAGGCCAATTAGCTTCAGTTTATTTTTCAGCCATTCAGGAGATTCTTTGACCACCAGATTCGAAATGGTAAGTCCGGAATATCTCGGACAAGCCGCGGTATTTTGAACCTCAACCGGAATTTCGAGCGAATGATTGTCGATTTTGAAGGCATCAACAGATGGCTTATTGTAGCTGGTCGGATTCTTTTGGTTGAGAAAGGCTGCCAGGTCGCGGGCCACACCAATGTGCGAAGCGCTGTCGATACGGTTAGGCGTTAAATCAACTTCAAGCATAAAATCCGATTCGATCTTGAAATAGTTGCTGGCAGGAGTTCCGGGAACAGCATCGGCATCAAGCACCATGATTCCGGCGTGACTGGCACTCAGGCCAATTTCGTCTTCGGCACAAATCATTCCTTCAGAAACTTCGCCTCTGATTTTTGATTTTTTGATTTTAAACTCGCTGTCGCCGTCATACAAAGTAGTACCAACTGTTGCTACCACAACCTTTTGACCGGCAGCAACATTTTCAGCGCCGCAAACAATGGGTAAAACTTCACCGTTTCCTATATTTACTGTTGTTTTGCTCAGATGATCAGAATCGGGATGTTCTTCACAAGTCAGAACTTCGCCAATCACTAATCCACGCAAACCACCTTTAATGGTTTCCACTTCTTCCATGCTTCCAACTTCCAATCCGATCTGAGTCAGAAAAGCAGATACTTCATCGGCAGTATAATCAAGTTTGATGTATTCTTTTAACCAGCGGTAAGATATGTTCATGATAAAAAATCTTTTACTTCTAAAATTTAATGATCGGCAAAAATAATTAAAATTTAGGGTGTGGAGGCAAATAATCCGGTAAAATAACAAGCAGTTTACTGAACTTCAGGTTTGAATAACAATACATTTTACTGATTTTTGAATATTTCGGCAATTATCAGGTTGGTTCAACGCCTTTCGACACCCTATTTAATAACATAAAATTCACACACTCATACAGAAAAACAGGACTAAAAAGTGCAAAATACTGATCATATTTGTTGACACCGAAATGTGAATCAATTAATTGCTAAACTCTTCTCCGGATTTTAAAATCCCCTTTCATGAAATTAATCAGGTTTATTTTAAAAATCACGACTTTTGTCAGCATTGAAACAAACCATAATCTCTATATTTCCAGCCTGTTAAAATCAAAACCATTTCAGAATGAAAAAAATAGGAATATCGTTTATTGCTTTAGCATTGATCGTAAGCTCTTGCAATACCACCAAAGAACAAAAAAAAGACATGAGTAATCCATTCTTTAGCGAGTACAAAACACCTTTTCATGTTCCTCCATTTGACGAAATTAAGCTGGAACATTATATGCCGGCAGTTGAAGAGGGAATTACCGAACATCTGGCTGAAATAAAAGCCATTACCAACAACAAGGAAGAAGCTTCGTTTGAAAATACCATACTGGCTTTTGATCAGTCGGGCGAATTGCTTACCAAAGTCAGCAATGTATTTTTTAACCTGAATTCAGCCAACACAAACGACGAAATGCAGGCCTTGGCCCGCGAAATCACACCAATGCTTTCGGCTCACCGCGACAACATTGTGTTGAACAAAGAGTTGTTCAAACGTGTAAAAACAATTTACGAAAAGCGTGGTGAACTAAATCTGGATGCCGAGCAATTGCGTGTAGTCGAAAAATACTACCAGGATTTCGAACGTAACGGAGCTAATCTTCCGGACGAAAAACAGGCGGAACTGCGCAAGCTGAACGACGAACTTTCCATGATGGAACTCAAATTCGGCGAAAACACCCTGGCTGAAACCAACAAAAATTTCAAAATGGTGGTTGACAATGAAGCCGATTTGAAAGGCCTGCCTACCGATGTGGTTACAGCCGCTGCCGAACTGGCAAAAAAAGATAGTTTGGATGGAAAATGGGTTTTCACCCTGCAAAAACCAAGTATGCTTCCATTTCTGCAATATGCCGAGAACCGCCAATTACGTAAAAAACTGTATCAGGGATACCTCAACCGTGGCAACAACGACAACGAATTCGACAACAAATCAGTTATCGTAAAAATCGTAACCCTTCGCGACCAGCGGGCCAAACTTCTGGGTTATGCCAATCATGCTGCATACACTGTTGCTGTTAATATGGCTGAAACTCCTGAGAAAGTGGACGACTTTCTGATGAAATTATGGACTCCGGCTCTCGAAAGAGCCAAAAAAGAGCGTGACAACATGCAGACCATGATCGATAGTGAAGGAGGAAAATTCAAGCTTGAAATGTGGGATTGGTGGTATTATGCTGAAAAAGTTCGCAAAGCCAAATACGACCTGGATGAATCACAATTGAAGCCTTATTTCAAACTCGACAATGTTGTTGAGGGAATGATTTATACAGCCAATAAACTTTACGGAATTAAATTCATCAGATTGGATGATATTCCGGTTTATAATGAAGAAGTCAGAGCTTATGACGTTCAGGAAGCCGATGGCAAACACATTGGTGTTTTCTACATGGACTTTCATCCGCGTGCAGGAAAAAACAATGGTGCATGGTGTACTTCATTTCGCGATCAGGGCTACAAAGACGGGAAAATGGTTACTCCGGTGGTTTCCATTGTATGCAACTTTACACGTCCGTCCGGTGATGTTCCGGCTTTGTTGAGTTTCGACGAAGTAACGACCTTGTTTCATGAATCAGGTCACGCGTTACATGGTTTATTCACCGATGGTCCATACCACCGCACCGCAGGAAATGTTCCACGCGATTTTGTTGAGATGCCTTCTCAATTTATGGAAAACTATGCGAAGGCGCCTGAAGTACTTAAAGTTTATGCCAAACATTACCTTACCGGCGAAGTTATTCCTGACGATTTGATTGCCAAACTCGAAAAGAGTTCTCAGTTTAATCAGGGATTCGAAACGGTTGAATATCTGGCCGCGTCGTTACTCGATATGGATTATCATACCATAGATTTTACCGGCGATGTTCCGACTTTCGAAAAAACTGCCATGGATAAAATTGGGTTGATTAAAGAAATCGCACCCCGTTACCGAAGCACCTATTTTTCACATATTTTCTCCGGAGGGTATTCTGCAGGGTATTATGTGTACATATGGGCTGCGGTGCTTGATGCCGATGCATTTGATGCATTCAAACAAAGTGGTGATATTTTTAATCCTGAAATTGCTGCCCGCTTACGCGAACTGTTAACCAAATCAGGATCAGACGAAGCAATGGTTGTGTACAAAAAATTCCGTGGACAGGAACCATCCATTGAACCACTTTTAAAACGCAAAGGATTGAAATAGAAATTAGAATTGCCGAATAAAAAGACCCGTTCCGGATTTCCGGAGCGGGTCTTTTTATACTAAAAAAAATGGTAACTTTTACACAAATATTATAAATCAGCATTTTACCACTCAAACGTAATCCTTGATGCAGATCTTACTGAAACTTTTGATTTTATGATAGTCTATATAGTAGGTTATTTCTACATCCCTGATAATATTTGGAGACAAACTGACAAACAAGCAGCAAGAAGCACTTATAATCCACTGACTACCAACATGTAGCTAATTTTAAAAAAGCAGGCACCAATTTTAATTTTAAAACAAGAATATTGACTCAGATTGAAACAGACTTTATTGAAGAACGGACTTCGTTTGATACAGTATTGAAAGCTATTGTATTAATTTCTCAAAAACAACATGGTATCAATACTGATGGACGAGGTGTTAGAGCAGTGAAAATTTTCACAAGACAAACTTTAACGGGTTTGTCATTAGATAAAATATTACCTAGTCAAAATTTTATTGAGGACTACAAGGAGGATTTTTGGGACATTTCGTCCATTGCTTCTCTTTCACGAAACATTCTTGAAGGCTTTTTATCTCTTCATTTTTTCGGACTGGAAAAAGTATCTTCCAATGAAGCTGAACTTAGGTTTTTCATATGGCAACTTCATCGAAATAAAGAATGGTATAACATCAGAAAAGAAGATAATCATGAGGATCCTGAATTGGAATATTTTAAAAAAGGAATACCAGAACAAAAAGAAAGAATTAAAAATCACCCTTTTTTAAAAGAACTTTCTAAAGCCCAGCAAGAAAAAGCATTAAAGGGACATGAAATTTATAAAACAAAAGCTGATTTCGAGAATGAGTTAAATGTATGTAAAGATTTAAGAAAAAATTATCGATTGCTTTCAAATTTAGTCCACCCACTTCCATTATCTGTTGAGCGTGTTGTTAATGAAAAAGGACGAGGACTTAGAAATGAATTTGATATGTATTATAGCCTAATTTCAATGATGTTGGCAAGAAGTTATCTAGCTGCTTCAACTGTAGGCATCGTTGATTTATTTTCTGACAGTTTGGAACATGAATTTCAAAATGAAATTGATTCAATTAGAATACTTGTATATAAAGGATTTGAAAAATAAAAACTAGCTAAAACAGCAAAATTTCCACAAGCCGGATTTCAGTGATTCGTTGGCAGGAAATTAGCATCTTGAAAAGCAACAATAATACTAAGAGATCGGAGATGCAGTTACTACTTCGGATCATCCGCAGGCAGTGCATCCAAATCTCATACACTTGCCAATTTGAAGGAGAAATAAGAAGTCAACAGGACAAATAAAATCGCAAAGCCCGTTTCTGAACACAGGATCGGGCTTTTTCATGAAATTCTTAATCATCTGCATAACATATGAATGATAACTACCTGATGAAAAACACAGCATATTTTTCGACATTAGGCACCTCAAAATATTAAGCCACAAGCACTACGTTTAAACAAACTGACTAAAAACAGTAATCTGAATTAGTGAAGATCACTAATAAACCATTGAATCGACTTATGCGAGATTTTAATCAACATTTGAATATCCATTTAATCGCTTTCATATCCATAACATGTATATTTGGCTCCTGTCAAACTAAACAGTTAAGGTTCTATAACAGATGAATCATATTAAATGATTTCCAATTACTACTGATGCGTTAAAATTGATCATTAAATAAATCATATTGTTCTTTGAAATTTTGATTGACTTCTAGTTCAGTAATTAACTCCTTTAAGGCTGCTTTGTCGAAAACTGAAATGCCTAAGATTTGTATTATCTCA
>DASRMB010000054.1:0-15996 GCA_035648135.1 Prolixibacteraceae bacterium
CGCACTTTTGCAAATCCATAAAAATTCAATACTTGATTATCAGTTGGTTGAGAATTCAATGCCATCAATATGACCTGAAAAAAGTCACTTTTAGTCGAAAATTAACTGAAATGAAGGTTTTGAGCTGCAATGTGGGTTAAAATAAGACCTTTACAACCAAAATCAGAGAATGAATTTGATTTTCACAAAATATTAAACTCTAAATTAGGGTCTGCTGAAAAACTCAGAAGCCACTGTATTCCATTTAGATAATGATTGTTTATTTCAAATAAGTGCAAGGAAATTTGAATTGATGATGTAAAACCCATGCACTTTCAAAATTTCACCTTCAACCTGGGAGTTGTAAGAAATCCTGAAAGGATTTAATATGAATAACCGCCGGTGAAATCGGTGGATGAAAATACGAGATGATTCGGAACCCTGAAAGGGTTCAATAATAATGCGTTAACATCGATTGAACCCTTATCAGGGTTCGGGACTTGGGTTCTATCTTTTCCCCGAATTTCATTCGGGGCTATTCACATTTAACCACTTCGTGGTTTTATGTAGTTTTTTCAGCAGACCCTGGTTACTGAAATAGGGTGATGCCCGTGAACGATGGTTTTATCTTTTAATAATGGATGTGTGTAGTTTTCTCTGCATTTCCATGGTACATCAGTAAATTTGACTAGACATTTTTTTTGCTATTTTACAACCTGGAACTTCTTTTGTTCGTAATGGTTTCCTGCTTTAATTTCCAAAATATACATGGCTGGTTTTAATGTTGTTGTATTGATCTGCAATTTGTATTGATTTGTGATACTTAGATGTTGTATCTTCCTTCCATTCAAATCGTAAATGTTGATTTCTGCTTGTTTAGAGAATTGATCATGCAATTCAATATTTAACTGGTCGATACAAGGTACAGGATATATTTTTGTCGTCGCATCAAGCTGTGTGTCGGTGATTGTTCCAATTGAATGTTCAATTTTAATGTCATCGATAACCCATCCCCATCCGTTTGAAGCTGGATCTGAAAATAACCTGAATCGAATCAGCACAATGTCGTTTTCTTTAAACTTATCCAATAAACTTACCTGATGATTAATAAACATTTTGGCAGAGGGAGTATCATCAACAGTTTTACCCAATTTTACATTAACAGCACCAAAATCGTATCCATCAAACAATGGAATCCAATCGACACCATTTACTGAACCTTCAACAACTACGTAGTCATAAAAATCAGACGATCCAAATATTGATCCTTCTTCTCCTTCTTCAATCATCGGAATATCATGGTAACTAAGCATAGTTGGGTCATTGGCTTTTACAATTATTGGTGTTTTTAGCAGGTACGAAATATTATTTCTATCGCGATAGGGGTGGTCGGTATGAATGGCCATTCCATCGCCAAGTGCTGGATAATTAATAATACTGAAGCCTTCTCCAATGAAATCATCAATTGCAATGTCAAATGCATTCTCATACGATTCCTGAGCTTCATTAAACTGTAAATAGTTGAATTCTTTGCTTGCCGATTTTACCATAATGCCATCCCTGTAAGCATACAGTTGTAATTTATGTGGTCCATTTTCTAATTCAATATTAAGCGATAAAGTAAATTTCGCTGAAGCTTCAACATTTGTTTGTGTCGAATATTCCTTCGAATTGTCGATTACGAACGATACAGAATCGTAAGTTGAACCATTGATGAATTGCACATTTGTATTATTTAATGGCCCGATACCCACGTTAATTAAAGTAGGAGCCTTTAGTGAATTTGCAAGTTGAGGCAATTCGACCGACCATATTCCGCGTCCATGTGTTGCAACAATAACCTGATTACCTCTGATTTTCATTTCCCAGATCGAAACGGCAGGTAATCCATTATTGGCATATTCCCAGCTTGCCCCATTATCATTTGAGACAAATAATCCGATTTCAGTACCAACCCATATAACCGAAGGGTTGTTGGGCATCACTAAAAGTGAATAGGTTGCTACATCGGGGAATCCATTGTTGCTTATTGATGAACTAAATCCGGAGATATCTTCCCACGTTTTTCCCAGGTTGGTGGTTCGAAGAATTTTTGCATCGCCTGCAAAACTAAACAGCGCAAAAGCAGTTTCCTGATTGGTCGGGTGAGTAGCTAATCCTGAAAGAGAACCGAGTGAAGTTTCAAAATTGGTAGTGGCTGTAAACGTTTTCCCTCCATCGAGCGAAACATGAACTTTTCCATTGTCGGACATGCAGGATGCTGCCCAAACAATATCGGGATTAGCCAGTGAGGGTTCAATACGACCGCTTCCCGACCATCCCCATGTATCATTTGATATTGATGAAAGTTGCCAGTTGTCACCAAAGGTTTCGCTAAAGGTTACGCCCGATACTCCAACCAAATAAAGTTTGTCTGGATCGGTTGGAGTATAACCAATTTGAGTGATAAAAGGTGCTTTATCTGTTCCAATATCAGCTATCGAACTTGATGTATTTCCCCATGAAATACCACCATCATTCGATTTGTAAAGATCGTTGTTATAAATCGAGGTGATTAATTTCTCAGGATTAATGGGATTCCACACTACATCAAATCCATCGCCTCCTGTAGCTTCAACCCAATTTGATAAATTGTTGGGATCGGAAGTCGAAAACCATGATCCGTTATCTTGCATACCACCAATATATCTGTTTTCGGTAGGATGCTTGTCGAGACCATAAAACTGTGTTGTATTGAATCCATTAGCCGGGTTTTTCCAGGTTATTCCCAAATCGTCTGAAAAAGCTACTCCGCCATCGTTAGCTACAACAATTCGGCTTGCTCCGGTATTTGTTTTGGTGTAGCAAATATTATGCAGGTCGGCATGAACATAAGGTGAACCTTGTCCGGCCCAATCGGTAAGTTTTGTTGATGTAAGGTATTGGGCATATAATTCTGTACGGTTAATCGTAATTTTCGATAGTGGTAGATTTTGAGGTGTCCAGGTTGCACCTTCAGCCAGAACAGGCCATACATAGACGATTTTTTCATATTCATTTCCACCTTTTTTTGTGATACTTGTTGATGGTGACGTTGAATAATCAACGTCATTGATCCAAAAATATTCCCGACCAATTAAAAGCTCGTCGCTAAAAGTGGTGAGATTGAATTTGCCATTTTGATCCTGATCTCTGAAGGAAACCATCAGTTGTCTGTTCTTTTCAATATCCCAAACCTGAAATGGAACATCAACGTAATCGATGTAGGAATATGAACTTGCCGGAACACCTGAAGTTGCTCCATCGGGAACTTTAAATCGATGTGCTTTTTGATTTTTATTGGGGCCAAATTGGATTTCAATGTTGGTGTAATTCTTTTTTAAGGTATTAATTTCCATACCACCTCCCAGAAAGGCGCCACCAAAATTGGTAAAATCGAGAAATCCACTTGTATTAACAGTATCTGCCTTGAAAATGGAAGTTGGTGTAGAAGAAGTGTTTTTCACTTCAACTTTATATAAGTTTATTCCACCAACTGTTAGTTTTTTCGGATCGTCGGGATCAACAGCAAGGGTGTTGTTGTACCAGCCCTGACCTCCTAAAAGTTTGTCCTGCGAGCCTGCTGAAATGGACGATGGAATCCAGTTTACACCAGCATCGTTTGAAATAAATAAATTGGAGTTTTCATCTAAGGCATAAATGATATTGGGATTGGAAGGTGAAATTGCCAATTCAATTCTACCTGCTACATGTTCGATCATTAATTTCCAGGTCTTTCCTTTATCTGTCGATTTTAGAACTCCTCTATTATTGGCAGTTGCGTATAAGATATTGAAATCGCCTGGATTAGAAACAATATGCTGAATCCGACGATTATCATTGTAAGTCGTTGTCCAGGATGTTCCACCATCAATCGATTTCTGAATTGAAGTATTTGTTACGGCAATTAATATGTCGGGGTTTTCGGGATCAACAACAATTCGGTTAACGTAATGAAAATCGTCGTTAATGGCTGTTGAAGCCAGTTGTGTCCATGTGATCCCTTTGTTCGTTGTTTTAAAAATTCCATCGCCCATAATGGCATCGGCATTATTGTAACCTTCGCCAGTGCCGGCATAAATAATTTGGGTATTCGATTTTGCCATTGCAAGGCAAACCGTTGCGAGGTTTGGAAGATCGGGAGTGAGGTTGGTCCATGATGTTCCTGCATTTGTTGTTTTCCAGATTCCTCCGCCAACTGAGCCGGTAAACCAGGTGTTTCCACTATTGTCGTCGGGGTCGATAATCAATCCTCTGGTTCGTCCGCTAACATTACCGGGACCACGTTCAATCCAGTTTAAATTTGCATTTGCTGATTTTAATGCGAGCTTTTTCGATCGGGCTTTCTCTAGTTCTTTGATCCGGTAGTTTGATTGGTAGCCCGATTTTGTTTCACCATCTTTAACTCGAATACGATTTTGGTATTTCGAAAATTCAGAAGGTTTGTCGGGTTTCGACCATCCGCTAGCTCTTCTGGCATGTTTCTTTTCAATGGTTTCCGCCTTGAATTCTTCAGCTGTTTTGAATTTTTTTGTTTTATGGTAACTTATATCTTCATTTGAAAATTTAAGTTGGAATAATATAGCGATTGATACAACCGAAATGAGAATGATTATTATTTTTAATTTGTTGTTCATTTTTGGTTTAGGATATTTTTGTTGTTTAGTCTTTTTCTTGTTTTGAGGTTGTAGTTGTACGAATAATCTGTTCCTTTTTCAGGGTTCCCTGGTGTAAATGAAATTCTAACAATAGAATCGTTTAACCAGGTCAACGATCCATTCCTTAATTGATCTTTAAAAAATTCTTCATTCGTTTTTGTGTCGTAAAATACCACTTCAAGTATTTTAACAGGCATCTTTGGTGTTGTTTCATTGCTCTTTGTTAAAACAAGAACATGATCTTTTGTGACCACATTATATTCTTTGTAGGATTCAGGAATTATATAATCAGACTTGATTTGTGCATTGTTTTTTTGAACTGAGCAAGAAAAGCAAATGAACAGGAAAAAAAGAATAATCGTCTCTTTCATAATCTAAAATTAAACTATCAAATGTACGAAATTTGATCATCTTTACTAGCAGGGTGTCTGGCGGGCTGTGTGGCCTGATTTGCGGACATTGCGCCATGTAGGTAAATCAGTTGCCGTAATTCCGGCATGTCCCAGCAGTTCTTTCAGGGTAACGATATTCAGGCCTTCTTCCAGTAAGTGAGTAACGTAGCTCTGGCGCAACGAATGAAGATTGACCTCTTTGCTGATCGAGGTTTTTTTCAATGTTTCGCATATGACCCACGACAATCCGCGGACGCTGTAACACTCATCGGGTTCTTTACCATTAAATAACCAGATGTGCGGATGTTTCCCATGAAGGTATTTCTTCCGGTGAGAGACGGAATCATGCTGGTTGAAAAGGTAGCGGAATAAGGTGAAGGAGGTATTCATCTAAATCCGAACCTTTTGAGCTGTCATTTGACTCAAGCCTGACTCAAATTCGATCCTTGAGATGTTTTCAAAACCTGCAGCAGTTAACATGTCTGTGACTTCCTGTTCTGTAAAGCAATCGCCGGCTTCGGTTCCAACAAGCATATTTATGGCAAATATGGCTCCTGAAGTGGGTCGTGTCCGCTTATTGTTCATGATCCAATCCTGGATGATAATTTTGCCGTTTTGATTTAATGCGTGATAGCATTTTTTGATCAGATTCTGATTAAGCTCCAACGAATTGCTGTGAATAATGGCTGACAAGAATACCAGGTCGAATCCGGTTGGTAGGTTATCTTTGGTATAATCACCTGTAAATGTTTTTATTCTGCCTGAAAATCCTTCTCTTTCAATAAATCTTTTTGTAATTGGAATGACATTGGGCAAATCAAAAACTGTTGCGTTTAACTCAGCTTTTCTATTTATAAATTCCATAGAGAAAGCTCCGGAACCGCCCCCGATATCCATTAACGAATTGATTCCTGATAAATCAATTTCCGCCAATTGCTGCGGTGCCTGTTTTGCGGCCCGGTCGTGCATGGCTGATATAAAAGAGAAAAGCCAGTCCTCTCCTCTGACATTTATTTCTTCAGGATGAGCTGAAGTTCCTGTTTTTACAACTTGCGTAAGGTTACTCCATGTATTCCAGAGATGGTTGGTATGCATCAGGCCTCCTAAATAATTGGCACTTTTTTTTGAAAGAAGATTAAAACTGTCGTCCGTATTAAAAAACAGATTGTTTTGCTTTGAAAGAAAGCCCAAAGATACCAGTGCATTAAGCAGTCGCTCGCACGCATGTTCATTCAGATCAAGCTTAGTGGAAATCTGTCTGTTAGTTGTTCCTGTTTCTTCGATATTTGTAAATACATCAAGTTCAAAACCGCTCAGTAATATTCTGCTTTTTTGAAAAGATGAAGCGAATTCTCTGATTGTCGTTGGATTCATGGTATAAAAATTAAGAGGTTATTTTCTAATTAATTCCATCTAAAACAATCCTTGAAATTAATGATTTTTACTTCATTTCATACTTGCATAAAAGCGAAAACACCTGCATTGAATTCTAATCCCCAGTTCAAAAAACAATAAAATATGAATGATAAGCGATATAATTTGATACGTAAAATGTTTTAATTGATTTCCGAAATATAATATTTGATGTGAAAGTTATTTTATTTGATGCATAAAATAATTAATTCCAATCAGAAACTCTTTGAAATATGTTGCATCAAAGGATCAAAAAGCTTTTATGAAAGACCTGAAAATCGTTTATCAGGCTGTCAATAAAAGTCAGGCAGAGGACGGATTAATAAAGCTCGAAAAAATTTGGGGTAAAAAATATCCAGTGGTTATCCGGTCGTGGAACAATAACTGGGATCAGTTATCTACATATTTTCAATATGATGAGTATGTCAGAAAGCTGATTTACACAACCAATGCAGTGGAGGGTTTCCATCGCCAGATACGCAAAGTGACCAAAACAAAGGGGGCATTTCCCAACGATATGGCCTTAATGAAACTGATTTACCTTGCTGTTGAAAACATCTCAAAAAGATGGACAATGCCTATTCAAAACTGGGGCTTGACCGTTCAACAATTAAGTGTTAAATTTGGGGACAGGATGAAAACAGAACTATAAACGATCAGACAGAGTTCAGATTACACTCCCTTATCTTGTGATTATTGCAAAAAGTTAACAGTTCAAAACTGTATCATATTTGCTTTCATTTTATTCTCAGGACATCATTAATCACTTTTCCTAAAGAGTTAATTTTGTTTTTCATATCCTTTATTAAGCTCTTCTTGATTGAATTTGTTGCACCTGGGTTGCACCCACAAAATAAAGAGAGCCAGAAATTAATCTAACTCTCTCTCATTTACTGTGAGCGGGAGACGGGAGTCGGACCCGCGACCCTCAGCTTGGGAAGCTGATGCTCTACCACTGAGCTACTCCCGCTTCTGATTGTCAATGTATGATTTGTTTCATCAAGCCGATGAAGTGCAAACAAACAGCTACTTCATTTTTTTGAACGCCCAAAAATAATAAAACTAAGCTACCGTGTTTAGTTTTACTGAAGATTATTTTAACAAAATTCAGATTTTACCTTTTCAAGAGGTTATTTATTCTTTGGATCAGTTCTTTGACTTGCTTCCTAGGGATTCATCCAGTTCAAAATGAAAATTCAGGAAATTCATGGACGGGTTACCTCGAGTGAATTATTCATAAAGATGTCGCCATTGTGATGAATTTTAAGCTCACAAAAGTACAAAAAAAATCAGGAATGAAACAAAACCGTTCATTCCTGATTTTTGCAAAATGCTGCTTGTTAATGGTTTAAAATCCCAACAACATCATGATGTTCTTAGCAATAGCTGTGTTTTCCATGATGCCGGTGAAATTTTCGGCACCAGGACCATAAGCAAATACCGGAACCATAATGGCTGTGTGTCCTCCGGTGGTGAATGCACCTTTTACCCTGCCTGATTTCATGTCGCCATCAGCTATGGCGAACCCGCCGGTTTCGTGGTCAGCAGTAACGATAATGAGTGTCTCACCGTCTTTGGCTGCAAATTCCAATGCCTTCCCAATTGAACGGTCAAAATCGAGCATTTCGTTCACAATATAGATGGTATTGTTCGCGTGTCCGCCCCAGTCAATTTGTGAACCTTCAATCATGATGAAAAATCCTTTTTTATACTGATCCAGAATATTTAAGGCAGTTTGGGTTGATAAAGGCAAATCCATTTTCCGTACGGGGTAAACATCATTGTGTTCTTCGGCAGTAAGTCCGGCCAGTTTTCCCGATTTTACTTTGGCTATTTCGTCCATATTACGCAGAACCTGGTATCCATTGTGCTGAAGATCTTTGGTCAGATCACGTTTATCTTTCCGATCGGTAAAATGTTTGTATCCGCCACCAATAAATACGTCGATATCCGTTTTTAGAAAGTCTGCAGCAATGGCTTCATAGCTTCCCCGGCTTGCCTGATGGGCAATATACGAAGCTGGTGTAGCATGGGTGATTGCCGAAGTCGAAACCAATCCGGTAGTCATTCCTTTTTCTTCGGCCATTTCCAGAATTGTTTTAATGGCAACAGTGTCGATATTTACGCCAATCGCACCGTTATAGGTTTTTTGTCCGGTTGAAAGAGCCGTTCCGCCAGCAGCCGAGTCGGTAATGTAATTGTCTGCCGACTGGGTTTTCGAAAATCCTACCTGTTTAAAGTTGTCAAGAAACAGATGGCCGCCGTTGGCAGTCAAGCCAGCAAAAATCTGAGCCACACCCATTCCGTCGCCAATCATCATGATCACATTTTTTGGTGTTTTAGATTTAAACTTCTGAGTGAAGGTTTTAACTTCGTATTTTGCTCCTCCGACATACGTTTTGGTGGAATCTTCTTTGGAAACTGTTTTGTAGTTTTCCTGACTAAAGAGCTGTTGGAAACAAATCAGAAGCGATATAACAATTAATGACTTTAATTTCATTTGTAATCGATTTAGAATGAATTTAGGTTTCCTTCGTTGCGATGACCCAGATGATCCCACTTCCAAGGGTTGAATTCGGGTAAAAGTAACCGAAATTGATCGTTGATCGATTTCAAATTGATTAAAATTTTCAACAAAAGACGCAACAAGTCAAATCCTGTTTTTTCCTGATTCCGTTCTTTTGACCCCATCGATGATGAAATAATCCGGATTATTTTCTCTTTCTCTGGTTTCCATTCTCCTCTTTTCCCACATTACCCCAGATGTGTCTTCACAACCGTTTAGCTCTACACGTCTATTCCGAAGAAAATCCGTACCACATAACCCAGTCCGAAAGAAATGAGACCTACGACTGTACTTAAAGCCACCATTTCTGAAAATCGTTTTCGAAAAGGCTGATCGTTTGCCACCGAAATGTAGTAGGTGAACAGGAAAACTATCAAAATAGAATCAAACAATGCAGCCAGCAACGCAACAAACACCGATGAGAAAATCAGGAAAGGCGCTACAAGAAAAATTACAGCGATGACATAGGCAATCCCCGTAAATACGGCTGATTTGATGGCCAGATCCTCTTTCCCTTCGGCTTTGTTCGATAAATATTCCGACGATGACATCGAAAGTGCGCCTGCAATCCCGGTGATAATTCCGGCCAGAGCAACCAGCTTGGTGTTTTGAAGTGCAAAGGTTAATCCAGCCAAGGTTCCCAGAATTTCAACAAGGGCATCGTTCAATCCCAGAACAATTGAACCCATGTATTTCAGATGTTCTTCCTGAATCAACCCAAGCAGCTCTTTTTCATGCTTGTTTTCGTCCTCTGCAACTTCAAATGCTTCAGGTACTTCTGCGGCAATCATTGCATAATTAATCTGCGCATTTTCTTCGCCTTTTTCCATCAGTTTTAGCCCGAAGGTCAGTCCGAAAATCTTTGAAATCCAGTAATATTTCCAGATTTCCCATTGACTCGGAGAAACATCCTTGTTGGTATATGCTCCCCATAATTTGTAATGCTTCAGTTCGTCGGCAGCAATTTGGTTCAGTACTTTCTTGTTTTCGATATCCTGGGTTTGCTCTGCCAGTTTGGTATAAATAAAGTGTTCGGTGATTTCTTCCCGCTGTGCGTGAATTAACTGCTGGCGGATTTCGGGTGAAATGGGTTTTTTTATCATGAGGTTTACTAATTGAAAGATTGAATTACTGAAGGACTAATTCTTTGTTGCTGGTTGCTGGTTCCGGGTTAACTGTTATTTCCACACTGCCATAATCGAAACCTGCATCCCGTATTTCGTAACATTATCTGTAACCTGAGACTGAAAACTGACCAATCCCGTGCTACTTCATCCACTCGTACATCTTGTAATGTTCGGCAGTCATTCCCAAATGTTCGTAAACGCCATGTGCCGATGTATTGGTCTTGTCGGCATACAATCGGATGCCGCGCAAATCATGATCTGAAGCAACTAAGTCCTGAATATGTTTGTAAAGTCGACTAAAAATACTGCGTTTGCGAAATTCGGGACGAACATAAACCGATTGAATCCAAAGAACTGTCCCATTACGCCAATCACTCCATTCAAAAGTAGTGAGCAGCGAGCCAACAACCTGTCCTTTTATTTCAGCTACATAATAAATGCCTTTCGATGAATCGGCAAAAACGGCTGCGACTCCTTTTTCTACGGTTGGTTCGTTTAACTGAAGCTGCTCTGTTTCCATTGCCATTGCCAGTTGGAATTCTACAATGCTGGATGAATCTGTTTGTTGTGCCTGTCGGATAATCATTTTTCGTATTTATTTTGCTAAATTAAGAAAATAGTTTTGCTCTCCGGAAGTTGTTTCGCCAATAATCCGGAATCATTAGCCAGTGTTCACCGGCAATTCGTGTTTTTTTGTATTTTGTGCCGCAAATTGAATTTTACTGAACTATGATAAAAATTGTGGTAGCTTCCAAAAATCCGGTAAAACTGGATGCAGTGAAAGAAGGATTAACGGCATTTTTGAACGAAGAATTTGAGATACAGGGAGTTTCGGTTGAAAGCGGTGTTTCTGATCAACCCATGGACGATACCGAGACTTTGCTGGGTGCTGAAAGTCGGGTGAAAAATGCACAATTTCAATTTCCGGAATTTGATTATTACGTTGGGATTGAGGGTGGGGTTGAGGATTTGGCTTCAGGATTGATGGCTTTTGCCTGGATAGTGATTAGCAACGGGAAACAAATCGGAAAGTCGCGAACTACTACTTTTTTGCTTCCTCCCAGAGTGGCAGAATTGGTGCATCAGGGTATTGAGTTGGGCGATGCCGACGATATTGTTTTTAAGAAAGAAAACTCGAAGCAGCAAAACGGAGCTATTGGCCTGCTTACCAAAGATACGATTACACGTAAAACTCTTTACATTCCAGCCGTTCAAATGGCTTTTATTCCATTCCTGAATCCGGAATTGTATGTGTAAAAATAGTTGCTGGTTGCGGGTTGCAAGATGTGTTTTCTTATTACTTGTAACGCGCAACCCGCAACAACATCTTTTTTTATTGATTCTGTAATTCCTCCCAGTATTCAACAGCTCTGCGGGTATGCGGAATAACAATGGTTCCGCCAACCAGATTGGCTACCGAGAATATTTCGAAAATCTCATTGGTGGTAACTCCCTGATCGTGGCATTTCCCCAGATGATATTTGATGCAATCGTCGCAACGAAGCACCATCGACGATACCAGCCCCAGCATTTCCTTGGTTTTGGTACTCAGTGCGCCATCCTGATAAGTCAGGGTATCGACACTGTAAATGCGTTTCATCACTTTGTTATCCGATGCCAGAATTTTTTCGTTCATCTTCTGGCGGTAATCGTTGAATTCATCTATGGCTTGGCTCATTATATGTGAAATTAGAATTTTCAGGTGAAACACACATCTGCATATCGCGTTACTATTCTCTGTAAAGGTTTTTTTTTATGCGGTTAGTTTATCCCATTTGTGCATTGTTTTTCGAGGCTGTAAATTTCATTATTTTTCAGGAATACACAAGTTGAAATCTAGTTGGCAGCGTTCAGTTCTGGTATTCAGAATAAGGTATGGTAATTGATGTGCTGGCGATTACTTCCTTTTCCCAAACAAAAAATTAACATTCAGAAGAAAATAAATCCCCGTAGGTTTTATTTTGAATTGGATTTTATTGCTGAAATGCCTTCAATTTGTTTGTTTAGTGTCGTTTGAAGAAAATTTGTACGGAGATATTTCGAATAGCTTAATGTTGGCCAATGGATAGTCTGCCATTAAAATCTTATATTTGCAAACTCAAAAACTGATCGTATGAGGTATTTGTGTAGTTTCATTTTCATCTTTGTCCTTTGGAGTTCGATGGGGTACGCTCAAACGGATACACTTAGCCTGAACCCTGGCTTTTCAAGTCAGACTGCAAAAATGGAGGAACTCCTCGGAAATCTGCAGATCCGACAAGACCCCCGGATTACGGACTTACTCATCAGACAGGTACAAATCAATCAGCGGCGACATGGAACCGACGGATTTCGTCTGGAAATTTACTTCAGTTCCGATAAAAAAGCACGCGAACAAGCAGTGCAGGTGAGAAACGATTTCAACCTCGTTTTCCCGAATATTCCCAGCTACCTTCTGTTTCAGACACCCAATTTTAAAGTGCGCATCGGCGATTTTCGCAACAAGAGCGAAGCCTTAAAAACAAAGGCTTACATCGAATCGAAATATCCGAACGCCTTTATTGTAAAAGATAATATCCGATTTCCTGAACTATTTACTGAAAGTATAGAACAAAGCGAAGAACAATGAGCGAATTGATTAAGCATGAGTGTGGGATAGCAATGATAAGGTTACGCAAGCCACTTGAGTATTACAAGGAAAAGTACGGCACATGGCAGTACGGTCTGAATAAACTTTATTTGCTGATGGAGAAACAGCATAATCGTGGACAGGATGGAGCTGGAGTTGTAAATGTAAAGATGAATCTGGAGCCGGGAAAGGATTATATCTGCCGCCATCGGTCGATTGAGCAGAACCCGATTAAATTTGTTTTCGATAAAGTTGCAAAAGGAATCAAAAAAGCCGAAAAAAATAAACCCGAAGGAGCTGATCTGCGCTGGGTCTATGAAAATGTTCCTTTTTCAGGCGAGGCTTACCTTGGACATTTGCGTTACGGGACTTTTGGACGAAACAGCATTGAGTTTGTTCATCCGGTCATGCGCCAGAATAACTGGAAATCGAGAACGCTGGTTCTTGCCGGAAATTTTAACCTGACTAATACCGACGAGCTTTTCCGGAAACTGATTGCGCTTGGGCAACATCCCAAAGCATTCAGCGATACCGTAACCGTTCTTGAAAAAGTAGGTCATTTTCTCGATGAGGAAAACCAACTGCACTTCAGAAATTATAAGAACGAAGGTTATTCGAACAAGGATATTTCTCCTTTGATTGAAAAAAATCTTGATGTTCAGAAAGTACTTGAAAATTCGAGCAAAGACTGGGATGGTGGATATACTATTGCAGGTATGTTTGGACATGGAGATGCGTTTGTCATGCGCGATCCATGGGGAATTCGTCCGGCATTCTATTATTATGACGATGAAATTGTAGTGGTAGCTTCAGAGCGTCCTGTAATTCAAACCGTCATGAATGTGAGGGTTGAAGATGTCCATGAGGTTAAACCGGGAGATGCCCTGATTATCAAAAAAGACGGATCTGTTTCCAATAAAATGATTCGGGTACCCCATACCCGCCGTTCATGTTCATTCGAACGCATCTATTTTTCGCGAGGAAGCGACAAAGATATTTATCAGGAACGCAAAATGCTTGGCAGTTTACTTTCGCCTGCGATCCTGAAATCGATTAACTATGACATTGAAAATACGGTGTTTTCTTTTATCCCGAATACTTCCGAAACGGCTTTCTACGGGCTTGTTCAGGGAGTTCGGCAATATTGTGTCGATTGGAAAATCAAAGAGATGAAGGCCCGCAATGGCAGTTTAACCAATGAAGATTTGGAGACTATTCTTTCGGTTGAGCCGAGGGTTGAAAAATTGGCCATTAAAGACGTTAAACTGCGCACCTTTATTGCTGACGATGCCAGTCGCGATGACCTTGTTGCTCATGTGTACGACGTAACTTATGGTATTATTAAGGAAGGTACCGACACCTTGGTCATCATTGACGATTCGATTGTACGCGGAACTACCTTGAAAAAAAGTATCCTGAAAATACTGGATCGTTTGAACCCTAAGAAAATCATTGTGGTATCATCTGCTCCTCAGATACGGTATCCGGATTGTTACGGAATTGATATGGCTGTACTTGAAAAATTTATTGCATTTAACGCTGCCATTGAATTATTGAAAGATACCAAACAGGAACACGTAATTGATGACGTTTACCGCAAATGCAAAGAGCAGGAAAATCTGCCCAAGGAAGAGATTGTAAACTACGTGAAAGAAATATACAAGCTATTTAAGGCAGAAGAAGTATCAGCCAAAATTGCTGAACTGCTGAAACCAGACGACTGTGGGGCTGAGGTTGAAATTATTTACCAGACCATCGAAAATCTGCATGTGGCTTGCCCGAACGATACGGGCGACTGGTATTTTACAGGTAATTACCCAACTCCGGGTGGAAACAAAGTAGTTAATACTTCGTTTATTAATTACATGGAAGGGAAAGGCGGAAGAGCATATTAGTCCGAAATTCCAGATTTTCAAATTCCAGGTTGGCGTGTTTAACAAGAACGTTGCCTTAGTTATTTACAGCAAAATACTCGGTATAAAATAAAGGACATCTATTCCCATTTGGGAGATGTCCTTTATTTTTATATGGAGATTGCTACTTCGGAATGACTAGCGATTGTTGGACTTTACTATTTTGGTGCTTTTTACTACTCCATTGCTGTAAACTGATCTTTTAATATAAATGCCAGGTTTGAGCGAATTAAAGTCAGAACTAACTTTTGCTCCGCTGATGTTGAATAACTCTTCTCCAATCAGCTTGCTGCTGGGATCGAGATTTATTTGATTTACCGCGGTTGACATTTTTGCTGCAATGATACCATTGATTTGTTCAACGGTGAGAGCGCTGGAATATATTGCCAAATCGTCGTACATAAAGGCTGCATCAAAATCGCCCCAGTCCCATGCCTGATTTCCTCCTAGACAAATATATGTCAATTCGGATCCATTTGTAAACAAGCCATTTACCGAATGTCCATCAGTACCTGATAATGTCCATGAATTTTGAACAACTCCATCAACATATATTTTTACTGATGTTTCTGTAAATGTTGCAGTATAAAAATGCCAGGCGGCATCATCCAACCATATTGAAGATTCCTTATTTGTTGCAGTAACATTATCTGCAGCACTAAAATCGGTCCATCCTGCACAGTTTACCTGAGCGATCAGACGTGATTGAAGAATCATCATCGGCCAGGAGTTTTTATGGTCAACAGGAGCTGCGCCATATGCAGAAAAAAGGGGAGTCCATTTGTAATCTACTACTGAAGTGCCCTTATTTACCCAAAACGAAATAGATAACGCTTTGTTACCTGAACTTTGCAAATCGGCAAAAACAGTATTTGGCAACAACAAATAATTTGACCTAATTGCCTCTCCACCGGCAGAATTATGAAAGACAGATCCAAATCCACTAGTTGCCGTGGTTTCAATTTGACCATTACCTACAATTGTTGCAGTACCAACCCCGTCATTAAAGTTGTTTGAGTAAATCAGTGTTTGGGCACTTACTGTTACCGATACGACCAATACAATTAATAAAGAGTAAAGTTTTCTCATGTTCATTAAATTTTAGTTACACATTCAATAGATTTTCTTTTGAGCTTATACCTTTTGGGATTAGCAAAGATTTAATCAATAAAGTATTCCTTTAACCCACATTGCAGCTATCCGTCCATAACGATCTGACAATCTGATTTTTGATTTTTTAAAATTTCGCCAGTGTGCCACACGGATTTTTTTCTGGGCAGGGGGATCTGCTGATATTTTAGCTTGATGTAAATTTGCCGGAC
>DASRMB010000055.1:0-31013 GCA_035648135.1 Prolixibacteraceae bacterium
TGATTTTATCCGCAGCAGCTTTAATGATAAGTTTGGCAATGCCACAGTTCACTGAAGCTACAACAGTTCAAAATGAAAATACAATGATACAGGTTAAGGAAGTACAATATCAGGAAATTACAGTTGCTGATCTTCCGGAAGTTGTGAGTGCAACAATCACCAAAGATTACGCCGGTTGTACCACCGACAAGGTATTTTTTGGCGACGATGGTACCTTCAAGGTAGCCATAAGCAAAGGAGATGTCAAGGACATTCTTTTCTTCGATGCTAAGGGAGTATTAATTAAAGCTGAAAAACCAGCTCCCGAAAAATAAATATCAGAATCCAATATATGACACCCCATGGATGGGAAGTTTATTCAACATTGTTTGAATAAAGGTTGAGATACCAAATCAGCACCCTCTGTCAAAACATTTGACAGAGGGTGTTTGGTTTAAAGCGCTCTCCTGAATATGCATGTACCATCTTCAAGCTGCCTGATGCTGATATTTGTATCCGTATTGATGTACTTTAATCATCGTTCTTTTCGGCAGGCACTTTCAGTACAAACCGTAGCCACAGGAAACCCATCAATCCGGCAATAAACGAAGCAATTAAAATGGCAAATTTTGAATCGTTTACCATAGCGGACTCCCCGAAAGCCAAAAGCGAAATAAAAATGGACATGGTAAAGCCAATACCGCCTAAAAATCCTGCAGCAAATATATTTTTCCATTTCAAATCGTCAGGTAAAACACAAAAGCCCAAACTAACTCCAAGTAATGAAAAAAGGCCTATGCCCAATGGTTTGCCAACAACCAATCCGGCAATAATCCCAAGGCTGTGCGATTGTCCCAGACTACTGTACCAATCATCACCAATGGCAATCCCAGTATTGGCTATCGCGAATAAAGGCAAAATTAGAAAAGCAACAGGTTTATGCAATAAACTCTGAAGAATAGAGGAAGGCGATTTTTCGCCACCGTTTCCAAACGGCACAACAAAAGACAGTAGTACACCGGTAATGGTAGCGTGCACTCCTGAATTCAGCATAAAATACCACATGACCACACCTCCCACTAAATAAGGAATTAAGTTATACACTTTCAAGCGGTTTAAAACGATTAAAAAACCAAAAACACCAGCAGTGATCAGCAGATTTGTATAGGCTATTGAAGTGGTGTAAAAAACAGCAATGATGAGGATTGCCCCCAGATCATCAATAATAGCCAGCGCAATTAGAAATACTTTTAACGAAGAAGGAACACGATTGCCTAAAAGTGAAAGAATCCCGATCGCAAAGGCAATGTCGGTTGCCATCGGGATACCAGCTCCGGATTGACTGCTTGTTCCTGCGTTGAACAGTAAAAAGATTCCTGCAGGAACCAGCATTCCTCCCACCGCACCGAAAATAGGCAAAGCCGCACTTTTCAGGTCAGAAAGTTCGCCCTGATAAATTTCGCGTTCCAGTTCCAGCCCAATCAGTAAAAAGAAAATAGCCATCAGTCCATCGTTAATCCAATGAACAATGCTGTGTTCGAACAGGTCGGTACTCCAAAAATCAATGTATGCTGTCTGCCAGCCGGAATTTGCCAGCACAAGTGATAGCAAAGTGACGAAAATTAAAATTAGCCCTCCAGCCTTTTCACTCTCAAAAAATGCTGTAAATAGTTTGCTTAGTTTCAATTCCTGCAAAATCCGATTATTCATAGTCGCATAATTTATGAAAAACAGCCAGCTGAATTTAACTCAGGTATTCAGGTTTTCCTTGAATAAGATTCCCTGTCCGTTTGAAATTGGTATCATCTTGTAATTCTTTGCAGAACATTGGACTTTGCATTTTGTTCGGGTTTTAGAAGATTTAACAGGGTTCTTCAGTGAAGGAAGTTGATCTTTCGAATTGGCATTCCCGGGATTCAGTGCTGCTGAGGCAGATTTGAACAGCAATGATAAATTTATTTTATCGGCTCAACATTATTTATCAAAATAACAATATTTTAATTAGTTTAGCATGATCAAATAATTGTATTGGAGCCTTAGATCTCTGATTCTAAATGCGAAGCAGTAGTAGTGGTGATGATATAATAAATGGGGATTCAGGATACAGTGCACCGGATAGTCAGTCTGTTTGATTTAAAAGATTTGCTCAGGTAATTCATGTGACACGAATTAAGTTGCATGATTTACAGGTGCTGCGTAATCTGTTTTCTATTGTTATTTATTATACACAACCAACCCATTTTACTATGAAAAAACTTTCATTCTTGCTATGCTTAGTACTGCTTGTCTTTTACTCAACCCAAATCTTTGCTCAGGATACTCTTAAAGTTTCCGCCGGAAGTTGGTCAACAGAACTCAATGTGAATCCTCTTCAGGGAGAGTTCACTTTAAACAATTCGGTTAATCAAATGAAGGTTCGGTATTTCAAAACCAACAGTTTAGCTTATCGCCTTGCTTTCTCGTTCAATTCGATCAATCGGGATGATAGTCAACTCAATGTATATGGATCAAATCCGGTGGATAACAGTGATGTGAAAAAGACGACCTCTGCTGGTTTGAATTTAGGTTTCGAAAAACATTTTACGGGAACACGCCGGCTTTCGCCTTATGTTGGAGCTGAAATTGCCTTTGGAATAAAAAGCGCAAAGGAAACGATTGAAACTCTTGAATCAACTACCGAAATAAAAGGTGCATGGCAAAGCATTCAAACCGTACAATACTATAACAATGGGTATACTTACTATACGGTGGTCGACAATGTTGAACGAGGCTATCAATCCGTTGGGATTAATCTGGTTACCGGTTTTGATTTCTATGTAGCCAAACATTTCTTTTTCGGTTATGAAATGTTATTTGGTTTTAACTACCTCAAATATGATGATATTAAAACAACCTTCACGCCCAAACAAGACCAGCCAAATAACACTGCCAGTCCGGCTAAAAGCGCCAAAGAGACTAATTTCGGTCCGAAAATAGTTAATGGAATTCGTTTAGGTTACACATTTTAATTGACCAGTCATGAGAACAAAGAACATATTGTTTACGTTTTTTTTTATTGCCTTATTTTCATGCGAAAAAGACACTGACAAAAACCCTAAAATTGAAACCATTGAAGCGGAATCGGTTGCTGCTTTTACCTGTTATGCAAAAGCTTCTGTTTCAGAAAAGGGCAGTTACGAAATTACCGATCATGGCTTTGTCTATTCCATGTACAACGGATCATTTGGGATTGAAAACGGTACAAAAATTTCACTTGCAAATATTTCTTTGCAGACTGATACATTTTCAACAACCTTTTCATTTGGCGATGGGTACAATTACTCCCAATCCTATTATGTAAGAGCTTATTTAACCAATAAAATAGGAACAGTTTATGGTTCTGTGTTAAGTTTTGCACCATTAGTGATGTCGGTGGGTTCGGTTACGCCAACTTCTGGAAAAGCCGGAGATCGAATAAGCATTACCGGCAATAATTTCAGCACCAATCCCGAAGATAATGTGGTTAATTTTAATACGACTAAGGCGAATGTCGTAGAAGCTTCTTCTACCAAACTGGTTGTTGTGGTACCTGATGGTATCGCTACCAATTATTATTACGATTCTACGGTTCCAATTTCTGTTTCAGTTGGAGGACAGATGGTGAATTCATCAAACTTTACCGTTCTTCCAACAATTACAGGATTTTCACCAGGCTCGGGGACGTTTGGAACTGCAATCACTATTTCAGGACAAAATTTATCATCCTACGGTTTGACTGTGAAGTTCAACGATATAGAAAGTTCTATTTATTCTGCATCAAACAGTTCCATTACAAGTATAATTCCCTATACCATCAATTCTGAAAAAGTTAAAATTAAGATCATAAAGAATGGAATTGAAACAATCGTCCCCGGAGAATTTACGATGGATCCATGTTCTATTTCGTCATTAAGTCCGGCAAAAGGATTTCCCGGGACTGAACTGCGCATAAGCGGACAGGGATTCAATACGTCATACTATACATCAAATGTTGTTAAAATTGGTGGTGTTGAAGTCTCCAACTGGATCGTCGACCCAAATACCCTAAGTGTAGTCATTCCAGAGTCGATGTTACCCGGAACTTATGACGTAGAAGTGAATAATGGAATAACCAATGCGGTATTGGCCAGCTCATTTACAGTAATAGTTCCTGAAATAACCAGTTTTAGTCCTGCTTCCGGCTACTTTGGTTCTGAAGTTACGATTAATGGAGAAAACTTAAATAGTAATCTATACGTTTATTTTGGAAATTATGGAACCGGGGTATTCTGGAGTGATACTTCGAATACCAGCATCAAGGTAAAAGTTCCTTCAGGAATTGCACCAGGGAAAACGAAGATAAGTATCAGTTCCGGAAATACGACTTATACCACCAGCACAGACGATTTTACCGTACTTCCTCCTGTAATTACTGGTTTTTCACCAGCTTCCGGAGTTCCGGGAACTGAAATTACGATAACCGGGAATGGTTTCATGACAGACTATTATAGTATAGAGGTAAAATTCGGAACAGTTTCCACCAATATTGTAAGTGTTACTCCCACGGAAATAAAAGCGCTTGTACCATCCAATGCCGGTGCTGGTGCCATGAAAATTGCAGTTTCTACCTCGGGGATTATTGTGGTGGCAGATACCAATTTTATCATAGAAAAATAATCTGATCTTAAGCCTGTATTAGAATAGGCACAGAGGTACTCGCAGAAACAAGGAATTTTTGGCTTGCAATTTAACTGGTCACCAAACCCGCTACCAGTTATAAATAGATTAACCGATGGGCTTTAAGACCAGCCAGCACACAAATGAGAAGAGCGTCTCCATTTCGGAAACGCTCTTCTTTATTTTCAAACAATAATCCAAATGACGTCAGATCATCATCAGGCTACCGGTTCAATCTCAATCATCAGAAAGTTTTTTGGTATCATCTGATTCTTTTCGATATGGATCTTTACAATTTTACCTTTGAAAGGCATTTGTACATCGTTGTACATTTTCATTGCCTGCAAAATGACAATACTATCACCGCCGTTTAAAACCTGTCCCTCTTTCACTAAAATATCAATGATAGTTCCGGGAATATATGAATTGATGTGATTAAAATTCGGCTCAGCCCACACCTTTCGGTTGATGTACTTTTTAGTGTAGGTCGTTTCGTATTTTGCACTGTGAACAATGATATATTGTTTTTTTTCCTGTTCTGCCATAATCCTTTATTTTTGGTTAAAATGGTGGAAGTCCGTGTTTCTTCGATGGGCCCTGAACATCTTTCCCTGCAGAAATCCGAAGGGCATGAAGCAGAATTTTACGTGTTTCATGTGGTTCAATTACCTCGTCGATATAACCCTTTGATGCGGCTACATAAGGATTTGCAAACTTTTCTCTATACTCTGAAATCTTTTGCTGACGCATAGCTTCCGGATCTTCAGCCTCTGCAATTTCTTTACGGAATACAATATTGGCAGCTCCTTCAGGTCCCATTACTGCAATCTCGGCCATTGGCCATGCAAAAACAAAGTCGGCACGCAAATGGCGCGAATTCATAGCAATGTAACCACCACCGTAAGCTTTTCGGATGATCACGGTGATTTTCGGCACTGTAGCTTCAGAATAAGCGTACAGGATTTTAGCACCGTGACGAATAACTCCGGCATGTTCCTGATCAACACCAGGCAAGTATCCAGGCATATCTTCCAGTGTAATTATTGGAATGTTGAATGCGTTGCAATAACGGATGAAACGTGCAGCTTTATCTGAACTGTCACAATCGAGTACACCGGCCAGAACCATCGGTTGGTTAGCAACAAACCCAATTGTTTCGCCATTCATACGACCAAAACCGATTACAATGTTGGCTGCAAACAATTCCATGATCTCGAAAAATTCAGAGCCATCGGCAATTGATTTAATGATGTCACGAATATCGTAAGGCATACGTGCATCAGCTGGCACAATATTTTCAATCTTTGTCTTGAATTTCGGTTCCTTGGCAGGGAAAACTTTAGCTTTTTGTGTATTGTTCCAGGGAATATAGGTGATCAGCTTTTTGATCTGCTCGAAACATTCTTTTTCGCTCAGTGCGTAAAAGTGAGCATTTCCAGTAATTTCAGCATGAACTCGCGCACCACCCAAAGCTTCCATTGATATATCTTCGCCTAAAACGCTTTTAATAACTGCAGGACCTGTGATGAACATTTTCGAAATATTCTCGACTACGAAAACGAAATCAGTCAAAGCCGGCGAATAAACAGCTCCACCGGCACATGGTCCGAGAATCACTGATATTTGCGGAATAACTCCTGAAGAAAGCGTATTGCGGAAGAAAATTTCGCCATAACCGGCCAGTGAATTAACACCTTCCTGAATACGGGCACCACCCGAGTCGTTGATTCCAATAAGCGGGACACGCATTTTCAAGGCGTGATCCATAATTTTGGTAATCTTCCGGGCATGCGATAAGCCCAATGATCCACCTGCAACAGTAAAATCCTGTGCGAAGAGACAAACCGGAGATTCATAGATTGTTCCTGTTCCGATTACCACACCATCTCCGGCCAGAACTTTACCGCCCATGTCGAAATCAGTACCAGCATGTTCAACGAACATATCGTATTCATGAAATGAACCTTCGTCAACAATAGCAAGGATTCGTTCGCGGGCGGTTAATTTACCCATGGCAGCCTGTTTCTCAATGGCTTTTTCACCTCCTCCTAGCCGAACCTGATCCTTTCTTTTCCGAAGGTCTAAAATGTTTCTTTTCAGTGACATAGAATTTGTTTTTGATTAAAAAATAATCTATTGGAATAGATTTTAAGTCAATTCCAGTTCATAATAAGTGCCTTTACGACGGGCAAAATTATCATTTTTTTATTGACCAACATGTTTTATAAAACATTTGTAAATAAAAAGCTATTAATACTTGTTTATTTGTTTTTGAACTCTTTTCTTATGAGTTTGAATTTTTAAACATCACCTTGATGCTCTCCTATAGAGATAAAAAGCAAGCCCCCCATAAACAATATTCGGAATCCACATGGCCAGCCAGGGTGCGAGCAGATCGCTGGTGGCAAAAACAGTGGTAACCTGCATAAACAGAATATAGGAAAAGCTCAGCAATAACCCAAGTCCCAAATGAAAACCTATGCCTCCCTTAATCTTCCGGGATGCAAGTGACACCCCAATAATGGTAAGGATAATGGCAGAGAATGGTCCGGAACGGCGTTTATGCTTTTCAATCTGGTATTCAATCGTATTAACGCCCCTAAGCTTCAGATTTTCAATGGATTTATTAAGGGCAGGCAATGTCATGGTTTCAACCACATTTGCTACCACCTGATAATCTTCGGGAAGCATGTTCAGTAAGGTGTCCTTTTCATTTCCCTCTGTTATTATTTCAGAATAGCCATCAATGGTACGAATGAAATAGTCACGAATGACCCATTTTTTAAATTCACGATCCCATTTAATGGATCTCGCAGATAGTTTGGAAACCAGCTTCCGGTCTGCAAATTTCTCAATGGTAAAATCACGTCCTACGTCCAACGTGGCATTATATGACGACATGTATACAAAAACACCCGGCTCAATCTGCCGGTGGATATTACTTTCAGTTCCGGACTTTCGGGTTACGATATACGTATTTCTAAAATCATTTTTATTCTTATTAGCCGGTGGAATAACATAATTTCCAAGCAGGTAAGAAAACAACACGATAACTGAAGCGCCAACCATGTATGGCCTCATCAGCCGGTTAAAAGACACACCACTGCTTAATATGGCTATAATCTCGGTATTGTAGGCCAGTTTTGAAGTAAAATAAATTACTGCAATAAAGGTGAAAAGGCCACTGAATAAATTGGCAAAATAAGGCACAAAATTGAGGTAATAATCGAAAACGATGGCCGACAGGGGAACATCCTTAGCCATAAAATCATCAATGTTTTCAGAAACGTCGAAAACAATAGAAATACTGATGATTAGGGCAATGGCATAAAAAAATGTCCCCAAAAATTTCTTAATAATATACCAATCAATTTTATGCAGCATGAATTAAAGTATTATAATCGTGTGGAGAGTTGTTGAACCATTTCTTCCTTCCAGCTTTGAAACGAATTATTCAGAATATGCTTCCGGGCTTCCTTAACCAGCCAAAGGTAAAAGGCTAGGTTATGCTGACTGGCAATCTGTGCCCCCAGCATTTCGCCCGAAATAACCAGATGACGCAAAAAAGCACGACTGTAATGATGATCTACAAATGAAGTTCCATCCGGATCGACAGGCGAAAAATCGTCGGCCCATTTTTTATTCCGCATATTCATCGTGCCTTTCTGTGTGAAAAGCATTCCGTTGCGTCCGTTGCGCGTAGGCATCACACAATCGAACATATCAATTCCACGGTCAATTCCTTCCAGAATATTTACCGGATTTCCAACACCCATCAGGTAGCGTGGTTTATTCTCCGGAAGTATTTCGTTTACCACTTCAATCATGGCATACATATCTTTCTCCGATTCACCCACCGAAAGGCCTCCAATGGCATAACCATCGCTGTTATACTGAAGCACATTACGGGCAGCGATTTCACGCAGTTCAGGAAAAACAGCTCCCTGAACGATGGGGAAAAGCGACTGGGAATGGCCGTATTTGGACGAAGTTTTGGCAAACTGATTACAGCAGCGGTCGAGCCAGCGCTGGGTCATTTCCATCGACTTCCGTGCATATTCAAATTCAGCATCCCCTGGAGTACATTCATCAAAAGCCATAATGATATCGGCACCAATGGTTCGCTGTGTATCAATTACGTTTTCAGGAGTAAACAGATGTGAAGAACCATCGATATGCGATTGAAATCGGGCACCTTCTTCGCTTAACTTCCGGATATCGCCCAATGAAAACACCTGATAACCACCACTATCTGTAAGTATTGGACCATCCCATCCATTGAATTTATGCAATCCGCCGGCCTTTTCAATAATTGACAAACCTGGCCGTAAGTACAAATGATAGGTATTCCCAAGAATAATCTGTGCCCCAATATCGTCTTTCAAATCCTTTTTGTGGATTCCTTTTACAGAACCGGCAGTACCAACAGGCATGAAAATTGGCGTTTCGATTGAACCATGGTCGGTTGTAATAAAACCAGCCCTTGCTTTACTTCCGTCAGCCGTATGTTTTAGTTCAAAATGCATTAACCGTTTTTTTTTTTGAGTGACCAAAGATAGGTATTAAAGTGGAAAGAGAGGGAAAAGCAATATCGTGCTAATTGTTAAATCTAATTAAAAATCGGATCAATAAAACCGCTAGGTTTATTAATTTTGCGCGATTCCATATTTGGATTCATATCACACAACAAATAAGCCATCCCAAAGTGAAAATAATTAACATTCAAACACTCTCTGTCATCGATATAGTAATGTTTGCTTCCTTCTCTCTTGTATTTTTCATCCAGTTATACTATATACTGAAGTATTATCTACGGCTGGCCCGACACAGGGATGGTGAACCGGCTCAGGGTTCAAGCCCTATTTCTGTAATTCTGACCGTCAGAAATGAAGAGGATCGGATCCGGGATATTCTGGACAAGTTCACCGGACAACAGTTTGATGATTATCAACTGTTTGTGATCAATGAATATTCAGAAGACAGTACATTTGAAATTCTCACGGTGCTGGCCGAAACCAATCCAAAACTTAAAGTAACTAGCTTAAGTCAGGAAACCCAGTTCTCCAGAAAACAAGCCATTAATATTGGGATGAAAGGGTCTTCATCTCCCTGGATCATTCTACTTACCGCAAATACGGACACGATCAATCCGGAGTGGTTGTTTCAATTAAACAGCATGCTTTCTCCTGAAACTGATGTAGTCATTGCTTATACGAACATCGAAAAGTCGCATGGGTTTCGCAACCTGATCTGCCGGCTGGAGTATTTCAACCAGTTCATGATCAGCGGAGCATGGATTCTTGCTGGGAAATCTTTTGTTTTCAATGAAAACAATATTCTTTTCAAAAAATCGATGTATTTCGACACACTCGGATTCAGGCATAAGCTGAACCGAAATTTCGCCAACCTCGAACTTATTTTTAATGAAAATTTCAAAAAAGGAAAGGTCGCAATCACTACCAATCCCAAGACGACTATTCGTGAACACATTGAAGATGACAGGGGTGACCACATTAAATTATTGAAAAAGACGGTGCAAATCAGACAAAGTCTGTCGTGGAAAAAAAAGATCAGTTTATTTCTGGATGATTTTACCCGGTTACTACTGCTGAGTCTGGCTGTTGCCCTGATCCTGATCCATCCGGAATACTGGATTACCATTTGTACGCTTCCAGTTATTTGCATAATTCTTTTTGCTATTATTGTTAAAATACTGTTAAACCGACTGATGGAAAGAAATATCTTCGTAACTTCGTTATTATATTTTCTGATTAAACCAATTATTAACTGGTGGTTAATCTGGTCAATGTACCTAATTCACCGAAGAAGCAAATGGAACTAAATTCGCAATTGTCAGATAAAGCCCGGTACGACTTTCTGTTGGTTGAGTCGGCACTTACCGGCGACGAAAAAGCTTTCGCGATATTAATGAGTCGCTACAAGGATGCTATTTATTTTATGCTTCTTAAAATGGTGAATAACAAGAGCGACGCAGAAGACCTGACTCTCGAAGCATTTGGGAAAGCCTTTAAAAATCTGCATCAGTATTCTCCCAGCTATGCATTCAGCACCTGGCTTTTTAAGATAGCCACCAACAACTGCATTGACTTCCTGAGGAAACGCCGTGGTGTTTATATTTCGATCGAAAACGGTCAGGAAAACGGAGATAACGATCAGCCGATCAGACTTCGGTCAACAGATCCTAATCCCGAAGAAAAGCTGATCCGGATTCAAAAAGCCGTTTTAATGCGTAAAATTGTCCACCGGTTAAAACCCAGATACCGCATCCTTGTTGAGCTTCGCTATTTTCGGGAATTTTCGTACGAAGAGATTGCAACAGAGCTGAATTTGCCACTTGGAACGGTAAAAGCCCAGCTTTTCAGAGCACGCGAAATGCTCTTCAAAATGATCGAAACAACCGAAATAAACGATCAGGAAGATTAGTTCAACCCACAATCACATGATGGAAATCCTTACTAAATATTTTACTGACCTGACTGATCAGCAACTGGATCAATTTGGCCGCCTGAGTTCATTGTACGACGAATGGAACTCGAAAATCAATGTCATTTCACGAAAAGACATTGAGCAGCTTTACGAACGACATGTTCTGCATTCGCTGGCCATCGCCAAAATTATTCGGTTTAAACCCGGAACCACCATTCTGGATGTTGGAACCGGAGGTGGATTCCCGGGCATTCCGCTGGCCATCTTATTTCCGGAAACTACATTTATGCTTATCGATTCGATCGGTAAAAAAATTTCAGTAGTGAAAGAAGTGGCATCTGCCTTAAATCTCCGGAATGTAAAAGCGGAACAGATCAGAGTTGAGGATGTGAAACAGAAATTCGATTTCATTGTAAGTCGGGCAGTTACAGCCTTTCCACGTTTTGTTTCGATGGTACAAACCAAGGTGGCCAGTCAAAGCAACAACGAGCTGCCCAATGGAATTCTCTACTTAAAAGGCGGTGACTTTGAGGAAGAAATCAGACCGTTCAAAAAGCAAATTCAGGTTTTCAAATTGCAGACCTTTTTTCAGGAAGAATTCTTCGAAACGAAAAGCCTGATTCATATGACTTTGAAAAATAAATAAAATAAAGACAAGTTTGGTTTGGATGATATTAAAAAAGCACTATTTTTGCAGTCCGATTGAAAAACGAATAATATCATTTAAAAAATATTGACCGATGAAAAGGACATTTCAGCCATCTAACAAAAAAAGAATTAACAAACACGGGTTCAAAGAAAGAATGTCTACCGTCGCTGGCCGTAGAATCTTAAAAGCACGCCGTGCAAAAGGAAGAAAAAAACTGACTGTTTCTGACGAACCAAGACACAAACGATAGTCAGGAGTTTTCAAATTTTCAACAATATACAGAAGGTAAAGAATGAATTTTCTTTACCTTTTTGTGTTTATACTACAATCATCCTTTGCCGGATAAATTAAATTTGCACTTCAGGTGCTGGTTTATGCAACGATTCTCCTTGTATGAAAACCGACCTGCTGATTTTTAAGCTACTTTTGTGTTCATTCAACGAACTATGAACATTACCACATGACTCTGAAAGAATTTTTTAAAAGCAAAACTTTCATACTCAATGCGATTGCTGCGTTGGGGATTACTATCGTACTGATAGTTCTGATTATGGTTTTCCTCCGGACATACACCAATCACGGAGAATACGTTAAAATACCTGATCTGAAAGGAAAAACAACCGTACAGGCTTCCGGAATACTGAAAAAATTAAACCTCCGGCTTCAAATCCGCGATTCGCTTTATTCCACTGACGCTGCTCCCGGAACCGTACTCGACCAGTTTCCAAAAGACGGCAAGAAGGTAAAAGGAAACCGCACCATCCTGATCACCATATGTGCCTTCAGTCAGGAAATGATTCCGATGCCACAGCTAACAGACATTTCATACAGACAGGCAGCTAATATAATCGGAAGTTCAGGCCTTATTTCCGGAGCAATTGAATACACCCCATCCGAATTTCCAAATCTGGTACTTGAACAGAAGATAAACGGAATAACCGTTCGTGTTGGCGAAATGATACCCAAAGGAACCATTGTTGATTTGGTTGTAGGCAGCGACAGCAACGGACTAACGAGCGAGGTTCCGACTCTGCTGGGACGCAACCTGACGGAAGCACGCATGAAACTTGGAGAAGACTTTCTGAATGTCGGGACTATTACCTACGATGAATCATTTACTTCGGAAGAACAAAAATCGGCCGGGGTAGTCTGGAAACAGAGTCCGGATCCGACAGAAGTGTTTGAAGTGACCAAAGGAACCGCGATTGATATTTGGCTCACCGTTGATACCGCTAAGATTGAAGAAAAACAACAAACAGAAGAACCTGAAAACTCATTTTTTTAAATGATAGAAGAAAACGAAATAACCGACGATTTTGATGAAATTGAAGATACCGATGACGGTGCTTTATTCGAGCATTACAATGTAGTGGTCGACCCGGGACAAACCCCGATGCGGATCGATAAATTTTTATCAAACCGTATAATGAGCGCCACCCGAAGTCGGTTGCAGGCCGCAGCCGATGACGGCAAAATCCTGGCAAACAAGGTGTCGGTCAAATCAAGCTACAAAGTCAAACCGGGCGACGAAATTTCCATCGTCATGGATTACCCCCGGCATGAGCTCAAAATTATTGCAGAAGATATCCCCCTGAATATCGTGTATGAAGATGATGATCTGATGGTTGTCAATAAACCGCCAGGATTGGTTGTACATCCCGGACACGGAAATTACTCGGGCACTCTGGTCAATGCACTGGCTTTCCATTTTAAGGAAATGCCCCTCTTTGATGCCGACGATCCACGCCCCGGCCTTATTCACCGAATTGATAAAAACACCTCCGGCTTGCTGGTGGTTGCAAAAACTCCTGAAGCCAAAGTGAAGCTTTCTCTTCAGTTTTTTGAAAAGACGACCAAACGGAAATACGTTGCCCTGGTGTGGGGCGATTTGAAGGAAAATGAAGGTACCATAACCGGAAATATTGGGCGCAGCCCGAAAAACAGGCAGGTCTTTACCGTTTTCCCTGAAGGTGATTATGGGAAACCTGCAGTTACACATTACAAGGTTATCGAACGCCTGGGCTATGTCAATCTGGTGGAATGTCGCCTGGAAACCGGAAGAACCCATCAGATCAGGGTACACATGAAACACATCGGACATCCACTGTTTAACGACGACAATTACGGTGGCGATCGGATTCTGAAAGGAACAACGTTTACCAAATACAAACAGTTTGTATCCAATTGCTTTGCAATGATACCACGCCAGGCACTTCACGCGCAAACTTTAGGTTTCGTTCACCCGACGACCGGAGAGGAAATGCTGTTTGAATCGGAACTGCCCGCCGACCTGACCAATGTCATTGACAAATGGCGGAATTATCTTTCGAACCGGTTGTCTCAGGAATAATTTTAATAAATGATAACCACATAGGTAATGGGAATGAAATAATGTCGCATTTTAAATTCACTCACCCCAAGACCGAAGACTCGGTCTTCCCCCCTCTCTACTCGTAGAGAGGGGAAGAGCATCGCAAATGCGACGGGGTGAGTCAATATTAAGGAACAAATCAAAATACGACATCTTATTATTCCTATTACTTAACACATAGAATAATGAATTAAGGGCAAAAAAACTATGTGCCCTATGTGCCTATGTGGTTCTTAAAAAAAAAGAAATAAGATGAAAAAAAACATTGCAGTGGTGTATGGCGGCGACTCATCCGAATTTGTGGTATCGGTTGAAAGCAGTAAAAATGTATATCAGTCAATCGATTCGGACGTTTACAATGTTTGGAAAGTCCAGATGAAAGGGCATGAATGGGATGTTTTTGAAAACGATCAGCGAATTGCAGCCATTGACAAAAGCGATTTTTCATTTGTCAGGAACGAACAGAAAATTAAATTCGATTTTGCCTACATAACCATTCACGGAACTCCCGGCGAAGACGGCAAACTTCAGGGATATTTCGATTTGGTTAAAATCCCCTACTCTACTTGCGGCGTTTCTTCTTCGGCCCTGACTTTCAACAAGTATTTCTGCAGCAATTACCTGCGGAATTTTGAGGTTCAGATGGCCATGTCAATCCGTTTATTTAAGGGCGACATGATCGATGTTGATCTGTTGATTGAAAAACTTGGATTACCACTTTTTGTAAAACCAAATGCAGGAGGATCGAGCTTTGGAGTAACCAAAGTGAAAGAAAAAGGACAACTTTTGGCTGCGCTCGAAATGGCACAAAAAGAAAGTGCTGATATCCTCATTGAGCAGTTTATCGATGGCCCTGAATTTACCTGCGGACTAGTTAAACTTTCAGATCAGGAACTGATATTTCCGGTTACTGAGGTTATTCCAGAAAACGAGTTTTTCGATTTTGAAGCCAAATACACCAAAGGAAAAACCGACGAAATTACACCGGCACGCATTTCTCCTGAACTGACTCAAAAAATACAACAGCTTTCGTCGCGCATTTACGATTTGTGCGATTGCTCCGGAATTGTACGAATGGATTACATTTTAAAAGACAACGAATTTTATTTTCTGGAAGCAAATACAACACCCGGCATGACAGCCACAAGTTTTATACCCCAGCAGATTGCCGCCATGGGGCGCAAAATGGGCGAAGTGCTTGGGATGATTATTCAGGATAAGCTAAAATAACAAAACCCCATCCCCAACCCTTCCCCCAATAGGGAAGGGAGCTGATTGCACAGATTCACAACATCGGGCATTTCCCGAACATTTAATTGTGGCGAATTTCGCACCTTTGTTCCAGCATTTTACAAATCAGAAAAATGCAAACAGTTTTATTACAAGGAAATTCAAAAGATGATTTAAAAATCCTCACCGAGTTGACAAAAAAAACCGATTCATTTTTGGATATCCCATTCCGGATGATCTAAACTTTGTCAATAACTTAATCTATCAGAAGGACTGAAGGACTCCTTTTTATTTTACCTTTGAATCCCTGCAGAAAATCTATTTTGTAGTGTACCCAAATTTCTGATTGATTGAATTCCAACAAAATGGCCGGAGAAAAGAAGAATTACCAGCAGCAAAACAAAATGACGATTGAGCAGGTTAACGCTCAGTACGGGAAAATACCACCACAGGCAATTGAAGTTGAAGAAGCTGTTCTGGGAGCATTAATGCTCGAACGCGATGCCTACATTACCGTTGCCGACATCATTGACACCAAAAGTTTTTACAAGGAAGAACATCAGAAAATATTTGACGTCATCAAATACCTGTCGACCCACGAAAAACCGGTCGATTTGCTGATGGTTACCCAGGAACTAAAGAACAGAGATCTGCTTGAAGTTGTTGGTGGACCAATGATGATTACTCAGTTAACTTCGAGAGTGGCCTCGGCAGCTCATATCGAGTTTCACTCGCGGATTATCGCTCAAAAATTCATGCAGCGCGAAATGATCCGTGTTTCGACCGAAATACAAACCAAAGCATACGACGACACCATTGATGTTGACGACCTGATCGATTTTTCGGAAACAGCCCTTTTCCAGGTTGCCGAGGGAAATATCAAGAAAGAAACCATGCCGATCAAACCACTGTTGCGTGAAGCAGCAATTCTGATTGAAGCAGCCTCGCACCGGGCAGATGGTCTCAGCGGAGTTCCAAGTGGTTTTACAGCAATGGATCGTATTACTTCAGGCTGGCAAAAAACCGACCTTATTATTGTTGCAGCCCGTCCTTCGATGGGGAAAACGGCCTATGTGTTATCGATGGCCCGAAACATGGCTGTTGAGCACAAAGTACCTGTGGCCCTGTTCTCACTCGAAATGTCATCCATTCAGCTGGTTAACCGTCTTATTTCATCAGAAACAGAACTTGGTGGCGAAAAAATTAAAAACGGCCGGCTCGAGGGTTGGGAATGGGATCATTTTCACCGTAAACTGGCCATCTTAGATGATGCCCCTCTGTTTATCGATGATACTCCCGCCTTATCTATTTTCGAATTCAGAGCCAAATGCCGGCGCCTTAAATTGCAACACAACATCGGTTGTGTGATTGTCGATTACCTTCAGCTGATGACTGCCGGAACCGACACCCGGGGAAGCCGTGAACAGGAAGTCAGTTTGATTTCCCGCTCGCTGAAAGCCATCGGTAAGGAGCTCGACATTCCGGTCGTAGCACTTTCGCAGTTGAACCGTTCGGTTGAATCGCGCGAAGGAAAACGGCCACAACTTTCCGACCTTCGTGAATCGGGTGCAATTGAGCAGGATGCCGATATCGTTTTGTTTATTCACCGTCCGGAATACTACGGAATAACAGAAGACGAAGATGGAAATTCGCTCATTGGAATCGCCGAAATTATCATCGCCAAACACCGTAACGGTGCCGTTGGTGACGTGAAACTATCCTTCAAGAAAAATCTGGCCAAGTTCTCTGACATGGAAAATATTATTCCTGAAGAAATTGGCGGGGGCCAGTTCGGACAAAAAATGCAATCCAAAATGAATGATGACTCCGGCGATCCTTTCAAAAAGAGTGGAGCAATTCCGACCAACTCATCATTCGACAGCGAGAAATTCAGCCAATATGAAAATACAGGAGGCGAGCATATTCCGTTCTGATAGCCGATCGAAATGGCTGCTCATCGTCATGTTGCTTTTACTGGTACAAACAGTAAATGCAGCATTTATATTGATCCCAATGGATGAAAAGCAAAGCAACCATTTAAAAGCTTACGGAATTACCTATTGGACACTGGAACAAGGCATTGAAGTCAAATGGCTGCTCAATTACCGGGGTGGCAGTTTCCTGATTCAGCACCAGCAGGCTATTGCCAGCGAATGTCTGGTTCGGGGAGTGAGTTTCGAGACACTTGCCGATGGTCAGGCGACTAATTTGCTGAACGATATTGCGCGGGAAGATGTGAATCAGGATGCCGTGAGCATGCAGAAAGCCCCGAAAATCGCAGTGTATTCGCCACCCAACAAACAACCCTGGGACGATGCGGTGACCCTGGTTTTAAAATATGCCGAAATAAAATTTGATGTCATTTACGACGAAGAAATCCTGAACGGAAAGCTAAAAGACTATGATTGGCTGCACCTTCATCACGAAGATTTTACCGGCCAGTTCGGGAAGTTCTTTCAGGCCTATCAACATGTTCCATGGTATCAGGAAGAAGTCAGGATTAACCGGGAGCTTGCGCAAAAAATGGGATTCATGAAGGTTTCGGAAATGAAAAAAGTGATTACCCGCGAAATCCATAAGTACATCGAAAACGGAGGCTTCCTGTTTGCCATGTGTGCAGCAACCGACACCTACGACATTTCGCAGGCCGCCCAGGGAGTGGATATCTGCGAATCCATGTTCGACGGCGATCCGGCCGATCCGGCGATGAATGAAAAACTGGATTTCGGACAAACCCTTGCATTTCAGAATTTCACCATCAACCGAAATCCGTATGAATATAAATTCTCCGATATTGATGTTTCAACCACCCGTAAGGTTCCCCGTGAACAGGATTATTTTACGCTCTTCGATTTTTCAGCCAAATGGGATCCTGTACCAACCATGCTCTGCCAGAATCATGTGAATATGATTAAGGGATTTATGGGGCAAACCACGGCTTTCGACCGGAAACTGATCAAACCGAATGTTTTAATATTGGGCGAAAATAAAGCCGCCGGTGAAGTGCGCTATATTCACGGCGAATTAGGTAAAGGATTCTGGACTTTTTACGGCGGACACGATCCGGAAGATTATCAGCATTTTGTGGGTGATCCGCCAACAGACCTCAATCTGCATCCCAATTCACCGGGATATCGTCTGATCCTGAATAACGTTCTGTTTCCGGCAGCCAAGAAGAAAAAACAGAAGACGTAACCCTTTTTATATTTTATTATATTTATACCCAATTATTTTTGATTTCGGGTTTTTTACATGATTCAAATACAAGACGATCATACTTTAGTACAGTCGCTTCAGAAAGGGAGCGTCGTTGCGTTTGATTCCATTTTTGAAATATATAGTCCTAAACTATACGGTTTTGCGCTTAAATATTTCAAAAATGAATCTGATTCTGAAGAACTTGTTCAGGATGTTTTTGTGAAGGTTTGGGAAAACCGTCTAACATTAAAATCAGAACTTTCCTTCAAATCATACCTGTTTACAATTGCACTCAATCAAATCAGAAAATATTTTAACAAAAAAGCCAATGCATTACGTTATCTGGAAAGTTTACGTGATGACGCTGATTTCCTGAGAAATGAAACTCTTCAAAATGACGATTACGAAATAGTTCTCCAACAAATAAATTGCATCATAGAAGAAATGCCTCCCCGTCGACGCGAAATTTTCATAAAAAGTAAACTGGAAGGTAAAAGTTCGAAAGAAATTGCGGCCGAATTAAACATTTCTCCCGGAACAATCGATAATCATGTTTCAGATGGACTTCGTTTTATTCGTAATCGGTTAAACAAGGGAAAAATTGCAGTTTTACTATTTACGGTATTGTTTCTGAGCTAAATTAAGACAGCTCCAACATAGTCCATATTTTGAAATAAACGCCTATGAATCAGGCGAAATGATCTGTATTTTGAAATTCTATTGGTTTATCATGGAATTAATTTAAAAATAATTAAAAAACACCCATGAGAAAATACCTTAAATGCGATATTAGATGTAATTCATTTGTTAATAAACCACATGTTTTATTAAAGTTTGATCTTTTGCACTAATAAAGAAAATGAAGGAAGAACTTAAAGATATTATTCAAAATTACTCCGAAGGAAAAATAAGTCTCAAGGAACATATTGATCTGGCAGATCAATTGTCTGGAAAGCATGGTTCATATACCGAAGAAATACTTTATTCTGATTGGAAATCTCAGTTGGCATCTGAAACAATTATTGATCGTAATTTAGATACTATCCTTGATAAGGTTCATCACCGAATCCGACTGAATGAATCTAAGAAACCGACTCAAATTAACTGGATACAAACTTTTCAACGTGTTGCTGCAATTCTAATTTTCCCTTTATTGCTTTCTCTGGCTTATTTATATTTATACCCTGCACAGGAAATAGAATCCAATTCTTATGCTGAAATCTATTGCCCAATGGGTGTCCGTTCAAAATTCATACTACCTGACGGATCAACCGGATACCTAAACAGTGGTTCAATCCTAAAATATCCGGTTAGCTTTACTCACGAACGAAAAGTAGAACTTATTGGCGAAGCATTCTTTGATGTTGTTCACAATAAAGAAATTCCGTTTCATGTAAAAACACAGAATCTGGATATCAAAGTACTTGGAACTACATTCAACGTTATCGCAAACACAGATGAAGAAACTGAAGAAATCGTTTTACAAACAGGGCAAGTCGATATTTCATCAAAAGATGGAAATCAACTTGCAATCCTTAAGCCCAATGAAGAATTAACTCTGGATATTAATAAACGAACTTATTCAAAAAGTACAGTAGAAGCATCCCAATATACTTCATGGAAAGAGGGGAAACTGATATTCCGAAATGAAAACATGCAGCAAATGGCACGTAGAATAAGTCGTTGGTATAATGTTGATGTAGTCGTTGACGATTTACTTCTGAACTACACATTTCATGCAACTTTTATTGATGAACCTTTAGATGAAGTATTAAAACTACTTTCTATCACGACACCTATTAGTTATAGAGAAGAAAAGAGAGAAAGTCACAAAGACGGAGTCTATCAGAAACGAAAAATATATCTGGGAATTAATCGATCAAAAATTAATCAATTCAGATAAAAAGAAACAGGAAAGTGTTCGTACCACTCTCCTGTCATTTCAAGTAGTGTAACGCTCTATAAATTGTTTAACCACTTAAAGATTCAAAACTATGAAAAAAAAACGAATCCGGGTACCCGTGCCTAACCGGGTGCTCCTTAAACTTTGGAAAATTATGCGCTTTAGTGTATTTTTTTTACTCCTTTTTGTTGCACAAACCTTTGCAACAGTAACGTATTCCCAGCAAACACGATTGACATTGAAAATGCAGGGAGCTAAAGTGATTGATATCCTGAGTAGAATTGAAGATGAAAGTGAATTTTTCTTTCTATTCAATCAGAAACTGGTTGATGTTGACCGTCAGGTTAATCTTGATGTAAAAAACGAAAGTGTTGATAAAATTTTAGCTGAAATTTTTGAAGATACAAACGTCAGTTATCTTGTAAGAGATCGTCAGATTATTTTAACAACGGAACAGAACAACAGCGGGTTAAACGTACAGCAACAGAAATCAATTTCCGGGAAAGTAACAGATTCAAACGGAGGCCCAATTCCTGGCGTTTCTGTAATTATAAAAGGTACTACTATCGGAACGATTACGGATATTGAAGGGAACTTCACTATTGCCAATATTCCTGAAAATGCTTCCTTGCAATTCTCTTTTATAGGAATGACGAGTCAGGAGGTAACGGTAGCTAATAAAACTTCTATTAGTGTTACACTGGAAGACGAAGCTTATGGTATTGACGAAGTAGTTGCTATTGGATACGGCACACAGAAACGTGCAAATATTGTTGGAGCAGTTGCCTCTGTCGATGGAGAACAACTTCAGGCAATTCCAGCCATGAACGTATCAAATGCAATCTCTGGCCTGATTCCAGGAACTACAATTATTCAGCAAACCGGTGAGCCTGGTCAGGGATCACCTCGTATAATGATCCGTGGTAGAAGTACAGTTAACTCCGATGGTAGCCGTATGTCAAACAATTCGGAAACAGCACCTCTGGTTGTAATTGATGGTGTTCCGGGTCGTTCGATGGACGAAATTGACCCTGCTGATGTTGCCAGCCTTTCTGTTCTTAAAGATGCTTCTGCTGCAATTTATGGAGCTCAGGCTGCAAATGGGGTAATCCTTATTACTACAAAATCAGGTAAAGACGGGAAACCCCGTTTGAATTATCAATTTTATGAAGGAGTAATGACTCCAACCGTTCTGCCTGGAGTTACCAATGCAGCTGACTACGCTACTATGCTTTCTGAATATCAGGTTGCTGAGGGTAAATCCCGCAGATATACGGATGCTGATATCGAACTGTTCAGAAATGGGAAAGACCCATGGGAACATCCAAATACAGATTGGTATGGTGACCTGATTAAAAATTGGACAACTACAACCCGTCACAATATTACTTTAGATGGCGGACATAATGGCATGAACTATTATGTTTCTTTCGGTTATAAAACTGATGATGCCATGTATAAAGCATCATCGACTAAATATAAACAGTATAACGTAAGAACTAAACTGGAAATGCCAATTACTAATTGGTTAAAAACAGGTGTAGAACTTGCCGGGTTTTTAACAGATAGACAATATCCATACAAAAGTGCTGATGCCATTGTAGGGCAGTCAACCCGTCTGGTCCCTACAAACTGGTCGTTTTGGCCAACAGGAGAACCTGGACCTGATATTGAATATGGTGATAACCCAGTTGAAACTTCTACTTCCAGCGCAGGGTTAAATGACCAGAAAACATACAGGGTGTTAAGTACTTTTAATGCAACGGTTACTGTTCCGTTCATCAAAGGGCTTTCTTTCACAGGAAGTTACAACTACGACCTTACCAATTATTACAACAAAGCATTCTATAAACCTTGGACATTGTATTACCCAAATTGGGATCAGGCCACACGTGGTGCTGACGGGTATATTACTGCGATGCCTTTAACTCCAACATCGAGAGGACTTTCATCTGCGGAAAACAATGAAAGATATAGTCGGACCATTAATCAAACCATCATGATTAATGCTAATTATGCAAAAACATTTGGGAACCATGATGTTTCCTTCTTCGGGGGGTTCGAACAGTACCAAAGTGACTGGAACGAATTTTACGCCTATCGTAAATATTACATTTCATCGGTTATTCAAACCATGGATGCAGGTAATGCCAAAGACCAGAATATTTCAGGATCTACAACGGTTTATGCACGTAAATCGTGGATTGGCCGTGGAACTTATGCCTATAAAGATAAATACTTGGCTGAAGTAATATTTCGTGCAGACGGTTCGCTTAAATTCCCAACAACTAAACGGTGGGGTTGTTTCCCAGGTCTGCTTGTTGGATGGCGTGCTTCTGAAGAAGATTTCTGGAAAAACAACTTATCTGTTATCAACTATTTTAAATTACGGGCATCCTTCGGTAAAATGGGTATGGATCCTGGAAATCCTTTCCAGTATATGGATAAATACGGTATTGGTACAGGTATGACATTTGGCACAGGTGGTGCCATACAAACTGTAGTTGGACCGCCAGTTGTAGCTAATCCATATATTACCTGGGAAACACAGAAAACCTATAATATTGGATTTGATTCAAAATTCATCAACAATCTTTTCCACCTGAATGCTGAACTTTTCTACAACAAAAGGGAAAATATCCTTGTAGCAAAAAATGCCTCTGTTCCAAACTTTACAGGTTTATCTCTTCCTCAGGAAAACCTTGGGATCGTAGATAACCGTGGATTCGAACTTGATGGAGGTTTCCATAAAACCTTAAATAAGGATTTTCGCATCGATGTTAATGCTAACTTTAGTTTCAACCACAATAAGATTATTAAAATGGATGAGCCTATTAAAGCAACACCTTGGCAGCAACTGACCGGACATTCATATGGCGCATGGTTAATGTATGATGCTATTGGAATTTACAAAGATCAGGCACAGGCTGATGGAACACCACACATGACCGGAGCAAAAGCTGGAGATGTCATTTTTAAGGATGTTTCAGGCGATGGTAAAATTGATGGTGATGACCGTGTTTTATTTGATAAGGTTGATGCACCAGAAACGTTCTACGGAGCAACTGTTGCACTGGCTTATAAGGATTTCACTTTAACTGTGCAGATCCAGGGTCAGGGTAAATTTCTAAAAAACAGCCAGTACGACAATCGTCGTGGAGAAGCTGGGAACTATTTTCAATGGCAATTTGACAATCGTTGGACTCCAACAAATACTGAGACAAACATTGCAAGAGCTTATAACCGTGACGACCTTTACTGGTCCCCTGATGTTAACATGAGTGATTACTGGCTTGAGAATACAGCTTATTGTCGCTTGAAAAATGTGATCCTAAACTATGCGATTCCAACTAGGTTCTACTCGAAAGTAGGTATTGCAAAAGCAAGAATCTATTTTACAGGAAACAACCTTGCATTACTTTACTCAGCTACAAAAAAGTGGGATCCTGAAACCAACAATGCGGGGGTATATCCTACAATGAAAACCTTTGCCATTGGTGCTAATATTACTTTCTAATCAATGAAATTCTTAGAATATGAAAAATATAATTTTTAATATATCAGCAATTGCATTTCTTCTGTTATTTTTTGCATCCTGCGAAGAAAATGTACTTGACAAAAAAGCCGTTGATACATTTAATGAAGAACTTGTCTTTTCAGATATCGACGTTGTGAATGCCTATTTGGGTAAATGCTACGACAGAATGGGTGGTAATGATGATGCAGGTATTTTAGGTGCACGTGAGGATTTATTAGCTTCTGGTACTGACCAGTTACTTTGTATTCACCGTCCTGCAAGCTATGTCATGCTTAAAGGCACAATGAGTCCAGATCAACTAGGATTTTTTGAAGATACTGGTAAAGGTGGCTATTTGCGTTGGTATAACCTGTATTCAAACATTCAGGATATTAATCGGATTCTTGCCAATATCGATCCTGTTCCGGCAGTAAACAAGGAAGCCTTGAAAATACAGATGAAAGGTGAAGCGTTTTTTATCCGTGCGTTTGATTATTCAACCCTCTTAATGGTTTATGGTGGTGCTATTCTTCATGATACACCATATTCGTTGAATGATGACTTTTCCAGCGAAAAAAGAGCATCCATTAAAGAAACACTTGATTTTATCCTTAAAGATATCCAAAGTGCTATCGACAATTTGCCTGCCTCCGTGGAACAGGGACGTGCAAATCCTGCGGCTGCAGCTGCCTTAAGATCCAGAGTTCTTCTTTTCTGTGCCAGTAAACTTACAAATGGTGGTTGGGCAGAACAAGCATCTAATACTTTGATTTCATTTCCTGCAGGTAGTCAAACAGCTCTACTAACACAAGCCCGTGATGCTGCAAAGGAAATTATGGATGGCAATTTCGGAACCTTCGCTTTGGTTGGAACAACTTCAGAACCGGCATCTCCTCTAACAGCTGCAGATGTTCAGACATATGCTGATAATTATTTCAGTATATTTAACCAAAAAGGTCAATGGAACAGCGAAACAATCTGGGGAATTCAATTTCCACTTACTGGCGGTAATGTAAATAATGCAAATATTTGGTATGGCCCTAATGGATATCATAACTGGGGTAACAACGACCCAACAGAAGCATCTGTCAGAAAGTTTGAAATGGCTGATGGTTCAAAATTCCAGTGGGATAAATATAATCCAGGTAATTTGGATCTTCGTACTGCAACTGCTGCCGAACTGACAGCTGACCCATTACGCAATCCATACAATGGCCGTGAACCACGCTTTTATGCTTGTGTCCTTTATGATGGAGCCCCATGGCAGGCACGCCCTGCTGATGCTGCAGGTTTAGAACCAGAAAACAAAATCCAAACCGGATATTATTTCCACAATGAAGGAGATGCAGAACCTTATAAAAGTGGTCTGGATACCCGTCAGGGATTAATTGAAGCCTGGAACGGACAAAAAACCGGCTATAACATTAGAAAATTGCTTGATCCTGAAACTGCAGGTCAGTATTTCAAAAATACCAATACATGGGTCGAATTCAGATATGCTGAAATCTTAATGAATTATGCCGAAGCATGCATCGAATTGGGCGGCTCTGACCTTCAAAATGGGATTGATGCCATGAACATGGTTCGAAGGCGCGCCGGACTACCCAGCAAAGTTACTTCTGATCAGGCTGAGGCTCGTCAATTTGTTCGCGACGAAAGAAATGTAGAATTCTTTGCCGAAGGACATCGGTTCTATGATATTCGTCGTTGGATGATAGCAGATCAAGTAATTGAACCTGTATTTAGCATGAGAGTTGAACATTACGATACTGGTTTAACTAAATGGATTTATAACAAAGCTGATAAAGCTGACGATCGGTCATTTACTAATAATAAATTCTACTGGGTACCGCTTTCGCGTGACGAAATGAATAAAGCGCCACAATTAATACAAAACCCTGGATACGAATAATCTTAAAAAGCAAAAGGCCGGCAAAATTGTCGGCCTTTTTTTTCATTCTATAATACCAAAAACCTATTGGTTACTATTTTAAATATCGAAAATTTATGCTTCGGCCTTCAAAAAAAAACAACAAGAAATTACAAGCTTTCAATAAAAAATAATCCTAAATTACATATTACAAATAAAAGAATTAGAATGCTACAATAAAGTATTCAGCATATAGAAATCCGGCTGAAGAAATTACACTAACATATTTCAAACCTAAACTCCAACAAACCACTACAAATCAAAAAGATGCAAAACATTAAAGTATTAATTTTTGTCATGCTGTCTGTTTTTGGTATGGCAAAACAACCTGCTTTTTCGCAGGAAATAAAGGAAGATGTTTTATACAAAATTGTCAGCCCATCGGGACTAGTTTTAGACAATCTAAATTCCTCTGAGGATGCAAGCCATATTTATCTTGCCAAAGATGTATCAAACAGTAAAGGTCAATACTGGCGAATTATTCAGGCCAGAGACCGTTATGTTATTTATTGCCCCTTCAACATGAAAGGTATGGATGTATCGGAAACACAAGGCGATAAAATTCCAGTCAATATGTGGAATTACAGTCGCGGTAATAGAAACCAACACTGGAGACTCACAAAATTAGCCAACGAAAATTATTCTATAACTCACGTCAATTCCGGATTGGCACTTTCGTTTGGAAAAGGAGAAAAGAAAGGTGCAGAAATATCTGTTTCATCTGGCGGCCAGTCAGGATGGCAACTGAAGGCAACCTCAATGAAAATGCCACCCGAAGGATTTGTTGGAAAAGAAAATTGGGAAAACGAACAGATATTCGCGGTAAATAAGGAAGAAGGACACAATACTTACATTACATACCCTGATGTAGCAAGCTTAAAAGCAGATAAATATTTTGATGTGCCATGGGAAACCCCGACTTCAGCCTTATACCAGTCACTAAATGGAAACTGGAAATTTAATTGGGTAAAACAACCATCAGAGCGACCAGCAGATTTTTATAAAACAAATTACGATGTTTCATCATGGAAAGAGCTGCCCGTTCCATCTAGTTGGGAGATGTATGGATATGGGACTCCAATCTATACTAATGTTACTTACCCATTTTTAAACAAACCTTCGCTTATTCTTCCACAAAAAGGATACACCAACGAAACCGAAACGAATCCTGTCGGGTCTTATCGCAGGAATTTTAATATCCCCGCAACATGGGATGGGAAAGAAGTTTTTCTTCATTTTGATGGTGTCTACAGCGGAATCACAGTGTGGATCAACGGACAAAAAGTTGGATACAGCCAGGGAGCCAATAATGATGCTGAATTCAACGTTACAAGCTATGTGAAAAAGGGAGAAAATATTCTTGCTGCCGAAGTATTCCGATGGACCGACGCAAGTTATATTGAAGATCAGGATATGTTCCGGTTAAGCGGAATTCATCGTGATGTTTATCTATTCGCTACCCCAAAAACACATGTAAGAAATTACCACATACAGTGTGAATTTAAAAATGACAACTACCAGACATCATTGTTTAAAGTAGATGCATCAGTTAAAAATCTTGGAGATAAACCTGATGCTGGTTCGACATTAGAGGTAACTCTGCTTGACCCGAGCGGAAAAATAATAAAAACTCTATCTCAAAAAATTGATCGCCTCAACAAAAATTCGGAAAAACTTATTCCGCTGGAAACCAATGTTGAAAATCCGATGTTGTGGTCGGCGGAAAAACCAAATTTGTATTCGGTCATTCTATCGTTAAAAGATGAAAAAGGTGAAGAAACCGAAGCGATGTCGTCCAAATTTGGATTTCGAAATATTGAAATTAAAAATAAACGGATTTACATCAATAACGAACAGGTTTTCTTCAAAGGAACAAATCGTCATGACATCGATCCCCAAACCGGGAAGGCTGTTCCGGTTGCCACCATGTTGAAAGATATTCTGATGATGAAACAACACAACATCAATATGGTGAGAACCAGTCATTATCCAAACAGTTCAAAAATGTATGCCATGTACGATTACTTTGGACTATACATTGTTGATGAGGCTGATCTGGAATGTCATGGCAATCAAAGCATCAGCGACCGACTAAGCTGGCAACCTGCCTTTATCGATCGTATTACCCGCGCCGTGCAGCGCGACATCAATCATCCTTCAGTAATCATCTGGTCCTTAGGAAACGAGTGCGGTAACGGTAGAAATTTCGATGCCATGTACAAAAAAGCAAAAGAATTGGATCCTACCAGACCCGTGCATTACGAAGGTAAAAATGATGCAGCCGATATCGATTCGCACATGTACCCAAGTTTAACGAATATGGCCAGTTTTGATCAGCAAGACACCGAGAAACCATACTTTTTGTGTGAATATGCTCATTCCATGGGAAATGCACCCGGGAATATGGCTGAATACTGGGACTACATCGAAAACAAATCGCAACGCATGATTGGTGGTTGTGTTTGGGATTGGGTTGACCAGGGAATTAATAAAGTAGGCCAGCCAAAAGATCATTATTACTACGGTGGTGATTTTGGAGACGTTCCGAACGACGAAGATTTCTGCTGCAATGGTCTTACTACTCCGGATCGGAGAGAAACTGCCAAATTAATCGAAGCAAAAAAAATCTACCAATACATCAAGTTCAAAGAAATGGCTTTGGGTACAGGCAAAGTAGAAATTGAAAATCGCTATGATTATACCAACCTCAATGAATTCAATTTTAAATGGGAAATTCTTAAAGATGGCGTTAAAGTCGAGTCTGGCGAGTTGGATAATTTCGATCTTGAACCAAATAAAAAAGTCGTTGTAACCATTCCGTTTAAAACAAAAATAGCTTACCAAAATGAATATTTTCTCAATGTCTATGCTGAATTAAAGTCGGATACGCGTTGGGCTAAGGCAGGATTCGAAGTTGCTTCGGTGCAGTTTGCATTAAATAATCGACCGGCAGTTGCAACTATCGACCAGTCAAAACTGGCGTCCATAAATGCACAAAAGCAAGAAAACAGCTTAATTATCAGCGGACCTGACTTTAAAGCAATTTTAAATACCCAGACAGGAATTTTCACTTCATTACAATACAATGGCGATGAAATGATTTACAACGGTAGCGGACTTAGCCTGAACTGGTACAGAAGTATAAGCAATGATAAGTTTACCGATCAGCATTATTATGAAACAACTTACGATGCTCCCTTGCTTTCGTGGAAAGTTAATGAAGGCGGAAAATCTGTGACAATACTGGTCAATTCAACTGCAACAATACATGCGAAAGAACTGGTTAGCGTTTCCTATCTGGTAAAATATTCAGTTTATGCCAATGGGACCATTGATGTTGATGCAAGTTTTACAAAACCTGCGAACGGTTCAATTTTACGCCGTTTAGGATTGCAAATGCAACTGCCTAAAGGTTTTGAAAATATTGAGTGGTATGGTAATGGACCGCATGAAAATTACATAGACCGTATTCAGTCAGCTTATATTGGATTGTACCAAACAACTGTAACAGGTATGGAAGCCGAGCATTATGTCCGGGCACAAAGCATGGGAAATCGTGAAGGAATCAGATGGATGACAATCAACAACAACAAACATAAAGGACTAAAAATCACATCAAAGGACCATATGAGTGTTAGTGCCCTGCATTTTACTGATAATGATTTGTGGTTAGCAAAACACGATTTTGCTCTTGAAGGAATACGTAAACCGGAAGTATACTTAAACCTCGATTGTATACAGCAGGGTTTGGGAAATGCATCCTGTGGCCCAAGACCATTATCTCAGTATATGATTCCGGAAAATGTACCTGTTAGCTATTCGTTTAGAATTGAATCATTGAAATAATCTTGTATTAGCATTCAATTTTTGGATAAAAAAGCGCCTCATCAATCAGCTTAAGAAACAGGATTGGGAAGGTAAAACTAAATTTCAAAAGAACTTAAGTCATTAGTAAGTTTCAAATACTTGCTAATGATTTTTTTTTCTAAATACATCTGATCTGGTAAAAGAAATTAAATCAAATCTATTCGAAAATCATACTCTTCAAAATCATTTCAGTTAAATTTAGGACCAATTACCTAACTATGTTTGAACAGATTATTCAATTAGCAAATTACAATAAAATTACCTGGCCCCAGTTTTCATGACCCGTAGCTTTAATCCTGACAGCGAAAATCTCTGGGCAATACCATCACATGAGATTCAGGGGAATGAATCACTCAAAAATCCGGGATGGTAAACGGGAAAGTACTAAATCTGGAGACCAGAAATAGTAACGGGTCACTTTTTTAGTTAAAATGATTTCAAAATTCACATAAAGTATCTCGATATGAATTTATGCAATAAGCTATTGTTTTATTCTGCTTTCCTTTCTTCCGGAGCCTCCTATGCATCCAAAAAATCTAATCAATCAAAACCTAATGTAATTATAATTTATACGGACGACCAAGGAGCCATCGATTTAAACTGTTTTGGAGCAAAAGACCTGGGTATACCTAACATGGATAAGTTGGTGAACCGTGGAGTTAAATTCACTCAATTTTATGGTGCTCCAATTTGTTCACCTTCAAGGGCTGGTTTATTAACCGGGGAAACTCCTCAGCGAGCCGGAGTACCTGGAAATGTCAGTTAAATGAGTGATGACACAGGTATGCCTACAGAGCAATATACAATAGCTGAAATGTTTAAAGACGCCGGTTATAAAACAGCCCAGATTGGCAAATGGCATTTAGGTAAAGCAATCAACAAACAACCTAACGCTCAGTGGTTTGATCATTCATTTGGGCATCTTGTCGGGTGTATTGATAATTATTCTCATTTCTTTTACTCAATACTTCGGTAAATAGTGGTATAAATATTTGATTATCAGTAAAATAAGTGCATTTACATTTTGATAAAACCCTGAAAATAAGCATCTTGGAAGATTATTCCGTAATATAACAAGAATGATCTCCAGAGTTAGTTGGAATGTTAAAATGCTTATTTGCAGTATATTATGAGGAGACTCTTTTTTAGAGTTAAATAAGCCTCGAAAAGATTTTATAGTGTGCGTTCTTTGGCATATTTTGAGCATCAAAGGTAAGATTAACTTCCTTCAATTTGGTCGGTTTAGTT
>DASRMB010000056.1:0-107141 GCA_035648135.1 Prolixibacteraceae bacterium
TGGACATCAATTGGGATCGCCGGTACAAAAAGCATAAAGTCAAATCGTTAGGGGCAGAAATAATAAAAAGTAAGAGGCCTGGATGTCAGGGGTAGTATGGGGAATACACATAATTAGTGTAGAATAAATCTACACTAATTAATAGGAATGAAATAAAGTCGTGTTTTTCAAACAGAGTTATAAATACTCGTTTTGCAGCTCTGCTGCTTCCACAAGTAAAAATTAACACCACAGATTACACCGATTAAGATATAGAATAGCTTTTAAATCTTTGTTTATCTGAGTAATCTGTGGTGAAATCAATTACAGGTATCTCGCTTGAAAGAATACATTGTCAAAATTAGTGTTGTGTTAATGAAGAATCGACGCAGCGTCATGCCGAACTTCCTGCCCGCTCGCTTGGCAGGCGGGGTTTCGGCATCCCTAAATAGAATGAGACCCCGAAATTAATTCTTGAAATATTTTTGTATTAATGCGAGTAAGTTGGCTCTGTGAATGGGTTTTGCAATGTAATTGTTGCATCCCGCTTCAACTGCCTTTTCCCGGTCACTAAATAGTCCAAAAGCAGTCTGTGCTATTAACCTGAGTTCGATATATTAGTTTCTGAAAATCGACCACATAAAGAGTATTTTTTCAGAACTTGCCGTCGTGTTCTATAAATATTTCGTGTCTCTGCCACTAATTATTTCTAATCGTGCGAAACGTCTAATCACTGTGGGGTTAGTTCCCCGCTGCTTGCAGCGAATTGAAGGACTAATTTCTCTGTGATACCCCGTCTGCTTGCAGCGGAGTAGTTCATTTTGGTTCTTGCTCCAGCGGAGCAAAATATTTGTAGAAATAATAAATATATGGTGACAATCGTCCGCGGTACATAGTTGAAAAAGGCTTTGACATACTTTCGGACGAAACAGCATTGGCCTTTTAAAATGGATTTACATAAGAGAAAAAGTAAACATAGAAAGGCAAGCTTATAAGAATATTATTTCAACTTTCGTTGATGAGATTTTACGAACAGATAATTTCTGATTAAAATAGTTACCGACACCTTTCGCTAAACCCACAACAAAATCAATTAGTCCCCTTGGTGAGATATAAGTCAGGATTAATGTATTTTCATTTTCCCAATCATACTCAAATCTAGGTGGTTTTGCATTTGGAATACTGTTGGTTACTCTGGAATGAATTGTATTTAATTTTAGAAAAAAATCTTTTGCAGTAGAATTCGTCCCATAGTATGGTTTATACATATTTACAGCATACGAGTTCATCCAGTAATCGCCAAAATAATCTGCTATTTGCTCGATTGAAAGATCTAATATTTTGCATGAATTTTCAACTACATTCAAAATAATATCATCATCAATATCTTGAATAACAAGGATAGTCATTTTGGCATTTAGACCTGAGGCTATCATTATTTCTTCCCACTTCGGATTTCCAAATTTGGAAACTATTGTTTCTTTTACACAATTCGCTATTGCACCTTTCATGTGATGTATTTATATGATTAATTTGAGGTTCAGCAAGATTAAATCGCTCTTAAAAAAATATAACCAGTTACAATTATGACCTTATTTAAACACCAATTATTTCTGGCTAAATTTATTTCATCTATCTCAGGAACGGTATAAATAATTGATACCAATTGACTTGTTCTGCATCAATACTTAAAGCTGTATCAAATCTAGTAAAAAAAGTCAATCGGCTATTGCGTTTTCTGCGAAAAGCATTAAAACAGGGAATAGCCCTGAAGGGACTGAATTTGAATAACCGAAGTCTCAGTCGAACGGTGAGACCAACAGAAGAATCAAAGAAGAATCAACAGCGCTGAATGGGGAGAATATTAATGTACTAGAAGTTTAATCTCATTTTTTTTCCACACCGAATCTTCGGGGTGGTTATTCGAATTTTATCACTTGGGGATACGACTTTTCGGTGATGACTCGTTTTAAAATATTAAAAAAAATCGGAAGGGAAGACTTGGAGAACCAGCAAATGATAACACGCATAAAACAAAGCTTTCAAACCAACTCCAGCTGGTCATTCTTTTTCACCATTCTATTCTTCTTTTGGATTCATTACTTTCCCGACAAATAATATGGCATTGGTGTCTTTTTCCCGGATAACAAAAACAAAAGGACGATCAACTCTAAACGACATGTCAGGTCCGACAGAAGTGAGACCAACGGTAATTCCGGTAACTGCTGCAGCTTCTGTTCCCCGTTCGTCGACTTTAATGTACGATTTATGCATGACTTCAGAAACGACCAGTCCTGTGGCATCCGAAATTCCACTCAGATCGGTTTTGGAATCGTTGAACGCATCGGTCATTCCCAAAGCTTTGAGTTGATCGATTAGGCTTTGTTCAAATTTGAACTCAAATTTCGGAAGGAACACCTTTTCCTTTTGCTCCGTCAGTTTCGAAATCCAGTCATTTACATTTTTAGCGGTTAACAACGAAATCACATCGCTGGTATTTTTTCCTGAAGCAGGTAAAAGAATCAACATCGAATATTTGCCGCTCCCATAAGGCATTTCGAGCATTTGGAAATCCGGATGGTCGTAATACTTAAATGAATTCTCGATGGTCATAGTCGGTACCTGAATAACCGATTGGTCTTCTTTGGTGAATGACAAGTCAGTCGTTTTTTTTGTGTCGAAACGGTATTGCCACTCGCCGTTAAAATAAATGGCATTGAGGATGTACATCACATCATCAGCCTTTACTTCTTCGATGATTTTTTCGATTTTTCCTTTGGTTTTGTTATTCACCCAACCGTTAACAGTGTTCAGGGTTTCAGTAGTTTTTGAAAAATCAAGACCAGCAACTTCAGCCTGATAAAAATTACGATTGGTGGTGATGAAATTATCTTTAACACGGAACGAATTCCGGTAGAAAATCGCATTCGAAATCGACAGTTCGACCTTCGGATCGTGGCTCGAAAGTGCAGTCACCAGGTCTTTGTAAGTCTGATTGATATCTTCAGAAGTTAAATTTGCCTTGTGAAGCATTTCTTCCATTTGCAGTTTGGTGTTGCCCTCTGTTCCATTATAGACCATCGCCAATGCCAGTGAAACACTCAGGGGTGAAATCATGATGTTCTGTGGCTCATCGACCGATGCATTGACTTTTTGAAAGATTTCGAATCCGAATTGATTATCAGTTGTTATAATTTCTACCGATTTTTCGGAAATTTTCAGATCCGAAACAATTGGGTTCTCCTGATCGTTCGAGCAGGACGCCATCAGAAGAACAATTGTGAAATAGGAAAAGAATAGTTTCATCAGTATTTGTTTTCGAAGGATTGTATAATTGCTTTTTGAGTTAAGACGGATGAAGGACTGTTAGGGTTGCGTTGCAATTAAAATGAGAAATAATTTATTCCGACGCAACTTTCCGACAGGTATCTTCATCTTGAAGTAAATGATTCCTGATTTTCAGGAAAACTAAACCTGACCTGACCGTTGATATTTATTGATTGGCGCAGGCATGAAATTATGGTTCAATCTCCCAAAGTACGATTAAATCGGTTAATTTTGGGTAATTAGAAAATAACGCGCACTTGGAAGATTTTAAGCCAATCATATCCGAATGTATTGCCGGAAACCAAAAAGCTCAGGCAAAACTATATCACCAGTTTGCACCGAAAATGTTCGGGGTATGCCTGCGTTATGCCAAAGATGCAACAGAAGCTGAAGATAATTTGCAGGAGGGTTTTATTAAGGTTTTTACCGGGTTAAAGTCGTTTCGGAATGATGGTTCTTTTGAAGGCTGGATACGACGGATCATGATCAATGTTTCACTCGAAAAAATCAGAAAGCAACATTTGTTGTACCCGGTTGAAGATGTTGCGGTTTATGATTCTGTCAGTTTTTCAGACGATGTGATTGCGAAAATATCGGCTGACGAACTCCTGAAGCTGATTCAGCAGTTGCCACCGCGTTATCAGCTGGTTTTTAACCTGTATGTGATCGAAGGAATGTCGCATAAGGAAATTGCCAAAGAAATGTCGATCACACAGGGAACCTCCAAGTCGAATCTGGCACGTGCCCGGGATATATTGAAAAAAAAAGTTCGTGAGAACTATGGTGAGTTAAATGCCAAAAATAATTATACGGCATGAAGAAGGATAAAAATTTAGACGAATTGTTCCGCGATAAACTCCGGAATTACGAACAGGCACCGCCAGCTTATTTACTGGAGAATGTGCTTGCCGGTGTCGCAAACGACCGACGAAAACGAAAAATTGTATTCTGGAGGATTGCCGGTGTTGCTGCGGCTTTACTTCTGGCCTTTGTCGCCGGCTGGCAATTCAATGATTTGAATACTCAGGCTGTTGACCAACCGTTCATTGTCAATCAAAGCCATACTCCGGAAGCAAAAACGGAAATTACTGACAACGATTTGACCGATTCTGCAAGCGCACAGAATGACATTCAGGAAATACCGGCAGCTGAAAAAAGTACAGTTAATTTTGAATCCAATAAACCCGTTCTGGTTGCCAGCCAAATGCGTATTCAGGAAACGAAAACTTCTCAGGATAAAACGGAGAATGTAAAGGCTGATGATTTGCCCCGGATGAAACCGATGAAAATATTGACACAAGCGATCGCGCATAAAACTGAAACTGCCAATTTGCTTCAGGATCAAAACCTTAAAACTATTGTGTCTGAACAGGCTGAAAAAACAATTGATCAGCAAATTATGGAACAAAATCAGCGGATTATACTGGCCGAAAATTCAGATAAGTCTAAAGCCCGCTGGCTGGTTGGTGCACAGGTTTCACCGGCTTATAATGTGTCACACAGCAGTCACACGCAAGTCTATGCCAGCAATATGCTGAACTCAGGATCCGGTAATCCGGTTGATCTGGGCGGTGGCGTATCCGTTGAATACAAAAAAGGTAAACGCTGGAGTTTGCAAAGTGGTGTTTACTATTCCGGTATCGGACAAAACTCCGGAAATTCATCCCGCTCGAAGGGGCAATATGATATGGCTGCCAGTCCTGCTCGTGGAGCAGAATATTTAAATACCAATGTGAGCGTTGATGCCCGTACCAGTAACCTAATGATGAATAGCACCGCTGGCGTAATAGAATTCAGCGATGTTCCTTCCGGAATTGTACTGGGAACCAATCTCGAAGATAATTCGTTGATGTCGGCAGTCGTTGTTTCGGATGCCAGTTTTGTTCAGAATTTTGAATACATCGAAATCCCTTTGTATTTACGATATAGACTTCTCGATTCGAAGTTTGGTATCGAATTGATGGGAGGATTCAGCTCCAATTTCCTGGTTGGGAACCAGACTTACATGGAAAGCAGCGATGGCAATAGTCTGGCTGGTAAAACCAAAGATATGGAATCCATGAATTACAGCGGAACGTTGGGCTTTGGATTTAAATATGGATTATCGAAACGTATTTACCTGAACGTTGAACCCCGCATCAAATATTTCCTGAATTCGCTGAACAGCAATTCATCTGTATCTTATAAACCCTATACGATTGGTGTCTTTACCGGATTAAGCTACGAGTTCTAAAATGTCGAACAAGTGGTAATCACTTCATCATCTTATATGGAGAGGTATTTATACCGGATCATTCGCTTAGAAAATGAGGATTCGTGGTAAAGACGCACGCCCGTGCGTCTAGCTAATCGGAACTGTCCAGAGACGCACGGAGGTGCGTCTCTGCGAATGTCATAATATCCTGTATTTATTGAGGAGATACTGGATCAAATTAATTTCTTGTGGGCTTAGCAGAATGACGCGCCGGGATTGAGTCTGTTTTGTCCTCAAGCCGGACTGGCTCTTCCTTTTCCAATCGATGAAAAGGAAGCAAAAATCTTGTCAAAACGAACCCTCGGCCGGGCGTTTTGACGGCCCTCGTACTCGCTCCGATTAAAGGTTGAACCCAATTGAAAGACCAGTATTTTAATCTGATTATTTACATTTGATTGCGGCGGCTGTCCGATAACTATCGGAATATTTTTTTCTGTAGAAGAAAAGTAAAAGTGCGTCCCGCTTGAAGATAGTATAATTGATTTCGCGTGACCGATTTATGTTTTGATTTCATATCGGGAAACAATATCAACGACTTTCCCCACAACCATATCAACTGATCCATAGTATGGATAAGTATTAATCCTGAGATTTTTTCGTCCTGAGAGGACAGTTTAATCCAGCCCAGGGCAAACGACGAAGGAGTGTCGCCCTGGGTTGGCAGGAAACGATGATATCGTCCGCGCAAAAATAATATTCAATGTCAAAAAATAATTTCGGACGGAAGATAAATCAATCTATACTATTAAATATTAATGGATTATTCCGTCCGGAGAAAGAATTTTACATTGAATTTGAATCCATCGCGGACGGTTAAAAATATCACTTTTATTAACACAAGGCGTTGCCATTGGGCTGAAATAGGTTGTCCTTTCAGGACGAAAAAAAACACAATCCGAATCAAAACATCTTTGGAGCGAATTTCGACCCACACCAAACGTCATAGAGCCATTTTTTTTTGACTGAAAAATTAAAGTGCCAGCTTTTTTCGATGTTCCTTCTATAATGCTTGCACTTTGTTCTTATGCTATTCATTATCTGCACATTTGCTATGTTTCAGCAGACCCTAAATAAATTCTCCACAGCAATAGGAAGAGTGTCCACTTCATTTATTGAACCGCCTGCCGAAACCTGAAATTTTATTTTCTGTTCTGCGCAACCTTTTTTATCCACAGTCCATCTTTTTAACAGTAAAAAAAGCAAAACCAAATACGAATGTCATTCGACGAGCGTAAAACTTTAAACCAAAAATCAAATGAAAAAAAATCTCATCCTGTTTTTGTTATGCTTATTCCTGGTTCCGGCATTTGCTCAGAAAAGCAAAAAAGACATGGTTTACCTGAAATCCGGGGCCATCGTAAAAGGTGACCTTATTACGCATGACGCTGATATTGTAAAAATCAATTCCGCTGGAAATTTTTGGGTTTTCAAAAATTCAGAAGTCGACAGTATTTCGAGGTATTCAAAAAAGGTAAGCGAATCGAATCGGAATAAAGATTATTTTTTCGACACTTCCATGGGCATTTTGGTGGGCAACTCCGGAAACAATCAATCGGCACCATTCTCATTTTCGACATCTGTAAATTTTCGTATCATCGACAAATTGTATGTTGGAGCCGGGATTGGAGCCGAGTTTCTGGACGAATCGTATATGCCTGCATTTGCTCAGTTTCAATACAAATTTCGCGACACTAAATTTACACCTTTCGTGAATTTGCAAGTTGGATATATGGTTCCACTCGAAGATGCAAATCGTAGCCAGTCAGTTATCTATTATGACTATTCATCTTCATACTATCCACCGCCTCAGTCAGATGGAAAGCTCAATGCTGAAGGTGGTTTCATGATTAATCCATCCATTGGGTTTCAGAAGTTCCCTTCTGATAATTTTGGCTGGTTCTTTTCGTTCGGGTATCGCCATCATCAATTGAATTATTCCGGAGACAATGATTACAAGCTTGAAGCAAATTTTTCACGTCTTTCACTGAAAATTGGATTTATCTTTAATTAAATACTGCCATGAACCAAACTAAAAATATCTATCTGATTCTGATGCTTTTGATGGCATTTACCTCCTCCTGCACTGACAAGGTTTTCGAGACTTTTATGGCCAACTCACCCGTTTATTTGAATTATGAAGATTTACGTTCGGCAGTAAAAATGACTGCTGCCCGCGAAATGAATAATCCGGGGAAAATCTATTTCAAGGATGAGTATATTTTCATCAACGAAAAAATGACGGGTGTACATGTTTTTGACGTCAGCGATCCGAACAATCCGGTAAACAAAGGTTTTATCGAAATTCCCGGAAACATTGACATAGCCATCAAGGACAATATTTTGTATGCCGACAGTTACATTGATCTGGTTTCCATTGATGTTTCAAGTTTTTCAAGTATTAAAGAAGTTGGTCGTGTCGAGAAAATTTTCCCATACACATTGCCCACATACGATACGAAATATCCGCTTGCAAAGGTGGATGAGGAAAAGGGAGTGGTAACCGACTGGGAAACAAAAAGCGTGCGTCAGGAACTGGAACAACGTTATTATCCGACTTACTATCGCTATGAAAACTTGTCGATGGATGCCAACTATACAAGCGGAGGTGTCAGCGGAGCCGCAGGAACAAGCTATGGTGTTGGCGGCAGCATGGCACGTTTTGGATTATACCGGGATATGCTTTATATCGTGAATCAGTACAGTTTGTTAACATTTAAACTGAAATCGACTTCTGAAGCAAGCTTGCTGAATACCAGTTATGTAAGCTGGAACGTTGAAACCATTTTCATAACCAACAACCACATGTTTCTGGGTACGCAAAACGGGATGATTGTTCAGTCGCTGGAAGTTCCTGAAAGACCTTTCCAGATTGGAACGTTCTCGCATATAACTGCCTGCGATCCGGTTGTGATAAAAGGTGATCTGGCCTTTGTAACACTTAAAGGCGGAATGACATGCGGTGGTACTGTAAATCAGCTTGATGTGATCAGGATGAGCAACGAATATTCCGTATTTACATTGCTTAAGTCGTATCCGATGTATGGCCCGCAAGGACTTGGAATTGATGATGATCTGTTGTTCATCTGCGATGGTGATGCAGGATTAAAAATATACAATGCTTCCGATCCGCTGACTATTACCCAACATTTGCTTGCAAGTTTCCCGTCGATCAATGCATACGATGTGATTCCGATGAATAATTATCTGTTCATGATTGGTGAGAATGGATTTATGCTTTACGATTATTCAGATATTCAGAACATAAAACAAATTGGATTTATTCCGGTAGTAAAAAAAGTTTAGATTATCCACAATATCAGGACTTTGAAGTACTGTGGTATCCTCACAAAAACCGGTCAATCTTTTTGACCGGTTTTTTTATTTGTAATATAAAGCGAGCATTGTTGACAGTGGAAGATAATTCAGCTATTTTTGCAAATTGTCAAATTTTGAAAAGATACACAATGAGTTTAAAAATATCGTCCCGGTTCTTCCTTTTAAATATGGTACTTCTGGTCTTGTTCGTATTCCCTTTAACTGCCTGTTCAAGCACGGGCAGTCAGTCGCCTGATTCGGTGGAAACTCCCAAGTATATACCGGTTGATCTACCTGCAGAGCTAACATTCGCAGGCGAAAAAGTACCTTTGGAATATTACGATGTGCGCGAAAATCTCGATCGAGAAATGTTGTCAACGGCTTATTTCCATTCACAAACTATCCGTTATCTGATGAATGCGCCGCGTTTTTTCCCAGTCATCGAACCGATTCTGAAATCATACGGGATACCCGATGATTTCAAGTATTTGTGTGTTGCTGAAAGTGGTCTCGATGTACGTGCTGTTTCTCCTGCCAATGCAGTAGGTTTGTGGCAAATACTTGAAGCAACCGCCAAGGAGAACGGGCTGGAAATAAATGATGAAGTTGATGAGCGCTACCACGTTGTGAAGTCGACTGAAGCAGCATGTCGTATCCTCAAATCAGCTTACACCAAATTCGGAAGTTGGTCGCTGGTTGCTGCATCGTATAACGGAGGAAGAACTTTTGTCGTTCGGCAAATAAACAATCAAAAGGTGGACAGCTATTACGATTTATTATTTGGCGACGAAACTTCAAGATATATATTTCGCATTCTTTCATTTAAATTAGTGATGGAATCACCTGAAAAGTATGGTTTCAGGATTAAAAAAGAAAGGCTTTATCCGGTTGTCGAGACCAAAACTATCGAAATTAGCGGGCCGGTTAAGGATTGGGCCGATTTTGCTATTGAAAAGGGAATCAACTATAAAATCCTGAAAATGTTCAATCCGTGGTTGAGGGAAACCTACCTGAAAAACCCGAACAATAAGACCTATACCTTGAGAATTCCGGTGGAAGGTTTCCGGACAAAAACGAATTAAGAATCCAATGCAGAAAGCTGAAAATATCCATTCTCCGGAAAATATAACAGAAGAAGACGGAAAAATTGAGGTTCACGGTGCCCGTGTCCACAATTTGCAAAATGTAAGTGTCGAAATTCCACGGAATAAACTGACGGTTATTACCGGCCTGAGTGGCAGTGGGAAGTCGTCGCTGGCCTTCGATACCATATACGCAGAAGGGCAACGTCGCTACGTCGAGACGTTTTCGTCCTATGCGCGTTCATTTCTCGGAAATATGGAACGCCCCGATGTCGATCTCATTACCGGTCTGAGCCCCGTAATTGCCATCGAACAGAAAACGACCAATAAAAATCCACGTTCAACGGTTGGCACAGTGACCGAAATTTATGATTTTCTACGTTTGCTGTACGCGCGGGCTGGCGAAGCCTATTCATACAATACGGGCGAAAAAATGGTGAAGTACACCGATGATCAGATTTTAACCCTTATTAAAAGTTCGTTCTCCGGGAAAAAAATTCTGATTCTGGCACCAATGGTCAAAGGCCGCAAAGGGCATTACCGTGAGCTGTTTGAGCAAATTCTGAAAAAAGGCTTTCTGAATGCCCGGATCGACGGAGTTGTAACCGAACTGAAAGCGGCCATGCGACTCGACAGGTATAAAAACCACTTCATCGAGATTGTGATTGATCGCTTGCTGGTTGACGAAGCCAGCGATAAACGATTGCACGATTCGCTCAAGATTGCGATGAAACACGGACATGGAATCTGCATGATTCTGGATAACGACACGCAGGAGGCGAAGTATTACAGCCGCCAACTGATGTGTCCGACAACTGGCATTTCGTACAACGAACCTGCACCTCATAATTTTTCGTTCAACTCGCCGCAGGGTGCTTGTGTCAGGTGCAACGGACTGGGTATGATCAGCGAAATCGATCTTGAAAAAATTGTTCCTGATAATACCAAAAGTATTCTGAGTGGTGGAATTGCGCCGCTTGGCTCGCACAAAAATACGCTTGTATTCTGGCAGATTGAAGCTTTAGGTGAGATGTATGGTTTTAACCTGAAAACCCCCATCAAAGATATTCCTGAAGATGGTTTGAATGCTATTCTTTTCGGAACCAATGAACGGATTCAGCTTAAGAACTCACCACTTGGAGTTTCTATGAATTATCTGATGACTTACGAGGGAGTAATTAAATATATTGATGCTCAGAAGGATGACAATCCATCGCAAAAAGCGCAGAAATGGGCTAACCAGTTTATACGCGAAGCAACATGTCCGGAATGTAAGGGTCAGCGGTTAAAAAAAGAGTCGCTATTTTTCAAGATTGATGGAAAGAACATCTCAGAACTGGCACAACTTGATATCTCGGAACTTAGCTCTTGGCTAATTAATCTGGAAGAACGGCTGACCGATCGTCAGAAACAAATTGCGGTGGAAGTGGTCAAGGAAATTCGGGACAGGATTCGCTTTCTGGAAGATGTCGGGCTTAATTATTTGTCGCTCGACCGCACTTCGCGCACCTTGTCCGGAGGCGAATCGCAGCGCATCCGGCTGGCTACCCAAATTGGTTCACAACTGGTGAATGTATTGTATATCCTCGATGAACCAAGCATCGGCTTACATCACCGTGACAATCTTCGGCTGATTAATTCACTGGAGCAGTTGCGCGATACAGGCAATTCGGTGATTGTGGTTGAGCACGACAAAAACATGATGTTGAATGCCGATTATGTGATTGACATGGGACCGCTTGCGGGGCGGCATGGTGGCCAGGTTGTTGCTGCTGGTAACCCGGAACAAATTCTGAAAGCCGGAACCCTCACATCCAAATATCTGCTGGGTGAAACGAAAATCAAAATTCCGGAGAAACGCCGGAAAGGAAACGGGTTGGTACTTTCACTGAAAGGTTGTACAGGAAACAATCTGAAAAATATTTCGGTCGATTTACCATTGGGTAAATTAATTTGTGTCACAGGAGTTTCCGGAAGCGGAAAATCCAGTTTGATCAACGCTACCTTGCAACCCATTTTAAGTCAGTATTTCTACGGATCGGTGAAAGATCCACTTTCATACAGCGAAATTGTTGGTTTGGACAACATCGATAAAGTGGTGCAGGTCGATCAGTCACCAATTGGGCGTACTCCGCGAAGCAACCCGGTAACCTACACCGGTGTTTTTTCTGATGTCCGGAATCTGTTTGCACAGTTGCCTGAGTCAAAAATAAGGGCTTATCTGCCCGGCAGATTTTCATTTAATGTCAAAGGCGGACGTTGTGAAGGTTGCAAGGGAGGAGGCTTGAAACAAATTGAGATGAATTTTCTTCCGGACGTATATGTTCATTGTGATGCGTGTAATGGTCGCCGCTACAATCGCGAAACACTTGAAGTCCGATACAAAGGAAAGTCAATCAGCGATGTACTTGACATGACGATTAATCAGGGTGTTGAGTTTTTCGAACATATTCCGTCGATTTCCCATAAGCTGAAAACCATTCAGGATGTAGGGCTGGGATATATCACCCTGGGGCAATCATCTACCACACTTTCCGGAGGTGAATCACAACGTGTAAAACTGGCTACCGAGCTGGCCAAAAAGGACACGGGAAAAACGATGTATATTCTCGATGAGCCAACCACCGGACTTCATTTTGAAGACATCCGTGTGTTGCTCGAAGTCCTCAATAAGTTGGTTGACCGGGGAAATACAGTTATTGTCATCGAACACAACATGGATGTGATTAAAGTGTCCGACTATGTCATTGATATTGGTCCTGAAGGTGGAAGAGAGGGTGGGAGCGTGGTGTGTTTTGGTACTCCGGAACAGATTGTTTGGAATGAAGATTCATTTACCGCCAGATACCTCAAACTGGAACTGGAGAATTCCAGATCATGAAAAGACCCAGACAGGCATTTCCATTGAACGAGACTACTGATTTTAGAAGATCAGTTCAGTATAATGTTAGTGGTCTAAAATCTTCTATCTTTAGTCTTTTATACTAAATACTGATACTTGAATTCAATATGAAAACAATCGATATTTATTGCGTTAATACGGGCACAAAAAAATCATTTCCTCTGGGCGTAAGCCTGATGGACGTCAAAGATGAGTTTCAGATTAAGCTCAAATATCCGGTTATTGGTGCCTTTGTGAATAACAAAGTGAAGGAACTCTCATTCGTTTTTATGAAAACCAAAAAAGTTGAGTTTATCGATTATACAAATGCTGATGGTGTGCGTTTGTATGTCCGTTCGCTGATTTTTATTCTGTATGCTGCTGTTGTTGAAGTGTTCCCGCAAGTCAAGCTGAAAATGATGCATGGCATTTCCCGAGGGTATTATTGTGAACTTGCAGGTTTGGAACGACCAGTAACCGATTCCGATATATTTGCCATCAAAACGGAAATGCAGCAACTTGTGAGGAAAAATATCCCTTTTGAAAAAATTGGATTACCGACGGAGGAAGCTGTTGAAATATGCAAAAACCAGAATCTACCCTATAAAGCGAAATTGTTTGAACAGCAGGGTGCTCTGTTTTCATACTTGTATTTCATGGATGGACTGGCCAATTATTTCTATGGATATTTGGTTCCTTCGACAGGCTATTTGGAGGTATTCGACCTTGTTGCGTATTACGACGGATTATTGCTTCGGATTCCTAATCCGTCTAAATTCAGCGAGGTTCAACCTTATTGCAGACATGACAAGCTGTTTGAGGTTTTTCAGGAACATAAAGATTGGGCTGAACTGTTGAATGTGCCCAATGTGGCCAACCTGAATGAAAATACAATCAATGGGATGAGTGGCGATATCATTAAAATATCGGAGGCCCTGCACGAAAAAAAAATAGCAGAAATAGCCAATCTGATCAATGACAGGAAGGATAAGGTTAAAATTGTGTTGATTGCCGGCCCGTCAGCTTCAGGGAAAACGACCTTTAGCAAGCGACTGATGGTTCAATTGGCCGTGAATGGCCTGAAACCTTTTATGATTTCGCTCGATGATTATTTTGTAGATCGCGAAAAAACCCCAAAAGACGAAAAGGGAGAATACGATTTTGAAGCAATCGAAGCCATTGATATTGAGTTTTTTAATGAACAGTTGATACAACTGTTCTCTGGTGAAACCATTGAATTGCCAAAGTTCAATTTTACAGTTGGTCAACGTTTTCCTTCAGGTAAAAAATTGCGTTTGGATCCAGGTAATGTTCTGATTGTTGAAGGAATCCACGGAATGAATCCGGATTTGATTCCGCATATTCTACCTGAAAATACGTTTAAAATATTCCTTTCGGCGCTCACCCAGATTTCGATCGATGATCAGAATCATATTTCGACAACTGATAACCGAATGATCCGGCGGATGATCCGCGACAGCAAATACCGCAATTATTCGGCTCAGGATACGATTCGCCGGTGGCCGAGCGTTCGTGCCGGTGAGGACAAAAATATTTTTCCCTATCAGGAAAATGCTGATGTCATGTTTAATTCATCGCTGATTTATGAATTGGCCGTATTGAAAAAATATGCCGATCCGTTACTGAAATCGGTTACCGAAAATCAGGATGAATTCAGCGAAAGTAGCCGCTTGCTTAAATTTTTATCGTATTTCATACCCATCGACGATGTGGAAATTCCGCCGACCTCAGTTATTCGCGAATTTTTAGGGGGAAGTAGTTTTGTTTATTAAACTGATAGTTTAAGTTAGTACAAAGGAAACAGCCTTTAAACCTGTTTCCTTCGTACTAAAAACACATTAGTGAATTGGGTTTTGATTTGTTTCTATTCAATTGTCTTCATTGATCTTTCCTATATCTTATCGAAATATTTGATATGAAAAAAGTGTCTTCTTATTTGGAATAAATCCAAATAGGTGCTATGTTTGCATAGAAGATAAAAGAGTCTTTAATTCTAAATATAAATATAATGGCATTCGAATTACAAAAGTTACCATACGCATTTGATGCACTTGAACCTTACATCGATGCAAAAACGATGGAAATCCATCACGATAAACATCATGCAGGATATACCAGCAATCTGAATGCTGCCGTTCAGGGTACTGTTCTTGAAGGGAAAACAATAGAAGAACTTTTGGCTAAAATATCGGTTCACCCGGTTGCAGTACGCAACAATGGCGGTGGTTTTTACAATCATAATTTATACTGGGATGTAATGGCTCCGGGAGGTGCTAAAACTCCGGAAGGTGATTTGCAAAAAGCGATTGATGCATCATTTGGCTCGTATGAAAATTTTAAAGAAGCTTTTACAAAAGCAGCCCTTACCAGGTTTGGGTCTGGTTGGGCATGGCTGGTAAAGCAGGGTGATAGTTTGGTGATTTCGTCCACACCTAATCAGGATAACCCGTTAATGGATCTGGCAGAAGTTAAAGGAACACCGGTTCTTGGAGTAGATGTATGGGAACATGCATACTATTTAAATTATCAGAACCGGCGACCTGACTATGTCAATGCCTTTTATAACGTGGTGAATTGGGATGAGGTTGCCAGACGGTTTAAAGGTTAGTTGATTTTTGGTTTTTTTTCCGCCCGGGACAGAGGTTCCGGGCGGTTTTGTTTTTTAGAAAGGTTGAGGAAGTGTTGATTCCTTTTACTTTATAGATGTCATTTTTCAATTATTCTCTTCTTAATATATACTCGGTGAATTTCCAATTCCTTTGTTTTAGGTCATGAATACTGCCGTGAGGAGATGTTAAATTAACAGAAAGAGACTTCATTTTTTGTCGTTTCAAATGCATTTCACTTATGTTTGGTTATTCTATCTCGATTGAATTTTTAAATCTTTTCACTTTAGAATCTTTTACCACTTTCTCTTTTAGTGCATAATATTCAGTTGACGATATATTTTCAACACTTTTAAATTTACCATCCTTATCGATCTGAATTTTACCAAACGTTGGTATATCTTTCAAGTTGTATGTTAAATTTGGATCAATAAGAGGAGTTCCTTCAATTGTAATTGATTGCTGTCCATAGAGGAATGGGATCCACCAAAATTTAGAGTAAACAACACCGTCAAGTAATGCAATGCATCCCGGAATACTTTCTACGGCCCGATCAACAGCTTCCTTCAGATTTGGCCTGCCCAAAGGAATGTAAATAATTAGGTGAACCATATCTTTTCCTTCAACTCTGGTTTTACCTCTTTCAAAGGAAGCTCCTCTTGATAGATCTACATTCTTTGTAGATATTAAGGTAAAATCGAGAACTCGATAAGAGCAACTACTAAAAAGGAAGGCTCCAATAGTTAGCATAATTAATTTCAATTTCATGTTTTTCATATTCATTTAATTTTATTGTTCCCTACTCGTTTGGCTTTTCGGATTTCGCCCCGTTTTTTTAGTGGTGGCTGGTCTCCACTTTATTATCACTTCTGATGGTGAGATTTATAGATTAATCAATGCTTCTAATTTATGAAGTCAAAACATGTGCAAAAGTTTTTTGAGTTTTTGACAAATGGGTAGTATTTACTTAAGATGTTTTCTCCGGAAGGCTTTTCCTCCTGCTGGGAAAATATACTCCACTTTATTTGGTAATGGTTATTTGATCGATGTAGCAATAATCACCACCGAATGCACCTTGCTGAAGTAGCTTAAATTTAAGAGCATGAGTTCCTGTAAGAATGTCAATTAAACCTTGTCTCCATCCTGACCCATCGCCAGGATATGTTGCCATTAATTCATCATCAAGATATACCTCAAGTGTTATACCACCATAACCATCATAAAGAAAGAAGTAAAAAGACAATTGTCCTGTTTGACTTAGAGTGAAATTAAAAGATGTTTCAGAAGTCTGACTCACCAATGACTTAAAACTATAACTGCCATCAAATGCAGCTTCATTTCTCACGGTCCAAGGTCCGGTCCAATTAGCAGGAGTCATTCCTGCCTCGAAACTTGTATAATATGCCGCATCAGATGTGGTAAAAGTTTTTTCATCACCATAGCCGGTACCTATTTCATTAGTAGCATAAGCTTTTAAATAATAGGTTGTACTCGGGCTGGCTTTTGCAATGGCAGCGCTAAAAGAAGATGATGTAGATGTACTTGTTGTTTTCTCATTGTCAATGGTTGGATTCGGGGCATCGCTCCAACAGATTCCTCTTCCTGAAATGGTCCCGCCACCAGCCGATGAAATAGATCCTCCGGACACGGCTCCCATGGCAGAGATATCTGTAATCGCTTTGGTAGTTAATACGGGTAATGTTTTCTCAGTAGTAAATGTGACCATGTTGCCATATCCGGTACCTGCACTGTTGGTAGCATAAGCCCTTGCATAATAAGTCCCAGGTAATAGTCCGGAAATTTGGCTTTGAAATTCGCCGGTACCTGTTCCATCGCTTGTTTTACTATCGGAAATAGTAGGATTTTGATGATCGCTCCAACATACTCCACGTGCTGTAACTTCTCCGCCGCCCGTAGCAGTTACACTTCCACCTGATGTTACCGCATTTGCCGTAATATTGGTTACTGCTGCTGTAATTGTTGTTGGGAAAACCACATTCAGGATAGTTTTAAACGTAACCTGATTACCATAGGTCGTACCTGCGCTATTGGTGGCATAGGCTCTCAAATAATAGGTAGTATTCGATTCCAGACTTGTAATTGAGCTTGTGAACGTTCCAATGCCTGTGCCTTCAGTCGTTTTGCTGTCAACAGTAGTTGGATTTTGATTGATGCCCCAACAAACTCCGCGGGCTGTAATATCTGTAAATCCTGTGGCTATAATATTTCCTCCAGACATGGCTCCGGTTTGCAGAACATCTGTAACAGCGCTTGTGGTTACCATGGGCAAAGCATAACCCGGTTCACCCCAGTTGGGAAGTCCATTGTCCAATCGCAAGGTTTGGCCATTAACTCCTTTTGACAACAAGTCCCATTTATCTCCATTATTATAAAGTAGATCTCCCAGCTGGGGTGTGCCCGAAATTGTCAATCCATTTCCTGCTTTGGTTGCATACAAAGCATATGGAACAGCAAGCAATTGACTGGTTCCCATTTCAGAAAAAGAACCACTGTTAGTGGCATCCAATTCTATTTTTACGAAATAACTGTCACTTCCCCAGTCAATGGTCGAAAATGTACCAGAAACAACCGTGCCCATACCAATTTCAAAATTCACCAATCCAAAAGCATTGGTTTGCACGGCATGAGTTTCTGAATATATCGCAGTACCTGTTGCGCTTGATTGAAGGATGGAGATTCTGAATCCTACGTTTTGATTGATAATTATTTGTCCGGCATTATCGCGAACAACAGCTTGATATTTAAACGCGTTTGGTGTTTGAGCCGATAATGTTCCTATTATTAAGCTTAAACAAATAAGGATTGTTAATAATTTTTTCATTGGGTTATTGATTTGAGGATTAATTGATCTTAATAATTTTAAATGACTTTAATAATTTGTGATCAGTCGTAAATACATTGAGAATGTAAGTACTGTTTGAAAAACCGGATAGACTTATTTCTGATTTTTCCGAAGTTATTTTTCCGTTTTTCAGGCAAGTTCCATCCATATCAGATAGCTGAAAGAAATAGTCTTTCTTATTCTGCAATTGAATTTCCAGGTTGACGAAATCAGCAGTCGGATTGGGGAACAGATTAATCTTTATCAGGTTTTCTGTGTTGTCAATAGCTGTTTCAATGTCGTAAATACCTTGCTGAAAACCTTGAGTGAGAGTGTTGGTGGCATTTGGAAATGTTGCAGTAAAACATTCTCCAATTGTCCAACTAACCGAGTTGTTACCATTTGTATAAAAACTACCAGCCGTAGAAATCACGTCCGGTTTTAGGTTTTGGCTATACACTATGCTACAGCCAAAGACCATAATTAAAATCAGGGGGATTTTTTTCATGTTCTTCTTTGGGTTGTTTTTGGTTTTTTAATCTATTTTTTAGCCTACATCTGGCTCTATAATATGTAGTAAAAGGTAATGAGAAATTTAATACTATACAAATACTTTTCGCGATAACTAAATTGACATACAGTGTGTTATGAAGTTTTTTTGTGACTGTGTTAACGCTTTTTAACTACAGTTATTAAATGCAAAAAAGATGCTTCTAATTTTGATCATCTAATATCCAGTATAATAGACATGATATTTTCTAAATTGCACTTTTTAGTATTATGTATTGTGATGTTTTGTATTTGAAGGTTGATGAATATTGTTGTAGATGGCTCTTATCCAGTAAAATACAGGCCACTGTTGATGTGGAAGAGGAAAGGGCTTCCCTTATTCAGAATTATTATAAATTACCTTAGTAACGATTATGAAAGGAGATTTTTGGTTTCGGATCTCGTTTTTTTAACTAAAAGCAAAAATTATTGTTTAATCCAAAGGAACCCTTATCAGGTTTTGCATGGTTAATAACACATCGGTAAAATCGAATAAATTTTTGGTTAAACTTTCGACCGGTATCTATTTCAAATCGAAAATGTATTGATTTATTAATGTTTGAAAACTTAAGAGGGTGCTTTTTCTAAATAGTTGAATACAACGGCATTGAAGAATAAACTTTCAATCTATTTTCTTGATTCTCTGATCGGTTAATGCTTTGAAAGGTTGATTTTATCACTTAATCGCTTGAATGTTAAAAAATGTGAAAATGATTTATTATTTTTGGATACTAAGTGAGTATAATTGACGTTATTATTTTTGAAATAATTGGCTTGAAGAACCTTATCTACATATTGATACTGCTGCTGTCTCTTGGATATCTAATTTCATGTGAAGATGAAAAATATATGTCTTCGCTTGATGTCAAACTTCGTTTTTCCGCTGATACGGTTATGTTTGATACTATTTTTACCACTATTGGCTCAAGCACGCAACATTTTAAAATTTATAACACCTTTGATCAGAAAATCCTGATTTCCTCGATAAAACTTGCAAAGGGAGAAACATCAAATTTTAGATTGAATATCAATGGGATCTCTTCTAATGAAGTGAAAAATATGGAGATTGCTCCTTTCGACAGTTTATATATTTTTGTTGAAGTGACGATTGATCCAAGTGGTCAAAATCTTCCTTTGGTGGTAAAAGATTCCATCGAATTCGTAACCAATGCAAATCGTCAGGATATCGATTTGGTCGCATGGGGACAGGATTTCACCTTAGTCAAGAGGGCGACTCTGAAGACGACTACCTGGACCAATGAGAAACCTTATCTGGTTTACAATTACGCCTACGTAGACAGTAATGCTACATTAACCATTGAGCCTGGCACAAAGATCTATTTTCATAAAGATGCAGGTTTATATGTTAAAGGAAAAGTATTGGCGAAGGGAACTGTCGAAAATCCTATTTTCTTTCACGGCGATCGGCTTGAAGATGTCTATTCTAATGTTCCGGATCAATGGAATGGTATTTTATTGTATTCAGGAAGTAAAAACAACGAATTTACGAATGTTGAAATCAAAAATGCCAATATTGGTATGCAGGTTGGCAACATTGAAAATAACGGTTTTGCATCGGTGAACCTCAGCAATGTTAAAATTCAAAATATGGCCTATGCCGGAATTTTTGCCATGAAGTCTAACATCGAGGCTGATAATAGTCTGATCACCAATTGCGGTTTTTATGCTGTTGCTCTCCTTGTTGGCGGTAATTATGAGTTTAACCATTGCACCATAGCTAATTACTGGGGAGGATACAGTTATAAAGCACGAAGCACACCATCTTTACAGATTCAGAATTATCTGATTATTGATAAGGACCAACCAGCCTATATCGGCGATCTTTCGAAAGCTAGGTTCGGGAACTGTATTATTGCCGGAAATGCGATTGACGGGAACGAAATTTTTCTGAGTAAAAAAAATGAGGCTTTGTTTAATTATAAATTTGATGCATGTCTGATTCAGGTTGCTGATACTTTTAAGACAACCAACACTGATCATTTTGTGGATATTTTAAAAGGAGACCCTGGATTCGTTGATCCGTATAAGAAATTTAATTTCGAACTCGATACATTGAGTAAGGCTAAGGATACTGCTAATCCATCGATTAGCAGATTGTATCCTACCGATTTAAAAGGACGTGATCGTTTGCTGGATGAGTTCGGGCCCGATATTGGAGCCTATGAACGACAGGAAAAAAAAGCATCGAAATAGGCATGGAGATCATTCTTTTTTCGAATAAGATTTAGACCATACTATCCCAAAATAATTCTGAATACTGACTGCTTTTTTGTTCGATTTATTTCTCCTGAACTAAATTTTCCTGAAAGATGAAACTGTTGCTGATCGTCTCTGGTTTGTTCTTTATCATGCTGTACAAGGATTGTTACTGTCAGGATGATCTGTTGAAGAATGAATTTACTTTCATGTTTTACAATGTTGAGAACTTCTTCGATTGCGAAAATGATTCCCTGACCAACGATGATGAATATACTCCTGAAGGCAATAGAAGGTGGATTATGAGCAGATTACATACAAAAGCTGAGCGGCTGGCCAAAGTTATTTTGGCTTCAGGAAAGTGGAATCCTCCTGTTTTTGTTGGTCTTTGCGAAATCGAAAACCTGCACGTTCTTGAGTTGCTTACTCAACATGCCCCGTTAAATAAATATAGTTACAGAGTTGTGCAAAAGGATTCGCCTGATGAGCGGGGAATTGATGTGGCTCTGATTTATCGTCCGGAATTATTCCGCCCGTTTGATTATCAGGCAATACCTGTGGTTGACCCTATTGATCAATCATTTAGAACCAGAGATATTTTGCGGGTGAGTGGCGTGCTGAATGGATGTGACACATTACATCTTTTTGTGAATCACTGGCCTTCGAGGTACGGTGGAATTATGGAAACCATAAGGTATCGAAGACTGGCTGCTGAGACGCTGAAGAAATCGATTCAATCTTTAAATGCCACATTTTCAGGAGCCAAAATAATCTGCATGGGTGATTTTAATGATACTCCAAAAGATGAAAGTCTGGTACGTGTTTTTGATGCCAAAGAATACGACAATCCGCAAATTAAAGGTGAAATGATTAATCTGTCTTTCCGATGGTTGTCGAATACGGTCCAAACAATTAAAAGCCAGTATACCTGGGAGGTTTTCGATCAATGGATTGTTTCAGATTCATTTCTGGAAAGCAAGGACTGTTTTAAATTCCTGAATGCTGAGATCTTTAATGCTTCATTCTTGTTGGAGCCCGATGCCAAATTTGGAGGAGTTAAGCCAAAACGAACCTATGTCGGATTCAAGTATCACGAAGGGTTTTCAGATCACCTTCCTGTTTTGATTCGGGTACAAATTCAGGACTACTGATTGGCCACAGGCATCAGTCCCATTTCTTTAGCTTTTACCAACATATATTTATGGGCCTGATCATAGTCATTTTGAATGATCCCGTCCAGAATGGCTTCTTTTATGGCACTCTTAATCATCCCGATTTCCTTACATGGACCAAGTCCGAAGATTTTCATAATTGTTTCGCCGGTTACCGGAGGCTGGAAATTCCGGATATGATCTTTTTCTTCCAAATCTTTTAATTTCTGGCGAACAAGTTGAAAATTATTGTAATATTTTTTAACCTTTTCCTGATTCTTTGAAGTTATATCCGCTTCACATAAAGTCATCAAATCATCGATATCATCGCCTGCCTCAAACAATAGCCTGCGGATTGCCGAATCTGTAACTTCCTCTTCTGAAAGCACGATGGGGCGCATGTGTAGTTCTACCAGTTTCTGAACATACTTCATTTTCTCATTCAGCGGGAACTTCATTTTTCTAAATAGGGCAGGAACCATTTTTGCCCCAATAAAATTGTGAGAATGGAAAGTCCAGCCCTGTTGAGGCAAGTATTTTTTAGTTTGAGGTTTGGCAATGTCATGCAATAAGGCCGACCAGCGCAGCCAAAGGTTATTTGTATTGGGAGCAATCCGATCCAAAACTTCCAGCGTATGAAAAAAGTTATCTTTGTGTCCGACGCCATTCACTTCTTCCCGTCCTTTCATCCGGTGCAATTCAGGAAAAATAATTTCCAGTAATCCGGTTTTATCCAGTAACTTAAATCCAATGGAAGGTTTTGACGAAAGAATGATTTTATTGATTTCTTCGCCGATTCTTTCTTTGGAGATGATCAGAATGCGCTTTTTATTCAGCGAAATAGCCTCCAGTGTTTTTTCTTCAATGGTGAAGCCCAGTTGTGTTGCAAACCGGATTGCCCTCATCATCCGCAATGGATCATCGGAAAAAGTAATTCCAGGTTCAAGAGGTGTGCGTATAATCTTATTTTCAATATCCTGAATTCCGCCAAATGGATCGATCAGTTCTCCAAAGCGATCACCGTTGAGACAAATGGCAAGTGCATTCATTGTAAAATCCCTTCGATCCTGGTCTTCTTCAAGTGTCCCATCTTCAACAATGGGATTCCTTGAGTCTTCCTGGTACGATTCTTTTCTTGCACCTACAAATTCTAATTCAAGCGACCGATATTTAAGCATGGCAGTACCAAAATTCTTAAAAACATTGACCTGAATGTTTGGGCCTAACTCTCGGGCAACCATTTCGGCAAGTTGAATGCCGCTTCCAATCGTAACTATATCAATGTCAGGAGAATTTCGTTTTAATATCAGATCTCTGACAAAACCGCCGATGACGAAGGTTTCCTGATTGAGTTTGTCAGCGAGTTCAGAGATCACTGAAAATATAGGATGTTGCAGGTGTTGTCTCATGTAATAATTTCCGGTATAATCGTATTTCGATACTTATATATGACAATTTGTTTATTGATTGTGACAAAATTACAATTAATTGCAGTTTCAGACTCGAAATTAAAAATTAAATTTAATGGCATGTGAATTGATATTGAAATATCGAAAAATGTATATTTATATATAATTAAAATTTGAAACCATGTTAGAACATTTAACAAAAGAGACATTCAAAGAAAAAGTATTCAACTATGATCTCAATAAAGAATGGAAATTTGAAGGAAAAACTCCTTGTATGATTGATTTTTATGCCGATTGGTGCGGACCGTGTAAAATGGTTGCTCCGGTTTTGGAAGAACTTCAAAAAGAATACGGCGAAAACATCGTAATATATAAGGTAGATACGGAAGTTGAACGTGAATTGGCATCCATGTTCGGGGTACAAAGTATTCCTTCATTGCTTTTTGTTCCGGTTGAAGGTCAACCCCAGATGGCGATGGGTGCACTGCCAAAATCTACATTTGAAAAGGCCATTGCCGATGTATTAAATGTAAAGAAACCGGTTGCCAATTAAATGGCTTAATATATTAATTCCAGGATCTTCTCCAGGTGGATCCCTCTGGAGCCTTTTATCAGAATGAATTTGTTTTCGAGAGGGTGTGTTTTTAGGTGATTTGAAAGAAGTTCGACGTGTTCGAACTTCTTTTTGTGTGTGTGATCTTTTGTGTTTTTAAATTGAGGTCCAATCAGAAAAACATCTGAGAAGTTTTGATCTTCAATAAAATCTACAATTTTCTGGTGCTCTTCTCCTGAAGCTTCCCCTAATTCAAGCATATCTCCAAGAATAATGCATTTGTGATCATTTACGATGTTTGCAAAATTGCTGAGCGCCGCCATCATGCTGGTCGGATTAGCATTATATGCATCCATAATAATTGTGTTTTTTTCTGTCCGGATCAGTTGCGACCGGTTATTCGATGGAGTGTATTCTGCCAGTGCTTCCTGGATAAGCAAGGGATCGACTTCAAAATATTTACCGACACAGGCAGCCGCCAGCAGATTTTCAAAATTATAATCCCCAATCAGTTTTGATTTCAGATAAAGCCAGCCTTTTGGGAAAAGCGCTTTAACGACCAGATAACTATCTGTACTTGCCAATTCTCCTGTCATGAAATAGTCTGTCGATTTTCCGTAGCTGATTTGTTCGAGGTCTTGTGCCCGTTGAAGCAGTAGTGCATTATCAGCATTCAGGAAACAAGTTCCACCTTTGTTCTTCAGAAAATCATACAATTCCGATTTGGTTTTGATGACTCCTTCAAATGATCCAAATCCTTCCAGATGTGCTTTCCCGATGTTGGTTATGATGCCAAAATCAGGATTGGCAATCTCACATAAGGTTTTGATTTCTCCCTGATGATTTGCTCCCATTTCAACCACGCCGAATTCGGTATCCTGAGTCATCGATAGCAGGGTCAGTGGTACACCAATATGGTTGTTTAAGTTTCCCTGAGTAAAACTGACCTTGAATTTCGTTGAAAGAACAGAAGCCACCAGTTCTTTGGTCGTTGTTTTACCGTTAGTTCCGGTTATCGCCAGAATAGTTAGTTTTAACTGGTCACGGTGATATCTGGCTAACTGTTGCAAACACAGTAAAACATCTTGAACCAGGATCATCCTGTCGTTGGTCGCAAATTCCGGATTGTCAATTACAGCATAGGCGGCTCCTTTTTTTAGGGCTTCCACGGCATACGTATTTCCGTTGAAATTTGCGCCTTTGAGGGCAAAGAAAATGCTGTTTTTTGGTATATTTCTCGAATCAGTTGTTGCTATCGGGTAATTCTGGTATAGAGAATATAAACTTTCGATGTTCATAATCGGTTTTAAAAAGGAAAACCTCACTTTTTCAAATGAGGTTTTGTATGGTATTGTGGTTTTTTATTAAAATCCGTCAGGGCTGCCAACACGTGTCATTGCACACCGGAATCCCAAATCATCTGCAGACTCAGTTTCAGGTCTGTATCTCCGCGTGCCGGGACTTAGCCAGTAAGGTCTGTCTTTCCAGCTTCCTCCTTTGTAAATTCGGGTGTTATCCGAAATGAGCGATGAAAACTGACCTTTCTTTGCAGATTGCACGTACATCGTATTTGTTTCTGTTTTGCCTTTTTGTGCGTTCCAGTCATCGCCTTCAATGATCTGTGATTGATAGTCTCCATCATCAAAATTTCTGTAATCGGCGATTGTATCTTTAACCAGTTCTCCAAATTCATTACGAACCAGTTTGCCTGTAATCGAATCCGTTCTGTATTTTGTAAATGTATTCCCACGGAAAGGTTGAAATTCAGAAACTTCGCTTGAAGACAATGGGCGATAAACGTCAGAAACCCATTCGTTGACATTCCCAGCCATACAGTAAAGACCAAAATCATTGGGCGAATAAGATGTGACAGGAGCAGTAATGTCAGCATTATCGTTTAAAGCGCCAGCCATTCCCATTAAATCGCCACGGCCACGTGTGAAGTTTGCCATCATACGGCCTCTTGTCTTTTTCGAATCGTCACGTAAATAAGTTCCGTTCCAAGGGTAGATTTTACGGTTTGTCAGTAATTCATCATCTGAATTTCCAACGAGTCCAAGTGCTGCATATTCCCATTCCGCTTCGGTTGGAAGGCGGTAGTTTGGCAGAAGAAGTCCATCTTCCCAACGAACTCTTCTACTGGTGCCAGCAGCATCCTTCATTTGGGTTTTACCGTCAGTACCTTGATACAATCCGGCAAGATAGGTTTCAGTTGTAAAAACGTTTTGTCCGCTTTGCGTATTGTCAGGAGAAATTATTCCCTTCTCGATCAGTGTTTTTTCATTAACGCGGTCTGTTCTCCATTTGGAGTAAGCGTCGGCTTGTTCCCATGAAACCCCAACGACCGGATAGTTCCCGTAAGCAGGATGGCGCAGGTAATTTGTGATATAAGGTTCATTAAAAGCTAATTCGTCCCTCCAAACCAATGTGTCAGGAAGTGCTGTCTTATATTTTTCCGGAAAGGTCGGGTAAACTCTTCCCAGCCAGTATAAATATTCGCGGTAATCAAGGTTTGAAACCTCTGTTTCATCCATATAAAAAGATGCAACGGTAACTCTTCGTGGAACGTTATTCCAGTCGTACATGACATCCTGATCAACGCGACCCATCGAGAATGTTCCTCCCTGAATAAAGACCAGACCGGGACCGGTTGCCTGTTCGTAATTGTTATCCGATTGGAATCCACCATTTTCAGGATCGCCAAAAGACCATCCTGTTGAATGAGAAGAATCTGAACTTCCTTTACCTTTTCCTAATAATCCACACCCTACCATTAACGCGGCAAGACAAAATAATATGAAGAACCTAAATTTCATTGCTTTCTGATTTTCCGTTATTTTATTAGAATCACAAATATAACTAAATTGTTGAATTGATATTGTTCATGTATTTAATCTTTTTTTTCATTTGTTTGTTTCTTCAGTATATCTTTGCTCCTGAATACATTGTCAGAGTTAATTTTATTTGATTTGGAACATAAAATTATACTTTTTTAAAGAGCTGACCGTTCTTGTTTTTGAAATTAATAGTTCGATAATGACCAGATTATTTCTTTTTTGTATACTCTTTATTTATGTTCTAACTGGTTATTCTGCTGATTATCACAGGACGATTAACTGGTTTCAGCAAACTCAGAATACTGATTTAATTGATCAGTCTGTGCCGGGATTTGAAGGGAATATTATCATTGATCAAACGGGACTTCCGCACTGGTTCGAAAGCTTTGAATTAAATACTCCGGAAGCCGAGGTTTTTATCAGCAATACTGTGTTTGAACCGATACTTCATCCATCTGCCGGATTAATTGAGTATCAGGAATCCGAATTGCAGTATCAGTCAGAGATCGGTGTCTCTGCAGAAAGATCGATACTTCGTCTGACGATTAACCCTTTTGTCAGAAGAAACAACCAGATTGAAAAATTGGTCAGTTTCACGGTTTCGATCAAAGAAAATCTTAATCAGTTAAAATCTGCAACAGCTTCCTATAAATGGAAATCAGCTTCAGTGCTCGCTTCAGGAAAATGGATCAGGATAAGTACAAAAAGTAAAGGTATTTATAAAGTATCCTTCGATCAGCTTAAAACTTGGGGATTTACTAATCCTGATCAGGTTTCGATGTATGGAAACGGAGGTTATATGTTGCCGGTTTTGAATAAGGACATTCAGTTTGATGACCTGACTGCATATCCTGTCTGGAAAGGGAAAGATAATGTTGGCAAGGATTGTCTCTTTTTTTATTCGGCAGGAAATATTCCGTTAACAGAGAATTTGGGAACAGGAACGTACACTCATCAGCAGAATTACTATGCAACGAAAACCTTTTTTTATCTGTCAGATACAGGAACTCCACTAACTATTAACAAAGTTCCGGAACTCATTGAGGCTGCAGGGAAGACGGTTATTTCATTCTCAAATTACACTTTTTACGAAAAGGAAGCGCTCAACTTAATTTCATCCGGAAGTCTATGGTTTGGTGAAAGATTCAGTGTGGGAAGTTCACAAACAATAACTATGGCTTTGGATAATCCTGATCTGACAAAATCGGCCCAATTTGTAGTTTCTGCAGCAGGAAGATCTTCATCGGCTAGTAGCCTAAACGTTTCGTTAAATGGAGAATCTGTTCAGAACATTGTCTTCCAGTCTACCAGTACTGATAATGCTGAAAGTGTTTATGCGGACAAAAAAAAGATTGAATTCTCCGATAACCTTCCGGCTAATAGCCTTCAATTCAGATTGACGTACCATGCCAATAACAGTTCGTCAAATGCCTGGCTCGACTATATTGCGGTAAATTATCAGAGTTTGCTGAATATGAATGCAGATGTTTATCCTTTCAGGGGAAAAGGGGTTGATGGCTCGGTTACTATCTCCGAATTTATCGTGAAAGGAGTTTCGTCAGCCACTAAAATAGTTGATGTAACCGATATTCATAACACATTCGAAGTGCCCACTATTTATGCTGATGGCCAGATGAAATTTAAATCCAATTCAGAAATAACCCGCGAATATATCGCATTTAATCCAACCGGTTCAATACCCGAACCTGAATTGGTGGGAACAGTCGCCAATCAAAATCTGCATGCCGCTGATCCTTCGGAAATGATTATTGTTTCGAATCCGGCATTGTTGAGCGTAGCCAACGAATTGGCTGCTTTTCACCGCACGACTGATCAGATGACTATCCAGGTTGTAACTCCGGAAGTGATTTACAATGAATTTTCAGGAGGGCTGCCTGATCCTTCTGCTTTTCGGAATTACTTCAGGATGTGCTATGAACGTGGAATTAAAAGCGGGGAAGGTACGTTTAAATATGTGTTGCTTTTGGGTGACGGGTCATTCGATAACCGGAATATTCTGGGGCAAAATCACAATCTGATTCCAACTTATCAATCTGATAATTCGCTTTCTCCAACAGAATCATTCGTTACCGATGACTTTTTTGTCTTTCTTGATGAGAATGAAGGTGGCTCCATGGGAACCGTCGATTTAGGAATTGGCCGTATACCCGCTTATTCGCTGGATGAAGCTGAAGCCGTGCTTGACAAGATTATAAATTACAGGCAACAGGCAACCATGGGGAACTGGCGTAATGTGCTAACCTTTATTGGTGACGATGAAGATAACAATACGCATATGAGCCAGGCTGAAATATTGGCTACTTATGTAAATATAACTTATCCTGCCTTCTTTACCGACAAAATTTACTTTGATGCCTATAAGCAGATTTCATCCTCCGGCGGTGAACAATATCCGGATGTTACTGCTGCAATCAATAAAAGTGTAAAGCAGGGAACTTTGGTGATGAATTATACCGGTCATGCCAACGAAAGGAGCCTTGCTTCTGAAGATGTGTTGGATATCAGCATCATTGATTCGTGGTCGAATTACAACAAGCTTCCGGTGTTCGTAACTGCAACCTGTGAATTCAGCCGGTTCGATAGTGATGAAACTTCGGCAGGTGAGCGTATTTTATTTAATTCCAAAGGTGGCGGGGTTGGTCTCTTTTCAACTACACGGCTGGTTTATTCTGGTGCCAATTTTGTTCTGAACAAAGAATTTTTCAAATATATATTCGAAAAGGATCAGCAGGGGAACAATCTGCGTTTAGGTGATGTGATGCTTCGTTCAAAAGCTGCGGCCAATACAGGTGCCAATCAGTTAAATTTCACCTTGCTGGCTGATCCTGCAATGAGGCTTGCCAATCCGGATTATCAGGTTATCACTTCGGATATTGGTGGTAAGCCTGTAGATGCAGAGGCTGATACCATCCGTGCGCTATCGGTTGTTACGGTTAAAGGCTTTGTGGCTGATAGTGATGGAGCAAAACTTACTTCGTTTCAGGGCGAAATTATTCCAACCGTATACGACAAAGCCATGCAGGTTAAAACACTGGGGAATGCTGGTCAGACACCAATGAATTATACCGTTCAGAGTAACATTATCTACCGTGGTTTGGCCAGTGTTATTAACGGAGAGTTTGAGTTTTCGTTTTTTGTGCCAAAAGATATTTCGGTCAAGCTGGATAAGGGAAAGATATTGTATTATGCATCCAATGAGCTGCTTGATGCTCATGGGTATTTTGATGATTTTTTTATTGGTGGATTATCGGATGCAACGATATCTGATTTGAATGGGCCGGCAATTGATTTGTTTATGAATTCCAGGTCGTTTAAGGACGGGGGGACAGTGAGTGCCAGTTCCGTTTTGCTCGCCTATCTGACAGATGACTCCGGAATAAACACGGTAGGCACAGGCATCGGCCATGACATTACGGGAATTCTGGATGATGATTATTCCAATATTCTGGTGCTGAATGATTATTTTCAGGCAGATATTGACAGCTATACTTTTGGTAGCGTTGTTTTTCCACTTACTGGATTAGCCGAAGGCGAACATAAACTGGTTGTGAAGGTTTGGGATGTACTCAATAATTCATCCGAAAAGGAAATCCGGTTTGTGGTGAAAGATGATTTCAGGATTGAATCGGTAGCCTGCTATCCCAATCCGATGCAGGAGATGACGAACTTTGTTTTTACTCACAATCAGCCCGACGAAACATTTGATGTGGCTCTTGAAGTTTTTCAGACTTCAGGAACTCGGGTTGATTTATTTCGTACAACAGTTGGTTCTCAGGGGACAGAAAGTCTTCCATTTGATTGGATCCCTTCTGAAAGACAGGTGAAAATGAGTCCCGGAGTTTATGTTTACCGGATAACCGCAACCACCAACGACGGGAAAGTGAATAGTGGTTCTGGCAGGCTTGTTTTCGTGTACCGTTAAAAAATGTATTTATTTAAGAATAGGGTCATACTATTTATGTCAGATGTGCGTTTTAGATCTTTAGTCCGCATTGGTGATAGAACTGAGATGACAAACATATATATTTGTAAATTCGAATTTTTATAGATTTAAGATGAATAAAAGAACACTGTTAATTATTATCTCACTGACGCTTATTAGTGGAATGAATAAAATTATTGCTCAATCCACAACAAGTGGTGCGAATGTAATTTCTTCAGCCGTACCATTTTTAACGATTGCTCCTGATTCACGTTCCGGAGCAATGGGTGATGTTGGAGTGGCAACTTCTCCTGATGTTAACTCGCAACATTGGAACCCTGCCAAATATGCGTTTGCAGAGAGTGAAATGGGAGTCGCATTATCCTATACTCCCTGGTTACGCAACCTGGTGTCTGATATGAATCTGGCTTATCTTGTTGGTTATAAACGCCTGGACGACCAGCAAACCCTGAGTGCTTCATTGCGTTATTTTTCTTTAGGCGATATTCAGTTTACTGACGATTATGGAGCATCACAAGGAACTCAAAGTCCAAATGAGTTTGCCATCGATATGGGTTATACCCGCCTGCTTTCCGATAATTTTTCAGGATCGGTTGCTATGCGTTATATCCGCTCTGACCTGACCGGCGGACAATTAGTCAATGGAGTGGAATCTCATGCAGGTAGTTCATTTGCCGCCGATGTGGCTTTTTATTACCAGAAAGAAATGAGGGTAAACCGGAAGCAATCGACTTTAGCTGCTGGTATCGACATTTCAAACATAGGAAGTAAAATTTCATATACAGATGGCGAAACCAAAGATTTTATACCAACGAATCTGAGGCTTGGAGTTTCGTATAAGACTGAAATGGACAGTTATAACACGATCACATTTGCTTTCGATGCCAATAAACTTTTAATTCCAACCCCCAATAGTGATAGCATCATAGTGGATGGAGTAATCTCACCGATCGGATTTAGTTCAGATAAATCACCTATTTCCGGTATATTTAGTTCTTTTGGCGATGCTCCGGGCGGAATGTCCGAAGAATTTAAAGAGATTAATTTTTCGTTAGGTGCCGAATACTGGTACAACAAACAGTTCGCTTTAAGGGCTGGTTATTATTACGAAGATGTCACCAAAGGAAACCGTAAATTCTTTACCCTTGGGGCCGGTTTAAAAATGAATGTTTTTGCACTCGATTTTTCATACCTTTTGCCTGTGGCTCAAAATAATCCGCTGGCCAATACGCTAAGGTTTACCTTGTCTTTTGATTTTGATGCCTTCAGTAAGCAAAAGAAATAAAGAATACCACTTAATTTCTGAAGTATTTTCTGGCAGACGATCGAATTACGATTTGAAGTCTGATTCATGTTTCAGAATCTGATCGCTTTAATCTGAACTATATAATCTTTTCAACCTATGAATTTCCGGATTGGATACGGATATGATGTACACCGTTTAGCTGAAGGTGAAACCTTATGGTTAGGCGGTGTTCTTATTCCACACACTAAAGGCACCGTGGCACATTCTGATGGTGACGTGCTGATTCATGCCTTGTGCGATGCCTTGTTGGGTGCTGCCAAAATGGGCGACATTGGCCGGCATTTTCCGGACACTTCTTCGGACTACAAAAACATTGACAGCAAAATTTTGTTGTTTAAGACCAGTGAGCTGATTGCTTCCGAAAATTACCGGGTCGGAAATCTCGATGTAACCGTTGCTGCTCAAATGCCCAAACTCAAACCGTTTATTCCTGAAATGGAAGAAACAATTGCCCGGATTTTGGGGATTGATGTTGATGCGGTATCAATCAAAGCAACAACAACCGAAGAACTTGGCTTTGAGGGCAGGGAAGAAGGAATTTCAGTTCATGCTGTGGTATTGCTTGAAAAAATAAGTTGAATCATGAAATGATCTGTGAGAAAGTCTTTCTCACGCACGAAAATGATTATTCGAGAGTTTTCAGGGATAAATTATAAACAGATAAAACCACATAGACACATAGAACACATAGAGGGAAAGAATCAAGAACAGAAAAAACAATGTGACCTATGTGCCTATGTGGTAAAAAATAAACACATGAAAAAAACACTGGTAATCGGGGCAAGCGAAAATCCCGAACGTTATTCGAATAAAGCCATCCGTGCGTTGCTTGCACACGATCATGAAGTTGTTGCTATTGGTTTGCGCGAAGGCAAGGTGGAAGGCATTTCTTTTAATTCGGAAAAGAAGGCATTTAATAATATTGATACGGTTACCTTGTATGTTGGTCCGCAAAATCAAGCCGAATACTACTCTTACATTAGCAGCTTAAAACCACGGCGGGTTATTTTTAATCCCGGAACCGAAAATCCTGAATTTATTGCTCAGCTTAAAGCCGAAGGTATTTATCCTGAAATCGCGTGTACACTTGTTTTATTAAGAACCGGACAATACAAATAATGGAAACAATTCAATCTATTAAGGAATTCGATTTGATTTTGGCTGAAAATGATGCTGTTCTGGCTTATTTTTCGACCGAAGCTTGCTCTGTATGCAAGGTACTGAAGCCTAAAGTGCTTGAAATGGTGACTGCGGCATTTCCAAAGTTGAAGATGATCTATGTTGAATCGGATAAGTCGGCCGAACTGGCTGCTCAGCATCGGGTCTTCATGGCTCCAACAGTTGTGGTGTTTTTTGCCGGTCGCGAGACTATCCGCAAAAGCCGCGCATTTGGTGTTGATGAATTAAGATCAGAAATCCAGCGGTATTATTCCCTCCTTTTTGAATAGCTTTTTGCCGGTCAGAACTTATCCAACAATTCGTGAATCAGCTCGCAGCAGATTCACGTCATCGAATTGTTCGTAATATATGACGATATCGTAATTATATACTGCGATATCATTTGTTTTAGCGACCTTGACTTTCATTTATACGACGTTAATTCTCTGCAATACGACGATAAACATTCGCGATACGACGTGAGCTTTCATCTAAACGACGGGAATATTTTCCGGAGTGGCGATGTCGTTGTATTATAGAGAGAAATGACTTATCTTTCTTCCGGATAAATAAAACGAACTACGATGAAACAATTGGAAGTAATCTCCATGATTAAGCGTGAGATGGAAAACAAACGCGTCAGTGGTGCTGATTTGGCGCGTTTGCTTGAGATAACCCATTCAACGGTGACGGGAATGTTGCAGCGACCTACCATCCAGGTGCAGCGTCTGGCAGAACTGTCTGAATTGTTGAAGTATAATTTCTTCCGTGAAATAGCAGAAAAACTTCCATACGCTGAACCCAATTATACCGAACCAGCCGTCAGGGCCGAAGTCACCGGGCTGCAAACCCGGGTACGCGACCTCGAACTTGAGGTTAGTATCCTGAGGCAGACCATCAGGGATTTGGTCAGCCGTTAACCAGGGGAGTGCATTCCGTAGAATAAGCCGATTTTAGGGAACGAACTAACAGTCCCTATTCAAACAATGCATCAATCATCCGGTCATCCGTCAGGTTGGGTAAAGTCACCGTTAGATCTGGATTTTCCTGCATCGCACGTTTGATGGCAAACAATGCCGGTTCGTTTCGCGCCCAGCTGCGCCGTGCAATTCCATTGTTCACATCCCAGTGAAGCATTTGTTTCAGGCGCCGGTTAGTGTCTTCAGAGCCATCCAGCGTCAATCCGAATCCACCGTTGATGACTTCACCCCAACCCACACCGCCTCCGTTATGGATGGATACCCAGCTTGCGCCACGAAACGAATCCCCGATGACATTCTGAATGGCCATGTCGGCCGTGAAAGCTGATCCGTCGTAAATGTTGGAGGTTTCGCGGTAAGGAGAATCCGTTCCGGAGACATCGTGGTGGTCGCGTCCCAGAACGATTGGTGCGCTGATGATTTTATCCCGAATCGCCTGGTTAAAGGCTTCCGCGATTTTCATCCGGCCTTCGCAGTCAGCGTATAGAATCCGGGCCTGCGAACCAACGACCAGATTATTTTTTCCGGCTTCCGAAATCCAATGGATGTTGTCGTTCAGCTGGTTTATGATTTCTGAAGGAGCATGCAGGGCTATTTCGTTTAATACCTGAAGGGCAATTTCGTCCGTTTTCTGCAGGTCTGCCGGATTGCAGGAACAGCAAACCCAACGAAATGGTCCAAAGCCGTAATCGAAGAATAAGGGGCCCATGATATCCTGAACATACGACGCATAACTGAAACTTCCGTCAGCGCGGGTAACGACTGCCTGTGCTCTGCCGGCTTCGAGCAAAAAGGCATTGCCATAATCCCAGAAATACATTCCTTTTCCGGAGAGTTGATTGATTGCATCGACCTGCCGACGCAGACTCTCCTGTACTTTTTCCTGAAAAAGCTCCGGATTTTCAGCCATCAGTTGATTCGATTCTTCCAGACTTAATCCGGCAGGATAATAACCTCCGGCAAACGGATTGTGGAGGGAAGTCTGATCGGAACCTAAATCGATTGGAATGTTCTCTTGGGCCAGTTTCTCCCATAAATCGACCACATTTCCCTGGTAAGCCAGCGAAACCGCTTCTTTATTTTGACTTGCTTCCTGCATCCGGACAATCAGCTGATCCAGATCTTCAAAGACCTCGTCCACCCAGCCTTGCCGGTGACGCACAGCCACTACTTTGGGGTTGATCTCAGCAATTACGGCCACCATCCCGGCAATTACGGTTGCTTTGGGTTGAGCGCCAGACATTCCTCCCAATCCGGACGAAACGAATATTTTCCCGGCGATTTTCCCATCACCGTTCATTCGGGCAGCATTCAGTAAAGTAATGGTGGTGCCGTGTACAATTCCCTGTGGCCCGATGTACATGAACGAACCTGCGGTCATCTGTCCGTACTGCGAAACGCCAAGAGCATTCATGCGTTCGTAATCGTCGCGGCCTGAATAGTTCGGGATCACCATGCCATTGGTCACAACAACCCGTGGGGCATCCTTGTGCGAGGGGAAAATCCCCATCGGATGCCCGGAGTACATCACGAGCGTTTGTTCATCGGTCATTTCCGAGAGATATTTCATGCAAAGCCGGTATTGCGCCCAGTTTTGAAAAACGGAGCCATTACCACCATAGGTGATTAATTCGTGCGGATGCTGTGCCACGGCCTCGTCCAGATTGTTCTGAATCATCATCATGATGGATGCCGCCTGATGAGACCGGTACGGATAATCTTCAATCGGGTGAGCCTTCATTGGGTATTCCGGACGAAACCTATGCATGTAAATACGGCCGTATTGCTGCAATTCCTCTAAAAACTCGGGTGCCAATATGGCATGATGTTCCGGAGCGAAATACCGGAGTGCATTTTGAACGGCCAGTTTTTTCTCCGCTTTACTCAGTATATCTTTGCGCTTGGGTGCGTGGTTTACAGCAGGGTCGGGTGATTTTTTTTCCGGAAGCCGCATCGGAATTCCTTCCTGAAGGACAGATTTAAATTCGGTAATATTCATAAGTGTTAAATTGTGGTTCACCTTTTGAAGTTGAACGTATAACGGCAAAATTGCGACATTCCCCGATATTTTGCAGTATGTTTACAACAGTTTTGCAACATTTGCCGAACTTATATTTATTATTGATCGTTCAGTTTAGTTTTAATCAGGATTTAATTTAAAAGAAATAAGATGAAAAAAACATGGATTATTCTGGCAGTAATTGCCGTTGTGCTTTTGTTGGCGTATTCGTCGGTAAAAAGTTCATACAACAACATGGTTACGATGCAAGAGGGAGTGACAGCCCAGTGGTCGCAGGTTGAAAATGTGTATCAGCGCCGTGCTGATCTGATTCCGAATTTGGTCAACACCGTAAAAGGGTATGCCGATTTTGAAAAAGAAACGCTGACACAGGTGATTGAAGCCCGCGCAAAAGCAACTTCAGTCAACATTAACGCTGATAATTTAGATGCCCAATCGTTACAGAAATTCCAGAGTGCCCAGTCAGGTTTGTCTTCAGCTTTAAGCAAGTTGATGGTGGTGGTCGAAAAATATCCCGATCTGAAGGCCAATCAAGGCTTCCTGGATTTGCAGGCACAGTTGGAAGGCACAGAAAACCGCATCACGGTTGAACGTAAAAAATTCAACGAAAGTGCACAATCATACAATACACTTATTCGTAAGTTCCCTAAGAATCTTTTTGCCGGAATGTTCGGATTTGAGAAGAAAGCCTATTTTGAAGCTGATCAAGGAGCCGAAAAAGCACCGGAAGTCACATTTTAATTGTGCTTGAAAGTAGAGCTTCCGGCGCTTGTTATCCAGGCGCCGGAAGCTCTTATCCTGAGCTAAGCAGGAATTTATTCACGAAAGACACCAAATAAAACCGAAAATCATGTCAGTCGAAAACTTTTTCAGTAAAGAAGAGAAAAAACAAATAACCGATGCGGTTGCCGAAGCTGAACTGAATACTTCAGGTGAAATCAGGTTGCATGTGGAAGGTCACTGTAAACTGGACGTGCTTGATCGTGCCGCGTACGTTTTCGCCAAACTCAAAATGCACGAAACCGAACAGCGGAATGGGGTATTGTTCTATTTATCTGTGCACGATCATAAATTTGCCATTCTGGGTGATGGTGGAATAAATAAGCTTGTACCCGAAAATTTCTGGGACGAAATCAAAGAAACCATGCTTGGTTTTTTTAAGGAAGGAAAATTTGCTGAAGGACTGTCAACAGGAATCCTGATGGCCGGTGAACAATTAAAAGCCAATTTCCCTTACCAGAAAGATGATGTTAATGAACTATCGGATGATATATCGTTTGATAAAAATTTATAAAATGAAGCAAATTTTACTGATAATATTTCTTTCTGTTTTTACCTGTTCTGTTTTTGCACAAGACATTCCTGAACGTCCCAATCCTCCGCGATTGGTCAACGATTTGGCCAATGTGCTTACCGATCAGGAGGAACAGCAACTGGAAGGAGAATTGGTCCAGTTTAATGATCAAACCTCAACTCAGATCGCCATTCTTACAATTCCGGATTTGAACGGATACGAAATTTCCGATTTTGCCACGAAGGTGTTTAATACATGGGAAATTGGTCAGGCTGGAAAGGATAATGGAATTCTAATCGCCTTTAAACCCAAAACGGCAAATGCAAATGGAGCTGTTTTCGTGGTTACCGGCTATGGCCTGGAGGGAATCTTGCCTGATGCTGTAATCAATCGTAATGTTGTCGATTATGAAATGATACCCCGCTTTAAGGAAGGCGATATTTATGGCGGATTATATGCCGGATGTAAGGTTATTAAGGAACTTGCAGCCAAGGAATATACTGCGGAAGCCTATCAGAAGAAAACAGGCGAAAAGAAGCAGGAAGGCGGCGGAGGTGTTTTTATTGTCATAATGATTATCATTATTGTTATATCGCTTTTCAGAGGTGGAAAGGGACGTCATTATAACAGTGGTGGTAGTCTGCCATTCTTGTTGGCTATGGGTTTGATGGGGGGCAGCAGAGGAGGAGGTTCTTTTGGTGGTTTCTCAGGTGGTGGCGGAGGCGGCGGTTTTGGCGGCTTTGGCGGCGGAATGTCTGGCGGCGGTGGTGCCGGCGGCAGTTGGTAACGAAAAATGCAGCAATCAAATTGTATAATTGATTTGTATGGATACATTTATAGCGAATAACATAAATTAAATACTATGAAAACACTTATTGATTTTGAAGACTCGTTATTAACAGAAATTGAAATGAACCAAATTCACGGTGGGCAAATGTCTACAGAAAGTAGTGATTTCGACGATTTCGGCGGTGGCAGTTTCGGCGGCGGTGGTGCCGGCGGAAGCTGGTAGCATAACCCGTTTCATGTTTTTGAATGACAAGCTGAAATTCCTTATCACTAAATAGGGCTTGACGTTGACATCATTCAAGGAACGTAAAAATAAAAGCATAAAAAAACCTTCAGGATTTATCCTGAAGGTTTTTTTTTTTCGTGTGTATAGAAGGTGTTCTATTCTGCAGTTTCGTTTGCTTCCAGAATGTCTTTGTCGACCAAGATACGACCGCAATATTCGCAAACAATTACTTTTTTGCGTGAGGCGATATCCATTTGACGCTGTGGCGGAATTTTGTTGAAGCAACCACCGCAGGCATCACGCTGAACAGTTACAACAGCGAGGCCGTTGCGGGCGTTTTTGCGAATACGTTTGAAGGCGGTCAATAACCGGACTTCGATGTTGCTTTCAATTTTCTCAGCCTTTGATTTCATCCGCTCTTCTTCTATCTGAGTTTCAGCTGTAATTTCTTCCAGTTCACGTTTTTTACGATCCAAATCTTCTATGCGATCTTTCAGCAGAGTTGACGATGAACCAATCGCTTCTTTTTTTGTGCTCAGCTCAACGGTAAATTCACGGATACGTTTTTCCGCCAATTCGATTTCGAGTTTCTGGAACTCAACTTCCTTGCTCAAAGAGTCAAATTCGCGGTTGTTGCGAACGTTATTCTGTTGTTCTGTGTATTTTGCAACCAGAACTTCTGATTCCTTAATGGCTGTTTTTTTATTGTGGATAGCCGTTTCCATGTCTTTGATATCGTCTTCGTAGTTGCTGAAACGGGTTTTTAAACCAGTAATCTCATCTTCCAAATCCTGTACTTCCAAAGGCAATTCTCCACGAAGCGTTTTGAATTTATCAATTTCAGAAACAACATTTTGCAGTTCGAAAAGTGCTTTTAGCTTAGAACTGATTGGGACACTTTTGTTTTCGTCTCTAACGTACTGTGTATTCATATCTTATAATTGTTTAACTTAGTTCAAATGAGGTAACTTACCGGGTTTGTGCTGACAGCCGATAAATGGACTGCAAATTTAGGGAAATTTTTTGTAAGTAATTCATAAAAAACTTCTTTAGTGAATTGTTCACTTTCAAAATGACCGATATCTGCAATTATAATTTGCTGTTCAGCATCAAAGAACTGATGGTATTTGAAATCTCCCGAAATAAAAATATCTGCTTTCTGTGCGATTGCCTTGTTCAGGTATGTACTTCCGGAACCTCCGCAAACAGCTACGGTATGAATCGGTTTCCCCAGCAATTGAGTGTGTTTAATTACCTGACAATTAAAAGTTTTCTTCAGTTTCCGGAGGAATTCCAATTCATCCATCGGGTTTGAAAGTTCGCCGATCATTCCAATTCCGGCTTGAGTATATTCATTGTCGAGTGGATAAATATCGTACGCGACTTCTTCGTAGGGGTGGGCTTTCAGCAGTGCCTGAATGACTTTGGACTGAATGTGTTTGGGGAAGATGGTCTCGATACGGGTTTCTTCTTCCAGATGAAGCTGATTTTTTTCTCCCACATACGGATTGGTCTGATCATTTCCTTTGAAACTTCCTGTTCCTGTGTAGTTAAAACTGCACGAATCGTAATTCCCGACTTGTCCGGCTCCCGCTTTAAATATGGCATTTCTGACTTCTTCGGCATTGGCTGTTGGTACAAAAGTGACGAGTTTTTTCAGGAAGTTTGATGTTGGAGCTAAAATCCGGCAATTCCGGAGTTCCAGTTTTTCGTTTATTTTACTGTTAACGCCGCCGAAAACACTGTCGAGGTTGGTGTGTGCGGCATAAATAGCGATGTCGTTCTTAATTGCTTTAGCCACACATCGCTCTATATAGTTTTTGCCATTCAGTTTCTTGATGCCGCCAAAAATGATGGGATGATGGGCTACAATTAAATTCAGGTTTTTGCTGATGGCTTCGTCCAGAATATCTTCCGTGATGTCGAGCGTGATCAGAATTCCTGAAATTTCATCGTCAGGTTGACCAATAATCAGACCGGCATTGTCGTAGGATTCCTGAAATGCCAATGGAGCGATTGATTCAATAAATTGGGTGATTTGTTTGAGTTGCATGAATGGATTTTGTGGAATATATCTTTTCGTAGAGACAATGCATTGACTTGTCTCTACATCTCGTCTTTTATATTAACAAGCATTTGCCTGATTTCCTGAAGCCGGTTTACCACTTCAAAATTCTGAAGGGTATCGTCTTTGTTATCCTTTAGTTTCATTTGTGCTCCTTTAATTGTCAATCCTCTTTCTTTGAGCAGATGGTAAATGATTTTAAGATTTGCGATATCTTCAGTGGTAAACATCCGGTTACCCTTGTTGTTCTTATGCGGTTTCAGGATGTCAAATTCATTTTCCCAAAAGCGGATGTTCGAAGTGTTCACTCCAAACATTTCAGCCACTTCGCTGATTGAATAAAACACTTTCTCTATTTTTGGTTTTTTGTAGGGCACTGCTGATCGTTTTAATCGAAAGTTTGACCAATATTTGACGATATACTTACCATCTTCTCATATTCCTGAGCATTCAAATCTTTGAAATAGTAATATTGTGGATTGACAGGAGTGCCGTTCTTATGAATTTCGTAATGAACGTGAGGGCCGGTAGATGTTCCTGAACTTCCTACATAACCAATCACGCTGCCACGTTTGACATGGTCGCCTTTTTTAACATTGAATCCGCTCATATGAGCATACAGTGTTTCGTAGCCAAATCCGTGATCGATCAGGATCCATCTTCCGTAGCCACCTCCCATGGACTTAACATCCTCAATAATTCCATCTCCGGTTGCATAAATTTTGGTTCCGATTTGTGCCGTAAAGTCCATTCCGTAGTGAAATTGTTTGATTTTGTAGATGGGATGAATCCTAAATCCCCATCCTGAAGCAGTTCTTTTTAATGATTTATTTGAAATGGGCATAATGGCAGGCATGCTGGCTACCAATTTTTCCTTGTTCAGCGCCATTTTCATCACTTCGTCGTATGATTTCGACTGAATGTATGCCTCTTTGGTCAGAATGTCAAGCTTTTCAGCCGTTTTGATGACCAGTTCCGAATTGTCAAACGATTCGAGTCGTGAATATCTGTTTACACCACCAAATCCCGCTTTTCGGACGGATGAAGGAATCGGGTCGCTTTCAAAGATAACCCGGTATAAATTATTGTCACGCTGTTCGATATCGTCTAGTACTTTTTCGACAGTTCCAAGATCCTTGTATAACAATTCATATTGGGTCAAAAGACGTTCATTTTCCTTATGAAGACTCCTCATTCGCGGAGATTCGTAAAACTGAAGTATTCCAACGGCTACCAGTATCGATGTGACCAGCGTTGTTGAAAACAGAGCTAAAAAACGCTTTAATTTCGTTTTGAAGCTAATTACGATTTTATCGTAGCTAAGTGTATGTGCATTAAATCTGTACTTGACTTTCGCCATAAAACAAGACTGTTTGAATTTATTTTTCTACTTGTAACAAAATTAAGGATTTAATCTAACTTTGCACGGTTTCGAAAAATCGGTTAAATAAGGCATCAAAGCTAATGATTTTAGCAAATATAATGGATGATTTTCAGCCTATTGGAGTTTTTTAACAAACATTAAGGACCAACCTGTTTGTTTGCAGGGACTTATTTAAAGCCTGTTTTTGTACTTTTGCCCGGACTTTCAGGGAAAATAGCTAAAGGGAAACCGGGATTTTCAGACTTGTCTTTTTTGCTGAAAGGACAGAAAAATAAATGCGAAACTTACATGCTGCGGAATTGATTTAAACAGAATCGGTATCCCCAAAAATGAAAATATAGTTTGATTGGAACCCTTCCGGAAGGAGAGTTTCAGGAGAAAATACAGAATAAAAATATTTTTTACTAAATTATTTTCGAATGAATTCGAAGGAAATCAGAAAGGCGTTTTTAGATTTTTTTGCTGGTAAAGAACACCAGATTGTGAGCTCGGCTCCCATGGTGGTTAAAAACGATCCGACATTGATGTTTACCAATGCAGGAATGAATCAGTTTAAGGATATTTTCCTGGGCAATCAGCCAGCTACCAGTTTGCGAATTGCCGATACTCAAAAGTGTTTGAGGGTTTCGGGAAAACACAACGATTTGGAAGAAGTGGGTCACGATACCTATCACCATACCATGTTCGAAATGTTGGGAAACTGGTCGTTTGGTGATTATTTCAAAGAAGATGCCATTAACTGGGCCTGGCAATTATTGCACGATGTGCTCCACATTCCGGCTGACCGGATGTATGCTTCGGTTTTTGAAGGAAGCGCAGACGATAAACTGGAACGCGATAGTGAGGCATTTGATTTATGGCGAAAATTTCTTCCGGCCAATCAGATTATTAACGGGAACAAAAAGGATAATTTCTGGGAAATGGGAGATTCCGGTCCCTGCGGACCTTGCTCCGAAATTCATGTCGACCTGCGCGATGACGACGAACGGGCAAAAGTAGCTGGAAGTGAACTGGTGAATAAAGACAATCCGCTGGTCATCGAAATCTGGAACCTTGTTTTTATTCAGTATAACCGGAAAGCCGACGGAAAACTGGAAGAACTTCCGGATAAACATGTGGATACCGGAATGGGTTTCGAGCGCCTTTGCATGGTGTTGCAAGGCAAAAAATCAAATTACGATACCGACGTTTTCCAGACTACCATTTTGAAAATTGCAGAACTTTGCAACAAAAAATACGGCGACGAGTCGAAGGCAGATATTGCCATGCGTGTTATTGCCGACCATTTACGTGCTATTTCATTTTCGATTGCCGACGGACAGCTGCCTTCGAACAACAAAGCCGGTTATGTGATCCGCCGGATTTTACGCCGCGCCGTCCGCTACGGATATACTTTCCTTGACTTCAGAGAACCATTTATATACAAGCTCGTTGAAGTGCTGAAAGAAAATATGGGCGATGCTTTTCCTGAATTGGTTTCACAACAGGGGCTGATTGAAAATGTGATCAGGGAAGAAGAAGAATCATTCCTCCGAACCCTTGAAACCGGAATCCGTTTGCTCGACGAGTTGGTTGCCAAAGCTAATGCTGCCGGCAAAACTGAAATCAGCGGCGAAAATATTTTCACGCTTTATGACACATTTGGTTTTCCTTTTGACCTGACCAGCCTGATTCTTCGTGAAAAAGGCCTGTCGGTTGATGAAGCAGGGTTTAATACCGAAATGCAAAAGCAGAAAGAACGGTCGCGCCATGCAGCCGCTCAGGAAACTGACGATTGGGTGGAACTGAAAAAAATAGAGCAGGTTGAATTTGTCGGATACGATCAGCTGGAAGCTGATGTGAATATTTCGCGCTACCGCAAAGTGACTCAGAAAAACAAGAAATTTTATCATCTGGTTTTCGACCGGACTCCTTTTTACGGAGAATCCGGTGGTCAGGCTGGCGATAGCGGATATATTGAATCCGAAGGTCAGAAAATCCTGATCCTTGATACGCTGAAGGAAAATAACCTCACGATCCATATTGCACAAAAACTTCCGGCGAACCCTTCTGCCACATTTAAAGCGGTCGTTGATGTTCGCAAGCGGAAGCTGACGATGAATAACCATACAGCAACTCACCTGCTTGACCACGCTTTGCGCGAAGTGCTTGGAAATCATGTGGAACAAAAAGGATCGCTGGTTAACGGCGAATACCTGCGCTTCGATTTTTCTCATTTTCAAAAGGTAACACGGGAGGAACTGGATCGGATTCAGGCACGGGTAAACGAACTGATTCGTGAAAACCTGGTTCTGGAAGAAAAACGTTCGGTATCGTTCGACGATGCCAAAGCCCTTGGGGCCATTGCACTTTTTGGTGAGAAATACGGTGATTTTGTTCGTGTGATCAAATTTGGCGAATCCATTGAACTGTGCGGAGGAACTCACGTTCCGGCAACCGGGCAGATTGGTTCGTTCATCATTACTTCTGAAAGTGCTATTTCAGCAGGTGTTCGGCGCATCGAGGCGATTACAGCCGATCGTGCTGAGGAATTTGTGAAAAAGCATATGGATGAACTGACTGAGGTGAAAATCATGTTTAACAATACTCAAAACCTGAAGAAATCGGTGGAAGATGTGTTGGCGCAGAACAGTCGTCTGCAAAAACAAATTGAAGAATTTGAGCGCAAATCGGCTTCAGGAATCAAACAGGAACTGAAGAATAAAATACAAGTGATAAACGGAGTTCATGTGATTGCTGAAGTCATTCAGCTCGATTCAGCTTCAGCTGTAAAGGATTTGGCTTTCCAGCTGAAAGGTGAAGTTGATAATCTGTTTCTTGTTTTGGGTTCAGCCATTGGTGGAAAACCTTCGATTACTGTAATGATAGCCGAAAATCTGGTGGCTGAAAAGAGCATGAATGCTGGTTCCATTGTTCGTGAAGCTGCGAAGGAAATGCAGGGCGGCGGCGGTGGCCAGGCCTTTTATGCAACAGCTGGAGGTAAAGACCTTTCCGGTCTTTCTGCTGCGGTTGAAAAAGCCAAGTCGTTTGTTAAGTAGTTGAATCAATTCAATATATACCGGCCTGTCAGAAATTCAAAACCTGACAGGCTTTTTTATGAATATGAAACTGTAACTGATAAGTGGTATAACCCTACCGCAATTTTTGTAATTTTACATCCGGCAAACAATTTATACGATGGAAAACATAGAAGACAGTACTGGTAAACGAATCTTTCGATTTTTATGGAAAACCGCTGCGTGGTTCGTTGGCCTATCCTTCTTCTTCGTGGTTTTTTTTCGGTTCGTTCCCGTTCCTGTCACTCCTCTGATGCTCATCCGCTCAATTGAACAGGTTATTGATGGAAAAGAAATCCGATTGAAACACGATTGGGTATCGATTGACAATATTTCTAAAAACATGCCTTTGGCTGTGGTATGCAGCGAGGATCAGAATTTCATGAATCATTCCGGATTCGATCTGAAAGCGATTGAGCGTTCAATAGAAGCTTCCAAAGATGGGGGGCGACTGCGTGGCGCCAGCACCATTTCGCAGCAAACGGCTAAAAATGTATTTCTGTGGCCAGGAAGAGACTGGGTTCGTAAAGGTTTCGAGGTGTATTTCACTGTTCTGATCGAATTTGCCTGGAGCAAAGAGCGCATCATGGAAGTTTACCTGAACAGCATCGAAATGGGAGACGGAGTTTATGGAGCAGAAGCGGCAGCCCGGATTTATTTCAATACCAGCGCAAAAAATCTTTCCAGAAGACAGGCCGCAGCTATTGCCGCTATTTTGCCAAATCCCCGAAAGTACAGTGCCAATCCTCCGGGACCCTATGTCCAGAGCCGTATTCACTGGATTGTAGGGCAGATGGGCCAATGGGGAGTACTCAGGTTTAACTGAAAAAAATGTTTGTCATGTGGATGTGACAAGTATCCCAAAATGCCGAAGGACTTTAGCCCTGAATTCACAGTTCAGACTTAAAAATTTTCCACAACAGTCAACAGAATTGCACTTTTTGTTGTTATACTCCCATGTCCATTTAATCCGGACATTTTTTTTAGCTAAAAATATATTTCAGTATCCCTGATAAAAGATGTGACTCATGAAAAAACTTCTGAATTTTTTATTTTCTTTCCCTTTTATGGGCTTTTTGCTACTTGTACTGGCTTTTTCTATGGCCATTGCGACATTTGTCGAAAGCAGTTACGGAACCCAGGCAGCCCAGGGGTTGATCTATAAATCCTTTTGGTTTGGACTTATACTGTTTTTGCTGGCAGTCAATCTGCTGGTTAATTTTGTCAGACATAAAATGTATACCCGCAAGCGAATTGCTTTCGGGCTTTTTCATATTTCGTTTATCATTATTTTAATCGGTGCCGGCATTACCCGATTCGTTAGTTTCGAAGGGATGATGCATATCCGCGAAGGTCAGTCTTCCGACTTTATTCTTTCTTCGGATGATTACCTGGAAATAAAGGGTGGCGATCAGATCGTCAGTGAGCCTGTGCTTTTTTCGGAACTTACAGCTAAAGAATTTAATGAAAAAATTGTAGTCGATGGTCGTCCGGTTCGGGTCAAATCAGTTGGATTCATCAAAAATGCGGTTCGGAATGTTGTTGAGGATCCTTCCGGTTCGGAAATGATTGATTTTGTGATTTCGGAAGGTCAGGGCAGAGAAAATTTAGTCTTTAAGAAGGGTGATAAAATCAATCTCGGAAATGTTCTTGTCGGGTATGAGTTGCCTGGCGCAAACGTTCAGTTTATAAGCCGGGAGGATAGTCTTTTTCTGGTTTCAGACCGTGAAGTCGAAATTCGTTCAATGACCGGAGGCGAGACTGAATTTGTAACTGCTCACGATACAGTGCCCGTTAAGACGATGCAGCTTTATGCCTTTGATGGATACCTGCTTTTGGTGAAAAACTTTTACAATCATGCCCTGATGAGTGTGTCAAAGGATGCAAGCGGCAATGCCACAGAAGATGCAGTGGTTCTGGAAATCAAAGATGGGGAAAACACACAGATTGTGAACGTAATGGGCCGTCACGGTCAGAAAGGCGAACCTTTTACTGCAAACGTGGGCAATAATTCACTTGTATTTACCTACGGATCGGAAACACTTTATTTGCCTTTCTCCCTGCAATTAGTTGAGTTCCAGATGGAGAAATATCCGGGGTCGATGAGTCCGGCGTCGTTTGCCAGCGAGTTGATTTTAAATGACGGAGAACGTAATGTTTCACGTAAGGTTAGGATATTTATGAATAATACACTTAATTACCGCGGCTACAAATTCTTTCAGTCGTCGTACGATCAGGATGAAAAAGGCACCGTACTTTCGGTGAATGCTGACGAGCTTGGAACAGATGTTACCTACCTCGGATATCTGCTTCTTGCCATTGGATTTATCTGGGCTTTGTTCAGTAAAAACTCACGTTTTCACACCCTGATTCTCCGCTTAAAGGAATATTCAAAAGGTGCAGCTCTGGTGGCTTTCTTTCTGCTGACCATGCATGTTGTATCAGCTTCAGCCAGTAATCCGGAAGTACTTTCAATCCCTCAGATCGACCAGGCTGTAATTGACGATTTTTCCCAGTTGTGGATTCAGGGGCCTGACGGACGGATTGAGCCGTTTTCGACACTGGCTTCCGAAATACTTCGTAAAGTTAGCCGCCAGTCAGCGTTTGAAGGTCGTTCGCCCGAAGAAGTCATGCTCGGTTTGTATTTGTATCCGGAACTTTGGAGAAATGTTTCGCTGGTTAAGGTTTCGAATCCGCAAATCATGGAATTGCTTGGGGTAAGTGGAAGCCGCATACCACTGACTTCGTTCTTCGACGATGCTGGAAACTATAAACTGATGGAGCCGGTTAAGGTGGCATTCAGTAAAGGACCTGCATTCCGGAATGTGTACGAAAAGGAACTGATTAACCTTGACGAACGGGTAAATATCTGCTTCATGGTGATTAACGGCGATATGTTTGGCCTGTTTCCCGGACCAACCAAAGACATTAAATGGTATTCACCCGGAAGTAATCCGGTTGGTCTGGCTTCGGCCGATTCGTTGTTCGTGAACCGTGGTTTTGAATTCCTGAAAGAATCATTAACCGGAAAGGGTGATATCAGTAGCCGGCAGATTCTGGCCAGCATCGCTTCGTACCAGTCTAAATTCGGATCCAGTTATCTTCCAACGGATACCCGGAAGAAGGTCGAAATATTCTACAATACACTGAATCCGTTCAAACGGGTATTCCCGCTTTATTTGCTGGTTGGATTTGTTTTGCTGATTGTTTCCTTTGTCAATATTTTCAGGCAAAAAACAATGAGCTCCAAAGTTCGCCTCGCCTTTACTTCAGTAATTGGACTTGGATTTTTGCTGCACACTGTTGGTTTGGCTTTGCGCTGGTACATTTCGGGACATGCTCCGTGGTCGAATGGTTATGAATCGATGGTATATGTGGCCTGGGCTTCCATGCTTGCCGGTATCATTTTCGGACGGAAATACCCGATGGTTATTGCCACGGCGGCTATGCTTTCAGGAATTATCCTGTTTGTTGCCCACCTGAACTGGATGAGCCCTGAAATTACACATCTGGTGCCGGTTTTGAATTCGTACTGGCTGATGATTCATGTGGCAATTATTACGGCCAGTTATGGCTTTTTGGGAATGAGTGCATTTATTGGTTTATTGGTTCTCGTTCTGTATAGCATCAGTAATTCTGCGAACAGTAAAAATGTCAAAGGATTAATTCTTCAACTTACGACGATCAGCGAAATGTCGGTGACGGTTGGTTTGTACATGCTTACCATCGGAACTTTCCTTGGGGGAGTCTGGGCCAACGAAAGCTGGGGGCGTTACTGGGGCTGGGATTCAAAAGAAACCTGGGCTCTGATTACGGTAGTTATTTATTCATTTATCGCTCACATGCGTATGATCCCTTCGCTGAAAGGAATCTACAATTATACAATTGCCTCGGTGCTTGGTTTCTCTTCGGTGCTGATGACTTATTTCGGAGTTAATTATTACCTCAGCGGATTACATTCCTATGGTCGTGGTTCGGTCGATTCTGTTCACTGGTCGGTATTTGTAATGGTTGGCATAATTGCGGGTCTTATGATTTTATCCAATTTCAAACAAAAAAATATCCATACCGAGCAGGAATAGGATACTCAACGTTTAAAAAGTAAGGATATTTTAGATGGGCTAAAGCCCGGGATGATATTGGACTTTATGTCCGTCACATAAATGTGACGGCAAAGGATAATGTATTAATCAGCATTTGGATTTGTTTATCCTGAACGTTTTCCACAGTTAAAAGATTGGATTCAATGCAAGGATATCCTTTGCCGTCAGCTTCAGCTGACTGACATGTATGATCAAAACGAACGGAAAGCTGTATCGATTTTGAAAGCCAAAAATAGTTCTATCTTTAGTCTTCTTTAACGACTTAACGATTCTAGCTATGACAACCGGGGTGAAACGAACTTTTGATATTCTGGAGCGGTCTCTTCATAAATTTCCAAGAGTAGATGCTTTGGGTGGTAAAAGCGGCAACGACTGGTACGTTTACAGCACGGCCGAATACTTTGAAAAATCGCATCAGTTTGCAATGGGGCTAATGGTTTTAGGCCTGAAAAGGGGAGATAAAGTAGCCACAGTAACCACCAATCGTCCGGAATGGAATTTTGCAGATATGGGTATGTCCATGACCGGGATTATTCATGTTCCGATTTACCCGACCATCAGCGACGAAGAGTACAGCTATATTCTTGAACATGCCGAAATTAAAGCACTGATTGTTGGTGACCGGAAACTGTATGAAAAATTAAAACCGATTGCTTCGCGTTTGCCCGAAATACCTCTTATTTTCTCGTTCGAAGTGATTTTAGGAGTCCGAGACTTTGAGGAAATCATTCAGCTGGGGAAAAGTCATCAGCAAGAATTAGCCGGACAACTGGAGCAGATTAAAAATGCTGTTGATCCGGAAGATCTGGCTACGATTATTTACACTTCAGGAACAACAGGTGTTCCCAAAGGAGTGATGCTTACCCATACCAACCTCGTATCCAATTTTGTGGCACATTCGACCATGCATAAGCTGGGAAAAGATCACCGGGTGATTAGTTTCCTGCCGCTTTGCCACGTTTACGAGCGCAGTGTCAATTACCATTTTCAGTACAAAGGAATGGGAATTTATTACGTCGGAAATCTGGGGCAGATTGTTTCAGCCATTAAGGAAATAAAGCCACACATGTTTAATACCGTGCCGCGTTTGCTCGAGCGGGTTTACGATGGATTTGTCTCCAAAGGAAATGAGCTGGGCGGTCTGAAAAAGGTAGTTTATTTCTGGGCACTCAGCCTGACCCGGCATTTTGAATACAACAAAAAATACAACTATTTCCTGAAAGTCAGAATCAAACTGGCTGATAAACTGATTTATTCCAAGTGGAGAGAAGCTTTGGGAAACAACATTGTTTACATTGTTTCGGGCGGAGCTGCTCTTCAGCCACGGATTGCACGATTGTTGGGAATGGCCGGAATGATGAACCTTGAAGGATATGGACTGACTGAAACATCTCCTGTGATTGCAGTCAATAACCCGACTTCCGGAGTGATGAAAATTGGGACAGTGGGAGAGGTGCTGAGTAATGTTGAACTGAAGTTTGCTGATGATGGTGAGATCCTATGTAAAGGGCCCAGTGTAATGAAGGGTTATTACAAAGCACCGGAATTAACAGCGGAAGTGATTGATGAAGATGGCTGGTTCCATACAGGCGATATCGGTATTCTGGAAGACGGCAAATTCCTGAAAATCACCGACCGTAAAAAAGAAATGTTTAAGCTTTCGGCAGGGAAATACATTGCGCCTCAGATGATCGAAAATAAGATTAAAGCTTCGTTTTTTATTGAACAGGCGATGGTGATTGGTGCAGGCGAAAAATTTGCAAGTGCGCTTATTTCTCCCAATTTCATGCATTTGCACGACTGGTGCAGCCAGCGAAAAATACACTTTCAGAACAATGAAGAATTGATTCTGAAAGCGGAAGTGCTGGCCCAGCTTCAGAAAGAAATAACAGCCATTAACAAAACAATGGGCGAACACGAAGAAATCAAACGTTTCCGCCTGGTAAGTGACGAATGGACCCCGCAAACCGGAGAATTATCGCCAACCTTAAAGCTGAAACGAATATATGTGGCTGAGAAATACAAAACAATCATCGACGAGATTTACTCCGTGTCGAAAAGCCAGTCCGGAACCCTGTTTAAGCTTCCAAAAATCAACCTGAATTTTGACATCAACGAGTTTATCAAGAGGTTGAAGTTGTAACAACCCAGGCTGTCGTTTAACCCGTTGATACATCTTGAAGCCATTCCCTGAGTTTACGAGCCGTAAAGTTCCAAACCATTTTATTTTCGTTGCAATCGAAATAAAGCCATTTTGAATAGTCAGCTTGCCAATCGCCGGAAATGGTCTGGTGTATGTTTTTGCGCCTCTTTGTGCGATGACTAAAACGGGGAGCAGCGGAAGGTTGGGCCTTTGCCACTTATCCCCTCTGCCTTCTGAAGAATCTGCTTTGCTCTCTGAAGAATCCCCTCTAGCTTCTGAAGAATCTGCTTTGCCTTCTGAAAGATCCCCTCTGGCTTCTAAAGAATCCCCTTTGGCTTCTGAAGGATCTGCTTTGCTCTCTGAAACTTCCCCTCTACCTTCTGAAAGATCTGCTTTGTCTTTTGAAACTTCCCCTCTGCGTTCTGAAGGATTCCCTTTAGTCTATATTAAACCTGAGAGAACTAAAATTGAATGTCCTTGAACTGGCATATCCATTTCTGAGCAGGAAATTCAGGAAGGAGGATGCCCCAAGCAATCAGCTTATCATCAGGGCAAAACCGATCCGGTTCTTCCCGGAAATGCGAACCCAAATGAATAAAACAAAACTGATGACTCTAATCGAAAGCTCAGAAAAGTAATTTATATTTGATGGTATTTAGGAGTTGTAGGGCAGTTTAATTGCTAATTGAAACTGTATCTGTTCTTGAAATATTTTTTTATTTGACTGTTCTACTCGCTTGAGAGATTTTCGGATTTGAAATGGACGTGTATATTTATATCCAAAGGTGAGATATAAAAACACATTTTTTCATCAGATAATACAAAATAAACATAGTAATTTTATACAATCGTAGTATTTAAAAAAAGAGAAATGAGCAAAAAGCAAGATACAGAACAATACATTTTCAATCTTGTATACAAGGACAAACAAAATCTTAAAATTATACATAAAGACAAACCTGATTTTTGGATTACTAATGCTAAGCATCGTTTTGGAGTAGAAATAACAGAAATATATAAAAACGAAAGTGCTGCAAGACTCTCAAATATTCCAAATTATACTGGTGAATTGCTCGACCTTGAAAAGTATCGTCACAAAGATGACTATGAAGCATTAATTGTTGATGATATAGAAATAATTAGAGAAAATGGAGACAAGAAAAAAACAAAAGCTGTTATACAATCAGTTCCCAGCATCCGCGAATTTTCAATTAGGTTCACAGCTTGTATCGAGAATAAAAACAAACTTTCATCTGGATATAACAATGAGTTATCATACTACAATTTGATTGTCTATGATAGAATCAATAGTCTTTCGTCTGTGTCTGTTGATGATTTCTTTAATGTCTTTTTTACGAAAGAGATAATTAATATACTGGTAAAAGTTAACTTCAAAGAGATATTTCTTATTACATCTTTATCTAACAAAAAATTTTATTTCCCATTGAAAAGAATTCTTTTGGTTTCAAGGATTTATTTATTTCAGGAAATGATTAACAAAATATATAAAGAAGAAACTGAGATTCCAGATGAAATTTATTACCGCTGGTTAGGCGAGTACTTATGTTTTGAAGGATTTAACGATGTTTATTTATTCGCTAAAAATGGAAATTTCGAATTGAATTTTTCAAATATTGGATATGTAATAGGACCAAACAACCAAGTGCAAATTAGGCTGTATGATACTCATGTTTTAGATTATTCAAATTATGAAAAGATAACGACAAAAAAATACTTTACCCCTGAAAACCAGACTTTAATCAGAAATATCGAACAGACTTTTGGGTTTTCATGTGGCTTAGGAATAGAATTAAAGAATAATAACAACACCTAATAATATGTAAATTTTATAGCGGTTACGGTGGTGTATGGGTAGTTAGTCGCAGATTGAAAGGCATTCAAGTTTTAACTAATTATTGGTTCTTGTTACCTGAAATAGTTTTGCGGGTTTGATAGTGATGGGTAATATGAAAGGCGACAGAAAAACTTATTTTAGAAAAGCAATCAGGGCTTGACAAAGAGGATGTTTTTTGAAACAGGATTTAGAAGTAACTTTTAGAACCAGTTTTACTGAAAAGTTGAGAAGCCTTTTGATGAAAAAGAAACCACCCTACAACAGCAAAATACCCGCAAATTCGGTGGCAATGGTTTGCGATGTGCATCTTTCCGCTCAGGCATCTTTTCGGCTTGACGGGAAATCGCCCGCATTCCGCCCCTGCGTGTAGCTTCCAACCTTGTAGAGCATTCACTCTATTCCGAAGCATTGACTTCTCATGCTAACGTTTAGAAAGATTTAAATGAAGTTTTAGAGTAATTTGATAGATTTGTAAATACCTGTCAAGATGACGATTTAAAAAAGTTAGTCAGGAATTTTAAGCATGGCACAAATTGACAACAGCAGAATACAATGATTGGATTTAAAATAATAACATCGGACAGCCAAGAACTAAAATTTGAATTTTACCTTGACACTGCCCCAGTAACGTCAAAAGCGTTTATTGACATATTGCCATTTACAAGGACTTTTCACCACGCAAGGGTTTCAGGACATGAAATCTGGATAGACAATGTTCCTAAACTTGACATCATTCAAGAGAACGCATCTGTATTCATAGAGCCAGGCGAAGTTGTATTTGGTCCGGCAAAACCAACCAGAGCAAAGACTGCAAACTGTTTTGGAATATATTATGGTGACGGCAAAGGACTAGATGCTTGCAATATTTTCGCAAGGGTAATCGAAAGTGACAGGCAAAAATTAATTGACCTTGGAAATAGTATTTGGAAAAATGGTTCACAAGAGTTGACGATTTCTGTAATCGAATAGCTAAATGACCGGCAGCGCAACGACAGAAAGAAAGGCGCCCTATAACAGCAAAATACCCGCAAGCCGGGTTTTCCGCCAACGCGGACAGGTGGTGCTTCGTTGACCGGAAACAGATCCCGATATTCATCGGGATGACAAAAGCAGTACTTCGCAGAAAGTTCATCGGGAAACTCCAGCCCTGCGCGTGATTCTGAGTTGCTTTCGATCAGCTTCAGCTAAAGCTGGTTAGAAAATGAAGATTATAAATTCAACACAATAAACACTTAAAAATGAAAAGTATGAAACGAAATTTTAAAATTTATGCTGTAGGAATACTGTTGTTTTTAGTGAGTTTTGCCAAAGCTCAGACTCCAAAGTTCGGTCATATTGATCTATAGGCCCTTTACCAGATCATGCCCGAAAGAGCGGTTGGTGAAAAAAAGTTCATTGCTTTTCAGAAAGAATTGGAAGATGCCCTGGGAATGATGCAGAAGGAAGCCCAGGCTAAATATGTAGAGTTTATGGCTAAAAGAGATTCGTTGTCAGAAATGGTACTTAAAATTAAACAGGACGATCTGAAACTTATGAATGATCGTATTCAGTCTTATCAGCAAAATGCGCAACAGCAAATGCAGACCAAACAGGAAGAGATTTTTAAACCAATGCTTGATAAAGCTGACAAAACAATAAAAGAAGTTGGAGCAGAAAAAGGTTTAATTTATGTGTTCAACATGGATGCACAGGTAATACTTTACCACTCGAAAGAAAGTTTGGATATCCTTCCGTTTGTAAAAATAAAATTGGGCATTCAGTAATTTATTCGATAATTTTGGTGTTGTATTTGGAATAATATCTGGCACGGGCAGTATAAATTCTATTGAACCTACTCAAATAAAATAACTCAAGAGCAATTGAATGAAACGAGGAACATTTATATTATCCGCACTTGTAATCTTTCCATTGAGTATTTTTGCTAAGATCAAAACTAACATTCTTATGAGAACAGAAAAGGGATTTAAAGTAAACGCAGGTGAAGCCAGATTTGGAGAACACTATAAAATGAAGGGCGTCACTCTGAATAACTTAGACATCAAAATTTCCGGAACTGACACCGATAATGATTTAGCAGTGTTTGAGCAAACCGGACTTACACCAAATGGAGGACCTCCCCTGCATATTCACCCTTTCCAGGATGAGTGGTTTTATGTCATTGAAGGAGAGTATTTATTTCAGGTGGGTGACAATAAATATCAAATGAAATCAGGCGACACAATTTTCCTTCCCCGAAATGTGCAACATGCTTTCCTGCAGTTGACAGAAAAAGGAAAGATGATAGTTTCTTATTTGCCGGCAGGAAAGATGGAAGCATTTTTTAAAGTTACAGACAAATGGACTTCTCCACCAACAAAAGAAGAAATTGCAAAAGTTTTTGCAGACCATGACATGATAGTTGTTGGATCGCCGCTGAAAGCAGATTAATGAATTTAAAGAAGTAGCACGAACCGCTAGTGGCAAGCCGGGTTTTCCGCCAAAGCAGACAGGTAGTGCTTTGTTGGCAGGATATTTTGTGTTTGTCAGGTCGTTTTATACTTCCTTCTGCAGACGAAAATAGCTTTCAAAAAAAGGATGGCTGGTAATGAATCCTGAAAGATCAAAGGTTGGTTTGGGATCAGCCGTTCATCCTCATTGGTTGGCATGACTGTTATACTGCTATAGTTATGTTGGGATACTAAAGGCTTGCAAACCCAAAGCCTGTTCTCTCTTCTTGTACTCGTAGTGTCGATTGGGTATTTGCTTTTCGCGTCCACTCCTGTTAAATCATACACATTCTTTTCTTTTAATTGATTTCTTTGTGGGTATAGCCATTTTCAGCATTTATCTTAGCCAAAGTTTTCAAAGCAAACACAAAGAATAGGTTTAATGAATTTTAGTACATTCAATTCTCTTAAAAATCGAAACTACAGACTGTTTTTTCTGGGACAATCGGTTTCGCTATGGGGTACCTGGATGCAGAAGACTGCTGTTAGTTGGGTTGTTTATTCGTTGACACAATCAGAGTTTATGTTGGGCGTATCGGTTTTTGCAACGCTCTTTCCCACGGCATTGTTTTCGTTATATGGAGGCATTGTTGCTGACAGATACAGCCGTTATAAAGTTTTATTAGCCACACAGATTATATCCCTGCTGCAAGCTGTTTTATTAACCCTGGCAGTGGTGTTTTTTAAGCAGTATGTTGTCTGGGAAATCATTGCTTTAAGCGCAGTGCTGGGTATTATTAATGGATTTGACGTACCTGCACGCCAATCGCTGGTCAGAGAATTAGTCGATGATAACGCTGATTTGCCCAATGCCCTGGCATTAAATTCATCAATGGTTAACCTGTCAAAACTGATCGGCCCGGCTATCGCTGGTTTTATTCTGGAAAGGTTCGGCGATGCCATTTGTTTTGGTCTGAATGCCGTCAGTTTTATCGCCGTAATTATTTCGTTACTCCTGATTAAATTACCAAAACAAGAACCCAAACCTCAGGCCGATAAGAACTTGATTAAAGAGTTTTCAGAAGCCTTTGCCTATATAAAAAATACACCTGTGGTCAGTTCAGTCATCATCTTTGTTGGTGTTTTGAGTTTATTGGTTTTACCTTTTGTCACATTAACCCCCGTATTTGCACAAGATGTTTTTAACGGCTCTGCTTCAACTCTGGGAATTATTGACGGAGTAATCGGATTTGGAGCTTTCATTGGGGCTTTGTTTTTGGCCTCATTACCACAGAGAACGAATTTAAGTAAAGTATTAGCCCTGAATACGCTGGTGTTTGGGATTGGCCTCATACTCTTTTCGCAAATAGTGATTTTACCTCTTGCGCTGCTGTTTATAGCGATTGGCGCTTTTGGCATGATGTCCATAAGGACCATCAGTAATACCATTGTACAAATCAATGTTCCAAACCAATTTCGTGGACGGGTTATCAGTATTTATCTGATGGTAATAACAACGATGATGCCCATTGGCAGTCTGATTGTTGGCGCTGTTTCGCATTATGCTGGTGTACAGACGGTCGTTTTGTCGGAGGGTTTTCTTGCCTTGATTCTTGCTGTTTTTTATGGTCGGTATCTGAAAAATGAAAAACTTAAAAAGGCAGAACAATCTCTTTTAGAGCAACAAGAGCTAGGCGAATTCATACAATCATAAGTTCTATTCGTTTCGTTGTCAATGAGTGGCAGAGCGAGACAATCTACATATTCAGGTTTCCATCAGTTCTTGATTGCTAGGTATCCCGTTCAGTTTTGATTTTTAACTTTCATGGTTTGCTTCTCCGATCAGTTTCCTGTTTTAACGGATCACTTCCCGGCCAAAGTATTGCAAGTTAGGTTGGAACGGGTGTTTTCACTGGCCTGTCAACGGCAGTATGGTCTGTCCGGAATCAGCTGGTTTCCAAAACCGATCAGTTCTACTTTTTATTTGGTGCGATGGAAACCGCGAGCCAAATAAATACAAATAAATATGCTTAATTCAGGCCCACCTATTCCGCAGAAAATCAACAGAAAATCGCAATCTTTACCGGTGTGGAATTTAGCAATAACATTCAATGAAAAGAACAATTCTTACGATCGGACTGTTAATCCTATCGAACACGTTTATGCCTTTTGCCTGATACGTTCATTTAACGTTTAAGCAAATGAGCTGGTTTAATGATTTAGGATTAGTCAGTATTTTAACAATGATTTAAAAAGACAGGAATTGGAAAATTATTTTGAAAAACAATTTGAGTTAAGATATTTTGAGATGAATAAATTCGGTGAAGCTTCATCGGCTACAATCTTAACTTTACTGGAAGAAACAGCTGCAGATCATTGCTATTCAATTAATCATAGTTTGTATGATCTTGAAGATCAGAATATCGGATGGGTATTACTTTCCGGAGTTATGACTATGGATCGCTATCCGAGATATAAAGAGAAAATTATCATCAGAACATGGCTGTCAAGTTATTCTTTAGTTAAAGGGATCCGGGAAAATTTGATTTATGATGAACAAGGAACCATTATCGGAAGAGCTAAAGGATTGTGGGTTTTCTTTGACATCAAAAGGAGAAGACCTGTTCAGATTACGGATGCCATCAAAGAGAAATGGTCTTTCTGTAAGGAAGAAAGTATAAATTACGATATTTCAAGAAAGATAGCAGCAATCGACTCCGCAACATATATCAAGGAGTTTAATGTCAACCGGTTTGATGTCGACACCAATGAGCATGTAAACAATCTGCGTTATTTGCAATGGATGATAGAGTCGATTCCTTCAGAGATTATGGATAATTATTATTTACATTCCATCGATGGACGTTTTGTTTCAGAAGCTCAGTATGGTGACACAATTATATCCAATACGGAACCGGATCTTCGAAACAATTCTTTTGCCCATGCCATAAAAACTCAACAAAACAATAAGGTTTGTGCCACAGCAACAACATTGTGGAAGGAAAGAGTGAAATAGAACAAGCTGACAGGCGGCAAGGTGAGTGATCATTTAGTTCTTGTTTCGATTATGTTCTGGAAATTGGAAGTGAACATTGTCCATAAGTAAGCACAAAAAAAATCCGGATTTCAAGTTGAATAAACCTGAAAGCCGGATTTTATAATTTATAACCCGCTGTTTTAGTGGATTAGTTTCTTCTTCTTCTTGGACGATCGTTGCGGTCATTGAATCCGCCTTCTCTGCTGCGTCCGCCACGTCCGCCATTGTAGCCTCCGCCATTACTTTCTCTGCGGTATGATCCACCTTCGTTGGATTCCTGTCCTGCAGTTGATTCGACTTTGCCAATGTTAATCACATGGCCTTCAACCACTGCATTGTTCATCGCATTGACGAGATCTTTTTCGAAATTGCTGTCAACCTCGAAAAAGGAGAATTTACGCTGAATGTCAATCTTGCCAATTTCGATGCTTCGACGGTTCGAATATTCATTAATTAAACCAATCAGACCCGAAGCATTCAGGTTTTGTTTTTTTCCGGCGTTAATAAACAGTCTGGTGAATTTCATCCCGCTACTGTTGCGATCGCCGTTACGGTCACCACGAGAGAATGAATCGCGTGGTTCATCAGCTCTTACATTCAAATCGCGTGCATTTTTATAATAATCGAGCAACTGGTTGAATTCGAGTGATACAAAGTGTTTCACGATATCGCCTTTCGACATATCTTCAAATTTTTCGAGAATCTGAGGAACGTATTTATCGATGTGACCATCGTTGATCTCAACGCTCATTACACGGTCAATCAGGTGAAAGAGTTGTTTTTCGCAAATTTCTTCTCCACCGGGAACCATTTTACGCTCAAATTTTTTGCGTGAAAGACGTTCAATTTGTTTTAAACGTCCGGTTTCCTTCAAGTGGACAATAGAAACGGAAATTCCGTTTTTTCCAGCTCTTCCTGTACGTCCGCTACGGTGAATATAAATTTCCGGATCATCAGGCATTGAATAATTGATGACGTGAGTCAATTCTGTCACATCCAGTCCACGTGCAGCTACATCGGTTGCTACCAGCATTTGTAGTTGTTTTCCACGGAAACGGCCCATCACCTGGTCACGCTGAACCTGCGAAAGATCACCATGCAATGCATCGGCATTGTATCCGTCAGCCATTAATTTTTCAGCAACATCACGGGTTTCCATGCGGGTGCGGCAAAATACAATGGCATAACAGTCGGGGTAATTATCGGCAATTCGTTTCAGAGTCGCATATTTGTCTCTGGCCTGAACCACATAGTATTGGTGCTCTACTGTATCTGCTCCTGCATTTCGTTTTCCTACGGAAAGTTCCATTGCATCATGAAGATATTTTGATTTCAGAGAGGCCATTTCAGACGGCATAGTAGCCGAAAACAGCAAGGTTTGTTTTTCTGCCGGTGTTGTAGACAGAATAGCATCCATTTCTTCTTTGAATCCCATGGTCAGCATTTCGTCGGCTTCATCAAGGATCAACCAGCGAATGGCCGAAACGTTGAGTATTTTACGGCGGATCAGATCATGAACACGTCCGGGAGTACCTACGACAACCTGGCCGCCGGCTTTTAACTCTCTGATTTGTTTGGAGATGTCGGCACCACCGTAAACCGGAATGGTTTTAAAACCCGGAATGTACTTTGAAAATTGATCCATATCACGGGATAGCTGTAAACACAACTCACGCGTTGGACAAAGGATTAGGGACTGTACCTCTTTGATTTGCATTGAGGTATTGTGGATTACTGGAAGTCCGAATGCGGCAGTCTTGCCTGTTCCGGTTTGGGCTAAAGCCACTAAATCCTGAGTTGATGAAATCAGGTGAGCGATTGTTGCTTCCTGAATAGGCGTAGGATTTTCAAATCCCATTTCAGCTATCGCCTTTAAGATTTCCGGTTTTAGACCGGTTTCTTCAAATGTCATAATGTCCTTTTAAATTGTGAATCAGCAAAACGCTGACCCTTGTTAATGGAAGGAGACGGGTAAATGCTCCTGCCATAAACCAGGCAAAAAGGAAATCCGACCCCTAAATTCAGGGCGCAAAGGTAATTTAATTTTCTGATTGAAAGTGTTTTGATTCGTTTTGTTGTAGAAAGGTATGCTGTATTAACACAAAGAATACATTAAAACTTTCAGGCAAAGGAAAAACGCAGTTAGTGCCTCAGGGGTTTGTATGCAGGCCGAAGTTGCATCAGTCAGTAGCTATAGGTCATTAATTGCCAGCTGTTTGTCTTTTTCTGAAATTATAGAATCGTTGAATAGATACAGGGGGCTGATTGTAAAGACGCACGGTAGTTACTTCGTTTAATCCAAATTACGTAGAGTCGAATGGTTGTTTCATTTTAATTCGATTTTTTTTTAGAGACGCACAGCCGTGCGTCTCTACGCGGAAACGGTTCGGTTCTACGCGGAATTTAAATAGGGTTTCAGGAGATGTCCTGTCTTTTTATTATCCATTTAATTCCTTTTCGTCATTCATAATCAGACTTCCCTTTTCGTCATATTGCCAAAATGGAGCCCAGGCAATTTCCCAGTGATGACCATCCGGATCGGCAAAATAGCAATCGTAACCACCCCAGAATGTTTCGCGTGGTTCGACCAGCGATTGTGCTCCGCAGCCAATTGCCTTGCGGAATGTTTCGTTCACTTCGTCTACGCTATTTAATGTAATTCCCAGTGAAATGCCTGAAAAACCTGATCTTTCTGCCGGAAGACCAGCATCTTCTGCCAACAGATCCATTGGATACAGGCTGAAAATAATTCCTCCATGCGAGAAAAATACAATTTGATCACTGCTTCCCTGAACCGGTTTCCAGCCGAAGGCTTCCTGATAGAATTGACGCGATTTGGGAAGATCAGCGACTCCCAGAGTGACTACATTTAACCGAGGTCCCATAGTTGCATTTTTAAAAGTTGTATGCTAATTGTCGTTATGACATTCAAAAATAAATGATTTTAAATGCAATGAATTTTGTGTGTGCGATATTCAAAAAATAATAAACAATCAAAGTGAGCTTTTAATCTGTTTTTATCAGAGTAATCTGTGGTAGAAACAATTACTGCCAAGCAAGGCAGGGTATTCGATTGCTGAGCTCAGAATACGACATTATTTAGTTCTCATTACTTAAATCCTACACAAATGAAAGAATTCTTTTAGTTCAGCCTTTCGTCCTTTGGGAAGATTGTGCCACCTAATGCCCTGAACTGCACCTTCCAGTCCTTGCAACATACAAAAACACGCTGTTTCGTCGATTGTTTGGATTCGAATAAAAGCCTGTTCACTTCCAGCTGCTATCAGTTCTTCCGGAGTGGTTATGCCTGCCTGAATAAGTTTTTCAGCAACCACTTTCCCGATGTTCGGCAATTGGGTTAATGCGCTAGTTTGATCCATGATTTCTGGGTTAGCGATTTTTATTAACAAAGATAAATAATTCAGGAAAAAGCATGGGCGGAAATCTGTTTTCAACTGATTAGAATTGAAAATTTCAGGACTTATTTACTGAATTATTTTGAGCTGCTGGATGAGCTGATTAATGACAAGAAACCATTGGAATCAATAGAGTTGTAAATTCCATTGATTCCGTTTTTCGTTTATCTTTGAAGCCCAAATGGAAACAAAAAATAATAGATTAAGAAGTACCGGTCGTTTGTTACAGAAAACGTTCTTCATAGTGGTCTTCTTTTTCGGGATAGTGTCCTGTGAAAATCATTCTGCCAGACAGAAACAGGTGTCAGGTACTGATATGGTGGGTGATTCACTCAGCGAATATGACAATTCGGATAACTCACAAGTTGTTAATGCGTTGTTGGTTTCACCGAAGAATCCCCGACCGGGACAGGAGTTTCGTGTGCTGGTAACGGGAGGTGAAAGTCTCCGGAAATCAAAAGTTGTGGTCTCTGGACCTACTGGTTCGATCGAATCCGGGGAAAGCAGGAGCGGAGAGGGATTGCCTTTCTGGCGAATCGATGAATTTAAAGCAGAATCGGAGGGCAACTATCACGTTACTTTATTAAGCGGGAATACTACCGTTTTTTCTCTTGAATTTCCGGTGACCGACAAACCGTCACAGCCGACCTCACAAGCTGTTTGGAATACTGAGCGGGGATGGGACAGCCAGACGGAAGCCCTCTATTCGTCCTGGATCAATGCCCTGTTTCAGGATGCCGATGAGCGTTCTTCGTGGACAGCTTTGCACGAAGTTACTCAGAACCGGGATCAGAATTTCCTGTACGATTATCTCTCGCTGGGAGAAGATGATCAAGCCGGAAAAAACAAAATACTCATGCAGCCTGACTGTGCCGATAATCCATTTTACCTTCGGGCTTATTTTGCATGGAAACTTGGACTTCCGTTGGGTTACCACGAGTGCGACCGGGGATATCTTGGGCATGCTCCCCAAACCGGACGATGGATTACGAATGAAATACAAATTTCGAAAGCTAATCCGGTTCAGAAATTCAATACTTTCCTGCGGATGGTGATGAATGGTGTTCATTCAGGAACAGCCCGTACTTCACTAAATAATGAAAATTCCGATTATTATCCGGTTCCGCTCACCCGGGAAGCCTTACGTCCCGGTGTTGTATTCGCCGATCCTTATGGCCATACACTGATACTTGTTCGTCGGATTCCTCAAACGAGTGACAGTCCGGGGGTGCTTCTTTCGGTCGATGCCCAGCCCGACGGTACGGTCGGGATCAAACGGTTCTGGAAGGGTAATTTTCTCTTTACCACATCCGAAGTGATCGGAGATCCTGGTTTCAAAGCGTTTCGACCAATCGTGCAGAAAGATGGTAAGTCTCGTCTGTTGAAAACGGATGAGATCAATGCAAACCCTGGACTTCTCCCGTTTTCGCTTCAGCAAAAGGAAATGGGTAGTACTGATTTTTATCACATCATGGATCGGATCATCAACCCTAAACCGCTCGATCCGGAAATGGCTCTGCTTGATTTGATTCAGGCGCTTAATGAGCAGCTTGTTGTGAGGCTTACCTCGGTTGCCAATGGAGAGGCATATATGAAATCCCATCCGGGTGCGGTGATTCCCATGCCGGGCCGGTCTGCCGGAGTGTTTCAGGCGGGAGGTCAATGGGAAGATTTTTCAACCCCGAACCGTGATTTGCGCCTTCTGATCGCGATGGATGCCGTACTCGATTTTCCTGAAAAGATTGTGCGTTCACCCGATGACTTCAAATTGTCCATGTTTCAATCTCCGGAGCACGTTAAAAAGAATCTGGAAGTTCTTTTGTCCAAAAAATTAACTGAGCTTTCAATTAGCTACACACGTACTGACGGAACCGAACAGCGCCTGACGTTGGATGAAATTCTGAAAAGAAAGGATGCGTTTGAAATGGCTTATAATCCGAACGATGGTATTGAAATCAGGTGGGGAGCACCCGAAAACAGTGAAGAACGCTCTACTTGTCGCCGCCACGTGCCAGCCAGCCAGCTTGAAAAAATGCGTTCAGTTCGCGTTTGGTTTCAAAAAAGGCTTCATCCGCCAACATAGAAGCTTATGGTTCAATTTATCTAATGTTTGTTAACAGAGTTGATTTTGGTGGTGATCTGCTTTTATGTCGAAACTATTTTTGGTTATTTTAAACTAAATTCCGAAAACGGAAATTTCAACTATGGAAAAATCGTGTATCCTTTTTTGTCAATGTGGTGCTGAGGTCATTTCTTCGGACAAATCAGAACAAATCAGAACAATGTTGGAATCGCTGGATGCTGACCTTTTTCAGCTGGATGATTTCTGCGGGATTGTGCTGAACCGGAAGGATTTTGTCCGGGCAATTGATCAGAAGTATACCCGAAAGGTGATGATTGCCTGTTATCCGCGGGCAATAAAAAATATGCTTGCACAAAATGATCTGCAACTTTCAGTATTGGAAGTGATCAATTTCAGAGAGCTTTCGGTTTCTGAAATTGAATCGAAACTAAAGATTGATTTTTCGTTTGCTGAAGGTGAGCCGACCAAATCAACGGTTGAAAGTGGCTTGGAAGTTCCGGCCTGGTATCCGGTGATCGATCAGCCGCTTTGTATCGATTGTGGAAAATGCTTTAAATTTTGTCTGTTTGGTGTTTATTCATTCGCTGAGAAACATCTGAAAGTCGTGAATCCGCTGGCTTGTAAAAATAATTGTCCGGCTTGCGGACGAAATTGCCCAAGCTCAGCCATCATTTTCCCGCGATTAAAAGAAACGGGTGTTTTGGCTGGTGCGGAACCGGGCACGGAACCTCAGGTGAAAATGATGGGAACGGATAATCTGATTTCGACGCTGAATCAGCGTTCGGCGCTGAGAAGGAATATTTTCAGGGCTGGATTGATTGAGCAGGCTGAGCAAGAGCGGAATAAAGCGTTGGAAGAGTTGAAAAATACATCCAAAGGATTGCTTGATTGATATTGATGATATACAGTAAGGTCAGGACATGTCCTGACCCTGAAGTTTGGCTAATTTGCCCAGGACATGTCCTGACAATTTGTGATTGAATAATTTTTTTAATAGAACGGTCAGGACATGTCCTGACCCTACCGTGAAAATTCTATGGGACTTCTAAAAAATATACTGTTTCAGACCGACAAAAAATGTCTGTACAAGTTTGTCGTAAATATGGGCATTAAAGGATCCATGTCGTTTGCCCGTTTTCAGAAACGGCAGAAAAAAGGTGAATTTTTTCCGGCATTTAATTTCATTTCGGTGACTGACGACTGTAATCTGAATTGTCAGGGATGCTGGGTGGTTGGAAAGGAAAAGAACAGCCGCTTAAAGCCGGAGCAAATTGACCGGATCATTGATGACACTAAAAAAGCCGGCTCCTATTTCTTCGGAATTCTGGGTGGTGAGCCACTGATGTATAAACCACTTCCTGAAATTTTTCAAAAACATTCGGATTGCTATTTTCAGTTGTTCACCAACGGAACACTGCTTACTCCGGAAGTGGCAGAAACGCTCCGGAAGTGTGCCAACGTTACTCCGCTCATTAGTTTCGAAGGCGATGAAGAAGTGGCCGATGTTCGCCGGGGTGGGAAAAATGTATTTCAATCGGCGAGTCAGGCCATTGAAAATTGTACAAAGGCAGGTTTGGTTACCGGAGTCGCTATCAGTGTGTGCAAGTCGAACCTTAAAATGGCTATGTCGCCTGAATTTATCAATTCGCTGATCGACAAAGGAGTCGCTTATTTGTGGTATTACATTTACCGGCCGGTTGGTCAGCAACCTGAATACAACCTGGCTCTCAGCAAAGATGAGATCAGGGAACTTCGCCAGCATATGGTGGATGCCCGCTTGAAATATAGTATTGCGATAATTGATACATACTGGGATGCCGACGGAAATGGAATGTGTCCGGCTGCTGAAGGTCTGAGCCATCACATCAATGCTTCAGGATATGTTGAACCGTGTCCGATCATTCAATTCGCTGCGGAAAATATAGATGATAAACCCTTAGACCGATTGTATGCTGAATCCGTATTTCTGAAGGATTTCAGAACACAGATTCAACAAAAGACCAAAGGATGCGTTGTGATGGAAGATCCGCAATGGCTGGCCGAATTTGTCCGGAAACACAATGCACAAAATACTTCAGGAAGGAAAGGCGAGTTGGATCGTTTGACATTGGCTCCAGTAACCTGCAGCCATGGTTCGTGCGATGTTATTCCGGAGAAAAGCCGGATATACCGTTTTGCCAAACGCCGTGCATTTTTTGGTTTGGGAGCCTATGGATAAAGAAATTTTACAATTTTACAATTTACGATTTACGATTTTGAAAAAAAATAAATGGTAAATAATTCAATGGTAAATAAATTGGTGAAGATTAAAGAAAAAATACTGGAAGTTCCTGAGAAAGCTTTAACAAGGAATCTGTTGAGGAAGACAGCCCGCGAGCTGGTTGCTGAGAGGGGAATAGTACCTCCTGCCAGCTTTTTGCTGATCAGCCAGCTTGCAGAGGAGGTCATCCGGCGAACAGATACCGATGGCAGGTATGCAGAGTTCACGATGGTTCTCTGCGGAAACGAAATCTGGCGTCCGGTGGTGACCGCCACTCCTTTTAACCGCCGATTGCTGCTTTTACCACAATGCCTGAAAAATAACAGTAATTGCCATGCAGAGATTGATCAACTGGGATTGATTTGTGCCGGATGTCAGAGTTGTCAGATTGATTCCATTCTTCAAAAAGCGGAATCGCTCGGATATGCAACTTTGGTGGCTGAAGGAACTACAGTAGCTGTTAGTCTGGTTCAGGAAGGATCGATTGACGCGGTGATTGGTGTCAGTTGCATGTCGGTGCTTCAGAAGTCGTTTGAGCCGGTTTCGCGTGCTGCCGTCCCGGTAATCGGTATTCCGCTGTTGTTCGAAGGCTGTGCCGAAACGGATGTGGATAACCGCTGGTTGAACGATGAACTGATTGCTTTTCAGGAAAATGAAGGGTTTCGTACGTTGTCGGTTTCATCCCTGAAAGAAAAAATACGGCTACTGTTTTCCGAAGAAAATCTGGGAAAATCTTTTCTCCCTGGAAACGACCAGACCTGTCAGCTGGCGATTCAGTCTATGCTCAACGGTGGCCAGCGGATTCGTCCGCTGTTAACTGCTCTGGCCTATTCTGCTTATGCTCCCGTTATTTCCGAAGAGTTGCTTTCGGCTCTTTCTGTGGTGGTTGAGTGCTTTCACAAAGCTTCGCTCATTCACGACGATGTGGAAGATAATGACGATTTTCGCTACAATACCGAAACCATTCATAAACAGAACGGCACTGCTGTCGCTATCAATACCGGTGATTTTCTGCTCGGGAAAGGCTACGAATTACTGGGTGAACTTCCGCTGAATCCGGCAAAACTGGCAGCATGTTATCAACTTGTCGCAAGCGGTCATGTTGCATTGTCGTTGGGGCAGGGTGCCGATTTGCTGGCCAGTTCGCACAAAACAATTCTTTCGCTTGATCAGCAACTCGAAATTTTCGAACGAAAAACCGGTTCTGCAATCCGGGTTGCTTTGCTGCTTGGCGCAGTTGCTGCCGATGCTCCTGAAAGTGATTTGGCGATACTAAAACTGTTTTCTGGTTTCTTCGGAATGGCCTATCAAATCAAGGATGATCTGGATGAATTCCGTGATGCCAACGAACATACTCAACCTGCTGATTATCCTTTGTTACTTTCGCTTTTAGCTCAAAATTCGGATGAGTCTTCGGTTGAAAGTCTGCGCCAGATTTATTTCAGAAATGACCAGTCCGGTATTTCTAAACTGATCATCGAAAAAGAAATCGACCAAAAGGCAGAACATTTACTTCATGAATTTACCGACAAAGCTTACCGCGAACTAGACAAACTCGAAAACCTGAAAATGAAACTCAGTTTGTACACTGTTCTGGGAAAAATATTCTGATTTTTGCAACGTGAACAAACCTTCCGGAAATATTCCTTTTTACCAGCAAATGATTGCACTTCTCCGGAATGCACTTGCTTTACTCGATGAACAGGGTAGGGCCGAAGTGCTGCAATTTATAACCAGCCAACAGAATCCGGATGGTGGTTTTCGTGATCGCGGCGGAAGATCGGATCTGTATTATTCGCTGTTTGGCGGGTTGATGTTAAGAGCCGTGGAAAGCCCCCTAAATCCCCCAGAGGAGGACTTAGAAAAGCAATCAATACTCAGATTTCGAAAATTCATACAGGAACAGAATGTGAATTTGGTTTCAGGATTTATTGAAAAATGTTGTTTGGTATTGCTTCAGAAAGAATTAAAAACAAGCCGTACTTCGCGGTTCATTTCACTTTTTTCACTGGGTCGGTCGTTTTGGAAAGAGCGGACTTCCATCAATTTGTCGTACCGTAGTTTTGTGCTGTTTATCACGCTGGACGCTGTATTTCTTTTCCCCGGAATCTTAAAACGGGCATCAAAGAGTATGTTAAAACGAACAATTGTTGATCAGCATTCTCCTTGTTCCGAAGTAGCGGCAAGGGTGTTTCTGCAAAAAATGATGAATCAGGATGGCGCAACGGAACATGAACTTTTACAGTCGTTTGCCTGCGAATCGGGTGGATTTAAAGCTTTTTCTCATCTTCAGCAAGCCGACATGTTATCGACTGCGGTGGCTTTGTTTGCCCTGAACTATTCCGGAAGTGATTTACGACTGCTAAAACCAGGCTGTCTGGATTTTATCCAATTAAACTTTGCCGATGGTGCCTTTCTTTCAGGCGATGGTGATTCGACTACGGATGTGGAATACACATTTTACGGATTACTGGCGCTGGGGGTGCTGCTTAACTGATTTTGAGGGATCCGATCTTTTTAAAAGATCGGATCCCTCAAAATCTTACTATCTTGCCTATTCATTCAGCATTAAAAAATGACAGCAAATCACGATCATATTCAGCAACAATTTAACGAGCTCAGTTTACTTTTGCTCCAAAGGCGAAACGCTGATGGTTACTGGAGCGGTCGTTTGTCGTCGAGTGCGCTGGGAGTAGCAGTGGCTGTTACAGCGCTTCACTTTTACGATGCTGATAAAAATAGGCTTGAAATCTCATCCGGATTAAATTGGTTACAGCAAAATGTGAATGCTGATGGCGGTTTTGGCGATTCGCCCGGAAGTGTCAGCAATGTCAGCACCAGTTTGCTCTGTTATTCGGCAGCAAAAGTTTGCAATACTGAAGATCAAGGCAGAATTCTCCTTCAACAGATTGGCGATTATCTTCGTTCACAAAATATTGATGTCAATTCGGAAAAACTCATTCCTGCCATTCTCGATTTTTACAAGACTGACCGAACTTTTTCGGTTCCAATTCTGACCATGTGTGCATTGTGCGGTGTTCCGGGGCGCGAAGCTTTCGATTCAATTCCGCAATTACCATTCGAACTTTCGTTGTTGCCACGGTCGTTTTACAGCCTGTTGAATCTCAGTGTAGTCAGTTATGCCATTCCGGCTTTGGTGGCGGTTGGCGTCGCGATATTCAGGTTTAAGAAGAAGAAAAATCCTCTGATGCGCCTGATTCGCGAGGCTTCGATAAAAAAATCGCTGGCCTTACTTCGGAAGATTCAACCTGAAAGTGGTGGATATTTAGAAGCTATTCCACTCACTGCTTTTGTCTGTTTGTGTCTGGTGGAGTCTGGTTTTCGGGATTTGGAAGTGGTGCATGACGGAATCGCTTTTCTGAAACGTACCCAGCGCGAAGATGGCAGCTGGCCGATTGATATTGATCTTTCGACTTGGGTGAGTACGCTGGCTGTTAAATCAATGCGAAACAATCTGGATCTGCTTCTAGATCAAAAAGAAAAACAACAACTCACCAATCACTTTTTATCTATTCAGAATCAGCAAATCCATCCATTCAACGGCACACAGTCGGGTGGCTGGGGCTGGACTTCTCATTCGGGTTCGGTTCCCGATGGCGACGATACGCCCGGAGTTATTCTGGCCTTGCTGGTTTTGAATCAGGAAAATCCGGACTTGATCCGGAAATCTGTTTTGGACGGATGCAACTGGTTACTGGACTTGCAGAATAACGATGGTGGATTTCCTACTTTCTCGCGGGGATGGGGCAAATTACCATTTGATCAGAGTTGTTCCGATCTGACCGGGCATGCTCTTCTGACAATGGCTAAAACGGTGCACGTTTTTGACGATTCGCTAAACAGGAAACAGCGGAATAAAACTCAAAAGGCATTTGTACGGTCATTAATTTATCTGGAAAAACATCAGGATAATACCGGATACTGGCTGCCCCTTTGGTTCGGGAATCAGCATACTTCTGATCATACCAATCCGGTATATGGCACAGCGCGGGTGGTTACCTATCTGAACGAAACTCTGAATACACGATTGGGAACGGAATATGCTGTAATTCTGAAATTGATGATTGAACGTGGATGCGACTATCTGGTTTCAGTGCAAAATCAGGATGGAAGCTGGGGAGGAGCAAAAGATATATTGGGAAGCATGGAGGAAACGGCGCTTGCCGTTACTGCACTAATCCGAAATGGTTTTCAGGAAGAATGTACTTCAGGAATAAGCTGGCTGGCCGAAAAAACAAAATCCGACGGGATTGTTGCTTCACCCATCGGATTGTATTTTGCATCGCTTTGGTACAGCGAAGAAATGTATCCTGTTACAGCGTATTTGGAATGTTTGTCGGTAAGTTCTGAAACTATTTGGTCACAACAACCGCCGGACTCACTTTAATTTCCATCAGGTAACCTTTGCAAATACCTTTTAAAGTTACCGGACTTCCCGTTTCCAAATCCTGAATAACCTGTTGATTCGCTGCAGACCAGCTGCTGTCGAGCTGGCAACTGATTCCTTCCATCTCATCTTCCAGAATCAAGAGGTCAATTCCATTGGGAAGCTTGTTTTTGGCGACCAGCTTACCGTTGATTTCAAGAACCTTTTCGCTGTATTTTTTTGTCGCTGCATTTTCATCCTGCTGAAATTCATCCATTAAGCCGGTAGCTTCCACCTTGAATGCGGCCTCCAGTTTATTGACATCGGCATGAGCCTTGAAATACATTTTTAGGCCGATTCCGCTTACGGCAAGTATGATCACTAAGACCAGGATAATTGAATATTTGATTTTCATGCAGAATGTTTAATTTGAAATTTAAGAGCTGAATTTATTGTCCAAATGGCAGATAACTGGCTTTTACGGTTACTTCCATTTCTTTGCCTATTTTATCGCGAACCAGCGATGGAATGTCGATTCCGTAGTCTTCAGGAATTACATTGAATTTAGCGGAAGCCACTAGTTTGCCGTTCTCCAATCCAAGTTTCGCGGGTATTGTTATCGTTTTTTCGACTCCATGTACCAACAGTATTCCGGTTACTTTAATATCGGCTACGGGGCTTGTGATCATTTCTTTGGTAAATCCTTCGATTTTCCCGTTGAATTTGGATTTGGGAAATTTAGTGCTTTCCATGTAATTTTCGTTGAAATGTTCTTCCATCAGTGCCCGTTTGAAATGGAAAGTAGTCATCAGCGCCTGAAAGGCAATGTCTCCGGTTTCCCCATTCAGAATGGTTACAACCTCGTTGCTTTCGCCAAGGATATCTTCCATTGGAGTTGAAGAGTAGAAAGAGAGGTACGCATTTTTGGCGATAAATTTGCCTTGCGCGAAAACACCGACAGATGTTCCAAGCAAAATCAGGAGGAATAATTTTTTTAGCATGGCTTTTAATTTTTTTAATTATAACGCGAAAACCCTTGAAATGTTGAACCCGAGGTGGATGCCGCCATCTGTCCAACTGTCGGTAGTAGCCGGAATAAAGGTTCCTTCACGCATTCCCAGTGAGTTGGTCAGCATAATCTGAAAAACATGACCTCCGGTTTCAATGTCGATGCCTACCGAACAAGCATTGTAGTATCTGGTTTCCAGAAATTTGCTGTTCGGATTGTAGGTGTAATAATACTCGGCATTCAGCGAAAGATGTTTGCTTAGTTTATAGCGTGCTCCGGCACCCATCGCGAAGATGTCGTTTTGATCCAGTTCGGTTTGAACGAAATTACGGTGAATGTAAGTTGGCGTAAGCTGAAATGAAAAGTTTTCATTGAACTTTCGGGCGATCAGGATTTGATTAACGTAGGTTAGTCGCGATGAAAAATAATTGGTGCGTGTCGGATCCTGAAATTTCAGGGTGTTCATCTCAACCGAAGTGAAATAGCTTAATGCAATTGGCATCGATTTGGCTCCTGAAGATTGTCGTAATAACCGGAATTTGGCGAAACTATCGTAGGTTTTATTTTGACTGGCACGGCCGACGCCAAGCATTAACCAGTCAGTTAGTCCGTATTCCAGACTGAAATGGATCTTCGACTGATCGAGTCCGAACAATCCGTAAGCCCCGTTATTCAATGTTCCAAAGCGGTGCGAAATCCGGAAGTCCAGTTGCTTTTTCTTCATTTGTTCGATCGAATGACCGTTGATAATCCGGCTGGCTTTAAATGTTGCCGTTGCATAGTCAACCGTCGGTTGTATTTCGGCATTCATTAGCGCGTCCAGATCCTGGCTTTGAACATTTCCGGAGAGAAAAAGAAGAACTAATCCGAAAAACAGAGCATATGATTTTTTCATAGTTTAAAATTCTAGTTATTTAATGTTCCATTGTCTATCCAGTTCTGCAACTGGTTGATTTCGCAGACAATCAGCTTCCCTCCGCCATTTGGCATGGCAATATATCCACTCGAATGATTGATTGTCCCCATCAGTTTACCGTTAAGTACGCTGACTTTTACATCATCATAATTTTCCAGTCGGACTCCGCCTCCGTCGTTGGAAGCCTTGGAATTGGAATGGCAATTCAGACATGAAGCTTGCAGGATAGGCTTGACTGTTCCGGCAAAAGTGACATTGGTGAGGTCACATGTGGATGAAACCACAGGATAAAGCTTTTCTTCGCTGTCGTAATAACAACCTGTTATGAGAGCAATGAGTAAGACCAGAGTTATTTTGATGATTTGTTTCATGGGATTTATTTTGTTTTTATCCTTGTTTTAACTACAGTTTAATTTGTAAGGGTGCCCGTAAATATGCTTGTTATTTAAGGTGTTTCGTTGGCTCCCTGTTCAATCCATAGTCGGATAAGCGTCCGCTTTTCAATGGGCAAAGCATTGTCCGGTGGCATAAGCTGAAATGTACTTGTTATAGCTTTGTAGGCCTTGCTTTTATCCGCATTTCCTGCAGTGATCGCTTTCATGATGTTGGCATAATCGGTGAAAACATAACCCGCTTCTCCTCGGCTGTCATGACAACCACTGGTTCCGCAACTGTTTTGAAAAATGGGAAGAATCTGTTCGTTAAAATTAACCGCGGGAAACTGATCTGCCGGAATTCCATCGTGTTTGCACGAGTTAACCAGAAAAAGCAAGGATCCCAGGCCGAAAATCAGTAATGCTGAGATAAATCCAAATCGTGTCATTTTCATATGTTGAATGCTTTAAAGTGATTAGATGCAATTATAGCCATAATACAAAAGCTAATTCTTAAGAATAGCTTAAATATACAGTTATCTAAATGTTTAAATGAAACAGACAAATGTTGGAATTGTTGTTGTTCTGATTAAATAAAAGGCATCATTTTAATGAGCTCACCTTCTGTCGTCAGGTATTCCTTCATCAGGTTGGCGGTCAGGCAGGAATGAACAGGTAGTATTTCAATGAGTTTGCCAGGTTTGAAATGATTTATGTTACGCGAAGTGATTTTAAGAATTCCGTGTTCCTGTGAAAGTGTCTGAAGATAATTTCTTTCGTCAAGTAGAATTTCATGTTCTCCTTCCCTGATCATTATTCTACCGAATAACGGCTTCCCGTCGATGTTGATGATCGAATCTTTGGAAAAATGAATGGCTCCTCCGTAAATGACAACCTCGTTGCGGGACGGGTGCACAGCTACGACCGGACAGACCACGCGGACAGCTATGTCGGTTAGCTTGCAAACACCAAGCTTGTGTTGCATCAGGTCGTGAAAAACGAAATTCCCGGGGCGTATTTCATCAATTCCGTCAAAATTAGTGCAGATACTGCACGATGGGGTATCTCCAAGAGAAACAATCATTTCGGGACATCTGGTTTGGTACCAGGCTTTTAATGCTTTCATTTTGATTTGTGCATCAAAATGATGGTTAAAAATGTCATGTGTCGAATTCGCCTGGTAAGTATGCCCGGTGTGTGCCAGAAAGCCTTTAAAGTGAAGCAATGGTGATTTTTGAATGGTCTCTAGCAGTTGATTAATAAGTGGGGTTTTGTTTGCTTCGATTCCGGTGCGTCTATTGCCTGTGTCTATTTTAATAAAAACTCCGGTAGGGTAGGTTATCTGTTCATGCAGCGCGTTAATCCCTTCTTTATTTTCAATCAGGACGTTTAGGTTAATCCTGCCGGCAAGTTCGTTCATCTTCGGAATTTCCGGAAGATTTACTGAAAAGGCAATGGTGATGTCGTCCCAGCCGAAATCAGCAAAATAATTGGCCATCGTTAATGAAGATACAGTAATGCATTTAACTCCTGCATCCCTGAACCATTCACCAATTTCGATGGATTGATGAGTTTTAAAATGTGGCCTGAAAATTAGGTTATGATCCTTGGCTTTACGAACCATTTTTTGGATGTTTCGCAAAACGATCTCTTTATTTAGCAGAAGGGTGGGCTTTGTAATTTCCATTTCACGGTGTTAAACACGATTTGATTCTTGAGTTGATAGACCAAAATAGTCATTCCTTCTTAAAATCAAAATATTTGATTAAAAAAATAGGGAGCCAATTAACTGGCTCCCTATTTTTTACTCTCCCATAAGTATGGTTTGTGCTCTGTTGGGGCCTACCGAGGCGATTGAAATCGGCACACCAACTTGCTCTTCGATGTAATTGATGTAATTGTTAAATTCTTCCGGAAATTCATTTTGGTCGGTCAACTGAGTTAAATCGGTTTTCCATCCAGGCAATTCAACGAAAATCGTTTTTACATTTTCGTTCAGCTCGAAGGGGAACTTGTCGGTTACATTTCCGTTAATTTCATAACCTACACAAATTTTAATGGTTTCAAATTTGTCCAGAACATCAGCTTTCATCATGATTAATTCAGTTACTCCGTTCAGCATGATGGAGTATTTTAGTGCAACCAGATCTAACCATCCGCAACGGCGCGGACGACCGGTAGTTGAGCCGTATTCGCGACCAACATCGCGCATGTTTTGTCCATCATCATCAAACAGCTCGGTTGGAAACGGGCCCATGCCTACGCGCGTGCAGTAAGCTTTGAAGATCCCGTAAACATTGCCGATTTTATTTGGGGCAATACCCAGTCCGGTACAAGCTCCCGCACAAATAGTACTCGATGAGGTTACAAACGGGTATGATCCAAAGTCGATGTCCAGCATTGTTCCCTGCGCACCTTCAGCTAATACTGGTTTGTTATCAGCCAGACTGTCGTTAATGAGGTGTTCGGTATCCACAATGTTGAAGGTTTTCAAAACTTCAATGGCAGTCATCCATTCCTTTTCGATTTCTGCGAGTTGTGCCGAATAATCGAAGTGATAATAGTTGTCGAGTAAGTCTTTGTGAGCCTGAACACGAACGGTATATTTTTCAGTGAAATTTTCGAAAAGATCACCAACCCTTAATCCGTCACGACCAATTTTGTCGCGGTAAGTAGGTCCGATTCCTTTTAAGGTTGAACCGATTTTGGTTGCACCTTTGGCTTCTTCGGAGGCTGCATCAAGCAGGCGGTGTGTTGGAAGTATCAAATGAGCCTTTTTCGAAATATATAAGGTTTTATGTAGATCAACCCCGTGTTTACTGATCGATTCAATTTCTTTTTCAAACGTGATCGGATCAATAACTACTCCGTTACCGATAACATTCATTTTGTTTTCGTGAAATATTCCGGAAGGAATAGTATGTAAAACTTGTTTGAAGTTATTGATTTCCAGTGTGTGGCCTGCGTTTGGTCCGCCTTGAAACCTTGAGATGACATCGTATCTGGGTGTCAAAACATCAACTATTTTTCCTTTTCCTTCATCTCCCCACTGGAGACCTAACAAAACATCTACTTTCATTTTATCAAGATTAAATAAGATACATTGAACTGTTTTCAGTTGCATGTAATTATACACGAATGAATTTCTTCGGTTAAGAAGCTTGAGTTTTTGATCCGAATCATTCACAAATGTTCAAACACTATAATCCGCGAAAGCTGAACCTTTTTTTAGTTTCAATTTTCACGGATAAACTGTTTTATCTGGGCGATAAAATTACGAATATTTACGGAAGTAAGGTTAAAATAAATCGTTAAAAGCAAGTTGATTCCTGATTTGTTCGTTTCGTTTAATCAGACCATAACGTACTTGGATTTACTTGTCGATATATTGCCCGTAAATGTATAGCGTGTGGTGAGACAATTTAAAGTCGTTCTTGAGACAGATATCTTCGATGATTTCTCTGAGTCGCGGATCATAAAATTCAGTCAGTGAACCATTGCGGACATCAATTAAATGGTCGTGCAGAGGAATAGCATAAGCTTTTTCGAATTGTGCCAGATTTTTTCCAAACTGATGTCTGATAATAAGCTTGCAGTCAAGCAGTAAGTCCATCGTATTGTACAAGGTGGCCCTGCTAACCCGATAGTTTTTATTTTTCATGGAAATGTACAGTGACTCGATGTCGAAATGTCCTTCTCTTGAGTAAATCTCTTCAAGAATTGCAAATCGTTCAGGAGTTTTTCGATGTTCATTTTTCTCCAGATATTCAATAAACATTCGCTTAACAGTTTCTTTTGTTTTTTGGCTATTCATATTTAAACCAATTAAAAATAAGGTTCAAAAATAGTACTTTTTTTAGACAATGAACAAGGCTAATTGTTTATTGATGAATTTTTTCAATGCGTTCAATCGTGTCTACTCCTTTGATTTTCTTAAGGCGGGTAATCAATTCGGTTAAATCCTGAACACTATGAATGTAAAGGTACAGATCTCCTTCAAAAATACCGTCATGAGTGTCGAAATGAACGGTACGCATATTTATATTGTTTTGTTTGGAGATGATGGTTGTGATTTCGTTGACGATCCCAACCCGATCGAATCCGCTGAGTTTGATGCGGGAAAGGTATGATAGCTTTTTAAATTTGGTCCATTCGGCAGTGATGATTTTGTCTCCCTGTTGTGACATGATCTTCATGGCTTCGGAGCAGTTTCTTTTATGAATAATGATGTGCTCTTCGTCTGAGACATATCCAACTACGTCATCACCTGGAATTGGATTGCAACATTTTGCCAGCGAGTAATTGCGCTCTTCCGGATCTTCTTTCAAGATAAATGGAGCTTTTTGATCGATATTGCTGGTTTGAGAAGCTTCTGTTTTCTTTTGGGTGAAGCTTAATTTCCAGAATTTGGCCAGTTTATTTTCCCTGCGGGTATGCAGAACCTCATTGAGGTTGTCAAGTTCCAGAAATCCCATCCCTACCTGGGCGTAAAGCTGTTCCTTATTGGTGAGATTGTAATAGGTACTTAGTTTTTTGAGTGTGTCCGATGAGGGTAAAATTTTGTATTTGGCCAACTGGTTCTCAATAATTTTATGGCCCTCTTCGATGTGTTTTTTACGGTCAAGTTTAAATGACTGCTTAACCTTTGTTTTTGCTTTGGCTGTGATCAGGAAAGTTAGCCAGCTAATTTGAGGTGATTGTGTTTTTGAGGAAAGTATTTCAACCTGATCGCCGCTTTGTAATACATGCGAAACGGGAACCAGTTTGTGGTTAATTTTAGCTCCGATGCAATGATTTCCAAGTTCTGAATGAATCTCGTATGCAAAATCAATCACAGTGGCATTTTTTGGTAAATTCACCATTCTGCCTTTTGGAGTGAAAACAATGATCTCGGAGGAGAAAAGATTCATTTTAAACTCATCCAGAAATTCCAGGGCGTCTGATTCCGGATTTTGAAGCATATCCTTGATTTTCTGCAACCATCTGTCCAGTTCGTTTTCAACGTCATTAATGTTTTTATATTTATAATGAGCTGCAAATCCTCTTTCAGCAATCTCATCCATTCGCTGAGTACGAATCTGGATTTCGACCCATTTGCCCTGAGGTCCCATTACGGTGATGTGCAAAGCTTCATAGCCGTTTGCTTTTGGTACAGTAATCCAATCTCGGATGCGATCGGGTCTTGGTTTGTAAATATCAGTTACCAGCGAGAGAATATCAAAGCACTGTCGTTTCTCTGAAACGTTTGGCTTTGGATTAAAAACAATCCGGATGGCCAGTAAATCGTAGACTTCGTCAAACGAAACTCCCTTGGTTTGCATTTTATGCCAGATGGAGTAAGTCGATTTAAGTCGTTCAGTAATGATGAAATCAACTCCCTCCTGTTTTAACTGCTCTTCAATTGGACGGATAAATTCGGTTACCAGATAATCTCTTTTCTCACGTTGGTTATGAAGTCTGAACTGAATCTGGTTAAAAGCATCAGGATGTTTGTATTTCAGACTCAAATCCTCCAGTTCTGATTTGATGGCATACAATCCTAACCGATGGGCAAGAGGAGCAAAGATGTACAGGGTTTCGGCTGCGATTTTCAATTGTTTGTGCGGGGCCATCCAGTCAAGCGTTCGCATATTGTGCAAACGGTCAGCAAGTTTTATCAGGATAACACGTACGTCATCAGACAATGTCATTAGCATTTTTCTGAAATTATTAGCCTGTTTGGAGTCATGCTGAGGAGTGAATTCGTCGGTGAGTTTGGTCAGTCCGTCAACAACTGAAGCTACTTTTTCACCAAAAAGGTTACTAATATCTTCCAGCGTAAAATCGGTATCTTCAACTACATCGTGCAACAGCGCTGAAATAATCGAGGTTGCGCTTAGCCCGATTTCTTCAATGACAATTTTAGCTACAGCCAGCGGGTGAATAATATAAGGTTCACCTGATTTTCTTTTTACTCCGGCATGTGCGGTGTTGGCGAACTCAAAAGCTTTTCGTATCCGGACTATCCCATCGTCCGAAACCTTGTGGTCACATGCCTTCAGCAATTCATCGAAATAATCCTGTATTAATCGCTCCTCTGCTTTGGTTTGAAGTTTTGTCATTATACTTGCTTCCTCTCTGCTCAGTCAAAAATTAACCTGAAAAGTAAAGATATATCTTTTAGGTAAAAAATTACAAATCAGCCAATCTATTCGGCTTTAATAGAACAAAGATTTAAAGTTTAGGTTGATTGGCAAGCAGAATGCTAAGTTTTATTTATTGAATTTAAGCTCAGAAGACTCTTTCTTACTCAAAACGCAGGCTTTCAATCGGATCAAGTTTTGAAGCTTTTTGTGCCGGATAAAATCCGGAAATTATTCCCACGATAAAGCATAGGAATACTCCTACAAAAATCCAGATCCAGGGGATAAAGAATGGAGTTCCAATCATCATGGCAACTCCGTTTCCAGCTAAGATCCCCATAATTATACCGACAAATCCTCCAATTTGTCCGATCACAATGGCTTCCATCAGGAACTGTTGTTTCACAATTTTCGATGTCGCTCCAATGGCTTTGCGGATGCCGATTTCACGGGTACGTTCGGTAACAGAGACAAGCATAATGTTCATCAGTCCGACAGCCGCTCCGAATAAGGTAATCAAGCCGATAATCGTTGCTACAAGTGTGATATTCTTAATGTTTCCTAAGAGAATATTGACCAGATTATCGCTTTTTTCAACATTAAAATCGCTTTCATCAGCCGGGTTTAAGTTGCGGATCACCCGGAAAGTCCCCTCAGCTTCACCAATGGCAGGATCTACCAATTCGGTGTTGCTCACTTTTATTTGAACTGCAAAATTCATTTGAGGACGCGAAAAATAACTTCGAACATTGGTGAAAGGCAACAAACACAGCTGATCGCCGCCCGACCCAAATCCTACGCCTTTTGACTCCATAACTCCAATAACCCGATACTTTCCTCCTCCAATACTGATTGTTTTTTGTAGTGGGTTTTCGCCTTTTTTGAATATCTTTTTTATAATCCCATCGCCAATAATAACCACATTTCTTCCTGAATTAATTTCTTCTTCCGTGAAATTACGCCCCAATCTGATCTGATTGCCTGATGTAAATAAATAATTCTCATCGACTCCCTGAACAGATACATTGGGATTCGATTTTTCAGATTCAAATTTAACAGTCGCGGTTCCGGTCGCATTTGTGGAGATTGAAACGGAGGAAGGGAAAACGAACTTTTCTTTAAACTCTTTGGCCTGATAATAATTGATGTAGGAATAATTTCGGGTACGGTAACGCTTGTTGCCAACCTGAACATGCATGCCTCTTGAGCTGATTGTGAAGGTGTTGGCTCCCATGAATGTAAACTCCTTTGTAATAGAGTTTTTGATTGAATCTATTGCGGTCAGAATTCCAACAAGCGCGGTAATCCCAATGGCAATAATTAAAACTGTCAGTACGGTTCGAAGCAGATTGCTGCGGATCGACTGCAGAGCTATCTTCAGGTTTTCAAAAAAAAGCGTTCCGAATCTCATATCGATATTATTTGATAAGCGCTTAATTGGTCACACAAGTCGGATAATAATTACAGGAATTTGAACTTGGGGTCAAAGGTTAAATTTAATATGGTTCTAATTTGTTGCGACTTCGGTTGACGACCAATTGTAGGAAATATTCGATTTTTCCAGAAAATGACTTTGTCAGACTTTTGATGTGTGTCTGTTATGTTACAGATATTCAGTAGTTTATTTGAAATGTAATAGAAATTTAATGTTTTTTAACATTTAGAAACACGCCTTTTAACAGAAGTAATGGGGACCGTCGTGACTATTTGGGTTTATTTTGACTTAACAATTGAGAATGTCCAATCTTAATTAATTTTTGATTTATGATTTGCATATTCGAAATCTCATCATCCGAAGTTCCTGATTTTAAACGATTGATATACATCGGCTCCGAACATACCTTTGACGACCTACATCGAATTATACAGAATACATCAGATTTTGACCAATCGCAGATTGCTTCGTTTTTTTTGGCTGATGATTTCTGGCGAAAGCAAATTGAGATCAGTTCGCTGGACTCCGGGATTCGTTCACCGAAGGTACTGAGCATTCGAAAAACAAAATTGGATGAATATATTACAGAAATCGGACAAAAGTTGATTTATGTCTTTGATTTCTTTAACGAACGTTTTTTTTATTTAGAACTAAAGGAAAAAATTATGAAAACTGATTTAAGAGAACCATTTGTGGCTTATGAAAAAGGCCATGCACCAGTTCAATTTTTAAATAGTGATTTGGATAATACTGAAGTAGATCTTATCGAATCAAAAGATTCATATAAAAGTTTCGGAGATCTGGAAGACTATTATGAGATTTTCGGGGAAATGGATGCATAACAAATGGGGACTTCAATGTCCCCTTCTTTTTTTAGATTAATCCCTATCTTTGTGCTCCATACAAATGATCAGGATGAACAGTTTAATTGTAGTTTTAGGACCTACCGGAGTTGGAAAATCAGATATCAGTATACAATTAGCCAAACATTTCCATTCAGAAATTATTTCAGCTGATTCCCGGCAATTTTTTCGTGAACTTAGTATTGGGACTGCTGTGCCTTCGTCTGAAGATCAAAATGCTGTACCTCATCATTTTATTCAGACCAAATCAATTCACGATTATTACAATGTCAGTGAATACGAAACAGACGCGTTACAGCTCATCGATCAGCTTTTTCAACAAATTAACCCGTTAATTCTTACCGGTGGATCGATGTTGTATGTTGATACCGTATGCAAAGGAATTGATGATATTCCTACCGTTCATCAGCTCGTCAGGGATGACGTAATAAACTGGTATGAAAAAAATGGATTGGATGCATTGCGGCAGAGGCTTCTTGCGATTGATCCGGAATATTACTCCATTGTCGATCTGAATAATCCGAAACGATTGCTTCATGCTGTTGAAATTCATCAGATGACCGGAAAACCATTTACTTCATTCCGGAAAAATACGATAAAAGAAAGACCATTCCGGATTCTGAAAATCGGAATCAATCAGGATCGGAAAGTTTTATATGAACGTATTAATCAGCGGGTCGATCGGATGGTCGAAGCCGGCCTTGTGGCTGAAGCAGAATCCGTTTATCCTCACCGGAAATTAAATTCGTTGAACACTGTTGGGTACAAAGAATTGTTTTCTTATTTGGATGGAGATTGTTCGTTGGAAGAGGCTGTTGATCTGATCAAACGGAATTCGCGAAAATATGCCCGAAAACAACTCACATGGTTTCGTCGCGATCAGGATATCACCTGGTTTGAGCCCGATCAAATTCAGGAGATTATAAACTATACCGAACAAAAACTAAAAGAGAATGTCTGAAAATCTGCCTTCCAAATTTTCTATTCGGGTTTATGCTCTCATCATTAACGATCAAAAAGAAGTTTTGCTTAGTGATGAATTTCAACTGAACATGAAGATGACCAAATTCCCTGGTGGAGGGATGAATTTTGGGGAAGGAACCATTGACTGTTTGAAGCGGGAACTGCTCGAAGAATGCAATCAGGAAATCGAAGAAATTCATCATTTTTTCACAACAGATTTTTACCAGAAAGCCTTGTTTTGGGATGATCATCAGCTTATGAGTATCTATTACCTTGCCCGGATAAAAAGGCCTCTGATGTTTCGCGTTTCCACCGAGCCTTTTGATTTTCCGGAGTTAGTGAATGGAAATCAATCGTTCAGGTGGGTTTCTGCCGTAAAAATTAATCCTGAAGATTTTACTTTCCCAATTGACAAACATGTTGCACTTTTGTTGAAAGATTATTTATCCTGAACATGTTGAAAACCGTAAAAATTATTGGACCTGCATATCCTTATCGTGGAGGCATTGCCACTACCAATGAAAGGCTGGCACAGGAATTTGCATCGATGGGTTTTGATGTTGAAATTGAGACTTTTACGCTTCAGTATCCATCATTTTTATTTCCTGGAAAAACACAATACAATGCAAAGGAAGCTCCTGTTCATTTAAGAATCAAACGAACCATAAACTCTGTAAATCCACTTAACTGGCTGAAGGTTGGACAAAGGATCAGAAATGAAAAACCTGATTTGGTGATTATTCGTTACTGGTTGCCTTTTTTGGCGCCTTGTTTGGGAACGATTGCCGGAATGGTTCGAAAAAACAGACATAGTAAAGTTATTTGTCTGGCAGATAATGTGGTTCCCCACGAGCACAATCCGGGTGACCGCTTGCTTACTAATTATTTTATTCAGAGGATTGATGGCTTAATTGCAATGTCACAAAGTGTTTTGAAAGATGGAAAGACCTTCAGGAATAATTTGCCTCAGGGATTTTGCCCGCACCCAATTTTCGACACTTATGGAGAGAGACTACCATTCGAACTGGCCAAGCAAAAGCTGAAGCTTGATACGAATACAAAATACCTGCTCTTTTTTGGATTTATCCGCGATTATAAAGGGCTCGATTTATTAATCAATGCCTTTGCTGATGAGCGGTTGCGGAAATTTCCGGTTAAGCTTTTGGTTGCCGGCGAATATTATTCAAGTCCGGAGCCGTATCTGAAACTGATAAAAGAGAATAATCTGGAAGAATGGATTGAATTGCGAACTGATTTTATCACGGATGAAGAAGTAAATCTTTATTTCAGTGCGGCGGACATGGTTGTGCAGCCTTATAAAAGTGCAACACAGAGTGGCGTGACGCAAATTGGCTATCATTTTAATAAACCCATGCTGGTAACCAATGTGGGCGGTTTGTCTGAAATTATTCCTGATGGGAAAATTGGTTATGTTGTAGAACCCGAAAGCTCCAGGATTGCCGATGCCTTATTCGATTTTTACGAGCATGAACGAATGAGCGAATTTGAAGCGAACATTGTGGATGAGAAAAAGAAGTTTTCTTGGTCGAATATGGTTCAGACTTTTTTAACGGTGTATAAACAGGCGAAGGAAATTGTTGGCTGATAAATATCCGCTAATCTATAATCTCCTAAAAGCAAAAAAGGCAGCTCTTTCGAACTGCCTTTCTTATTTTATCTGAAATTCAGAATTATTTTACTGAATCCATGTATTCGATCAATTCAACAACTTTAGTTGAATAACCCATTTCGTTATCGTACCATGAAACGACTTTAACAAAAGTTGGGGATAACTGGATACCTGCTTTAGCATCGAAGATCGAAGTGCGGGGATCACCAGTAAAGTCATTTGATACCACCTGGTCCTCAGTGTAACCAAGAATACCTTTCAATTCGCCTTCTGAAGCAGCTTTCATAGCAGCACAGATTTCAGCGTATGAAGTTTCTTTGGCCAAACGTACCGTTAAATCGACAACTGAAACGTCAGGAGTTGGTACACGGAAAGCCATACCGGTTAATTTGCCATTCAATTCAGGAATAACTTTACCTACAGCTTTAGCAGCTCCGGTTGATGAAGGAATGATGTTCTGACCAGCACCGCGTCCACCTCTCCAGTCTTTAGCTGAAGGTCCGTCAACAGTTTTCTGAGTGGCAGTAGTTGCGTGAATAGTAGTCATTAAACCTTCTATAATACCGAATTTGTCATTCAGTACTTTAGCGATAGGAGCTAAACAGTTGGTAGTACAAGATGCGTTTGAAACGAATTTCATATCGTTGGTATATGAAGTGTGGTTAACACCCATAACGAACATTGGGGTATCATCTTTTGAAGGAGCTGAAAGGATAACTTTCTTGGCACCACCGTCGATATGACCCTGAGCTTTTGCTTTTTCCAGGAATAAACCTGTAGATTCAACAACATACTCAGCCTCAACTGCACCCCAGTTGATATCAGCAGGATTGCGCTGAGCTGTAACCCGTATGGTTTTTCCGTTTACAATCAGTTGACCGTCTTTTACTTCAACAGTACCTTTAAATTGTCCGTGTGTAGAATCATATTTAAGCATGTATGCCATATAATCTACATCGATAAGGTCGTTGATTGCAACAACTTCTACATTTTCTTTAGCTACTGCAACGCGGAAGACGAAGCGTCCGATACGACCGAAACCGTTGATACCGATTTTAATTTTTGACATCGTTGATGATTTTAATGAATGTATAAATAAATAATGTTTGTTTTTCTTAAGACCTCGTTTAATTAAAGCCATACAAAATAACTACTAAAATTCAGAAACATCAAATATATTTACCCAGATGACTTCTTTTCCCATTGAGTTTAATTTTTAGTTAATGTTGATCGTATTCATTTCTTCCATTTCGGATTTCTTGTTGGATTTTATCACTCTTCTTTGATTATTCTGAAATTCCGGCTTATTTATTTTCCGGCGAAATTTGAATTATTTTAATGTACAGTGTGTGCCCGGATTAAATAATACCTGTTTGAAATTCCAGATACCTTTTGATGTGTTGTGTCCTTTTGCATCCTTACCAGGGTTACTGAAACTATTTTGGACTTACAGAATACTAAAAATGCCCTGACGCGATGGAATGGGTATTCAATCTCCATGGGCTTGTTAAATGTTTATTGTGTTTTGTATCAGGTTGTTTGATGTGTTTTCGTTGCGCTGATCAGTGTCTTTTTTTTGTTGGTCCTTTTAATATGTTCGAATCATTTTGAAATTTTTTGTGTTTCAAGTCTAAATGAAAATAATAAGTGTAATTTTAGATGTTTCAAAAGGAATTGATAGTAATATTCGTTTTGATTTATAAGTGATTTGTCTTCAGCTCATTAGCGCCTTTTTAGTGACAATGGAGGTGCTGATGTTTTCAATAGAGAAGTCTATTTATTGCTGGTGATAATAAGCTTTTATTATTTACAGTATTTGATATTGTTAATAAATCGTGAATGTATTTGCCTTCTTCTGAAGTTTAAACATTACATTGTGAGTCAACAATAATTTTAAAATTTAATAAAATTTAGTATTATTTTAAAAACAATTGCTATGGGAAAATCATTTACTCGGATTTTTAGTGTTTTTTTACTGTTGTGGGGGTTGAGCTTTCATGTGGCGTATGGAATTGCCTTTGTAGCAGACAACTCTGTGCCTACTGTTAGTTCCAATGCAAATCCTGAGGATTTTTTGACAAAGTTTGTTGTTGCATTCGATGTAGTTCCGCAGATTTCTGATGCTGGTGGTGAGATCGTTATTTACAAGAACAACGTGTCGTTTAAAACTATGGCAATTACCAAAACTTCATCTAACATTGTAGTTGATGGTAATACTATTAAGATAACCCATGGTATTTCTTCTTTCGTTCAAGGTGAGATCTATAGTGTGGAAATCACTGACGGTGCAATTGTTGGACTTGGAGCACTCCTTAAAGACACCTATGTTTTTACTATTGGTGATGTTGCTCCGAAAGTGGATGCAACTTATACCACATTAGGCTTTGATTCTGGTTATTATCCTAAAAAAGTTGGTATATATGGAATATCACCTTCAATTACTCAGACTGACTCATTGAATTTGTATTTTAATGAAGATGTTAAGGTCGGATCCGGAACAGTAGAAATTTACAGTTTGGATGGAGTTCTTGCGAAAGCTGCTATGGCTGTGACTATTGCTGCTGATAAACGTACGGTTACTTTGGGTGATTTAACTGGCCTGACTCCTAATGAGGAATATTATGTTCTTGTAAATCCCGGTATTGTGACGGATTTAATTGAAAGTAAAGCTTATGCCGGGATGACTGATGTTAAAGTTTGGAAATTCCTTTTGAAAGATGATGCTTTATACATGCAGTATTTGATGCCAAATTCAAGTAATGTACCTGTGAATACGAAATTGACCATTAATTTTGATCGTCCTGTTGAGCTTACAAATACCGGCTATATCGCATTATACAAATCAGCTGCTGGTGGAGAGGCTGTGCAAAGATGGCAAGGTGATAATCTTACAAGTGTATTCAGTGTCGTTGGTAATATGGTTATAATTAATATAACTGAACTAGACCCAAATACTCAGTATTTTGTTGAAGTTGTTGAAGGTACTTTTGCTTCTGCTGATGATAATACAATACTTCAAGCTGCTATTTTACGAACTGACTGGACGTTTACAACTGAAGTAAATGCTAAACCTGTAATCATCGTAGATAGTTATATCCCTGCCAAAGATGATATTAATGTTCTGTCCGCCACTGATCTTCAAATAACATTCGATATGCCTGTAGAAGCCGGTACTGGAAGCATTCAGTTACATGCTTCCAATGGTAGTGTTGCAATGAATTTTGATGTTCAAGGTAAAGACGTTACTTTTTCTGGTCGGAATGTTTTAATACATCTTTCTGATTTAGTTGAAAGCAATCAATATTATATGATTATCCCATCAACTGCTATTCGGAATACATCATATACTCCTGAATATTGCGAAGGTATTGTTGCTCCTTTCGAATGGAAATTCTCTGTTGGTGATTTTACTGCTCCAAATTTGATTACAGCAACACCTACTGGAGGTGAAACAATTACTGATACTCATCCCGTATTAAAAATGACTTTTAATGAAATTGTAATGGTCGGTTCTGGTGGCTCAATAACAATCTACGATGTTGCTACGAATACTCTTACATTGACTATTCCGATTGTCCCTACAATGATCCATGGGAAAGAAGTTACTGTTAATTATACTTCAGCAACCGGACTTGAAAAAAATACGGAATACTATGTGTTAGTTGATGGCCTGGCAATGCAAGATCTGGTAGGCAACGCTTTGGCAGGCGTGAGTGATGTTACAGCCTGGACTTTCAAAACAGGAGCAGTGTTTCCAACCGGACTTGATTCGGAGAATGGTTCTCTGGAGTTTAATATTTATCCAAATCCATTTGTTGATCATGTTGACATTACTAATGCCTACGAACTTTCCAAAGTTGTTTTTACAAACATCACCGGGCAGGTTGTAAAAGAAGTTGTTAATCCTTCTGAACGTATTCCGTTAAATGAACTTCGCAGTGGTATTTACTTTATTACTCTGTACAACAAGGATAACGTGATTACCAAATCGGCTAAAATCGTTAAAAGGTAATATTGAATTGATTAAAACAGAAGGGGGGAGTCTTTTGGACTTCCCCTTTCTGTTTAGCGATCATTGTAAATTTAAATGATTTGAAAAATATGGAATTATTGAAATCTCATCGTTCAATCAGGAAATATAAAACAACGAATATTCCTGATGATGTTCTTGCTGATATTTTGGAATGTGGCATAAGGTCATCGAATACCGGGAATATGCAGCTTTATAGTATAATCGTTACCAGAAGTACGGAAAAGAAAGCGCTGCTTGCTCCATTACATTTTAATCAACCGATGGTAATGGATGCACCTGTGGTATTAACGATTTGTTATGACTTTAACCGCTTCTCCAAGTGGTGTTCTGCGAACAACACCAAAGCTGATTTTTCGAATCTGTTATGGCTTTTAAATGGCACAATCGATTCGTCTATCCTGTCTCAGAATATCTGTGTGGCAGCTGAGAGCAAAGGATTAGGAATATGCTATATTGGAACAACGCTTTACAATGCTCCTGAAATTAGTAAAGTGCTTCATTTGCCGGCTGGAGTCATTCCCATAACTACTTTGACGATTGGTTATCCTGAACAGATTCCTGAACTCACCGATCGCCTGCCCTTGGATTCGGTCGTCCATTTTGAGGAATACGAAGATTATTCGAAGGAAAGAATCGCTGAAATTTATCAGGAGAAGGAAAATCTTGAATCGTCTCAGCAGTTTGTGAAAGAAAATGGAAAGGAAAACCTGGCTCAGGTTTATACCGAAGTGCGCTACAAAAGTGCTGACAGTGAATTTTTCACTGCTAAGTTGAAGCAATTGCTCGAAGATCAGGCTTTTTCTTAATTGGAGAGTCCTACAGTTTTTTTAAGGATTGAATAAGCTTCCAATACTTTCTTCTCATCTGAATGATCGGTTGGTTGCCGTAGTCATTTCGGTATTGATTTAATTCCTCGATCAATGGCTCAATTTCCCAATCCGGATTGCCATATTGTCGAATCAAATTCTTCCAATACGATTGAGAACGAAAAATATCTTTCCATTTGCCTTTCGTAATTATTTTCTTCTTGATTAATGGATAGCCGGATCGAATTAATTCAGGATATAATTTAAGCCCAACATTTGCTTGTTTACCGGAAAGATATAAAAGTGAATAGGAAAGACTATCAATATAGCTGGCACACGATAATCTTTCGCTAATCAGGAATCGAGAGAGCCCAATTTCCCATTTGTCAATGACCGTTTGACGTGTCTTTTTTGTGTTCTTTTCATCAAAAATAGCTTGAATATTGAGCGTTTCAAAAAAGGCTGGTAATTTCAATATGGCTCTCTGGTTAAAAACAATAAAGTGACTTTGTATGTGGTAGTTATTCTGATTTGTCGAAAACTGGGGTCTTTGGTTTGAATCGATTAGTCCCCAGAAATCCTTTTGTAGTTTACTGCTCCAGTCAAATACCGGTAATAGCTGGTTAAATAGTATGTTTGAATCGTTAATGCATGCAATCTGATTGTATGCTGATAAATCAAGGGTTTGAACGACTTTATAAAACATTCCTAAATCATAACCCTCATTTTTTACGAAAACGGTAGAAATGTTCAGCTTGTTGTAGGATATCTCGACCTCACCTGATCTTTGGTTCGTTACTAAAATAACCTGATCAAAGTGTTTTGAAATTTCATCAACATAAATCTTCACAGACAATGGGATGTAAGGATATTTACTGTAGTGTATAAAAACACAGAGACTTTTCTGAGTAACTTTCATTGGTAAATATATTCTGATAAAATTATACGCCTTAATCTCCCAATTGTATAGCTCACAAAAGAAGGGCAAAAATAACATTTTTTGTAATAGGCTTCAGTATAGATCGTATTTGTCAATTAAATAGATGGTTGAACTTTTAAAAATGAGTGTGTTTAATGCAAACTCATTTTATAATTCTATTTTTGTGCCTATAAAATACCTCTGTATTGATTGATATTTCCGTAGTAATTGTGAATTACAGAGGCTGGAAGCATTTGGAGAAATGTCTGAAGGCCTTTGAATCATTTGAGAATGATCAATTCTCGTATGAAATAATTATAGTTGATAATTGTTCGGATGATGGACAATTGATCCATTTTCAAAAACGTTTTCCGAAGTGTTTTTTCATTCTGAATACAGGGAATAATGGATTTGCCAATGGATGCAATATGGGGGCTGCTGCATCAAAAGGAGTTTATTTGTTATTTCTGAACTCTGATATTCTGGCGACAGAATCAGCCATATATGGTTTGTTGCAAACGCTTCGCAGCAAGACTGAAATAATGATACTTTCCTGTAAACAGCTAAATAGCAAGGGTAGAGAAGAGCAAGCTTATCGTCTTTTTCCTTCTTTTCTGACCATGAATGGCATCATGCGGGCAATCTACAGGAAAGTTAAACTGAAAAAAACATCCCATACTCTTTCGTCTGAGGAAGAGATCATTTATCCGGATTGGGTTTCAGGCTCCGTTATTTTAATGTCGAAGCATGATTTTGAAAACATAGGTGGTTGGGATGAACGATATTGGCTTTATTATGAGGATGTTGATTTGTGTTGGAGAGCAGTCTCGTATGGGGGAAAAGTGGGATTGCATAACCAAATCAGTATCATCCATAATCATGGTGGCGCCACACGCATCAATATTCAGACTGCCACATTAACTAAAGCCGAAGTAATTATCTCCTTGCATGTCTTTTTATCCAGTCATTATTCAACTGTTCAGGCAATTGGCTTACATCTGCTGGTCATCGTCGATGTTTTACTTGTTAAACTAATTCCTGCCCTGCTGGGAATTCCATTTTTCTTCATTAAGCGACTGAACCTATACAGTCAGCTATATCAGAGGTTAGTAGTTTATTATTTACATGCGCTTGTAAAACGTACCTGGGTAAGTCCAAGATCAGTTAAGTATAAAGAATCGCTGTGATTCCTTACGTCAGTTTGGCTTCAATATTTAAGGTTCAGGGAAATGATAGAAAAGTTTCAATATCTTTAGCCTTTAATCGAGGTATCTATTTTTGCACTTTAGTTTGAGTCGCTGGTATACGGAATATAATCATCAGAAAATGAAACGAGCCATGAGATAAAATCACAGACACCGATAGATGATTGTAATCGCGAGTTCTAAGTGGCAATTGAAAAACAAATTAGAAAGACATGAAACGTGCATGTCAAAGCAATTTTGACATACAGGCGGATGATCATTGGGTATAAACTTGGAATTTGCCTTTTTTAAGCCTCCCCTTTCGGGGGAAGTTTGGAGGGGGCTTTAAAATATAAACATATGAAAATTGAAGTTTCAAACGGGGAGATTGTAGATAAACTTACAATCATTGAAATAAAGCTTGAAAACATTACGGATGAGCAAAAACTTGTAAACCTGAAATTGGAATACGATGCTCTAAATCCTGTTGTTGAGTCTTTGGTGTCGAAAACACACCCGCTTTATCTTGAATTGCTGGGTATTAACAAGGAGCTTTGGGTTATCGAAGACCGGATTCGTGAACTTGAGAAGAACAAAGATTTTGGAGATGAGTTTATTCGTGTGGCTCGCTCAGTCTATTTCACCAATGACCTGAGATCTGAGTTAAAAAGGAAGATTAACCTGCTTACAAATTCTTCATTAATTGAAGAAAAATCATACGAAAAATACTCATAAATGACCAATTTGTTGGTATACCGTTTTTCGGCCATGGGGGATGTGATTTTATTGCTTCCTGTTTTAAAGGGTGTTTTGGATGCCAATGATAATGTTGAAATTTATCTGCTTACTCAAGCTGGATTTGTCCCTGTATTTCAGGATATTAATCGTTTGCACCTGATTGAAGTTGACCTTAAGAAAAAACATCATGGTATTGCCGGATTATTTCATTTATACCGAAAAATAAGAAGCGAGGTTCACCCGGATATCGTTATTGATGTTCATGGTGTTCTAAGGACTTATATTCTGGACATTTTATTCTGGATATCCGGATTCCGTTTGGTTCTTTTCCGGAAGGGGACTTTCAGAAAAAGGCAGATGATTAAATCAAAAGTATTAGATCCTCTGCCAGGTACAATTGACCGTTATTCCGATGCTTTTATTAAGGCCGGATATCAGGTTAACTTACTTGAGCCTCCGGTATTCCCGAAAACCACATTTCCGGTCGGGATTAATAGTCCTTTTAATCAATCGTTATGGATTGGGATAGCCCCTTTTGCCAGGCACAAGCAAAAAGTATGGGGAATTACAAAGGTCGAAAATCTGATTGCCGAGATCAATAAGTTGTATGATGCAAATATTATTTTATTTGGAGGCGGGAAGTCAGAACTTGAAAAATTAAATGTGATCGCACAAATCTTTCCTAATTGTATTGTTTCTGCCAATCATTTTAATTTAACTGAAGAAATTAAACTGATTCCAAATCTGGCAGTCATGCTTAGTATGGATTCCGCAAATATGCACCTGGCATCAATCGCTGGTGTTCCGACAATTTCGATATGGGGTGCTACACATCCGGCCCTTGGATTTGCACCTTACAAGCAAGCTGACGAAAACATCATTCAATACAACGGGGACAAATTATCTTGTCGCCCGTGTTCCGTTTTTGGAAATAAACCATGCATTTACACTGATGGTGTCAGATGCATGGAATATATCTCAGTGGATATTGTTCTCGATAGGATAAATAAGATTCTGTCAGGGAAGGCCAATGAGATTCCCTCGTAATTTCACGGCAGTATCTACCCTGGTTTTAGTTCTACTCCTTTTTGTTGAAATTCAGTCCGAATTTCTTTCCCAGCTCTTCCAGATCTGCTACAACCTGTTCGTGCAAAGGGATGCCATTTTTCAGACGTTCTATGGTTAATTCACGTTCGGGGTCACCGGGGATCAGAACATGTTCATGGCCCAATGACGGTTCTGCATTTCTGAAGGTTTCAATCCAGTTGTCCATGTCAGCTTTAAACTCTTTAGCTGGTCTGAAAGCGTCAACACGTATCGCACCCAGAAAATGCCCGATTCCTTTACCGACCGGATTGGCCGGAGGCTGGAGGAAGCTTACAAACGGAGGAACCCATGGACCATAATTGGCACCCGATAAAACCGCAGAAAAAATGTCTACCATCGCACCCAGGCAATACCCTTTATGACCTCCGTGTTCGCGATCGCCACCCAAGGGAAGCATCGATCCGCCCTTTTTTAGCGTATAGGCGTCTGTGGTCGGATTCCCGTCTTTGTCCTGAGCCCATCCAAGTGGAGCATCCTCGCCTTTTCGCTGTAACACTTCCAGCTTGCCATTGGCCACAGTGGTGGTCGCCATGTCAATTACAAACGGAGGTTGGTTTAATGCAGGGAATGCTACTGAAATAGGATTGGTTCCCAGGAAACGGCTCTTCGAAAAAGTTGGAGCCACAAGAGGACTGGCGTTAGTCATGGAAATGCCTATCATATCATGTTCGAGAGCCATCATTGCATGGTAGCCGGCAATTCCGTAGTGGTTTGAATTTTGAACAGCTACCCAGCCGGTACCTGCTACTTTTGCTTTTTCGATGGCCAGCTGCATGGCAAAGGGCGCTGTGACCAAACCCAGTCCTAAGTCGCCATCCAATACTGCGGTACTTGGTGTTTGATGGACGATTTTCATTTCAGGAGTAGCATTTAATCGCTTCTGTTCCCATAAACGGATATAGCCGGTTAAACGGGCAACTCCATGCGAATCGACACCACGTAAATCGGCTTGATTTAAACAATCCGCAGCGGTATGGGCCTGTTCTTCAGGACAACCCATACGCATAAATATTTGAGTGGTAAATTCTTTTAAGTAGCTTGAATCATAAACAATCATGGTATCTTTTTAAAGTTAACTATCTTTTCCGGGGCAATAAATTTCCTGAATGTCTTTATTCCGACATTCGTTTATCCAACGATTCAATTAATTTAAAATCAGACCATTTATTCTCGGTGAAAATCTCTGGCCGATGCCTGACTGGTTGGCATGATCAGCAGGTCATCGATATTTACATGTGCCGGACGGCTTATTATAAACAGAATTGTTTCAGCAACATCTTTTGCAGAGAGAGGAGTAAAGCCCTGGTAGACCTGATTCGCCCTTTCCTGATCTCCATGAAACCGAACCAGTGAAAATTCAGTTTCCACGGCACCGGGAGCGACGGTTGAAACTTTAATTCCAAAAGGCAGGAGTTCAATTCTCATCGCTTTTGAAATGGCGGAAACAGCATGCTTTGTTCCGCAGTATACCGATCCGTTAGGGTATGATTCTTTTCCGGCAATGGACGAAATATTGATAATATGGCCACTTTTTCGTTCAACCATCCAGGGTGTCACAATTCTGGTTGTATATAATAAGCCTTTTATGTTGGTATCAATCATATCTTCCCAGTCTTGCACATCCGCAGAATTTACCGGAGCTATTCCTGCTGCTAATCCTGCATTGTTAAGTAAAACATCAATGGCTTTCCATTCTTCAGGGATACTGTTTAAGGCTGTTTCTGTCTCTAATTTGATGCGTATATCAAAATTCAGGATCATGATTTTGCATTCAAAAGCTGATTCCAGTTCGTCTTTGAGCGACTCCAACCTCTCTTCTCTTCGACCTGTGAGTATTAAATTGTAATTGTTTTGGGCTAACAACAGGGCTGTTTCACGACCTATGCCTGCTGTGGCACCGGTGATTAGGGCTATTTTGCGATTCATTGCAGATTTGGGTTTTGATAAAATATAAAATTAAAAATTCTTCAAAACTAATGGAAAAACAAACTACTTAATTATTTTTGTTTCTGTATTTAAAGCTAAAAAGAATATCATGATCGAACAGAAGAACGAAGTTAAAGAATTTACGATTGACCAAATCCCAGAGGAACAAGACATTCATGATATTGTGTTTAATCTGATGGCAGATCCAAATCTTGCCCCGATTAATTATTTCAACGACTTTACTGAAGAATCGATTGATCTTTCCACAATTTCAAACGGAGATGATGACGAAACTGGTATGTTTTCATCAGGAAATGGTCAAATGATGGCCATATCAACTCATGCATTGCATCATCACCTCGAGATAGATCCGCAAAAGGCAACCGAAATGCTGGTTGCGCGTGCGGTGCGTAAAATGATCTGTTCAGGAGCCGTTCCTGAAGCTTTAAGTTCATTCCTGTACCACATCAATATTGCAGACCCGAATGGACAGTTCATTGCCGCTGGTGCAAAAAAAGGTCTGGAAAATGCCTGTGAAAAGTTTAAAATTAAGCTTACTGACCGAAAAATAAGGTTTGATTATTTCTCAGGTCACGGACCGGTTTTACCTACCATTATTATTAGTTTAATTGCTTCTATTCCTGACCAGGATAAACTTCTTACCCATGTTTTCAAAAAGAAGGGCAATAATATATTCATGATCGGAAAATCATACGACGATATCAATACTTCTGAATATCTGGAGTTCTATCATGAAATATCAGAATCTCCGCTGCCTGCTTTTGATATCGAAGTTGAAAACCAATTGCATGTGGTTATGAAAAGTCTGATTCAGTCAGGTTTATTGAGTTCAGCCAACCCTGTAGGAAAGGGAGGTTTATTTTTCTCTCTTTTGCGCGCCGGAATGCCTTCCGGATTAGGCTTTGATATCACCGGTGACGCCGAGGTTCGCGCCGATTCTTTCCTGTTCGGAGAAGCTATGGGGCGCATTGTCGTTGCTGTCGATCCTAAAAATGTTGATGAATTCGTCGATTTGATGAGTTCATTGAAAGCATCTTTTTTTGCTTTGGGGCATGTCACCAAGGGTGAAATCAGGGTTGATGATGAATCTTTCGGCTTTATCGATAAAATGACTCCGGCCAACTAAAGCTATTTCATGCAAGTTACACCCTATAAAGATTCCGATCAGCAAAAAAAACAACAGGTGGAGCAAATGTTTGATCGTATTGCTCCCAAATATGATTTTCTGAATCATTTTCTTTCTCTTGGAATCGATAAATTATGGCGAAAACAAGCGATTCGCATTCTTTCCGGTTTTAAAACTGACGACTTACTCGATGTGGCTACAGGGACAGGCGATTTTGCGATTGCAGCATCGAAACTAAAACCCCGGAAAATAATCGGATTTGATATTTCGGGTGAGATGTTAAATGTTGGGCGGTTGAAAGTGAAACGTTTAGGTCTGGATCAGGTCATCAAATTTCAGAAAGGCGATTCGGAATTGATGCCTTTCGCTGACCAGCAGTTCGATGCTATAACGGTTGCTTTTGGAGTGCGGAATTTTGAAAATCTGGAAGTCGGGCTAAAGGAATTTTACCGGGTTTTGAAAACAGATGGAGTGGTGATTATTCTTGAATTTTCGAAACCAAAGTATTTTCCCATGAAACAGTTGTATCTGTTCTATTTCTTCGGAATATTGCCATTCATCGGGCGACTGGTTTCCAAAGACCGTTCAGCTTATTCTTATTTGCCCGAATCGGTGATGGCTTTCCCTGATGACCAGAAATTTTTATCTGTATTGCAAACGGTGGGCTTTTCAAGAACGAAGCAAAAAAGGTTGAGTTTTGGAATTGCTACCATTTACATTGCTCAAAAATAAACCCACAATACAATAATTTAGTTATATTGTGGTTTCAGTGTACAGTATATAACCGTTCTATGGTGAAGAGATATTTTTATATTCTGATTTTTTTGTTGGCTGGATTGTCATCCTCAGCCCAAAGACTGTTGTTGAAAAATCTGACGACTTTTGACGATAAGCGTGTGCATTTTGGCTTTACACTCGGAGTGAATACCTCTGATTTTGGTTTTACGCATTACAATGTGATGAGTAATAATAGTGACTTCATGCTTGCGATGAATCAGAATCCGAATCCGCATCCTTTAGATGTTCTACATCAAGATGATAGAATCAGAGCAGATATCTCCACTCTAACTCCAGGCTTCACTGTTGGAATTGTAACCAATCTCCGGCTGGCCGAAAGTTTTGACCTTCGGTTTTTACCGGGCATGTCGTTTGGCGAGCGGAAACTGGTCTATAATATTCCAATTGAGGATACTAATAATCCGGAACAAACAGATTTTTTTTCCATCAAATCAACTTATCTTGATTTTCCGCTGTTGTTGAAATACAAAGCGAAAAAGATGAATAACCAACGACCATATTTAATTGCCGGCGTGGCCTGCCGGATCGATATTTCCAAAACCGGAGAGGAAGATCTGGTGCGGCTAAAACCGTTCAGTACTTTTTTGGAAGTTGGTGTTGGTTGGGATTCTTACCTACAATTCTTCCGGCTTTCGTCGGAATTTAAGGTTAGTCTTGGACTTAATAATGTATTGGATATTGGTCCGAAAGACACACAACCTCAGGTCTATTCCAGTGCATTTTCAAAGTTGACGACCAATATCTTCACATTTAGTTTTCATTTCGAATAGCTTTGAAACAAGAAATAAACATCTCACTTTCGCCCAAACAGGCATCCGACGAGCAGTTTTACAGGCCCATTTTAGCTGAAAAACTTCATGTGGATGAAGATCGCATTAAGCTGATTAATGTCAGGCGAAGATCTGTTGACGCCCGTCAGCGGGTCATCCGCGTGAATATGGCTGTTGAAGCTTATCTGGATGAACTTCCTACGGAAGAAAAAATTGAGTTCAACTACGATTTGGTTGACCAGAAACCTCAGGTAATTATTGTAGGAGCCGGCCCGGCCGGTTTATTTGCTGCTCTGCGATTAATTGAACTCGGTTTTAAACCCCTTATTTTTGAACGTGGTAAAAATGTAAGCGACCGCAAGCGCGATATCGCCAGAATTCATCGCGAACACATTATTGATCCTGATTCGAACTACGGATTCGGTGAGGGTGGGGCAGGTACGTTTTCCGACGGGAAATTGTATACCCGATCAAAAAAGCGCGGAAATATCCGACGGGTTCTGGAGGTGTTTTATGCCAATGGTGCTCTTCCTGAAATTTTATTTGATGCACATCCGCATATCGGCACCACCATGCTTCCCGGTATTATTTCGAACATCCGCACCAAAATACTTCAGGCTGGTGGCGAAATTCATTTCAACAGCCGGGTAGCCGATTTGATTATTGAAAATGACCGTTGTACCGGTATTATGCTTTCGGATACAACCATTATCGAAGCCGAAGCCGTAATTCTTGCGACAGGGCATTCGGCCCGCGAAATTTACGAACTGTTATACGCAAAAGGGATATCGATTGAGGCCAAAACATTTGCCGTTGGAGTCAGGGCCGAGCATCCGCAAACCCTGATTGATACCATTCAATACAAGCAACCGGTTCGCGGACCCTATTTGCCCCCTGCAAGCTATTCGTTTGTTGAGCAGGTTGAACAAAGGGGAGTTTATTCGTTTTGCATGTGTCCCGGAGGTATTATGGTTCCGGCGGCAACAGCTCCGGGCGAAATGGTTATTAACGGAATGTCGCCCACCAAGCGGAATACAAAGTTTGCCAATTCAGGAATGGTTGTTGAAATCAGGCCTGAGGATCTCAACGAATTCAGGCATCTGGGTGTATTTGCAGGGCTGGCCTTTCAACGCCAAATTGAGCAGTTATGTTTTTCGCTGAACGGTAATACTCAGTTTGCGCCTGCTCAGCGGATGGCCGATTTTGTACAGAACCGTTTTTCACAGGATTTACCCGAAACTTCGTACCATCCCGGCTTGATTTCTGTGCCCTTGCACGATAAGTTGCCGAAAAGAATCAGAACGCGCCTTCAGGAAGCCTTTCGTCTCATTGACAAAAAAGCTCATGGTTATTTGACGAACGAAGCAATTATCGTTGGTGTTGAATCGCGAACTTCGTCGCCAATCCGTATTCCACGCAGGGAAGACACTTTCGAGCATGTTAAAATCCGCGGACTTTATCCCTGCGGTGAAGGTGCCGGATATTCAGGAGGAATCGTTTCCTCGGCGATGGATGGTGAAAGCTGCGCCGAAGCTTTTTCCGAAAATTACAAGAACAAAAAATAGAAATTACACTGCCTTGTGCAATTAGTAAAAGTGGTTGCCGATTTGTTATTCCAGTCTTTGTACTCCGGAAAGTCATTGCCGAATCGTCATCATGTAATCTGCAATCAATAAAAGTGATTGTCGAATCGTCATCCGATACACCGCAGCGCACGAAATTTTTTGCTGATACCGTTTACCTTCTCCTGAATTCGCTGCAACAGATCGCGGTAGCTATGGCCACATTCAGCGATTCCGGTTTATTTTCTTCCGAAGAAAAACATGGAATAAATAGTTTTTGAGTCAAGAATCGGCTTACTGCATCAGATATTCCATGGCCTTCGTTTCCTAAAACAATGATGCCGTTTCTGGTCAGGGTTTCGTTGTAAATGTCTTTTCCTTCCAGAAATGTTCCGTAAACTGGTATTTGGTTTTTTCCGGTTTCAGACAGAAACTTTTCAATGTTTGTATATCCTGTTTTTACCCTAAAAATGGCCCCCATACTTGCCTGAACCACTTTTGGATTAAAAGCATCAACTGTATTTTCAGAACAAATGACCGTATTTATCCCGAACCAATCGGCTATTCGCAGGATGGTTCCTAAATTTCCGGGATCCTGAATAAAGTCAAGAGCAAGAATCAACTCTTTTTTTAAGTTTGGGGCAGGCTCAAAATAATCAGGTTGACAAACTACAGCCAGGGCATCCTGCGGGTTTTGCAGTAAACTGGCTTTTTGAATCGATTCACCGTCAGTTTCAATAAGTTCATTGACTGTTGAACGGATTTCAGGATGTTGATGAAGAAAGCCGGAGGTGCATACCAGAGTCTCAATGATGAAGTCAGAACGAAGCACTTCTTCAACCAACTTGTTTCCTTCAACCAAAAAACGTTTGGATTCATCCCTGTTTTTCTTTCGGTTTAAGGACTGGATAAATTTTATTTTGTTTTTACTCAACATACCTTATGATTCTTCGTTCTAAAATTGTAAAAATAAAATGTCTGAAACAGTTGCGAACCCAATTGACTGTTTATTTTTGTAAAAACTTTAAATGATGTCTTTATTTCCCCGGAACAACTATTTATCGGTGCAAGGTATTCTTTTTCTTGTCTGCATTATTCTGTTCGGATCGTGCAATTCAACCAGATTTGTGCCTAAAGGTAAATATTTGCTGAACAGAATTTCCATAAAGGTCGATGATAACGATTTGAAGCGGGATGAACTCAAAGCTCATATACGGCAAAAAGAGAATCTTCGGATTTTAGGATTATTTAAATTCCATTTGGGGATTTATAATTTGTCATCGGCGAAGAAGGAAAATGATTGGCTGAAAAGGATCGGAGAGGCACCTGTTTTATACGATGAATTTCAGACCCAACGCAGCCTGGATCAGCTTCGTATTTATTTAAAAAATAAGGGATACTACAATGCGGTTGTGAACGACTCTCTGGTAATCACTGAGGATAGTGAAAAACTGAAACTGATTTTTAACATTCAGGCGAAAGAACCATACCGGATTCGTAACTACATGTATTCCATCAAAGACATGAATTTGCGTGATGTGATACTGAAAGATTCGATCAACGGATTATTAAAAACGAACGCTATTTTTGATGTTGATGTTTTGAATGCAGAGAGGCAACGAATCACCGGATATCTTAAAAACAAGGGCTATTATAAGTTTTCGGAAGAGTTTGTCAGTTTTCTGGCGGATACCAATTTTTACAATAACCGGGTCGATTTGACGGTGCAGATTGATGACGCATTGCTGAATAATGCTGACGAAGAAGTTGTTGCCCATCAAAAATATAAAATCCGAAATTACAAGATTAATCCAACGTTTAGAACTGCCGATCTGACAGGCAATCAGCCCGAACAAAAGCTGGATACTTTGATCCGTGATGATTACATTTTTACCTATTCCGGAAAACTGAAATACAGACCAGTATTGTTTTCCAATTTGAATCGGATGAAGGATAGCGTTTATTACAGTTTGCAGAATGCCGAAAAAACATATCGTGCACTGAATCGCCTGAAACAATTCCGACTCATCAATATTGGTTTTACGGAGACTGATTCGTTGACCAGCGATTCGATACCACTTTTGGATTGCGCGATGCAGTTGTCGCCATTGCCCCGGCAGAACTTTTCGGCTGAAGTGGAAGGAACCAATTCTTCAGGTAATCTTGGTGTTGCAGGCAATTTGAATTATCAGCACCGCAATGTTTTTGGAGGAGCTGAAGTTTTTGACTTGCAACTTCGTGGAGCCAGAGAACGGCAGGCTCTTTTGAATAACAATTATAACACCCGCGAATTCGGTTTTGAATCCAGTCTTACTATTCCAAAGTTTCTGAGCTTTATCAAGGGCAAGCGTATGTTTTCCTTTCAAATACCTGAAACCAAACTGACTGCCGGATTCAATTATCAGAGCCGTCCGGATTACATCAGAACCATAACTAATCTGAAGTTTAGTTATAACTGGAAAACCTCCAGCTATCATTCTCATACCTTAAATCTGGTTGACTTAAATTATGTGCATCTGTATCAGTTTAATTCGGATTTTATTAACTCGATCGAAGATTTGTTTATTAAAAGCAGTTTTACTGATCACCTGATATTTGCATCGAGCTATAGCTGGATGTACAACACACAAAATATTAATAAGAGGGAAGATTATACGTACTATAAAGTTAATCTCGAATCGGCTGGAAATCTGCTTGGATTGTATTCCGGATTAATAAATAAAAATAAAACCAGCGTTTTAGACTCGGTAACGAACCAGATCAGTTCGTATTACGAAATTCTGAATACTCGTTTCGCTCAATATCTTAAAGGTGATTTTGAGTATCGGTATGGTCATATGATTGATAAGTATAATTCGCTGGTTGCCCGTGGTTTTGTTGGCATCGGCCTTCCGTATGGTAATTTTAGCGTTTTACCTTTTGAAAAGAAATATTTTACCGGTGGTGCAAATGGTATTCGTGCATGGCAGGTCAGGTCCCTGGGGCCAGGAACATATAAAGCTCCAACCGGTGTTTATCCGAATCAGTCTTCAGATATTAAGCTGGAAGCAAACCTCGAATATCGTTTTAAATTGATATGGAGAATGGAAGGGGCACTGTTTGTGGACGCCGGAAATATCTGGGCAATCAACTACAAAGACAACCGCGAAGGTGCCGTTTTTAAAGTCAATGAATTTTATAAGCAGATTGCGGTAGGTTCGGGTTTTGGATTGCGCTTCGATTTTACCTACTTTCTGTTTCGTCTCGATCTTGGAATGAAAATGCGAGACCCATCACTGCCTGCTGGCAGAAGGTTTATTCCCGGAAGCTATAAAATTACCGGGGACCATTTTAACCTCTCATTTGCGATTGGTTATCCATTCTAATTTTAGCATTGGTAGTTATGGTTTTCTGATTATATTTCAGTTTCTTCGCGGTTATTGTTCTTTCTGTGTTAAAAAATACTTAACACAGAGTCGAATAGCATAGTAATACAGATAAAATGCTTAGCTTTACATGATTAATTATTGCAGATAATCAGATAGTTGAATGGTGTTTAAGGTTGGTGATGAACAATCCAATCCGTAATCAGTTCTGCTTTTGATGTTAGCGATTTTGTTTTAAATAGTGTAGTATAATTTAAATAGTAATACAATGACAAAAATTTCAGAAGTTGTAAAACGCGGAGTAGTATCTGGCGAAGATTTACAAAAAGTATTTGCGATTGCAAAAGAAAATCACTTTGCTCTTCCAGCAGTAAATGTGGTTAATTCTGACTCAGTAAATGCTATCATGGAAGCTGCGAAACTGGTGAATTCACCGGTAATCATTCAATTTTCGAATGGTGGCGCACAGTTTTTTGCAGGAAAAGGATTAAAACTTGAAGGCCAACAGGCTCAAGTTGCAGGCGGCGTTGCCGGAGCCAAATTGGTGCATGAACTTGCAGTACTTTACGGGGTGCATGTAGTGTTACATACCGATCATGCGGCTAAAAAACTTTTACCATGGATTGATGGTCTTATGGATGCCGGCGAAAAATATTTTGCTGAAACAGGTAAGCCTTTGTTCAGCTCTCATATGCTCGATTTATCAGAAGAACCTCTTGAGGAAAACATCGAAATATGTAAAAAATACCTTGCCCGAATGAGCAAAATCGGAATGACTCTTGAAATTGAGTTGGGCTGTACAGGTGGTGAAGAAGATGGCGTTGATAATACAGGAATGGATAACTCATTACTTTATACCCAGCCAGCTGATGTGTGTTATGCTTACGAAGAATTGAGTAAAATCAGTCCTAATTTTACCATTGCTGCATCATTCGGTAATGTTCATGGTGTTTACAAGCCAGGTAATGTGAAACTGACACCAAAAATTCTTGACAATTCACAGAAATACATCACAAAGAAACTCGGATTAGGTGAAAAACCGATCGATTTCGTTTTTCATGGAGGTTCAGGTTCTACTCTTGAAGAAATCCGTGAAGCCATTTCATACGGTGTTATCAAGATGAATATCGATACCGACACACAATGGGCTACCTGGGATGGTATTCGTAAATACGAAGCTAAAAACAGAGCTTATCTGCAGGGTCAGATAGGAAATCCTGATGGAGAAGACAAACCAAACAAAAAACACTACGACCCAAGAGTTTGGTTAAGAGCAGGACAGGAATCGATGATCGAAAGAGTAAAGATCGCATTCAATGACCTGAATAACATCGATAGAAGCTAATCACTTTCATCGTAAGATTTTTAAACCCGGATAAATCATTCGGGTTTTTTTATTATCAAAAAATGGAGTAATTTAGTGAAAGCCATTTCACCCCATGAACTTCAAACAACTTATTCAGGATTATTTCAACTTTAGCCGCAATGAACGCAAAGGAATCACTGTTCTTTTGATTCTTATTTTCCTGCTGGCCATTGCCAATAAAATCATCTTCTATTTTGAAACACCTGCCAGTATTGATGCCGTTTTACTCGCTTCTGCAAGTCAGAAACTGGGTTTGTATAACGATTCATTAAACCGGCAGCCAACTCCCTTAAAGCTTTTCTTTTTCAATCCAAATACGATTGATTCAGTTGCTCTTGGTTGTCTTGATATCCCGGAATCTGTAAAGCTGAATGTGTTGAGATTTCGAAGTAAGGGAGGTAAATTCTATTCCGGCGCTGATTTTCGGAAGGTTTACGGTGTGACCGATTCAATTTACACTCAGGTTGCTCCCTGGCTGCTGCTTGACGATGAACATAGATCTTCGGTAACAAGATCTTCAGCCACGGAACTTTTCCAGTTTGATCCGAATAAAGCCACTGATGATGAATTCCTCCGTTTAGGATTGTCGAAGAAACAGGTTGGAACAATCAGAAAATATCAGAGCAAAGGTGGATCATTTCGGAATAAGAATGATTTCTTTAAGATTTGGGGATTAAGTGAAAATCAAAAAAGTGTCTTATCCGACTTTGTGGTCATTAAAGTTGTTGATAATTACCGTTCAGAAATAAAATCAGCAAATAAAATGACCCCGATTGAACTAAATTCGGCTGATTCAATTGAGCTTAAACAATTACCGGGTATTGGCGAAAAGTTATCGAAACGTATCGTGAAATACCGGGATTTGCTGGGAGGTTTCTATTCGGTGACACAGTTAAACGAAGTTTATGGTTTAAATGAGCAGACCATTCAGAAAATACAGGATAAGTTAATCGTTGATATCACAAAAATCAGAAAACTTGACGTTAATTTTTCTGATGTGAATGAACTTTCGCGGCATCCTTACCTTAAAAAAGATCTTGCAAGACTGATTGTGAAGTTCAGGGCTAAGAACGGAAGCATTCGCAATCTAGCCATACTGCGCGACAGTATGATTTTAAACATAGATGATTATAACAGATTAGAGCCATACTTTTAGAACAAAACGAGATTTTTAGCGTTTCGTATTTTGAACAGATTAAGGCTATTCAAATATTAGAAAATAAATTTTAGTATAAATTTGATTAGTAATGTTTAATTCATAAATTTGCGGCTCGAATTTTAACTAGAAAAAATATAATTCCATGATCGTTATTCCAGTAAAAGAAGGCGAAAATATCGAAAGAGCGCTTAAAAGATTTAAAAGAAAGTTTGAAAAAACAGGAGTTGTAAAAGAATTGCGTGAAAGACAAGCTTTTACAAAACCTTCAATTGAAAGAAGGACTGAAGTTAAAAAGGCTATTTATATTGAGAATTTGCAGCGTCAGGACGACTAGAAATTTCCGGAAGGTTTGCGTAAGAAGTAAATTATTTGCTAATGTCGCATCTCGAATCATTTATTAATTACCTGAAATACGAAAAAAGGTATTCGCCATTAACTGCTGTTGCCTATAAAAAAGACCTCGATCAGTTTGAAGAGTTTTTTGTCAAAACGATCGGGGATTTTAATGTTGAAGGTATAAATGATAAAATTGTCCGGAAGTGGATTATAGAACTTATGGACAATGGGATTTCAGCGCGTACAGTAAATAAAAAAATCTCAGCATTAAAGTCTTTTAATAAGTATTTATTGAGGATGGAAGTAGTTAAGGAAAACAACCTTGTTAATGTGATTGTGCCCAAGGTTCGTACTAAACTACCTTTTTTTGTTGAGGAAAAAAATCTGAATCATTTGCTTGATGATGGTTTTTTCGGAAAAGATTTTGAAGCACTTCGTGATAAATTAATAGTAAGTCTGTTGTATGGAACAGGAATTCGTTTGGCTGAATTGATGCATCTAAAAGATGCAGATATTTATCAGGCCGAATTTCTGATAAAGGTTTTAGGTAAACGCAATAAAGAGCGAATTATTCCTTACCCCCGGAGTCTGAATCTGCTGATCGAAGAATATAAGGCAGAACGAACTCAGTTGTTTGGGTATCCTGTCGAATGTCTTTTATTGACATCAAAAGGAAAGCCGGCTTACGAGAAGCTTATTTACAGGGTCGTTTGTAAAAATCTGGCCTTGGTAACTACGATAGGTAAAAAAAGTCCGCATGTGCTCAGGCATACATTTGCAACGCATCTCCTTAATCGGGGAGCCGATTTAAATGCTGTGAAGGAAATGCTGGGTCACTCAAATCTTTCTGCTACTCAGATTTATACACATACCTCTTTGGATAAGATTAAAAAAGTTTACAGACAGGCACATCCACGATCATAAATTTAGGAGGATTAATTATGAATATTCAGCTGAAAACGTTACACTTTACTGCCGATCAGAAATTGATTGATTTTGTAAACAAAAAAGTACCTAAACTTGATACCTACTTTGAAGGTATTATCGGTGCTGAAGTAATTATGAAGGTTGTAAAGCCAGAAGCAGCAAATAACAAAGTTGCTGAAATTAAACTTTCTATTCCTGGAACAGATTATCTTTTTGCTGAAAAACAGGCTGATACTTTTGAAGAAGCTATTGATTTGGCCATTGAAGCAATTCGCCGCCAGTTAACAAAATTCAAAGATAAGTTGAAGGATAAATAAAATTGAAAATTTCAGTTGGGTGTTTGAATTCCAATATAATATTTATACATTTGCAAACCTTTTTGGGTAAGGGTCTTGATAAAGGAATTTTGCCAAAAAAGAGCCCCTGTAGACAGGAAATAGTTTGTTTATAGGGTCTTTGACATGATGTATAAAGAATGCCGAATTAGCTCAGTTGGCCAGAGCACGTGATTTGTAATCTCGGGGTCCTCAGTTCGAATCTGAGATTCGGCTCATTGAATAAAAGTTCTTAAAATATTGATTGGGGAGATACCAAAGTGGCCAACTGGGGCAGACTGTAACTCTGCTGGCGTACGCCTTCGTAGGTTCGAATCCTGCTCTCCCCACAAGAACGAATATTGGAATGATAGAATGGTGAATGTTGGAGTAATTC
>DASRMB010000057.1:0-10477 GCA_035648135.1 Prolixibacteraceae bacterium
TTGATTGGGGAGATACCAAAGTGGCCAACTGGGGCAGACTGTAACTCTGCTGGCGTACGCCTTCGTAGGTTCGAATCCTGCTCTCCCCACAAGAACGAATATTGGAATGATAGAATGGTGAATGTTGGAGTAATTCTGATATTCAAGATTCGGAATTCTGATCTTCGAAATGCGGGAGTAGCTCAGTTGATAGAGCATTAGCCTTCCAAGCTAAGGGTCGCGAGTTTGAATCTCGTCTCCCGCTCAAACGAAAGAGTGTTCGGTAACGGACACTCTTTTTTTGTTTTATAAAGTTTTTGTTGATCCATTTTCGTAGAGATTCCCAGTGGGGTGTGTGCTTTACAATTACATGATATTATCATATTTGCTGAGACGCACCACCGTGCGTCATTACTCCGGATTCTGATTCTATAAACGCATTACCACATATTTTGTTCTGATGTATATGACTGGTTGAACAGGGATACTCTCAAATTATTCACTCCTGGCGTTGGAATAGTACTTATCACTCTTTTATATGTTTTTCATCCTTCAGGTAAGGTGCCAGTGTTTTGTTTGCATTGAAAAACAAGCTGTTTAATGCGTTGTGTTTCCCGGACGATTCAGTCTGTCGGATTCTTATGGATTAAAAATGGATCAGGAAGATGCTTCTGATGAAATTCAAAATGACCGGATAGTATCATGTTTTATTCAAAAAGTATTAAGCATTCATTCTGTTTTAGTTTTATTTTGTATTTCTGATTCTTCAATGATCGGATAATGACATTTAACGGAAAAAACGAAATAAAAATAATAGTCAGGATGAAATCAAAATTCAAAAAGAAAATCAAAAAATTGTTGGCAAAGCACGAAGAACTGTTGTCGACAAAAAACGAGAAGATTAAAGATGGTAACGGAGTTTTCGTTCGTTATAAAAATCCGATTTTAACGGGTGCACATACTCCTGTGATCTGGCGTTATGATTTGGATGAAAAAACGAATCCATACCTGATGGAGCGAATCGGGATGAATGCTACCATGAATTCAGGAGCCATTAAATGGGGGAAAAAATACCTTCTGGTTGTTCGGGTCGAAGGAGTTGACCGTAAGTCGTTTTTTGGCATTGCTGAAAGCCCCAATGGAATCGACAATTTCCGTTTCTGGGATTTTCCGGTAACTATTCCTGAAACTGGCGAGCCGGATACGAACGTTTACGACATGCGTTTAACAGCCCATGAAGATGGCTGGGTTTACGGAGTTTTCTGTTCGGAGCGTAAAGATCCGGATGCCGCTCCCGGTGATTTGTCTTCAGCAGTTGCTGCCGCTGGCATTGTTCGGACCAAAGACCTCAAAACATGGGAGCGCCTTCCGGACTTGAAAACCAAAAGTCAGCAGCGCAATGTGGTGCTTCATACTGAATTTGTAGATGGAAAATACGCCTTATACACACGCCCTCAGGATGGATTTATTGATGCCGGAAGTGGCGGAGGTATTGGCTGGGCGCTGATTGACGATATGACATGTGCTGAAGTGAAAGATGAAAAAATAATCAATTTCCGCTACTATCATACCATCAAGGAAGTGAAAAACGGCGAAGGTCCGCATCCGATAAAAACCGATAAAGGATGGTTGCATTTGGCTCATGGAGTCCGGGGTTGTGCTGCTGGTCTCCGCTATGTTATTTATTTATACATGACCGATTTGGAGGATCCAACTAAATTGATCGCTGAACCGGCTGGTCATTTAATGGGACCTGTTGGCGAAGAACGTATCGGCGATGTGTCGAATGTACTTTTCACCAACGGCTGGATTGCTGATGAAAAAGGAAAGGTTTTTATCTATTATGCTTCTTCGGATACCCGCATGCATGTAGCTACTTCAACGGTTGATAAACTGGTTGATTATTGCCTGAACTCACCTGCTGACGGTTATCGTTCGGCTGCATCGGTTGAAACGATGAAAACTCAGATTGCAAAAAATCTGCTTATACTTGGAAAGAAATAGTCCGAAGTAATTTCTATACAAATACTCGAAGACACCAATAAGATTGTATTTTTAAAAGCCAAAAACAGTCTGAAAACTGGTGTCTTGGTGTCTTTGTTTTTATTCCTGATTCATAACTAAAACTGACAATATGACTATTCAAAAGCTAAGCCTGAAAGAGAAGATCGGTTATGGTTTCGGTGACGCCGCCTCTTCGATGTTCTGGAAACTTTTTTCGATGTACCTGATGTTTTTTTATACCGATATATTTGGTATTTCAGCAGTTGTCGTCGGAACCATGTTTCTGGTTACCCGAATCTGGGATGCCGCCTTCGATCCTTTTGTCGGAATTCTGGCCGATCGTACGGAAACACGCTGGGGTAAATTCAGACCTTATTTGCTATGGATGATGGTTCCTTTTGGAGTAATAGGGGTGATCACTTTTTCTACACCTGATTTTGGGACAACGGGTAAAATTATCTATGCCTATGTTACTTATTCAATGATGATGATGATCTATTCCCTGATCAATGTTCCTTATGCTTCTTTAATGGGTGTAATGTCATCCGACGGTAAAGAACGTACGACTCTGGCTACTTTCCGTTTTATCTTTGCTTTTGGCGGAAGTTTACTGGTTTTGGCAGCAGCCGAACCTTTGGTTGATATTTTCAGTAAAATGGGTGGTGGTGTAATAAATCCACAGAGGGGCTGGCAATATGCTGCTATTGTATTTGCTATTGTTGCCATCACTTTCTTTTGGTTCACTTTCTCGTGGACACGCGAACGTATTAAGCCCGTAACCGAAAAAACTTCGCTGAAACACGATTTAAAAGACCTTTGGGCCAACCGTCCCTGGTTTATTCTGCTTGGAGCAGGAATTGCTTCCATTTTCTTTAATTCCATTCGCGATGGAGCTGCCATCTATTATTTCAAATATTATGTGGTGACACAGGGAGCCTTCGAGATTAATACGTTAAACGTGACTATTACTCTTAGCAGTTTGTATTTTGTATTGGGTCAGGCGGCAAACATTGTGGGTGTTGTTCTTGCCAAACCAGTTTCAGATCGCATGGGAAAAAAGGGAACTTTTTTGTCTGCGATGCTTCTGGCAACTGTTTTTAGTATTTACTTTTATTTTATTGACCGCAGCAATACTACACTGATTTTTGTTATGCAGTTTCTGATTAGTATATGCGCTGGAATTACCTTCCCGCTAATCTGGTCGATGTATGCCGATGCTGCCGATTATTCGGAATGGAAAACCAAACGCCGGGCAACCGGGCTTATCTTTTCGGCCTCATCCATGTCGCAAAAATTCGGATGGACTATCGGTGGCGCTCTGGCTGGCTGGCTGCTTGGATATTACGGATTTAAGGCCAATGTTGTTCAAACGGAAACGGCTCAGAATGGTATCCGCATGATGTTGAGTTTCTTCCCGGCAATCGGTACTTTGCTTGGCGTAGGTTGTATGCTGATTTATCCTCTGAACGAAAAAATGATGGTGAAAATCAGCAGCGAACTGGCTGAATGGAGAGCGAAAAAAGAGTAATCCTTTGGAAATTGTATCAAAAGCCATTGATCCCGTCATCCGGAACTTCCTGCCCGCTCGCTTGGCAGGCGGGGTTTCAGGATCTCAAATAGCTGTATTCCGGTGTGTCGATTTCTGCAATTAGTTAACTTTTGATACAGTCTCTTCAGGTAATTTCACATACTATAATAATTTCCAATAATGAATGCACAATTGAATAAACTCAAGTCTGAAGTTAGAGAAGAACTGATTGGCAATATTCTCCCATTCTGGTCACAGCGTATGATCGATCATGAATCCGGAGGATTCTACGGACAAATCGATGGGAATGATCAATTAATTCCAACTGCGGATAAAGGTGGAATCCTGAATGCACGCATTCTGTGGTCTTTTTCATCGGCTTATCTTCAGGAGAAAAATCCGCTGTATCTTGAGATGGCTAACCGGGCAAAAGAATATATCCTGACCAACTTTTTTGATCCTGAATTTGGCGGAACTTACTGGACGATTTCATTCGACGGAAAACCTTCCGACACGAAAAAACAAATTTATTCGCAGGCATTTTTCATCTATGCATTTACCGAACATTACCGGGCTTCGGGCGAAGAATCGAGCCTGCAGACAGCCATCGAGCTTTTCAGGATGATTGAAAAACGTAGTTTCGATCGTGAACTAAACGGTTATTTTGAAGCCTACAGTCGTGACTGGATCTTGCTTGAAGATCTGCGTTTGAGCGAAAAAGATGCAAATGAAAAAAAGACGATGAATACGCATCTGCATATTCTGGAAGCATATACCAATTTATACCGCGTTTGGAAAGACGAAGAACTGGGTAGCCAGTTGCGGAACCTGATTCTGATTTTCATTGAAAAAATTGTGAATCAGACGACGAAACACCTTAATTTGTTCTTTGACGAAAACTGGAATTCGAAAGCGGATATTGTTTCCTATGGTCACGAAATTGAAGCTGCCTGGCTGATTGATGAGGCCGCGCGAGTTTTGGGCGATCAGGAATTACGGACTAAAGTTCAGGAAATATGCATTGGGATAGCCGAGGCAGCCTGCGAAGGTTTGCAGCCTGACGGGAGTATTGTTTATGAAAAGAACAATACAACTGGCCATTTGGATAACGACCGCCATTGGTGGGGTCAGGCCGAAGCCGTAGTTGGTTTCCTTAATGCGTCTGAATTAACCGGTAATCCTGAATGGCTTGTCAAAGCTGAAAAATGCTGGAAGTTCATTACTGAAAATCTGGTTGACAAGGTTGGAGGAGAATGGTACTGGAGTATTTCGGATGATGGAATCGCGAATCGGCAGGAAGATAAAGCCGGCTTCTGGAAATGCCCCTACCACAACAGCCGCATGTGCCTCGAAGTCATGGAGAGAGTGAAATAAGATTAAGAATAGGAGTTTTAATACGTTGCCTAGGCTTTAGCTAATGTGTCATTAAGTTGTGAGAAAAACATTGAATGGCAATTAAATGACTATAGCTGACGCCGTTTTGACTGGAAGAAAACCCAATTAGGAAAGTAGGCGGATATTCAATTTAAGAAATGATAAGGGTTTCACCCAAAGTGAAACCCTTATTTGGAATTTGGAATTTGGAACTTCTTACAGTGTTACTCCGGTTTTAAAGATTGCAATTTCCTTAAATCCGCTCTCTTCGTGCCGGAGTTTTTTACCGCTCGAAACTTCGATGATAAACTGAATAAATTCTTCGAGCAACTCATCCATGGTTTTTCCTTCAAGCAGTTGTCCTGCATTAAAATCGATCCAGTTTCTCTTTTTAGTAAACAATGCTGTGTTAGTCGAAATCTTCATCGTAGGCACAAAACTGCCAAAAGGAGTTCCTCTTCCGGTGGTGAAAAGGACTAGTTGGCATCCGCTGAAACCCAATGCAGAGGAAGCTACCAGGTCGTTACCGGGAGCAGATAATAAATTAAGACCTTTTACTTTGATGGGTTCTGCGTATTTCAACACATCCATAACTGTTGCCGATCCACCTTTCTGGGTACAGCCCAGCGATTTGTCTTCGAGTGTTGAAATGCCACCGTCCTTGTTCCCGGGCGAAGGATTTTCGTACACCGGCAAATTATGCTGCATGTAATAATCCTTGAAATCATTGATCAGGCTCACTGTTTTGTCGAATGTTGCCCGATCTTTTGCGCGCGCCATCAAAATGGTTTCGGCACCAAACATCTCAGGTACTTCAGTTAAAACGGTTGTTCCGCCTTGTGCGATCAGGAAATCAGAGAAAGCGCCTACCATCGGATTGGCTGTAATTCCGGAGAAACCATCCGATCCGCCACATTTCAGCCCAACTTTCAGTTCTGAAAGAGGAATGGCTTCGCGGCGATCGGTTTTCATTTTTTCGTAGATTTCCTTCAGGATTTCAACACCTGCGTCAATCTCGTCTTCAACATCCTGAGCAATTAAAAATTTGATTCGTTCAGGATTGTAGTCGCCGATGACTTTTTTTAGCTGTGAAATCTGGTTATTCTCGCAGCCCAGTCCAAGTATCAAAACACCACCTGCATTCGGGTGATTGATAATTGACGCCAGCGCTTTTTGGGTATTGATATGGTCGTCACCCAATTGCGAACAGCCGTAATTGTGCTTGAAAACTTCAATGGCATCAATGTCTTCAGGATTTACTTCTTTTTGAAAACGGTTGATAATTTGCTGTGCCTGACCGTTTACGCAGCCAACTGTTGGTACCACCCATATTTCGTTGCGGATTCCGGCATTTCCATTGCTGCGGCGGTATCCGCTGAATGTCAGATTCCGGTTTGAATACCTCAGTTCATTCAATTTCTGATTGAATGAATAGGCAATGGTTCCGGTCAGATTGGTTTTCAGGTTGTGCGTATGAATATGATTTCCGCACTGGACAGGTGAAATGGTATGGCCAATCGGAGCACCATATTTGATGACATTCGCATTCGTTTCAATGGATTGAAGAGCAAGCTTATGGCCAACCGGAATGTCGTCTGAAAGAACGATCAGCTGATTGTCGATAGTCACTGTTTCTCCATTTTGTCCGGCTTCCAGACAAACAGCCACGTTATCGTTCGGATTGAGTTTTATAAATTTTGACATTTCTGAAGGTTTAATATTCAATTGTTAACGTTAACCTTTTGGGTAGAGACGCACGGCCGTGCGTCTCTAATCCCTAACCGATCTTCATCAAGGGGTTATTTTCGCTCAAAACAGCTTTTACAGCCTTCTTCATTCCAACCTGTTCGATCAGAAACAAGTAACAAGTTACAGAAATAGCGAGGTTGGGAACTTCGTTCAAATCACGCTTCCACACTTTATCCAGTTTTAGCACTTTCTCCACCAGTTGTTGGATCGAAATTGGTCTTCCGTCACATTCAGACCAGGCTTCCTTGTAGAAATCCAGGATCCACTGGTCATCCTGAACCTGATAGCTGACTCCGTTGGTTTCACCTTTAAAATAGGCAATCATGGCTGCCAGCGAAAATACCAGTTTCTGCGGAAGCATGTTGGTTGCTTCGTAATAGTTGAGCAGTGAAGGCAAGTTGCGGGTTTCCCATTTCGACATGGCATTCAACGCGATGCTCTGCCACAGGTGGCGGATGTAAGGATTGCGAAAGCGTTCCAGTATTTTGTGTGCAAACGACTGAAGTTCTTTTTCGCTCCCGTCAAGTCCGGGTAAAACTTCATCGTAAACGAGTTCTTTCATAAAGCTACCAACTTCCAGATTTTCAAAACCTTCGCGTACCGTTTCGAGTCCGCTAAGGTACGAAACTGCGTAACTCCCGGTGTGGCAGCCATTCAGAACCTGAACTTTTTGTTCCCGGTAACGGGTCATGTCTTTTACAAATTTAACGTCCAGCCCTGCTTTTTCAGCCGGAAATTCTTTCTGAACCCATTCCGGAGCTTCAATAACCCAAAAATGAAAGTATTCGCCAACAACGACCAGATTGTCTTCGTAGCCGAGTTCCTTTTGAATTTCTTTAATTTCGTCTTTTGGAAAACCGGGAACAATCCGGTCGACCAGCGTATTGCAAAATGCGCACGACTGGTTGACCCATTGGATAAACTCGTCACCAAGTTCCCAGTTTTGTGCATGCTGAATGACGTATTTTTTCAAGGTGTCGCCGTTTTTATCAATCAGCTCGCAGGCAAAAAAGATCAGACCCTTGTCAGCAGCTCCATCGAATGCTTTAAATCGTTTATAAAGCAAGGATGCCACTTTCCCCGGGAATGAATTCGGAGGCAGCATGTCCAGCGAGTCTGTCTCGTCCATCGCGATACCAGCTTCAGTTGTATTCGAAAATACAAAACGCAGATCCGGATTCAAATAGGATTGTTCGTATTTTTCATATTCGCTGTAAGGGTTAATGCCAACATTGATACAATCGACCAGTGTATATTCCTTGATCGGTTGTCCGTTTTTGATTCCTTTCAGGTAGACATGGTAAAGTCCCTCCTGATCATTCAACATTCCGGCCATTCCTGTGGAAAGTGGCTGAACCACGTCAACTCCGGTATTGAACCCGATTTCTTTGTTCATCTTGTTGACAATCCAGTCCGTAAAGGCACGTAAAAAATTTCCTTCGCCAAACTGAAGGATTCGGGTTGGATAAACTTTTGTTTGATTTGCGTTTTTGCGATTTAGTTTCATTTATTCTTCCTTTAAAGTTTTTGCCGTGTTCGTACACGGGATACGCGTTAAAAAAATCGTGTTCGTACACGGTTTTGCGGCAAATGTATATTTTTATTTTATCTACCTGAATATGTTGATCTTTTTATATTGTTTAAACTGCTGATATTCAGTGTCCGTGTGATTTATTCTTAATGATTATTTAATAAATCTTACCAAAAGACCTCATTCAGGCACGAAAAAAATCTATTTTTAGGTTTTTATCAGTATAAGCGATTTCAGAATGATCAGAAAACAGATCTATATAATCACCGGAGGCCCTGGGTTTGGCAAAACTGAACTAATCGAAGAGCTGCGGAAGTCAGGATATCTTTGTTCGGGAGAGTTTGCCCGTGATTTGATTGAAACCCAACTGACTAATGGGGGAGATGTGCTTCCATGGAAAAATCCAAAGCTTTTTCAGCTGGAAGTTTTAAAGCAGCGGATTGCCTTTTTTGAGTCAGTTCCGGATCGTACGATTGCCTTTGCCGATCGTGGAATTCCCGATCAGCTTGCTTTTGCACGGTACAAAGGATTTGTCACTCCGGAAATTTTAGCCGGAAGCGCCAGTGAGTACCGTTATGCAACTCATGTTTTTGTAACCCCTCCCTGGCCCGAAATATTCGTCAATGATGCCATTCGTAGCGAAACCTATGAGGAAGCAGTCCGGATACATCAAGCTGTTTTGGAAACCTATTCCGGCTTGAATTATCAGATAATTGAACTACCTTTAATATCGGTCAGAAAGCGAATTGAATATCTACTTCAAACAACTCTAAAACTAAGAACTTTATGAACATTAACAGACGGAATTTTCTGCGAAATGCCACTTTGAATACAGTTGGTTTAGCTGCGATCCCGGGAATCCTCTCTGCAGCAATGCCATTCACTGGAAAAAAAAGGAAAGGTGTTTTATCTTCACTGAATAATCGCAGTGTGATTATTTTTCAAGGTGATTCGATTACAGATGCTGGTCGCGAAAGATTAAAACAGCATGAAAATACTTCAGCGTCATTTGGACCCGGATATGCTTTTCTTGCTGCATCTAAAATTCTGGAGGAAAATGCTTCAAAAGATTGGTCCATTTACAATCGCGGAATTAGTGGTAACAAGGTATACCAATTGGCCGAACGCTGGCAGAGAGATTGTTTTGATTTGCATCCTGATGTTCTGAGTATCCTGATTGGTGTCAATGATTTTTGGCACGCGCTGGAAGGCAGGTATGACGGAACTGTTGAAAAATACGAAGAGGACTTCAGGCAATTACTTCTTTTAACCCGGAAAATGCGTCCTGAAGTGCAGTTAATCATTGGTGAGCCATACGCGGTTTTAGGTTGTTCTGCAGTTACTGACAAGTGGTATCCGGCTTTTGATGCTTACAGGGCCTCAGCCAAAAAATTGGCAGAGGAATATAATGCGATTTTTATTCCATATCAGTCTATTTACGATGAGGCTCAGAACTATGCTCCCGGGAAATACTGGACTGAAGATGGAGTGCATCCTTCGATGGCCGGTTGTTCGCTGATGGCCGAAGCCTGGTTGAAAGCTGTGAGATAAAGCAACATCCAAACTTCTCTTCAGAAGTATTAAAATAAATAATCCCGAATATCTGCTAAAGGAATCAATTGGTCCAACGAAACAAGGGCAGGAAAACCTGCCCTTGAAAGATTCTATCGGTTATACTGAATGGTTCGGTATAACCGATCGCTTTTTTATTAATTATCAAAATCCAATCAAACTTATAACTTCTGAAAGGATAGGTTTAGTATATCCATTCCTGTTTTTTTTGAATTTCTGCGTGTAAATTATTTGTTTTATGATTGTCATTCTGGGTCTAATGTTCTTGTGGAGAAAGTGATCCATATTATTTCCAAATATTGAATCAAAACACATTTGCGTTTGCAATATTTATTTTAAAGACTGTCTGAATTTATATTGAACCCACTTCGGGGTTCTCAAGTTTATTGGTTTATTTGCCTCCGGTTTCACCGGAGGTTATTCAAATTCAAGTCCTTCGGACTTTTGGCTCTTTACAACCCTGAAGGGTTGAACTTTGATCCATATTGAATAAATCAAATTTGGTTCTTCACAGAAATGCGTACTTATTATTTGGAAAGTAGATTTCAGGCAAATTGCAGCATAAGATTTATCATGCGTTTTCGCAATTTGATTTCAAACTAAAATAATTTTATTCTTTCTCTTATGTAACTACTTTTTAAGCCGCTTCCAAGAGTTCTAATTTTCTCTTTAATTGATTGATTTTCTTTTGTTTACTTTTCTCTTGGTATTCTATCAAAGCTTTGGGATCGAAGGCTTGT
>DASRMB010000058.1:0-66798 GCA_035648135.1 Prolixibacteraceae bacterium
TCCTCTTTTACAGACTGTTATAAAACATTATTTGTCCCATATTGCAGCATCAAAACACACCATGAAGCCAGAATAATACATTCAGACAAGCTAAAAGCATAGAAAAATGTCATTCGCGCTACATCTGACTTCTGGGGAAAACTACAGTGATAACGATTGAAAGTACAGATGCAGCCTTTTTATACGGAAAGGGTTACCCGAAAGTTTGTTCCGGATCGAGATTGGAGTAACACCATTGAGCGATATTGAAATATTCTTCGCATGTAAAGTGAATTGCAAAAACAACTGTCAGGTTCGTGCGTTTGCTGGCATGTTTCCCCGGCAACACAACGGGTACCTTTCTTGTCAGAACCTCAGACATGGGAACCCAAAACAAGACTGGATAATCATGAACAGCACACAAATTTGGCATACACTATATAGTAGAAGTTCTATTCAGAAGAATTAACCCGATATCGGGATTCACAACACATACGATACAGACCCAAAAAAACAAAAGACAGGATTCTTACCGAAAACCTGTCCTTTGTTTTTTGTCTGTATCGTGTTCTCAATTTACACCATCGGATGTTTTTTGAATATTTCTTCTGATTTCATAAGGATGTCAACGTATTGTGCGCGCTGGTAGGTATATGGATCTTTCAGATTTTTTCTGGATAAATTTCCACAGAAGTCATCCAGCTTTTTGTAGCCTTTTTTATCCATCCATGTTTGAATTTCAGTAAGCATTGTAGCAACATAAGCGGGCTGATTTTGATATATAGCTGAAACAATTTGAACCACATCAGCTCCAGCCAGCAACAAACGGATCACATCTTCCGAAGTATAAATTCCACGACTACCACAAACGCTACCCTCAATATTACCATGTAGTAGTCCGACATAACGCAACGATAAATGATGATCGCGTGCCTGAGTCAGTTCCCATGGGAAATGAAAAGTTTCGTTTTCAATATCAATTTCAGGTTGAAAAAACCGGTTGAACATCACAAAACCGTCAACCCCGGCTTCATCCAGTTTTTTAATAAAATTCAACGTATTGGTATAGAATGGACTTAACTTCACACTAACAGGTATCTTGACAGCTTTTTTCACACTCTTCACAATCTGATACTGTTTATCTTCGATCGAAGAAGCGCCAACTTCAAAATAACCAGGAGTTGCATACAGGTTTAGCTCCAGTCCGTCAACACCGGTTTCTTCCAATAATTTGGCATATTCAACCCAGCTGGGTTCGTAAAGAGCATTTAAACTTGCAAAAACCGGAACAGAGGTGTTTTGCTTTAGTTTTTTCAGGTTGTAAAGGTGTTCTTTGGGACCTGCATGCTCAATATCAGGGAAGATTTGAGTCATTTCAGAATTCCGATTATCATATTCATTCATTTCCTCCTCAAATTGAAGACTATCCAACTGGATTTGTTCTTCAAAGAGTGATTTGTACACAATTGCAGCAATACCGGCTTCTTCCAGTTCTTTGATCACTTCAGGTTTGGTAACGAGATTGCTGGCGCCTAAAATGATAGGATTTTTCAGTTTGACGCCCATGTAGGTTGTTGATAGATCTGCCATACTATTTGGTTTTAGTGTTGTCGTTGATCATTTAAACTCAATCAATGCCTCTTTTGTTCAGTAAATTGTCGAAAAAAAGAAACCCCGGGATAAATCGCCGGGGTATCTTGTATTTGTGATCAGAAATAGTCATAAATTTCTGATTTAGATTGTACCATACAATCTAAATCAGGCTGTAAGCAATGGTTAAACCAGCCATAACAATTGAAACCATACTCATTAATTCAATCAGAATATTTAATGAAGGGCCTGAAGTATCTTTAAACGGATCTCCTATTGTATTACCAACAACAGTTGCTTTGTGATTATCAGAACCTTTTCCAACCAAATTTCCTTCTTCAACATATTTCTTAGCACTGGAATCTACTCTCCCATGCACCACCGTATTTTCAAAAAAAAACATCCCGTATTTGCGCATACAAACACGGGATAGTATATAAAATTTGGCCTCCCCTCATGGGGCTATGACTATCACAATTAGAACAAACTCCAGGCAACAGTTAAACCTGCCATAACGATTGATACCATACTCATCAACTTAATAAGAATGTTCAATGATGGACCTGAAGTATCTTTAAATGGATCTCCTACTGTATCACCAACTACAGTTGCTTTGTGATTTTCAGAACCTTTTCCACCTAAATTGCCTTCTTCAACATATTTTTTAGCATTATCCCAAGCACCACCTGCATTAGCCATAAATACAGCTAAAACAAAACCAGTACTCAAACCTCCGATAAGAAGTCCTAAAACACCACCTACTCCTAAAAGAACACCAACCGCAACAGGGGTTGCAATAGCCAAAATTGAAGGAAATAACATTTCTCTTTGCGCTCCTTTAGTTGAGATTTCAACACAACGCGCATAATCTGGTTCAGCTTTACCTTCCATGATACCAACAATTTCGCGGAATTGGCGACGAACTTCTTCCACCATGCTTTGAGCAGCACGACCTACAGCATTCATTGTCAAACCACAGAATACAAATGCCATCATAGCTCCTAAAAAGATTCCAACCAAAACGATAGGATTCATTAGAGTCACATTATAGTATTGCATAAAATCTTCAAACGAAGAAGCCTTAATAGCTTCTAATGATAACATTTCAGACCCAACTCTTGCCAGACCATCTACTGAAGCAGTAGCAATACGTTCCAGTGCAATTTTAATTTCTTCGATATAAGAAGCTAAAAGTGCTAAAGCAGTCAATGCAGCAGAACCAATAGCAAAACCTTTACCTGTAGCAGCAGTTGTATTACCAAGAGCATCCAAAGCATCTGTACGTCTGCGAACTTCAGGATCTAATCCGCTCATTTCAGCATTTCCACCAGCATTATCAGCTATTGGACCATAAGCATCAGTTGCCAAAGTAATACCAAGTGTAGAAAGCATACCTACAGCAGCAATACCAATACCATACAAACCAAGTGTTAGGTTTGGAGTATAAGTCATAGTCATTAGGTCAAACTGAGATGACATAAATGCCAAAACAATAGCAAAAGAAATAGTAATAACTGGAATTGCAGTAGAAAGCATACCCAAACCTAAACCAGAAATAATTACAGTAGCAGCACCGGTTTTAGAACTTTCAGCTACTTTTTGAGTTGGACGATAGCTTTGAGAAGTATAATATTCAGTTGCCTGACCGATAATGATACCAGCAAGAAGACCTACAACTACCGAGAAAGAAATTCCCATCCAGTTTTGAATGCCCAATCCCCAAAGAATTCCAAATGTTGAAACTGCGATTAAAGCAGAACTTACATTTACACCTAAACCTAAAGCACCAAGTAATTCTTTCATTTTAGCACCTTCTTTTGTTTTTACCAAGAAAATACCAATAATTGAAAGAGATACGCCAACTGCTGCGATCATCATAGGAGCAAAAACAGCTTTTAATTGCATTTCAGGATTAATAATGAATGCAGAAGCACCTAGTGCAGCAGTAGCAAGAATAGAACCGGCATACGACTCGTAAAGGTCAGCACCCATACCAGCAACGTCACCAACGTTATCACCAACATTATCAGCAATAGTAGCAGGGTTACGTGGATCATCTTCTGGAATTCCAGCTTCTACTTTACCTACAAGGTCAGCACCAACATCAGCAGCTTTAGTAAAGATACCGCCACCAACACGGGCGAATAATGCCTGTGTTGAAGCACCCATACCGAAAGTAAGCATAGTAGTAGTAATATAAATCAATTTGTTTGATTCTCCTACATCGGCCATATTATCAAGTATGAGATACCATGCTGAAATGTCAAGCAATGCAAGACCAACAACTGTTAAACCCATAACTGCACCCGAACGGAATGCAACCTGAAGACCTTTGTTTAATGACTCAGAAGCAGCTTGAGCAGTACGTGCTGAAGCATAAGTAGCAGTTTTCATTCCAAAAAACCCTGCTAAACCAGAGAAAAAACCACCTGTCAAAAATGCGAAAGGAACCCATGCATTCTGAAGGTTGAAATATGCCATTACAGAAAAGATAACAGCTAAAATTACGAAAACGATACCAACTATTTTGTACTGTTGTTTAAGATAAGCCATTGCACCATCACGAACGTGCTTGGCAATTTTTTTCATTGTGTCAGTTCCTTCGCTTTCCTTCATCATTTGCTTGAAGAAAAACCATGCAAAAGAAAGTGCAAGAATGGAACTGGCTGGTACTAACCAGAAAATTGAATTCATACGTTAAACATTTTATGCAACCAGGTTGCTGTTAGGTAATTGATTTTACGGTAAATTGAAGTTCCAAAATTAATGATTAATGATTTGAATGATCAATAAACATTAATGTTATGTGACAGCAGTTCTCCAATCTTTTAGTGAAAGACGAATTTAAGCATTCACAATAAAATCAACTCCAAAACACTACTTAAGTAACAATTTGTAAACAAACTCTTAATATTAGTATCAATTTAATAATTAAGCATCTGTTGATCTGAAAATAGAAAGCAGAAATTTGCTGAAAATTTGAAAACTAATTTTCAGATGGATTGACTATGTTTTCGGTACGATAGATTTAAAATGACTAAGGCCATACCGATGAAAACCATGCCTGAAACAGAAATAAAATCAGGTGATTCATCCGGAAGAATCATCCAACTAAGAAAAGCTCCTGAAACCGGGATTAAAAACTTCCACATATTGAGTTCCGATACTTTGACTTCAGGCCTGCGAAGTAAGGTGTTCCAAATGGTGATGGCGGCAGCCGATAAAAAACTTAACCAGGTAAGTGCAATAAAATATTCAGCAGGAAAACTATGATGAGGTGTTCCTTCTATCGGAAATGACAAGGCAAGCAGAGATACTCCACCGATGAAAAGAGACGATGAAGTTAAAACCAAAGGCGAAATACTGTGTCTTTTACGAGCAATAACAACATTTGTGATGCCCGACACCAAATTATTAAGAATCAGCAAGCCAACACCAATAAGTGCTATTTCAGCTCCGGAAGGCAGACTCTTGCGCCCTAAAGAGACTATTGCAACTCCAAATATTCCAAGAAAAAAACTAATCGATTTTGACCAGTTCATTTGGTCACCTGCCACAAAAAAATGAGCAACCAAAGCAACAAACAGAGGTGATGATCCTACTATCATGGCCGAAACAGATGCCGGAAGCAAACTGATTCCGACGTAAAAAAGTGAATATTGCAAAACTACCTGCAAAAAAGCAATCAGACATACATAGGCTATGTTATCCTTTACTTCCTTCCAGAACCGTTTAAAATTATGAATCACCGGAAGCAGAATCAGCCCGGAAATCATAAAGCGCATTCCGGCGAACTGCAATGGAGTGTGGTATTTCAGACCAATCTTTACCCCCACAAAAGCCGACGACCACAACAAACAGGCGACAATGGCCAAAAAGGTAGTTTGTGAAAAATATTTTTTCATTGATGTTTGAAACAAGGTACAAAGATGTCAATTAAAGTCCAGAATAGATTCCATCCTTTTTTGAAGGCTAGAATCTATTCTGCTAAAAACAAAAAAGGTAGCTTTTGGCCACCTTTTTTGTTTTTTCTGTTTTTATATGCACTAATAAACCCATTTCAAATAAGGAAAATCCTGTCGATGAGGTAACTCCTTATTTTTTGGATACATGCGGATGGCATAACCAAATGCACCTGAATTCATCAGATGCAAATTCAGTTTAAAGGTAACCAATGAGTCAACAGAACTTTCGACTGTAAACTGCAAACAATCAATCAGATTTGGAGAAGAATCAATGCCATTTTCGGTAATGACCATCTCAATACCAACATCTTCAGGCTTAAGTCCTTTTAAGTCCACCACAACCCGTGCAGGGTATTCTTCGCCAATTTTTAAAACATTGGTAATGCCATCGGTTATCTGGACATTTTTCACTTCAATCTGATCCCAAACAGAAGAAACATCAAATTTCCACTTTGCCATATCCCTGGCCAGTTTATAATCAGAAGCTATTAGCCGGGCAGCTCGTTCAGACTGTGGTTTGTAGAACTTATTCTGATAGTCGCGTATCATACGGGCCGTTGTGAAATTCGGAGCTACCTGTGCAAAGGTATTTTTAATGTATGAAACCCATTTTTTGGGGACTCCTTTACTGTCACGAGTATAAAATGCAGGCAATATTTCTTCTTCCAGAATGTTATAAATTGTTTCAGCATCCAATTCGTCCTGAAGATCGTTCACATCATAAGCGCTTTCCTGCGAAAGAGCCCAACCTGCATCTTTTTTGTAACCTTCAACCCACCAGCCGTCAAGAACTGAAAAATGGATGGTTCCGTTCATTACACCTTTTTCGCCACTGGTTCCTGATGCTTCCAACGGTCTTGTCGGTGTATTCATCCAAATGTCGACTCCCTGCAACATCATTTTGGCAAGATTTATATCGTAATTTTGCACAAAAAGTATCTTCCCTGCAAATTCGGGCCGTTTGGAAATTTCAACAATGTATTTTATCAGATCCTGACCTGCTTTATCAGCAGGGTGAGCTTTCCCTGCAAAAAGAAACTGTACCGGACGCTCAGGATTATTGACTAATCTGGATAAGCGATCGAGGTTTCGGAATAACAAATGAGCCCTTTTATAGGTTGCAAAACGTCGCGCAAAACCAATGGTCAATGCTTCCGGATCCAGATTTCCTAAAACCTCCGAAATCAATTTCGGATTTTCATTCCGTTTAATCCAGCTGCTGGTAAACCGCTGCTTGACATAGCCAATGGTTTTTAAACGAAGGCTTTGCTTCATGCTCCATATCTCTTCGTCAGGAATTTGGTAAACTCTTTCCCACATATCAAAATCAAGCTGTTCTTCAGGAAATCCTTTTCCAAAATATTTCTGATGGATTTCTTTCCATTCTTTGGCTACCCAGGTTGAATAATGTACGCCGTTGGTTACATACCCAATCTCGAGCTCTTCCGGAAGGAACCCTTTATATAGCGGACTGAGAACTTCTTTCGAAACATCACCATGCAACATACTTACCCCGTTAATCCCTTGCGATAAGTTGCAGGCCAGGTAACTCATATTAAAATGGTCTTCATGAATATCAGCTTTCCCCAGGGCGCAAAACTCATCCCAGCTAATTCCTACCTTCGCCGGATATTTTTCCATGTAGTGTTTAAACATATCCTGATGAAAGGAGTCGTGACCAGCAGGTACCGGTGTATGTGTAGTAAAAAGAGTTGATGCACGTACAACTTCTTTGGCTTCGGCGTATAACAAACTTTTTTCGGAAACAAAGTCTGCAAGTCGTTCCAGGCCAATCATGGCAGCATGACCTTCGTTGCAATGGTAAATATCCATTTCGTACCCAAGTTTCTTTAAGGTTCGGATACCTCCAAGGCCTAAAAGCATTTCCTGCTTCAAGCGGTTTTCGTTGTCGCCGCCATACAGATGGTGAGTTACAAAACGATCTTCGTCTGAATTTGCCTCGAAATCGGCATCCAGAAGGAACAGTTTCACTGAACCAATATTGACCTGCCAAACACGTGCAGTAATTGTACGTCCGGGATAATCAACCTGAATATTTATCCAATTTCCTTCCTTATCGTAGGCTGGCTGAACAGGAATTTTCGAAAATTGCTGCGCATCATAATTCGAAAGCTGTTCTCCGTTAATCGAAATGTTCTGACGGAAATATCCGTACCGGTACAACAAACCGACTCCAACCAGATTCACTTTCGAATCGCTGGCTTCCTTCAGGTAATCACCCGCCAGAATACCAAGCCCTCCGGAGAAAATTTTCAGACTGTCATGCAAGCCGAATTCCATGCTAAAATAAGCTATCGACGCACCCTTCAATACCTTTCGATCTGAAAGGTATTGGTGCAACATTGACGACACATGATTCATTTTCAGAATGAATTCGTCATCTTTCTCCAGTTCCAGAATACGCAAATAACTCACTTCTTCCAATAGAAGAATTGGATTGTGCTCGCATTCTTCCCAGACGTCAGCATCTATCGATTGAAACAGATCACGTGCTTCTGTATTCCATACCCACCACAAATTGCGGCTAATCTCTTTAAGCGGATTCAGTTTCTCCGGTATATTTGACTCAACAAATAACTTCTTCCAAACTGGTTGTTCCACAATTGAATGTTTTATGTATCTAATGCCTGCTTCCATCTTCTATATCTATCTAGGTTACAACTAAAGCCACATGAACCACAAAAGAAGCTAAAAAAACACTTACTAAGAAATACTTCACGTAAAAAGGACGTTAATTTTTTGGTTCATACATTAAGACTCTTTTTTCGTTGTTTTAACTCCGGAAGTACTATTCTTTTGTTTAACAGAACGCTTAACCGTATTTTTTGTTTGTATAGCTTTCAGTTCAGACTCATATTTCTTCAATAAAGACTCTTTTTCACCGAGCAATTTATTCAGTCCTGCAATTTCAACTTCAAGTTTATTTTCAGGCACTAACAAATTCAGCCTGAGCTGAAAATCGCTTAAAACGTTCATGTAATTTATAAATGCTTCATACGGACTTTCATAAGGATTAAAGTATTTATGCACTTCTCCATCAGAGAAAAACTTGGTGCACATGTAATAAAAATGATCGCTTGCCTGAAGGTAATTCCAGTCTTTTCGCAGAGCAAGGTCGGTTACGCTATTCATCCGGCCGGCCATCTCGTAAGTTTTATTAAAAGCTTCGTTCTGTAGTTCATTGCCTAGCCATGCTGAAAGATCGCGTTCTTCATCAGCCCAGGAGATTGGATTTGGAATACTTACAACTGACACAGGCTGAAATTTAGTGGCAATTTCAGAAGGAGTTGCAAAAGTTAATTGTGAATGTTTAAAAACGGCATCGGGCAATTGCCTCATAAACTCAAAGATTCCTGTTTCTGCAGACTGATGTTCCCCGAAAATTTCATAATCAACGAAAATGTTAAAAAAATTATCCTTTTCCAAAACATTCAACCATCCGACAAATTTTTCAGCAGTTAATGGATATTCACTCCAATCCTGATTGCCAAATCGGAAAGAAATATCATCACTCAGTTTATAGTTACGCATCAGCACCTTGAGCCTTGGATTAATCGCATTGACATAAAGAAAATTGGGAGATTTCCATCCCAGAACATGTCGTGCGCCCTCAGTCAACATCGCTTTAAATCCCATTTCGGCAATCACCTCACCTATTTCGTCAGAATAAATCAACTCGGTATTTCTGAAAACGGCAGGCTTTTGCCCAAAATATTTTTCGATCAACAGGTCATGTTCCTGAATCTGCTGTCTAAACAAATCCTTATTCTTCAGTGAAACCAGTGAATGAGCATAAGTTTCCGATAAAAATTCAACATGCCCGGTATCAGCCAAGGCTTTAAAGGAGTCGAGCACTTCGGGCGCATACAATTCAAATTGCTCAAGCGCAAGGCCTGAAATGGAATAGGCAATTCTGAACTTGCCTTTATATTTGGTAATCAATTCCAACATCAGTTTATTTGTTGGAAGGTAACAACGGTCGGCTACCTTCCGGAGAATGGATTCGTTGGAATAATCATCGTAATAATAATGATCATTTCCAATATCGAAAAACCGGTAACGTCGGTAACGAAATGGTTGATGAACCTGAAAATAGAAACAAATAGACTTCATATCGTTTGTTTTTCTGTTTATGCTTCTTCAATTGCTTCGAGATAAATATCACGAACATTAGCAGCCGTATTTTTCCATAAAAGATTATCAACTTCCTCTTTGCCGTATTTTTTAAACATGGAGTGAAGCGCAGGATAATTAATCAGCCCGTATATGGCATCGGCCATGGCATAGGTATCCCAGTAATCAATTTTAATGGCATAATTCAGAATTTCTGAAACTCCGGACTGATTGGAAATAATGACCGGCACATTCGACTGCATGGCTTCAAGAGGTACAATTCCAAACGGTTCAGATACTGAAGGCATCACAAACACATCGCTCATCTTCAACATTTCGAAAACGTCATAGCCTTTCAGGAAACCTGTAAAATGAAACCGGTCGGATATTTTAAGTTCGGCAGCCCGTTTCACCATGGCATTCATCATATCGCCACTTCCGGCCATAACAAACCGCACATTTTTCATTCGCTGAAGGACAAGGTTTGCTGCCTCAACAAAATATTCAGGTCCTTTTTGCATAGTAATACGACCAAGGAATGTCACAATCTTCTCATCAATGCCTTTTTTGAGTCTTATTTTTTCTTCCTGAGAAACTGGTTCTACGGCATTATAAACCGTTGTAACCTTTTCAGGATTGATGTTGTATTTTTCGATAACGATATTACGGGTCATATTACTAACCGTAATGATTTTATCGGCAGCATCCATACCTTCCTTTTCCATGGCATAAACCTGCGGATTCACACTTCCGCCGCTACGGTCGAAATCGGTGGCATGAACATGAATAACCAATGGTTTTCCTGAAATTCGCTTGGCTGCAATTCCGGCCGGATAAGCCAGCCAGTCGTGTGCATGAATCACATCAAACTCATTATCCCGGGCAATTACTTCGGCAACAATCGAATAGTTATGAATTTCATGAAGCAGATTGTGGTCATACCGGCCTGAAAAATCGATTTTGCCGTCGGAAGTTGTTTCAACAATACGTGTTTTCCCGGAGGTGACTTTAGTCGTAAGTTTCCAGAATTCTTCAGGATCGACATAAGGAATCATGCCCGATTCAACCTCGTAATATTCAACTTTAGATTCAATATCGGCAAATTGAATTTGCTTTCGGGTCAACGGGATATCGTTTGCTCCCAGCAATTTCATCCTGGTCTGGTCCTCGTCACCATAAGCTTTAGGGACAACGAAAGTTACACTTACATCCTTAAACCCAGCCAGCCCTTTGGTTAAACCATAGCAGGCCGTACCCAAACCTCCGGATATATGAGGGGGAAATTCCCAGCCAAACATTAATACTTTCATAGCATTTATTTAAACCTTCGTAAATTTCTCTTCACAATTTTCGAATAATTTGTTTGCGTGTATCAGTGCCGCGACACTCCATGCCTGCGATGTTGCCCCTTTCCCCTTGTGTGGCGGATTCCCGTTATACATCTCTGGAATAGTTCCAATACAATTTTCAGTCATTTCTTCTTCAAATCCTTCAATTATTTTTTTGACAAAAGACATTCCACCCCTTCGGTGTATTTTCAGATATCCTTCAACAAAAAAAGATATCAGCCAGGGCCAGGCTGTTCCCTGATGAATGCTCAGTTCCCGTTCCTGAATGTTACCCTCACAAACACCCTTGTAGTGCGGATCGCCGGGCGATAAAGTTCTCAATCCCCGAGGAGTCAGCAATTCCTGTTTCACCGTACTTAATACAGCCTTTTGTTTTTCCCTGTCAAGAGGAGTAAATTCAAGTGCGGCTGCAATCACCATGTTTGGTCGGATCGACCAGTCTTTATTTTCACCATCAATGCAATCGGCCAGGTATTGCCGCTCTTCACTCCAATACAAATCGACAAAAGATCTGGCAACCAGGGCAGGCAAATCTTTCCATTCCGCAAGGAATTCCTGATCATTTTCTGCCTCAGCTAACTCGAGCGACAAGCACAATGCATTATACCAAAGAGCGTTCACCTCAACTGGCATTCCTCCTCTCTGTAAAACCGGATTCCCGTTTAAATATGAATCCATCCAGGTTAAGGCCACCTGTTCCGTTTTTCCGGAAATTAACCCATTGCCAAGCATCCGGATATTAAAGTCAGTACCATTTTTATACGCCGACAATATGGACTTCATTTCCAAGCCATATTTCTTCCATATTTTTCCTGAATTTTTGGTCTGCCGGTAATATTGCTGAATCGTCCAGAAAAACCAAAGGGGAGCATCAATCGAATCATAAGAAGAGCCGGGACTTCCCGGAAACTTCAGGAATAATCCATTATTCAAGGATTTGAGCAGGGTAGCTATTACCTTTTCGAAGCTTTCCTCATCATTCAAATCGAGGGTAAGGCCCGGAAGCGCTATAAAAGACTGCCGGGTTATTCGTCCGTACCATGGAAATCCGGCAATGATATTTGTTTGATGTTCTTTGCGGACAAAAAATTGCTGTGCGGCATTACTCAGGCTTCCCACAAATGAGTCTCTTGGAATCCGCTTTTTTACTTCCCGCGTAAATTTCTGTTTGAATGTACCTGAAATACTTTCGTTTGTTGAAGCCGAAAAAATAATGGATTCTCCCTTTTTAATGGATAATTCAAAATATCCGGGAACAAAAAGATCTTCCTTGAAATCGTATCCTCTGTCTTGCTCCTTCAGGTATTCAATACCGTAATTCCAGTCAGGAGCAGGAATAAATTCCACCTCCTTCGAAAATTGCATATTCAAAAAAGGGTAACCATCGTATAGTTTGACTTTGATGCCATTTCCAATTTCGGTATATCTTGTATTGACAAACAGATTTGCTTTACTAAGACGGTGAATACTTCGGAATGCCAAAAATGGGCGGAACCTTAGTATTGTTGGCGAATGTGCATCTTCGAGGGTATATCTGATTAGCAGTTGCTGTTCCTTTTCAACAAGAATCTGCTCTTTGCTCAAGACAACACCGCCAACGCGATAAGTCGTTTTGGGAGTGATTTTGGCATCAAAATCCAGGATATACTTGTGCCCTTTCGGTTCATAATGATCACCTTCGTATTTATGAATCCCGAGGTTGAAAGAAGATTCATGCTGAACAATAGTTTCGTCAAGCGATGAAAGCAAAACATGTTTTTCTCCTTCTAATTCATCCAGCGGACAAATCAGCAACCCATGATATTTGCGCGTATTGCATCCTGAAAGGCTTGTACTGGTGTATGAACCAGCCCGGTTCGATCGAAGTATCTCACGCTGCAGTGAATACTCAAGATTGACCAACTGATTCTTATCAAATTTTAGATAATTCATAATACCTGACTTTTAGGGTCTGTTATACAAAATTCGGGAATCACCAGATTGAAAACATGAAAGAAATGCCTTACACAAATTCTGGTGTAAAATGTTTTCTATTTCATTCTTGAATCCTGGAAACCAGCCAATTCACTTTCCAGATACATTTTCTCCTGTGTAAAATTAAGATACGGAAAAGTTAATATTAATTTGCTTATTTCTTCAAGATTTAGCAGCAGAAATTTTTCGTATTCGACTGATATTGAATTAACTGGACGATGCAGGACAGCTTTCCTGATTTTCACAACATTTTTGGAAACAGTTAAGCTCTCTTTTGAGATCATAACTTTGCTGAAACGTTCAAAAATGTAGTTGGTTGCAACAGGACTCAAATGCAGCATATCTTCAGCATAGAAGCGGTAATCGCGCAGTTCGTCCATCATGAGTTCGTAGGATGGAAAGTAGCTGCAATTTTGACCACCAAATCCGGATATCAGCCGGTCAATGGCAAGTAAAAGTGTTGCTTTACTTACCTGGTTTTCGACTGCACCGTCTTTCCAGTGACGAATAGGACTGACCGTGAATACAACCTTTAAATTCGGGTTAAATTTCCAAAGTTCATTCAGTAACTCCCGATAAGCCTCTGTGATTTCATAAACACCAAGCCGAAACCGCTTAAATTCGGCTGCAGGTACTTTGTGACAGTTTGATACAATCCTGCCCGTTTTTTTCAATTCATACACCCAGGCTGTTCCAAAAGTGATAACCAAAAAATCAGCCTTTTGCAGGAATTCATGCGATAATAAAATTCTGCTGTTTATTTTTTCGAGAGCCACTTCGCGGTTAACATCCGAAAAACGACTGTGATGGGAAAAACTATTCCATAATCCCTGATCATAGAACAAGTCGTCATCAGTGAAAACCTGTTTTTTAAGTATTATTTTCAGACTATTGGCAATGGATTCAGGATTGTATAAAATGCCAAAAGGGTTCATGTCCACCTTAAACTTCAGATCGAGCATTTTCTGACCAATGCTCTCCGAAAAACAGGATCCAAAAAACATCATGCTTTTTGAATAATCCATCTTCAAGGAAAACTCAGGAATCTTTATTTCAGTAAAAAAGGACATGTTGGACAATTTAGATAATGTGGCAATTCGCCAATAAAATAATTCAGCAATCGAATTCCATCCAACGAAGTATCACCTCATCAATTTCAGAATTATCCGGAACTTACCTCACCTTTTTAAACTCCTCTTTCTCTAAAACCAGCGCTGTTCGGGCAGGTAAATACAGGAGTAAATAATGCTGACTGGTTAAGCCTCCGGAAGGATGAGTATAATAAGTCAACTGGTCATCAATCCGATTCTGACCACCAAATCGTTCTTCATCTGTATTCAGTACAACCTTATACTTCGATGCGGCCAGAGGAATTCCGTAATCAACAAAAGATTGTGTTGGATGAAAATTGAATACGAAAAGGTATTTCCCCCTGGTATAAGCCAGAATCTCATTTTCTTTATGATCGTAAACCCTATCAACTTCAGGAATATCAATCAACTTTGATTTTTTGACCAGCGTAATCATTTCCCGGTCAAAATCAGACAACCAACTATAGCTCAAACTTTTGTTGTCGGCAATGCTCCATAACCTGCGGGCTTGAGCATACGACCAGTTATTTCCTTCCCTCGGAAAATCGATCCATTCCGGATGTCCAAATTCGTTACCCATAAAATTAAGGTAAGCACCACCGGCACAAGTCAAGGTAGCCAGACGGATCATTTTATGCAGCGCAACACCACGTTCTACCGCCATATTGGACTGATCTTTCCGCATACTGAAATACATCTCCTTATCAATCAGCCTGAAAATAATGGTTTTATCTCCAACCAATGCCTGATCGTGTGATTCAGCATAACTCACCACCTTTTCGTCCAGGCGTTTCGAGGTTAGTTCATGAAAGATATTCCCCACGTCCCATTTTTCATCTGAAACTTCCTTGATCGTTTTTATCCAGAAATCCGGAACGCCCATGGCCATGCGGTAATCAAAGCCTACTCCCCCATCTTTAAGAGGTGTTGCCAGACCAGGTAGTCCACTCATTTCTTCAGCAACAGAAATCGCATGAGGATTGACGTCATGAATCAGTCGGTTGGCCATAATCAAATAAGTAAATGCCTCCTGATCAAGCCCTTCATTAAAATAATCGTCGTAGCATGTAAAAGCCTTCCCCAGTCCATGATCAAAATAGAGCATACTGGTTACCCCGTCGAAGCGGAATCCATCAAACTTAAATTCTTCGAGCCAGTAACGAATATTGGAGAGCAAAAAATGAATAACCTCTGGTTTCCCGTAATTAAAACAATACGAATCCCAGGCCGGATGTTCACCTTTTGGACCGTCATGAAAAAACTGATACCGCGTTCCGTCGTACTTCCCCAAACCTTCCACCTCATTTTTCACGGCATGAGAATGAACCAAATCAATGATTACCGAAATGCCCATTCCGTGCGCTTCATCTACCAGTTGCTTTAATTCTTCCGGAGTGCCAAACCTTGATGATGGAGCAAAAAAGCTCGACACATGGTAGCCAAAACTTCCGTAGTAAGGATGTTCAGGAATGGCCATAAGTTGTATGGTATTGTAACCGGCTTTCCTGATGCGTGGCAAAATATCAGTTCTGAATTCATTGTAGGTATGTACCTGTTCGCTTTCGCCAGCCATGCCGATGTGGGCCTCATAGATCAAAGGAGCCTCTGAAGAACGCTGGAACCCGGCATTCTTCCAATGATAAGGTTTTTCCGGAGCCCAAACCTGAGCATTAAATATTTTGGTATGATCGTCCTGAACCACCCGGTTGATCCATGCAGGAATGCGTTTGCCCTGACCACCTTCCCAAAAAATCGAAAATGCGAATAAATCGCCGTGAGTCATCTTTTCCTGCGAAAGTATAAGTTCCCAGTTTCCTGAACCGATTGAATTCAGTGCATATTCGGGTAACTCCTGCCAGCCGTTAAATTCGCCAATCAGATAAATTGCCGTAGCATTGGGTGCCCAGTCACGAATGATCCACTGATTGTTTTCACGGTGTAAACCATACCATTTGTGTCCCTGTGCAAATTCGGGGAGACTGTTATCATGAAGGATTTCCTTCTCCATTTCCTGAGCGGACTGCAACCGTGTAAGAATAGTTGAAGCAAAAGGCTCAAGCCAGCTATCGTTTTTTATTAAATTAGGAAGTTTCATTCGTAAATTATCTTAGTTAAACTAATTATTGAAAAACATATGTTTGATGAATTCACAATTTTCTTTGTCCAACATTACTCTTTATGTTGCAATTTCAAACTCAAATATGTCATGCAGCCAGCATGTTTCATCCTGTTTTCAGCTTGCTTAAAGATATGAAAAACATATCGGCTTACGCCTCCTCCAAATTAAATTTGATGATTAAATTACGACTACTCTTATTCTCACATCCCTTTCCCCCTGAGACAAAAAAAAAATTAAATGAATGGGATAGATTAAACAATCTAACTTGGTAGACATCAGGAAAATGTAAAACTTCAATATAAAAAAGATTTTTAACGGATTACATTATGAACTTTTATCATCGAAGAGACACGACAAAAAAAGAAAGAAAATAAGATTTGTCAGTTCACGAAGATTTCAATTGAAATTAACGTCTTTAAATTCATTTTCTGAAAAGAATTCCGTACTGGTATGGGAACGATGGAATGTGCTGTTTCAAATCGTGGTCACCATTCCAATTACTTATTTCCTGATAAATATCCGATTGAAGTTCAATTGTTTGTTTCGCTGCTGCTGTTTTCCACTTGAAGGATTTAACCAACCATGGTTAATTGACAAAAATATTGGAAGCTGGATGGATATGATTTTGTTCAGAATCTTTTTACCAGCCCGGTCATTCTGGCTGCTGAATGGAACCTTTGCTACCGGATGTGCAGACGGAAAATATTTTTTAAGATATAGAATAACCGCATACATCCTCTCTCACTTGCCTATAGCTCCACAAAGCAGCCGTAAAAATATTTCTCTAACAATTGTAAATTTCATGCATGAAAACGAAACAATGAGTTCTTGCTTGACGTAAATCCAATTGACTTTGCACATTTTTTTTTGGACTTATTTGGGTTGATTGGTTTTTGGTAAAAAGCAAAGTTCGTAAGGTAATTTTAGTTGTTTGTTAGTAAAAAGCGGTGGAGGTCCACCGCTTTTTACTTTTCCGGAAACTATCCGCCTCCAAAATATTCGAAAAAAAAACAATAAAACTCCTTAAATCATATTCCAGCATCAATACCTGCTGTATTTTTCATTTAATCTGATGTTCACTTTTTTTCAGTCGTTGTATAACTATCCCTCCAATTTGATTTTCTCTATAGCTTTCAATCTCTGTTTCACTCTCGCACACAATTTCACAACTTCTTTATACATATGCAGAAATCTTTTTAATATTTTAACAAAAGTATTGGTGCAATTCAGCATTAATTAAGATAACTTTGTTTCATTAAAACCGGGATAAAACTTATCTAATGACATTTTCTCAGGTAAAACATAACGAAGGAAGCGATATGAATGTCGTGGAACTTAAAAATAACTTTCAGAAACGAAAGATAATTAAGCATTTGTTCCTCTATGGAGCCATGACCAATACCGATCTTGGCAAATACGTTAAACTAAGTACTCCCAAAATTATCAGTCTGCTAAATGAATTGAAAGCGGAAGGACTTATTGAAGAACTTGGACAGGGTAATTCGAGCGGAGGAAGACGACCAAATCTATATGGCAACAAAGAAGATGCTTTTTATATCGTAGGAATTTCCATCAATATCTACAAAACATCAGTCTCCATTTTCAATGCTAAAAACCAGAAAATTACCGACGATCAAATCCTCCCGCTGACAATATCTCACGGAACCACTATTATTGACCCTATCGTTAAGTTTACCGAAAACATCATTCAGGAAAAGCAGATTCCCCACGATAAAATTCTGGGTATTGGTATTGAAATGCCAGGAATGGTTGATTCTGAAACCGGGATCAATAAAACCTACATGGTATCCGACCGGCCAGTTGCAGAAGTATTTCAGGAAAAATTCGGGATGGAAGTTTTGATCGAAAATGATGCCAAAGCACGGGCCTTTGCCGAACTCCGATTCGGATTAGCACAATCGAAACGGAACGTGCTGGCGATTCATCTCGATTGGGGTATTGGATTAGGCATCATTGTAAACGGGAAACTGTACAAAGGACGCGATGGATTTGCGGGTGAGTTTGGCCATTTACCCATGGTTGACAACGGGATATTGTGCAAATGCGGCAAACAGGGCTGTCTCGAAACCATCGCATCGGGAACTGCAATCTCACGTATGGCAATAGAAGGAATGAAAGCCGGACGGTCGTCGTTCCTAAGCCAATTGGTCGATGATGATCTGGGGAAAATCGAAATCAGAAAAGTTGTTCAGGCAGCAACGATGGGCGATCAGTATTCGATTTCGATTCTTGCTAATGTTGGACACTGGCTCGGAAAAGGGTTTGCCTATCTCATCCAGATTTTCAATCCGGAACTGATTATTTTGGGTGGACGCATGTCAGAAGCCAATCAATTTATTTTACCGCCCATTCAACAATCGATTCAGAGTTTCTGCAATCCTGAACTGAGCAATGAAATTGAGATTAAAGTTTCAGAACTGGGAAGTCAGGCAGGCATACAAGGAGTTGCTGCATTGCTGCTCGAACAGGTTCTTGATAAAAACTAGAATCAACGGCTGATCCATTTTGAAGTAGCCGCTACCATTAACCATAAAAAATAAATTAAACCATATAACAATGAAAACAAATCAATTTAGTCAGGTCGAAAAGATCTTTCTGCAGCAGGCAGAGATTGATCGGGTAAGCACACAGATGCCCTATATTACAGTCGAAAATTTCCCAAAACTCGGCTTGCTCGCTTCTCTTCGCTTTCTGGAATGGGTAAGCAAAAACCCGAATGGGGTTATTAGCCTTCCAACAGGTAAGTCTTCTCAATATTTCATCACCTACACCCATTTTCTTCTCGAAAACTGGGATAATTCCAAAGGACAAAAATTCCTGAATGATTACGGACTTGCTGGTTTAAAAAAGCCAGACTTTAGCGGGCTTCAGTTTGTTCAAATGGACGAGTTTTATCCGATCTCCACAAAACAGCACAATAGCTTTTGCAATTACGTGGAGAATTACTACATCAAAGGATTCGGACTCGACCCAAACAAAGCGCTTCTGATTAATTCGGATGAAATTCCTTTGGCTGAAGGAAAATCATACAATGAGGTTTTCCCCGACCTGAGCATCGATTTGTCTTTGCGATATCGCGAAGCAAAAACTCCTATTGAGCGCATTCAGCAGAAATCGATCTTCATGATAGACGACTGGTGTTCTGAATACGAGAAAAAAATACACAAGCTGGGAGGAATCGGATTTTTCCTGACAAGCATTGGACCCGATGGCCATATTGCATTCAACACCCGGGGAACTGACCATTTTTCAACCACCCGCTTAACAGCTACCAACTTCGAAACTCAGGCTGTTGCTGCCGGCGATTTGGGTGGAATCGAAGTTTCGCGTACTCGTTTGGTCATTACCATCGGCCTTGGTACAATCACTCATAATCCGGATTCTACGGCTATTATTTTTGCTGCCGGCGAAGCTATTGCCGATGTGATTAAAGATACACTCGAAAATGAGTCCTCGAACCAATACCCTGCAAGTGCGCTGCATAAACTTCCAAACGGTCGTTTTTACCTGACCAACGGAGCTGCGGTAAAACTAACCGACAAGGTTGATAAATATTACAATACAGGCGAGTGGAATCAACAAAAAACCGAACGTGCAATTATCGACTTGTGTCCTAAGATCAATAAATTTGGGCACAACATAACTCTGGAAGACCTAAAAGCTGACAAATATTGCCGTTTGATTCCAAACCTGAATGAGGGAACTGCTCAATCTGCGATCGACTCCATTACCGCCAAATTAAATAAAGGGATGGAACATGAGTCGAATCAGGTGTTTTACCATACAGGTCCACACCACGACGACATCATGCTTGGTATAATGCCGTATACCAATCGTCAGCTAAGAGACGCAAGCAATGAGTTCCACTTTTCGGTGATGACTTCAGGATTTACATCGGTAATCAATCAGTATGTTTTTGATTTGCTAACCGACACTCTTAATCTGATTAGCAATGACAGAATTGAGATGATTAAATTCCCTGACTTTTTTGAAGACGGATACAAATATAAATGGGATAAAGATATTTACCATTATCTCGACAGCGTAGCGGCCAATAACGATACAGAAAAACGTCGTGGAATTTGTCACCGTGTAATCCGGGCCATCGTTCAGATTTGGGAAGTGAAAGACAAGGATCAATTGCTTCGAAATATCATCGAAATCATGGATAGCCTGAAAAACACGTACGATGGAGGTAAAAATCCACCAAAAATCCAAACGTTGAAAGGAATGATCCGTGAGATGGAAGAAGAACTGGTATGGGCACACTTTGGCGTTCCTGTTAAAAACGTCCATCACCTCAGGTTAGGTTTCTATAAGGGATCTGTTTTCGGAGAACAACCGGATAGTAAGCGAGATGCATTGCCAATTCTGGAAGATTTCAGGAAATATAAACCAACCCGAATCAGTCTGGCAATGGATCCGGAAGGCAGCGGACCCGATACACACTATAAGGTATTAAAATCGATTGCTGCAGCTGTGAAAGAATGGGAAAAAGAAGAGGATTTGTCGAAAGTGCGGGTAATTGGTTATCGCAATGTTTGGTTCCGCTACCAGCCATCCGACGCCGAAGTACTTGTTCCGGTTTCGCTGAATGCACTATCCATTCTCGATTCGTCGTTTACTCAATGTTATCTAAGTCAGGTGAATGCCTCGTTCCCAAGTCCTCAGCTCGACGGGAAATTCAGTGCACTTACACAGCGCATCTGGGTTGAACAACTGAAACAAATACAGATGTTACTCGGTAAGAATTTCTTTTATCAACACGAGCGACCACTCGTTAGGGCAACTCATGGAATGATCTATCTCCGTGAAATGACAGTTAAGGAATTTCTGAAACAGGCCGAAGAACTCGAAAAATCGATGGAAGGTGTTACGATTTAGACTTAGGATTATATTCTGATCGGATGAAATTGTTCATCCACAAACAAATGATAGCTTCCGGTTTTTCGGGAGCTATTCTTGTTTACCTGAATTACATAGTCTTATCCAATTCAAAAGCCAGCAAGACCCGACCAAAATTAATGCTTCAAAACGCCATCCAGGTTTCTGAGTCATTGAGAAAGCAGCTAAAAATATCATCGTATAAGGCCCCTGAAATTTCCGAAATATGTTCGCAATTGAGTTTGGCAAATTCATTGTAGTTTCATAACTTAGTTAAGCATAATCAATCCATCTGTATGTATAAAAAACTAAGTATCAAGGAATGGGCAGTTGAAGACCGTCCACGCGAAAAAATGCTGGCCAAAGGAATCCGCTCCTTATCGGAAGCTGAAATGATTGCTATTTTGATTGGCTCCGGGAATATGGAAGAATCAGCAGTTGAATTGTCGAGGCGAATTCTGGCCTCAGTAAACAACAACCTCAACGAACTGGGCAAAAGAACCAGCAATGATTTGTGTAAATTTAAGGGTATCGGACCGGCAAAAGCCATTACTATAATGGCAGCCATGGAGCTGGGTCGGCGTCGGAAGGAAACTGAGCCGGATGAAAAACCCAAGGTAATAACCAGTGCCGATGCGGCAGCTATTTTCAAACCCTTATTGAGCGACCTTCCGCATGAAGAGTTTTGGGTATTGCTCCTCAACCGAAACAATCTGGTTGTCGATAAGGTTATGGTTAGTCAGGGCGGACTGTCAGGTACCATTATCGATGTTCGTATCATCCTGAAAATGGCGATTGACAGACTGGCCTGTTCAATTATTCTTTGCCACAATCATCCATCGGGGAACCTGATACCCAGCGAAGCCGATAAAGAGATCACAAAAAAAATCAAAGAAGCCGGAAAACATATGGATATTCCGGTGCTCGATCATCTGATTATCGGGAATCATGCGTATTTTAGCTTCGCCGACGAAGGGCTGATCTGATTTCAAAAATCACTGAACCAACAGGCAACAAATTGAAAGTTTTATCCGGTATAAATGACACAACATACAAAGGTTTTAATCTTCGCACCTGAAATTACTCCACGTGTTGAATATACATTTGAATTCATCTTCCGGAATATTCTTGGAGCGGAACTGATTTTCACCACAAAACTGGATGAGTTTCTGCAATATGAGCATACCAGGATTAATTATTCGCAAACCAGTCATTCCTCCGGATTGTTCCTGAAAGCTCACTCATTATTGTTCGAAAAAAACATCACCATTCAGGACACAACTGAATTTGAATACATAGATAGCCGGCTGTTTTTCCCAACTTCCAACGATTCTTTTTTACCTTTCGATCCGTTTGCCTGTACTTTTTATCTGCTTACACGTTATGAGGAGTATCTTTCGGAAAGTACCGACAAGCATGAACGTTTTACCGATTCCGAAAATAGTCTTGTTTTAAACGATTTGCACCTGAAACCAATTGTTGACCAAATGGCATTCTTGATTGCAGAAAAGATTTCAGAACAATTTCCGGAGTTTAAAACAGGCAAACGTACGTTTCAGTTTATAACCACTATTGACATTGATAATGCCTGGGCCTTCAAAAATAAAAGTTTACTGATTTCATTGGGAGCAGTATTAAAAGCTGCGACTCACTGGCAGTGGAAAGAGCTAAAAACACGACTTGCCGTTTTTCTCCGCCTACAAAAAGATCCTTACGATACCTACAAATACATTCTCGAAACTTACAAAGGACATCTGAATCATATTCTGTTTTTTTTCCTCATTGGCGACCGAAACAAATACGACAAAAACATATCCTACAAAAACAAAGTTTTCAGACAGTTGATTGGCAACCTGGCATCAGTTTGCGAAGTAGGCATTCATCCGTCGTACGCGTCAAACGAAAAACCCTGGATGTTTGAAAAGGAGAAAGACCGGTTGGAAGACATTATTCAGAAGCCAGTAACCAAGAGTCGCCAACATTACCTCAAACTAAAAATCCCGAAGACCTATCAAAACCTGATCAAATCGGGCATTACCGACGATTACACCATGGGATTTGCAAGTATGGCAGGATTCAGAGCCGGAACCTGTACCTCCTTCCCCTTTTTCGATTTAGTCCATAATCAACAGACCGAATTAATTATTCATCCGTTTCAGGTTATGGATGTAACACTAAAAGACCACATGCACCTGAGTCCTGAAAAAGCATTTCAACTCATTGAAAAATTAATGATTGAAGTAAAAAAAGTAAATGGAACGTTTATCAGCCTGTGGCACAACGAATCGTTGAAAGATTCGGACTGGTGCAGGGTTTTTGAACAGATACTAGAGACAGGCTTAAATTATGAAAATGAACAATCCTGAAATATACTTTGTAAAAAATAAAGACATTGATTTTCAAAAATGGGATCAATGTATTGCCAGTTCTCCTTTTGGGATAGTTTATGCCTTTAGTTGGTATCTCGAGCGGATTTGCCCGCATTGGGATGCACTCGTGTGGGGAGATTACTTATACATTATGCCCCTGGTAAACAACAATAAACTGGGGATCCGATATGTTTATCAACCTTTTTTCACCCAGCAACTTGGTGTTTTTTCGAATTTTCCTCCCGGACCTGATATCGTCAACCAGTTTTTACATACTATCCCGGAACAATTCAAGCTTACCGACATGAGGCTAAACCTTGGAAACATGCCTACTACAAGCCATTTCAGTATCCAGAAGAATGCCACTTATCATCTGAATATTCGACCTAATGCAGCCTCCATTCGCTCATCGTACAACTCCAATACCCGACGAAACATTCAAAAAGCCATTCAGAATAAAATTAGCATATCAGGTGTTTATGACATCCTGCATTTTCTGGATTTTTTCCAGAAAAACTTAAAAGAAAAATCACCGGAAATAAAACAGAAGGATTATTTAGCCCTGCAGAAAGTAATCAGCTATGCACTTTACAATCATCTCGGTGAACTATACGCAGCATGGGATTCAGGCAACGACCTGGTTGCTGCCGCTTTTTTCCTGAATACAAATCAGAAAAGTATTTATCTGGCAGCCTCATCGAATACTAAAGGAATCGAACAAAGCGCTATGTTTTTGCTGATTGACACCTTCATTCAAAATAATGCCGGAAAAAATATGATCCTCGATTTCGAAGGTTCTAACATTCCCGGAATAGCAAGGTTTTATAATGGATTTGGAGCTTCACCTCATGTCTATTATTCAGTTCATCAAAATAAACTGCCAAAGTTTCTGCATTTTTTCAAGAAGTGAAAGAAAGTTCCTCATCAATCCTTGGAGCTTCTATATTGTACAGCATGCTTTTGGCTTGGAAATTTTAACTACTTTCGCCGAAACTTTTTAAACCATGAAGGTAAATATACTAGGGAATTCAAATTCCGTTTTCAACCAGTTCATTGCAGAAATCAGAGACGAAGTTGTACAGAAGGATCCGATGCGATTCAGAAAAAATCTGGAACGATTAGGTGAATTCTTTGCATTCGAGATCAGCAAAGTAATGGATTATGAAATCACAGACGTAAAAACTCCACTCGGAATTGCGCAAGTCTCCACCTTAGTTCAACATCCGGTTTTAGCTACCATTTTACGTGCCGGATTGCCACTTCAGCAAGGCTTTCTCAATATTTTTGATCATGCCGAAAATGCATTTATCACAGCCTATCGCAAATACGACGAAAAAAGCGAATTTCACATTGAATTTGAATATCTGGCTTCACCTTCACTCGAGGGGAAAGTGGTTATTCTCTCCGACCCCATGCTTGCTTCAGGAGCATCAATGGAAATCGGATACAAGGCTCTGCTAAAAAAGGGAATGCCGAAACATGTTCATCTGGTAGCTATCATTGCAAGTGCCAAAGGAGTTGAACAAGTAATAAATAACATTACTGACGACAATGTCACGCTTTGGATTGGCGCCGTTGATCCGGAAATGACTGAGATGTCGTACATCGTTCCCGGATTGGGAGATGCAGGTGATCTGGCCTTCGGAGCAAAAATTGATTCGCATTAACAATCCAGAATGGTTATTGATTTTCAGTGTCTCTTACTGAGAATCAATGACCAATGAATAGTATTCCCAGTCCAAACAAAACCGTAAACAGCAAAGTTGTCAGCGACAATTTTTTCAGGAACGGGTCGAACTGCCTCGGCTCAGCAATCTTATTAATCTTAACAAGGTCACGGACAAAAAGAGGGAAAGCCAGCAGAAACATCCACTGGAAAACTGAGCTGCTGTTTAGTACCGTAAAAATAACCGCGGTAAACATTCCGGAGAAGATCAGCAAGGTATGATATATTTTACTTTTTGAACTTCCGATCCGCACCACTACTGTATTTTTGCCCGAATTTCTGTCGTTCTCAATATCGCGCATGTTGTTGAGATTCAAAACTCCAGTACTAAAGAGCCCAATACTCAAGGCCGGAAGGAACAGTTCAGGATTAATCCGATGAGTATTCAAAAAATAGGTACCAACCACTGGAAGGATTCCGAAGAAAAGGAAAACTGCAACATCGCCAAAACCAGCATATCCGTATGGATTACTGCCCGCAGTATAGCGGTAAGCTGCTATCAGCGCACCAATTCCCAATGCAAGAAAAAGCAAAAAAGTAGTCAGGTGAAGCCCTTTTGTTCCTTCGGCAATCAGCCAGATACCGATTGTCAGACTTAGCAAAATTAAAACGATCATCCCCAGCTTCATCTGCTTAGGACTAATTTCACCACTTTGTACTGTCCGCATAGGTCCAACCCGATGATGATTGTCTGTTCCTTTTTGGGAATCGCCGTAATCGTTGGCGAAATTCGAAAAAATCTGGATCAACAAAGCGGTTGTAACGGCCAAAACCGTCACTTTAGTTTGGAAACCTCCATCGAAAGACGAAAGTGCTGCCCCCATCAAAATACCGGACATAGCCAATGGTAGTGTTCGCAAACGTGCTGCTTTAATCCAGCTTTTCGATTTTGCCATTCTCTGTAAAATTATCTTTTAAAATAGCAGGTAGTTAACCAGCTTTTGTACATGGGATCGATTAATGAAATATTGTTTCCCTGAATATCAATAATTTCCTTGCTTTCAAGCGTATTCTTTACTCGTAAAACATTTGCCGAAGTGCCTATCTTGTATTCTTTCAATGTCTCTTTTGAGCTAAACTTTTCTACACCGTCGATCAAGGCTTTCAGAAAATTCAGTTGCGAATTGGTTAACTCATCTGTCTTAGACTGAAAAAGTAAACTGAGCTGTGCTACCAAACTCTGATGTGCATCCAAAACAATTTCATCCGAACAAAGATCTGTTGTCCGAAGCCAACTCTGTTGTGCAAGTTGTTGCACATAATACGGATGACATTCAGTCAAATCTGCAATCATAGCCGCACAGGTTTTGTCTATTTGTTTTTGTGTTTCCTCAAAACGATCACAAATAAATGGAATCCAGTTTGCCTTCTTAATTTTTTCCAGAAAAAGGAGACTCCCGAACTTGTAAAAAGGCATTGAAGGATTAGTAAATACATCCATCAACATGTGCCGTTTGCTTCCATACAGGCAATAGGAGACATGCTGATGTTTTTGCCACTGTGACCGTAATTTTTTCTGAAAGGCTAATGGATTTTCGAATGTTGATATATTCTGAAACTCATCAATACAGATAACCAGTTTCCATCCTTTTTCAATCGCCAATTTTTCAGCCATGTTTAGTATATCATCAGGCTGCCTGTTTACTTCTTTCCAGTCAAGGCTTAATGAAATTTCATTCTGAGAGTCGGGACTAAATGATAATTTGGGTAGAAATTTACCCAAAAACCTGCCGGCATTGTCAAGTAGCATTTCCATTTTCGTAGCCGAAGCCTTTAATACTTCTACTGCCAAATGCTGGTAAAACTGTTCTTCTGTTCTGACGCTAAATACATCAAGAAAACAAAAACGCAATTCTTTGTCAGATTTTATTGCCTCATGTGCAGCCTTCTGAACCAGAGATGATTTTCCCCAACGACGGGGTGAAATAATTATGGTATTTACCAGTGAATTAAAATTGCCGATTAATTGCCGTCTTTCTTCATCCCTGTTTGTGAAGTTTTCATTAACTGCTAATTTCCCAAAGACAAAAGGAGTTTCCATCTTTTTTTTGACACCAAATTTAAGCAACAAAAATGTAACTTACAAAAATGTAACTTACAAAAATGTAACATTGTGAAATACTTATCCTATGGAAATTTTGGGTATTTTTTGAAGTCAGGTTTGCGTTTCTCGAGGAACGCGTGTTTGCCTTCCTGAGCTTCTTCTGTTAAATAATACAGCAGAGTAGCATTTCCGGCAAATTCCTGAATACCAATTTGTCCGTCGAGTTCGGCATTTAATCCAAGTTTCAGCATTCGCAAGGCCAGCGGACTGTGTTCCTGCATTTGCTGAGCCCAGGCAACTACCTCATCTTCCAACTGATCCAACGGAACTACTTTATTAACCAATCCCATTTCAAGAGCTTCGGCAGCCGAATACTGACGACACATGAACCAGATTTCGCGCGCTTTTTTCTGTCCAACAATGCTAGCCAAATACGATGAACCTAATCCGGCATCAAAACTTCCGACTCTAGGGCCAGTCTGTCCGAAGATGGCATTTTCTGATGCGATACTGATGTCGCAAACCACATGCAGAACGTGACCTCCACCTATGGCAAAGCCGTTCACCATGGCAATAACGGGTTTTGGCATTGAGCGGATCTGCTTCTGAACTTCCAGAATATTCAAACGCGGAATTCCATCCTTATCGATGTAGCCACCTTTACCTTTTACTGTTTGATCGCCACCGGCACAAAACGCTTTATCGCCTGCGCCAGTCAGAACAACTACATTGATGCGCTGATCTTCGCGACAAATCTTTAAAGCATCCGACATTTCGTTCACTGTCGTGGGACGAAAAGCATTGCGATATCGTTCGCGGTTGATGGTAATTTTTCCTATTCCGTCGAAATAATCAAAGAAAATATCTTCGTATTCCCGAATTGTTTGCCATTCTCGTGATTGAGCCATTTTTATCTTTTTTATTAAACAGTTCGTCTAAATTGATCAAAGCATTCCTGAAAAACCGATGCGCTGATTTCGCCATCAGTCAGTACTTCCAAGATTACAGGTCCTGAAAATCCAGGGTCAAAAATAGTCTTTAATGCTATCGAAAGTTCTTCCTGATCTTCCGCTTTCAGGTAATTGATGCCAAAAGCGTTGGCTAAACCTTCCGCTTTCAGCGTATGCTGAGCCACAAAATGTTCATTCAGGGCCGGCGACTGTCGTGGTCCTCCAATCAGGCGGAAGATATTGCCACCACCATTGTTCAGCACAATTATCCGTAAATTCTCCGGGAAATGGGAATTCCACAGTGCGTTCGAATCGTAAAAAAACGACAGTTCGCCTAAAATAATTGTATTCATTTTTCCGGAGAAAAGTGAAAATCCCGAAGCTGTCGACAAAGAACCATCAATTCCGCTGGTTCCGCGGTTGCCAAAATATTCACAACCTTCAGTGGAATCAAACATTTGCATCAGTCGCACCGAAGAACTGTTTCCCAAATGGATAACAGAATTTTCAGGAATATGTCCGGCAATGGTTTTACAGGCAGTCAAATCACAAAAAGGGGCTTCATCCAGAAATGAATTCTGAAGCTGAAAGCCTTTCAGTTTTACCGACTGCCATATTTCACAGTAATTACTTACCGCATTTTTAACTTCAGGAACAAAAGCATTCAGGAATGAAATTGCATCCGAACTGATCACCCGGGTAAGCGAATTGTAAGTATCGGTGTGTTCGCCAGTGACCGAAATATGCCAGTGTTCATTAGGTCGATTGGCCCGAATAAACAATTTCAGCCGCTTCGAAACAATCTGCTGACCAAAAGTAAGCAGAATTTCAGGCTGAAACATTTTCCTTTTTTCAGGTGAAATAGCAGCCACTACAATGTCGGTCTCCTTAATCAGCTTGTCACCTGAAAGATTGGTCAGATGTTCGGCGAGAACAACCGTTCCCGGATCATCGGCCAGTTTTTTTATCCAGTCATTCATTTGCTCATTGAGCGAAAGCTGACCGACAATGATCATTTTGCGTGTGCATGAATTCCAGCGTTCCTGAAGTCTTTCAAGTTCAGCCGACTCCAGTTGAAAATTGCCAGGAGTGAATTCTATATTTCTGAATCCGGGAAGTTCATCATCCGAAAAACCATACAGCGGTTCGTTAAGCGGAATGTTAATGTGCACCGGCCCTGCATTGTGCGACAAAACCAGATTCAGTACTTCATTTAGTTGCAAATTATTATACCCGAAATCATCTTCACGTTCAGCTTCCTGAAGGCTGATGCTTTTAAGTGTATGATTCACAAACAAATTTTCCTGACGTACGGTTTGTCCATCAGCCTGATCGACCCATCGTCGCGGGCGATCGGCCGTTAGCACTACCAATGGTATTTTCTGGTAAAAGGCTTCAGCAATTGCTGGCCCGTAATTGATAGCAGCCGTTCCGGAGGTACAGACAACTACTACCGGTTTTTTTTTTGCCAGTGCAATCCCGAGAGCAAAATAACCGGCACTTCGCTCATCCACAACATTCAGGCAATTAAATTCAGCCAGGCCAGAAAACTGATTAATGAGCGGAGCATTGCGCGATCCCGGCGAAATCACCACATCAGTTATTCCCTTCTGTAAGAGTAGTGAAGCCAGTTGCTGAATCTGTTTTTTGTCGGTTATCATTTTTTTATTTTTTCATGGCTAAATGTCCGTACGATGAAGCAAAAGGCAGATGGCGACCTAGATAAAAATGGGGCTATCGTTTTCTGTTTGCCCTGAGGAAACGGGCATCTGCCGGACTACTCTCCTGCCCTTTCATTGGAAATTTCACCATCAGGAGCAATCACCGAAAGTAATGTTTTTGCCTTTTCATTTGTTTCATCCCATTCTTTTTCAGGAACCGACCGGGCAGTAATTCCACCTCCAACATACAAAACATTTTCGCTGGCAGTAATTTTCATACAGCGTAAATTCACAAAAAGGCATACTTGCTGATTCAGTCTCCATGGACCTAAATAACCGGTGTAATAATCACGGGGAAAAGTCTCATGAACCCGGATGTATTCATCCGACAAATCTTTGGGTAATCCGCAAACTGCAGGAGTAGGGTGTAAATTGGCGATAAAATTTCCCATGCATGCCGAGATTTTTGTTTCCGGGAAAAAGAATGAAGTTTTAAGATGAGCTACCTTGCCGCTTTCCAATGTTTCGGGACCAGTCGTTTTATACTGATGAATATCAAAATCGAAGAAAACATCCAGCATATATCTTGAAACGAAAGCTTGTTCTTCAATATCTTTGGTACTCCAGAAGTATTCTTCGCCGTCCGGTTTCCTTTTTTGTGTTCCGGCCAACGAAACAGTCTCGAAATTCAGGCCATCTGATTTGATTAATAATTCAGGAGTGGCACCCATCCATGTACCCGCAACAGGCAGGTTTACCAGGTAGGTGAACGCGTTGGGAGTTTGGCTGTGTAACTGAATGAAAGTTTCGCCAACCGGGGTGTCCGTTTTCTTCACCGGAATCTGTCGCGAGATAATTACTTTCGAAAGGGCACCTTCCCTGATGGTCTCAATGGTTGATTCAAGTTGTGTCAGATAATCTTCTTTTGATTGACTGATACAATTACCTATTTCGGGATTTGGTTTAAATGATTCAACATGTTCGAAGTTCAATTTTAGTTCCGGGTCGAAATCTTCAAAATAGATATTTGGTTTAAGTAAAATTACCGGACTATTTTCTGTAATTCGAAATGGCGCAAAAACGAAACCTGCTTTCCCATTCAATCGGTCGAACCGGTCAATAAACAAAACATCTGATGCATTTCCTATCAGCAATGCTAATTTCGATTCACGGGGATTGTACCAACAGGCAAAAGCAATATTTTTCTCAATTAACTGATTAAGTACACCTGCAGTCGTTATATTATTTTCCATACCTTTTTACTATCATGTTAGTCACTCTTCCGGTTGAAATCAGTTTTCCGGCTTCAGTTCGAATTTCAACATTCCAGACATGGGTTTGGTTGCCTGAATGTACAATTTCTGCCCGTGCATATACAGTTCCTTCAGCTACACTACTTATATGATTAGCACTAACCTGAATTCCAAGAATATCAAATTCCTGTATGTCAACGCCCAACATCGAACCCAGTCCGGCAACAGTTTCGGCGAGTGCAAGATTGGCTCCTCCATGTAGAAATCCTCCCGGGCGTAACGTACGATGATCAACAGGCATACTGGCTTCAACCCAACCTTCTCCGAGAGCGGTGAAACAAATTCCAAGGTGGTCAACCATCGTATTTTTGATATACTGGTTGATTAACTCCATAGGAGTTGTAATCGTAAGTTTTGGAAACATTATTTAAGTAAAAAATTAACGCGTGAAATTAGGAAAATGTAATGAAGCAGCCAATTTTATATTCGAAAATGCCCCTTGCTTTCAAGTGAAAAGTAAAAAAACACTGAATTGAAAAAGTTATTGTCAAATATCAGTCGGCCAATTCATTTTTCAAAAGATGCTCCGGATGAATTTTTGAAGTGCAGCTCAGTCATTCGTGTATTCCCTCCCCGAGATCGTCAGGTTTAAGGATGGATTTTCTTTTTCTTCAGTGATGTAATAAAGTTTTGACTCATGACTGCCGAGAAGAACTGAAACGTTGGTTGTTTGCCCTAATCCGAGACTAAACCCAGGTTCCCATACGAATACCCAGGCTTCTTTTTCACCAATCAGGTCATACATCTGATAGGCTTCAGAAACCGTTTGATTCGTATCATTCAGGATTAGAACGCCCCATGCCTTTGCTTTTTTATATCGTCTGACAGCAACTTTGCATTTCACATCGTTACCCCAAAAAGGGAGCATTGCACTTTGCGGCCTTTTAATCGGTTCAAGGAAACGCCACAACTGTAGCTTCTCGCTTTCCATCAATTTGAAGTTGTCAGAAATTCCGATGGCTCCTCCAATAAAACCTGCCCACAAGGCGAGACTTTTCTGCTCCTCATCCGTAAAATCTGATTTGTAATTGCGCAGGAATACCACATCCGGATCGTTCTGCCAGAAAACGTTGTTAAAATATTGTGTATTATAGCTTTCCTGAATGATGTGCATAGTGGTGTCATCCCATCTCCAGTTGTGATTCTGGTCTATCCTCACTGCATCAGCATAACCGATCAGAGGGGAAAACGGTGCTCTGTTTGCAGTGATAAGACTTCCTGCTCCGATTTCATCCCTGATAACTTCCATCACTGCACGAAAAACCTGAACAGAGGTTTTGCCCTTTTTGAACCGTTGTACGTCCGAGGAATCATGAAAGCCCCAATCCAGGTAGTCGAGTTCAAAATAGGTGAATCCCATCTTACTAAAATTTCTGAAAACTTTAGCGATGTAATCTTTAACATCTTCGTGGCTTCCATCCAAAGCATAGAGCTTACCTTCAGCATCTTCATCCATCACAATCGGAGCACCTTCTGTATCTTTCAAAATCCAACGCGGGTGGTTTCTAAAAATTCTGCACTTTTCGTGAACAACAAACGGTGCCACATAAATTCCGGCACGATACTTCCGTTTGAATATTTCTCTGGCTGCATCTTCCATCGATTTTGGCCATAAATCATTGGTATCGAGCCAATCTCCAGGAATACAGTATCCGTTCCCAACAATTACGGTATGCAGAGGTATCGATGGCTTTGACTCATCGAGTATATGAAGCTGTTCAAGTAAATACTTGTAGCTAAACGAAGTGCGGAAATCCTGGGAGGAAGTCCAGAAATAATTGGTGTCGGTATCCCGGCGGGCCTGATTTTCCTCTGAAATGCTCCATGCCAGATTTTGCATGGTACCGAAAGGTTGATTGCCGTAGTAGATAAACAAATCGGGTAATTTGATAAATTCATCTTTCAACAAAACATTTTCGGTTGAAAAACCTGCCTCGAAAAAAACTTCTTCCTTCCCAAACCGGGTATTGTTTAATCCCTTACGTCGCGGACGGTTATAAATAGAACTGCGCTGAATAAAATCGTTTTGTTCATACGCACCAATCGAAAGGGTATCACCATTTTCAGCTATCAACCCGGTCATCAGGAAACTATCATAAGACCATGCGTCTTCTTCGGGATAACTGGTTGATTTTTTAGTTGTTGATTGCCTGATATTAAAAATTCCGCTTTGTCCGCCTGTTCCTATGCCCTGCTTGAAAAAACGATTTGCTCCTGTCAGGTATCCTTCACCCAAAGGATTAAACCTGGTAGGTGCGTTCCTCATTCCACTTATTTCAGCACCAATCGAAATAGTGTTTGAATGTGTCCGCAGATCAAGCATGACAAATCCACCATCAACTTCATAAATAATACGTTTCCCCTTTGGGGAGTCTCCCATAAAAGTATTTCGTACAAAAATACTCTGTCCGTTAATCGAGGGACGGCAGTTAGTCAAACGAATACTTCCGGCATAAATATCAAAGGTTCCATCTTCATGCAATATCCATTGCGGTTTACCCAGAACAAAATCGAGATAACTTGAAACGGAAGGTGGAGAATAAGCCAATGCGAACCGTGGGAACGACAAGATGCCTGCCCCCAGGCCTGCGCTTATTAATTTAAGAAATGTTCTTCTTTCAAAAGATCTATTGGGCATATCTCTTGTACGGTTTAAATAGGTTGCTAAATTTAACAACTTTTAACAGACATTGACAAGAACTTTCGCTCAGAAAAAAAAAGAAATTTTCATGCTATATTCTTCTGACGCTTTCCCTGATCACCAAAAGTTCTTTAATTTCGAATAATTAGTGGTAGTAACATGAAGATCAACGAATTGATTATTCAGCTTCATTATCCGAACCAAAATACGGATTCAGGAATAAATCAAATTCGTCTCAACTCCCAAACTGTGAATTACGAATTGCGCAGGGTTTCAACCTCCTCAATGGTTTTCGGCTTGGCTTTCCCCAACATGCGGTAACCTGTTTCTGTAACAAGAAAATCTTCTTCGTTACGGATTCCTCCAAAATTTCGAAATTTTTCAATTTCATTCCAATTCAGAAAATCATCAAACTTTCCTTCCGATTTCCACAGATCAATTAATTCAGGAATAAAATAAATGCCCGGTTCGATGGTGAGAACATGCCCTACACGAAGTTCTTTGGCCAGCCTGAGTGATTTCAGTCCGAACTGAGTACTTTTTGCTTCTCCGTCGTAACCGACCCAAACTTCGCCCAAATCTTCCATGTCGTGCACATCCAGCCCCATCATGTGCCCGGTTCCACTGGGGAAAAATAAAGCATGTGCACCTTCAGCTACTGCTTCATCGACATCACCCTTCATTAGCCCCAGTTCTTTCATCGAAGTAGCAATCGAACGACAAGCGGCAAGGTGAACATCAATAAATTTAATCTTCGGACCGACACAACTAACCGCCGCCTCGTGGGCCTTCAAACTTGCACGGTATATTTCTTTTTGAATATCAGTGAATTTTTTGCTCACCGGAAAAGTACTTGAAAGATCGCCGGCATAATGAATCGCAGTTTCAGCACCGGCATCGAGCAGAAATAAATCGCCCTCTTTCAAAAAGTTATGGTGTGAATGATTGTGCAGCGTTTGACCATTAATAGTGGCAATAATCGGGAAGGAAATACTGCAATTCTGCGCCAGTGCCACTTCATAAACCTTTGCTGCTACCTGGGCTTCAGTCATTCCGGGACGCGCAAATTTCATCGCAGTAATGTGCATATCTGCAGACAGGTCCACCGCTTTTTCAATTTCTTCAATCTCCAAAGATGATTTGATCTCACGTTGGCTGATCACAGCTTTCACCAAATCAGACGAGGCATTGACGTTGAACTGATCAGGCCGGATATTCAGGAAACGCAAAAGTTTTATTTTGTTCTCATGCCGGTATGGAGGCAAAAAATGAATTTCTTTTCGGGAAGCCTGGGCTTCTTTCAGTATGGTATATAATTTCACTAATGGCTGCGTTTCTTCGACACCGCAGGACAATGCATGCTGCGCAACGGTCGGTTGAGGACCAGTCCAAACAGTATCATCGATGGTGAGATCATCACCAAAAATAGTTTCGTGATGATTGTCCAGATCAATAATGGCAGCTATCGATGGGACGTCGATGCCAAAATAATACAAAAACGAACTGTGCTGCCTGAAGGGATATGTATTATCAGCATAATTCATCGGACTTTCATCGTTTCCGAAAAAGAGGATTAACCCGGAACCAATTTCCCCACATAATATCCTTCTTCTTTGAATATAAACTTCAGCTTGAAACATGTTATTTCAGAATGGTTAGAAGCGTTAAAGTTAGAAATATGATTCGAACTATCAGGTTCCTGTTGCAAATTGTGCAGATGAATTCAGATCGTCTGATCAGGTTCCAGACCTTGCCTCTGTTTTAACAAATGATTAAAACAGAGGATTTTGATCGCTAATTACGCTGATTCGATTAAAATAAAATACACTTTTATCTTTTATTATTGAACGCTGACATTAAAAATCAGATTCAATAGTAAATTCGACACCATGTGAAATTAAAATTAATGAAAAACTTAGTTTGCCCTATATCTGATCAGCGTGTGAACGAACAAGTTACACGTCTTAATGCACTGTTAGCCATTGGAACAATTATTCTTGCTTTTGTTTTAAATTCAACCATATTAGTCATTTTTCTGATGGCCGATTTTTTCATCCGGGCTTTTACTGAGATGAAATTCAGTCCAATGAGTTTCGCAAGTTATTATTTGAGCCAATCACTGAGTTTGCCCGTTAAACTGATAGACAAAGCGCCCAAGATTTTTGCCGCCCGATTGGGGTTTTTAATGACAGCAGTTATTGCAGGTTTATTTATTTTCGACCTGGAACTTGCATCACTTATCGTTTCCGGCATATTGATTTTATTTGCCAGTCTGGAGTTCTTTTTTGCAATCTGTGTCGGATGTATGATTTATACGTATACGATTCTTCCGTTTTATAAAAAATAGTTCTGCAATAATAAGTTGGATCAGGATAAATGAATACCGTTTCCCCACGTACCTTTCTTTAATTCGGACAAAGGGAAAAAGTTGGATTCCAGGCCATTAAAAAAGTACTATAAAAAAGGCCATCTCAAATTTCGTTTTGAGACGGCCATATTTATCCAAAATATAATTTTTCAATCAAAAAAAATCAATGTCAGTTTGAATTCTTCAGTATAATCTCAAGCTGATTCGTTGTTTGATCTACCTGAACATTTTTCACCAACTGTTTTTCATACGAAATATAGGTTGAAACAATATCGTAATTTCCCTTTTTCACATTTTTGAACAAAAACTTACCATCGAAATCGGTATATGTTTTCATCTTCTCATTACCTTTCAGGCTCACTTCAACTCCTGCAAGCGATTCACCGGTTTTTCCATCAGTAATTACTCCTGAAAAATCAACTACAGCGTCATCATTTATTGCAATAACCTGCGTCTTGTTTTTGTTGTTTTCAGCAACACAAACAGTCACTAACGCGATCAAAAACAGGTTTAATATTAATTTTTTCATGATATGCTCCTTTCAGTTGTTTCTGGAACAAAGTTACCACGAGCCTGTTTCAGCACGATTACAGAACTGTTAAAAATCGATTAAACCTTCAGGAGTTAAATCCCTGCCGGAATAGTTACCGGAATCAATTCAGAGCTTCAGAATATAATTACTTCTTTTTGAGAGTAGAATAGTTTCGTTCGTTAACCAATGTGCCGGAATCGTCGTAGATTTTCCATACACCGGTCTTTTCTCCATTTTTATACTGCAAATCGTATAATAATATTCCTTTGTCATTCCAGATCATCCACTTCCCATTCTTAAGTCCTTTTTTGTAATTGGCCAGCGAAGTTTTTACACCGCTTTCGTTATAAACGATCCACGTACCATGCATCTCGTTTTTGCGGTATGACCGAATTTCATTTAACTGCCCGCTTGGAAAGTAAAGTTTTACCTGGCCTTCCTTCAGCCCTTTGTTCAGATACATTTCCAATTTAATATTTCCATTATCAAATTGACTTGTATATTTTCCTGAATAAGGCTTCAGTTCAGATGTCAAATAAACACCCTTAACTTCTGTGATATTTTGTCCAAACATATCGACAGAAATCATTAAAAATAATACCAAAATAAATCCCAGCTTTTTCATACAACCTCCTTGTTTGTTTGGATTTCCATTTGTAAGTGCCAACACAAAGTTAATAACAAGAACTTTGAGCCAACAGATAATTCACATTAATTTTAGCCAAGATAGAATTCTTCCAACTCTGAAAACAATGTTTTGAACTTTATTTATTTCAAAAACAGAACGACATTCCCGCATTTCATTACCGAGACCAATCGTTCACAATAAAGATATTTATCAATCGTCGATTCTAACTTTTTTTCAGAGAATCCCCAGCCAGGAAATCCTGACAGAAGCACCTGATGTTCGTGCAAAATAACCGCATATTAAGAAAGTTCCGGATCCGAGGACCCGGAACTTTACCAAATTTACGGGAATTGAAGCCAATACTCCAATTATCTTTAAACTAATTCCAAACCAGTGACTTTCCTTTTCTGCACAAGCTGATGAAAAAACCTGATGAAACTGTTGTAATTAAACACTCCACACTTGCATTCATTTTACTTCAGACAAAAGGATTAACGACAATGATCAGGAACTTTGTTTGTTGTCAATATATCAGATTAAAATTCAAATCCAGTCCAGGCAAATACCGAAGTATCAGCGCCTGTGTTCCCGGCAACAATACTAACAAGACCTGTTCCGATGATTTCCAAGCCGGTATAAGTAACATTAGACTTGGTTACGCTAACTGTAGAAGTAGGATCTCCGTTACCTCTAAGGTCAGTGAAATTAACAAGATCATTCGTGGTTCCGTTTTTAACCAAAGCATTGATAATGGTTGCTTTTGCACCGCGTCGGATTTTAATCGCATCATCCATCACATAAGTTGAGTTGTTTACAATGGTGATATTTTCCATGGTGAAATTCGATTGACCAACATCGGTAGGAGTCTTGCCATCAAAGTTTCCATCAGACTCGATGCCACGGGGATCACCTTCAGTACTTGCATAACCTGGTTTCCAGATACCGTAGGCGTTTTTCAGTCTACCGCTCCATCCCTGTGTTACGTCAAACATATCATCATCAGGGTTTACAGCCAGGAAGTTCGTTACATTCACGGTTCCACCGAAGAATTCAACAGCGTCATCAGAACCATAAGGAACAAAAATGTTTTCAATAACGGTTCCGTTACCAACTGCATCTAAAGTTAAGCCGTTGTGCTCAATATCACCACTTGAACGGGCACCGGTATAGGCCAAAATAACATATTGCAGAATTCCTGAATTGTCACTTGCATTTGTTCCACCGTATTTCAGGCTGTTATCAACTTCAGTAGCGCCTTCAGTACCAGCAGTTACACCTGAAATCGGCGCGTAACCATTGATCAGTAAGCCACCCCAGTCACCGGCTGCAGGAACAGACTCAGCAGAAGTGAAAAGGATTGGTTTTGCAGCAGTACCTTCAGCCATAATTTTAGCACCACGTTCAATAATAACATAATTACTGAATCCTTTTTTTGCTTTGATTACAGTTCCGGCAGGAATTGTTAACGTAGCGCCCGATTTTACATTCAATGTACCTTCCAAAGAGTACTCAACAGTCGCATCAAGGGTCATGTTTGCAGTCACATTACCTTTCAGAACATTGTCAACTACGACAACTGGTGTAGGATCATTGTTATTATCACAAGCTGTTAGAAGTAATGTTGCTACAGCAAAAGCATAGAGTAAATTTTTCATGATTTTTAATTTTTAAATAATAAATAAGATTGTTGTTTAAATTTCTGATTTTCTGATTCTATAGATTATAGGAAATGCCTAAACTAATAAAGACACCCTTTTTATAGTCACTAAGTATGATCGGTTCCGTATTCACATCAGCCGGCTTTCTGGATAGCTGATAGCTTGAATTCAACAGGTTCTTGGCCTTCAGATTAATCCCCCAGTGTTTATTCAATTGGGCTGATGTCACAAAGTCAAGCGTTGGAATTCCCTTCTCCACAATATCCTGATATCCCTGCGTACCGATGGTGTAAATCCGGTCGCTGAAATAGTTCAGGATGAAAGAATTGGTCAGTGAAAAATCGTTCCTGCTGAGGTTATGGGATAAATCGGCATTTACAAGTAAAGGAGCTGCACCTTCAAGCTGCGACTTGCTATTGGTAAAATTGGCATCCTTAAGCTTGATATCAGTAAATATATACGATGAATTGATTCCGACTGAAAGCTTATCTGTTCTTCCAGATTCAGTTACACGTTTAATGAGATTTTCCCTGATCTCCATTTCAAAACCAGCGACTGTGGCTTTGTCCGCAATGTTATCATAGGTTAGGTAACCTCCGGCGCTGGCCTTTTCAACCCTCGAAATAGGATCCTGAATGTATTTGTAAAAAGCAGTAAACGATAGAAGCTCATCGGAACCCATATAATAATCCCACTTAAGGTCAACATTGTTATTTATGGAAGATTTCAGATCGGGGTTACCCTGCGATCTGAAACTGACATCAACGTACCTGAAAGGAGATATTTCTTTAGCCTGAGGAAGCGTATAAGTACGGCTTGCTCCCAGACGGACCGAATTTCTTTTAGACACATCGTATTTCAGGTTTAAGCTGGGGAGAATGTATAATTCGTCGATTTTTGTTTTTCCCTGAGTACCTCCACGGTTCACATTGTAATCCACATTCATATTGACTTTGTCCAGCCGGGCACCGGCAATACCCACGAGCTTGTCGTTTAATTGATAAACTACTTCTCCATATCCGGAGTTGACCATTTTATCGACTGAGTATTCATCAACATTTCTGTCGAGTATAAAATCGTTGTTGTTTAAATTAGTCTGATTAAAAAATTCATCCAGGCGAATGTCGTTGATATTAAACTCAGGTCGATTCACAACTGATTGGTCGTATTCTATGGCCTTAAAAGTTCGTTTCACGAAACGACCGTTGTACCCAAAGTTGATAGCAGATTTATTGTCGGCATCGTTGGTCAATTTGTAACTGGCTGCAACTTTTGCATTGAAGTCGGTTTCATTCAATTCGGAATAATAGCGCTGCTGCCTGCCGGTACCTTTCGTTGGACTATAGATTCCGTTGCCTTTTGACGACAGCAGGTTTGTTCTTCGGTCGGGCTCGTTCCCGATAATTAAGTTTACCGCGGAACCTGCATCAAGCGACCAGCGATCTGTCAATTTCCATTCCGACATAATCTGATTGACGATCAGTGAATTATCATTCGTTTGCTGTCTTCTTAAAAATCCATGATAATCCGGAGCATCTTCGAACACAGAATTTATTCCAACATAATCACCTACCGCTTGAACGTTCGTATGGATACATAATCCGTTGTATGAAATCTTATGCTTTTTAAACCGATAGTCCATATTGGCCATCGCCATGTGCGATGTACTTTGGGAGTATTTGTCGAAATCCTGATCCTGGAAAACAGTACCAGTAGTTGTGGTATTGCGCACGACCCCGCTTAAATAGTCGAAGTCGGTTGAATAGGAGCCCAGAACATAAATATCAAGTGGATTCTTCGAAGAACCGATCAGCATTTTTTTACCCCCTGAGGCCAAATAACTTTGATTTAGCTGGAGATTTTGACTGGATGGATCCAGCGAATTTGAAAACTGGTAATTCGTAAGATCCAAAGGTCCTTGTTTGCTCTTTGCGTATCCAAAGGCATTAACTCCATCAAGTTTCAGAAATTCGTGATTGACAGTTTGGTTATTCACCCCTAAGGATGCATGTAATCCAAACTCTGAATCTTTGGTCAGTTCTTTGGAGAGAATGTTAATTTCAGCCCCGCCTACATCGCCAGTCATGCCTGCACCAAACACCTTGCTGACTCCAACAGACTGAAGCATATCGGAAGCGAAAAAATCGAGCGAAATATTTTTATACTCCGGATCTTCAGAAGGTACCGGGAAACCATTCAGCGATGTTGAATTAAAACGATCGCCAAGCCCGCGGACAAATACATTCTTAACACCTTCCTGTTTCGATATTCCTGAAACTTTGGTTACCGCTCCTTCTGCATCACTCACTCCTTTACGCGAAATTTCCTGAGCTCCAATCGCCTGAGTGGCAAGCACCGAATTCTTTTGCTCGACTAACAACATCGATTCCGATTGACGGTTAATTTTTGCAACTACATCAACTCCTCCAATCTCAATGGTTGACCCACCCAGATTAAAATTTAATTCCAATTCCTGATCTGCGTTAACCTTTATGTTTTGGAGAAGTTTTGTTTCGTATGAAATAAATGAGCAACGGACCGTATAAGTTCCGGGAGTAATTTTATTGACGGAAAAATTCCCGTCAAAATCGGTAATTGCACCAATTGTCGTTCCTTCCAGTAATACAGTTGCCCCAACCAGTGGTTCGTTGGTTTTAGCATCTGTTACGAGACCTTTAATTGTCCCATTTTGTGCAACAGCGAATAAGGTATTGGCCAAAAAAAGCTGAAGCATTAATAACTTTCTAATTCCCATAATTTTGTCGTAAATTTTTCTGTCTTAAGATCAACCTGATTATTTTTCCATACTTCTTGTTTAATTTCGTTCTATTGGGCTTAGTTTACATCTGAATGATTTACAGCAACTGGTTTCTCAGAATATAAAATAGACATTATTCACTTTGTTCTATTCGCTGACCATTCGTTTGTTGCTGGCAAAGCAATGCCTTTAATATTACATTCTGATTAAAGAAATTTTAAGTTTGGATAACAAGCCTGAAACACAATTGTAATGAATAAGACATACTGAATAAATTGAAGATTATCCAACCGTTCCAATATTGGACTCACCATTCAGGAGAATGACTGAGCCTGTACTTTTTTAGAGTGGAATGAAAAGAAAAATCAGAAGAAGGATGGGACAATTACCCTGAAGATGAACACTATAATCCGACAATTCTGCAGAAAAAAAAATCCGGCAGACATCGATTAAAAAGAAAATCTCTGCCTTATTCTTGGGAAATTTGAAGGATTTTTGCACTTGTAACAAAACTTTAATCGAAGCTTAATTCCCCTTTAATCATACGACTGTACTTTTGATAGTGTTAATCAGAAACTATAAACAAAAAAATACGATCATGAAAAAAGTAATCTTTGCATTATTGGTAGCATTTGTAGCCACATCAGCATTTGCTGAAAAAACAGATACCAAAACAGAAACAAAATCGGATGCTGAGTCTGCTATGATTTCACTAAGCGGAAATGTAATCGACCAAGTTTCAGGTGAAGCTTTGGTTGGCGTGGAAGTTAAAGTAGATGGTTCTGACCTGAAAACTTATACCGACTTTGATGGTCATTTTGTCCTTGACAACATGAAATCAGGTGACTACAAGTTAGTTGCAAACTATATTTCATACGATAAAAAAGAGAAAACCCTTCAGGTCAATTCGAAAAATAATCAGGTGAAAATTGAACTTCAAACCTCTAAATAATAGGTTTGTAATACATAGAGTTCATTTATACTCAAGTTTGAAACCTCTTCTTTAAGCCGGAAGAGGTTTTTCGCGTGGTATAAAGTATTCGCGATAGCGAATTTGACCGGATCAATTCAAATTCTTGTGGGGGAAGCAAAATGAGGCACTGGAATGCTTTTTTTTACGAGTATCCGTTCTTTTACCGAACCTGACACAGCGGCCTTTTAGTAGAGACGCATGGCCGTTCGTCTTTACAAACCAGATTCTGAAAAATCTCTCCTTTTAATTCCCGCATGCCGCTTGCAGGGATTGGAAAAGGAAGAGCCAGCCCGGCTTTAGGACAAAAAGGTAGGTTACAAATCAATTAATTTGTTTTCCTCAAAAATGTCAGGTGTTGCTTTTTACTGACACTATTCGGAAACCGGCAGACAAAAAGAAAATGAAAGCACATTCGGATCTGCTACCTGAGTGGATAAGTCAACAAGTTTGTAGCTTACCGTGTAGGTTCCTTTGGGTAACTGACCAATTACAATGGTGTCGTTCTGAATAACAAAGGGCCTTTTTAACATGCTGTTGAACTGCTTCTGAATAACAATGGTCCGGCCTCTTCGGTCAATTTCTGAAAGAACATTATGAGTATAATCATTATACACGATCAGCTTGATTTCGTCCTTACTGGTTGGCTGGTCAGGAATAATTTTCATGTTATGCTCCGACAAATCAATACCTTGTACTTCTTTTTTGGTTCTTCCTTTGGTGCCTGACGTTGTGAACAACAAAAACGTGGATAGGGTTAAAGCTGCTTGTTTCATAGGTTCCTGATTTTTAGACTTTATATAGATTGATCGTAAGTCCAAAAGGTTGCGTTGACATCAGCATAAATATATTAGCCCTATTTATTAAACCCTTTTACATTTTTGCATCTGCCAGATGATCGCTGTCTTTGACATTTGCAGCATATTTTTCAACTTCACGGAAAACACGCAACAGATTTCCTCCCCAGATCTTCCCGATTTCTTTTTCGGTGTAGCCTCTCCGAACCAATTCAAGTGTGATATTCGGAAACTGACTGACATCTGCACAATCGCTCAGACCGCCGCCACCATCAAAATCGCTGCCGATCCCCACATAATCAATCCCAACCAGATTTTTCACATAATCGATGTGGTCAACCAAATCTTTAATAGCCGGCATATCATCCGTAACGGTATTTTGTACTTTCTCCCATTCCTGATAAAATGCATCTTTCTCCGTTTCGCTCATCTGATCCATGCCTGCTTTATAAATCTGATGAAGACGTTCCATTTCCTGAAATTTCACCGTAGTTGTATCCGGTTCTTTAAGGTACACATCGAGCAGACAAATCTGAATGACTCCACCTTTTTCGGCCAGCTTTTTAATCATTTCGTCAGTCATATTTCGGTTGTGAGAGGCCACCGCACGCACCGAACTGTGTGAAGCGATCACCGGAGTTTTACTCAATTCAACAGCATCAAAAAACGACTTATCTGAAGCATGCGAAACATCGACCATCATTCCCAGCCGGTTCATTTCAGCAATCACCTGTTTCCCGAATTCGCTGACTCCGTTGTGTTCGGCAGGAGCAGCATCACTCGAAGAGTCACAAATATCGTTGTGCAACGAATGACAAAGTGTGATGTAACGAACTCCCAGCTTGTAAAATTCTTCAACGCGGGAGATATCTTTGGCAATCGGGAATCCGTTTTCCATACCAATGTATATGGCCCGTTTCCCAGTCTTTTCTATTCGGGCCAGGTCATCAGCTTTCAGGGCAAGCGTAGCCAGATCGCTGTTTTGCTTGAGCATCGAATGAATAGAATCGAGCATCTGATGCGCCAGCTCATACGTTTTTTGATAGTTTTCGTCGGTGCGTGGTTTTTGTCCGGTAAAAACAGCAAAAAACATGGCATCCAGTCCACCGGTTTTCATACGCGGCAAATCAACCCGGCTATGTGGTGCTTTATTTTCATCCCGAACAGAAAATCCAGGTTTGACCATCAGCATAGGCGTGTCGCAATGAGTATCAACCGTCAGACATCTGGCGTGAATACGTTGTGCTTTTCGTTCCAGCTTACTCAGGTCCTTCGATGAGGTAAAACTCATCAATACGCCTGCGAACAGAAAAATTGTTTTTGTTTTTGCAATCATTGGGTCAAAAAATTAGAATACTTCAAAAATAAGGAAAAACAGGAAAGAGCCTAAGGGTTTCAGAAGATTACAACTAAAAGTGTCAGGTTTTGATCAGATTTTAATTCGCTCAAAGAATACAAACTTCGGATGAGCTGAAGCAAATTCGTTGCCCATCGAAAAAACAGGGACTTTCATCGAAAAAAATTTCCGGTCGGTTTTATTCGCCCTATCTTCGGTTCAGTAATTAAAAACAAGGATTATGAAATACCAAAAATTACTTCTGATTACCGGAATCATCCTGTTCATCACCGGATGTTCTGATTTTTTTATGATTTGCTCACTGAATCCGTTTTACCTTGATAAAAACATCACGCTTGCTCCGGAAATTGAAGGGAACTGGACGGCCCGGCCTATTCATTCCAAGTCTGATTCTACCTCCAAAAACAGTAGTGCATGGAAAATGACGGATACCACTTCGGTCTGGAGAATTAACCAATTCATTTCGGAAGAGAAAATAAAAACGAAACAAGGCAAAGATTCAACGGTATTCAAACCACAAAATCACTATGTTGTTAAACTGACCGGCAACAATCCCGATTCAGCACAATATCAGTTTCGATTGGTTCTTTTCCGGATCAACACGGTTTTGTATGCCGATTTTAGTCCCCGTGAAACCGCTGCACTTAAGAACAGCCGAATGGCGAAGGAAAATTACTTCACCGTTCATACCCTGGCAAGGATTACGGTTGAAAACAAACAACTTTACGTCTCGTGGCTGGGTTCCGACTACATGAAAGATATGATCGAAAAGAAGCGGGTAAGGATCAAATACCGTTACGTACCCGATGCGGGAAGATTGTTACTAACGGCCTCCTCGTCAGAACTAACGGCAATGATTGAACGCTATGCCGGCGAAAAACGATTTATCGACTGGGAAGACCAGCCAGCGATGCTGAAGTTAAACCGAATCAACTAATCCGCCATGAAAATTATTCATCTAAAAAAACAGCTTGTACCCGTTTTGCACGTAATCTTTTGGTTCATATCATTAAACTTCTGGAATGTCATTTTGAATCCGGGAGTTGAATCAACCGGAGTGATTCAGGGATTCACCGTTGAATGGGATTTCATTCTTCTAATGAATTTAATCTTTTCACTCTACTGTGCACTACCCTTCATCTGGCTGGTCCGGAAAGCCAGATTATGGATTAAAATACCGCTCAGCATTTTGTTCCTGATACCATTGGGATACTTTATTCTGGAACAAATAAAACCCGACGGGAACAAGGAAGATGTGGCGGTTTTCCTGGAATATTTCGTGAAAAACTTCTTATACGTGGTGTTCTTCCACCTAACCCTAATTGGGGCAGTTTATTACAACCTGAAGATTTTGATTGCCCGTTTTCTGAACCGAAGCCGGTTTGGATTGTATTTGCTTTACGCAGTCGGCTTGAGTGTCCTGACTGCCTTGCTGAATTATGCCTTGTTCGATTTTTTTATCGACAAGATTTTCCCCAGTCTCTATTACATTTCCTATTTCCGGATTTGGGAACTGATACTGATTGTTGCTGCTTACCTGATTTTCACCAGCATTTTGTTTCTCATCTGGCAATACGCACTGATGCTGATAGACAAGCGCGACGCAGCCCGCAACGAACTTTCGGCCCTAAAGGCTCAAATAAATCCACACTTTCTCTTCAACAACCTGAATACCATTTATTCGATGGCTTCGAATAACGACAAGCGCACCGCAGATGTAATCCTGCAGCTTTCCGATTTTCTGCGATACGTGCTGTACGATACATCCTGTGAAACCATCCCACTCGAAAAGGAGATTGAAATTATTCGGACCTATGTCGGTCTGCAAAAAGAACGCGTAAATCCAGACCTTACGCATGTGATTCTATCTACTGAGGGTGATTTTGAGGGTGTAACCATTTCACCTTTACTCCTGCTCCCCCTGGCCGAAAACTGTTTCAAACATGGAATTGGTAAAAATTCAGTTACCATCCGGATAATTATTGAATTCAACGGCAAACAATTGATTTTCAGAACAGAAAACAACATTGCCCTGCGCGAAAAAACAGATCAGGAAGAGAACGGCGGTATTGGAATCAAAAATGTTGAAAAACGCTTACATTTGATCTATCCTGAATGTCATTCACTCGAATACGGTGAAAATGACGGAGTTTTCAGGCTCGAAATGAGAATAGAACTCCGGTAATCGTTGAAGGACTGAGGGACGGAATGTGTAATGATCTAAAACTGAATTTCCAGGCAATCTGGAACATGAAACTCTTTTGAAATGAACTGTATTATTGTTGAAGACGAACCTGCTGCACAATCCATACTGGAACACAACCTTTCACTTTGTCCCGATTTACGATGCTGTGGCACCTTTGCAGATGCTTTTTCGGCTCAGGCTTATCTGGAAGCTAATTCTGTCGATTTGATTTTTCTGGACATCAATCTTCCTGAAATGTCGGGAGTTAGTTTTTTGCGATCGCTGGTTCGTCCACCCTTGATTATTTTCACAACAGCCTATTCGCAATATGCCGTTGATGGGTTCGATCTGGAAGTTGTTGATTTTCTGTTGAAACCCTTTTCCTTCGAGCGGTTTTACAAAGCGGTAAATAAAGCCCGCGAACGATTCAATACCCGTCTACCCTCTTCGCCCCCCAAAATCAGCGTCAAATCAGGCCGCCGAATTTATCAAATCACAGTCAATGAGATCCTTTTTATTGAAACCTGCGGCGATTATGTGAATATTTACTGCACCGACAAAAAGCTGCTTGTACACGGAACGCTGAAAAGCTGGGAGGAAAAGCTTAAAGGTTCTTCATTTCTGAAGGTTCACAGGACAAACATCGTCAATCTATCGAAAATCGATCACCTCGAAGGTAACCTCATCAAAATTGGCGAACACAAACTACCCGTTTCTGAACCGTTTAAAGAACAACTTCTGGAGCAAATGTTTGGGAAAAACGAGAATACAAGTTTATGATTTAATTGTTCAGTCATTTTTCTTTAATAAATTTGTACCACCGAATATAAAATAACTCGTGTATGGAACCCATTGTATTAACTGATCCTAATGTTCAACCTACCGATGAACTGATATTTTCGATCATCGGCGAAAACAGTGTTTACTGGGAGAATATTATCAACTATCTGTATAGCAAACATTTTGACATTGCTGAAGAATGGCGGTTTTACAACGACGGAAAAAGCTGGCTGTACCGTACCCTCCGGAAAAAAAATACAATTTACTGGATTGGCGTTCAGAAAGACACCTTTCGTGTGAGTTTTTGGCTGAGCGAAAAGGATTTGCCATTGATTGAAGCCAGCGACCTTCCAGAACGACTAAAAGAAGAATACCGGAATGCCAAACCGTTTAATCATAGCCGCTGCGTTACGGTAGTTATGGGTTCTCCCGAAGATTATGAAAATGTGGTAAAATTGATTGAATTGAAGTTGAAAATAAAATAAGAATGTACCAGAAAGACAGATGCTGTCTCAAAATTCACAATTTAAGCAGAGCCCGTCACCCCGGAATCATTTCGGGGATCTGACCTACAATACGTTGATATGGCTCCCGGTTTTTCAATTCTATCCTCCAATACTTGCTTTTATTCCGTATTCCTGAAAATTCACAATAGCCCGCAATTGTGATTCGTGTGTGGGTTCTTCCAGAAGCATAAAATCATCAGGCCGTCCTAATTTCTGATATTTCGTTTGAGCAATCCTGTGGTAAGGCAAAAGTGTCACTTCTTTTTTTTCTCCGGCAAGCTCTGATACAAACCGGGCTGTTTCAGTCATATTTTCATCATCATCATTTACTCCGCCAATCAGCGGAATCCGGATCATTATTTTTGCGCCGGTTTCTGCCAGAATTTTCAGGTTTTCCAGAATTTTTTCGTTGGGCATGCCAGTCCATTTCCGGTGCCTTTCTGAATTGATCAGCTTCAGGTCATATAAAAAAAGGTCAGTCTGTTTCGCAACTTCCAGAAGTATGGAGGTATTGGCCATCCCCGCTGTATCCACGGCCCGGTGAATTCCCCGTTTACCGCATTCGTTGAGCAGTTCAATCAGAAACTCGTGATGCAGTAAAGGTTCTCCTCCTGAAAATGTTACACCGCCACCCGACTGGTCAAAGAAAATCTGCTCTTTTTCAATTTCAACCATGATTTCAGCAACCGACAGCAATTTTCCGGATACTTCAATCGCTTTGGCAGGACAAACACTGGCGCATTTTCCGCACAATTTGCAACGTTCGGTTTTGGTTTCAATTCCTTCCGGCGTTAAAGTAATCGCATTCTCAGGACACGCAGCCACGCAGGTTCCGCACCGGATACACTTTGAAGCAGCGTACAACCGTTCCGTAATGCCTGAAATGCTTTCCGGATTATGACACCAAGCACAGTTCAGGTTGCAACCTTTCATGAAAATGACAATCCGGATTCCCGGACCATCATTGATCGCATAGCGTTTGATATCGAAAATGAGCGGTTGATTCATGGGTTGGTTCTTTATCAATGCAGGAAAATAATTCAATGCGTCATCCTGAACTTCCTGCCCGCTCGCTTGGCAGGCGGGGTTTCAGGATCCCACGTATTGAAGGTCAGATCCCGAAATAAATTCGGGATGACTGTTCTTTACGGGACTTTTAAAACCCACTATTTTCGGTTCGTTCAATGACTTCCTGTTGCAGATCGGCGTTCATGTCATTGAAATAGTCGCTGTAACCAGCCATGCGTACCATCAGGTCTTTGTAATCTGAAGGACAGGCCTGAGCAGCCAGCAAGGTTGCCGTGTCTACAATGTTGAACTGAATGTGGTGACCTCCAAGGGTAAAATAACTACGGATCAGATGCCCGAGTTTACGTATATCTTCCTCCTTTTTCAGTAAGCCCGGAAGAAATCGCTGATTCAGCAATGTTCCGCCTGATTTGACATGATCGAATTTGGTCATCGATTTGATTACTGACGATGGACCGTGCGTGTCGGCACCATGCGAGGGAGAAGTGCCGTCGGAAATAGATTTGCCCGCCAGCCGGCCATTGGGAGTTGCTCCCATAACTTTTCCGAAGTATACATGACAGGTGGTCGAAAGCATGTTCAGGTGATATTTCCCTCCTGGTTTGATGTTTGGTTTTCCGTCGATGGCCTCAACCAGATCGTCGTATACTTTCACAGCAACTGAATCGGCATAGTCATCATCGTTTCCAAAGAAAGGAGTTCGGTTCATAATTACCTGACGAAGAACCTCTTCTCCTTCGAAATTTTTCCGAACGGCATTCAGTACACGATCAAGACTAAAGGTTTTATCTTCGAATACGTGTTTCCGGAGGGCAACTAAACTATCGCTTACAGTTGCCAGTCCGCAACACTGAATGTAGCTGGTATTGTAACGTGGTCCACCATCGTAATAGTCTTTGCCACGGCTCACACAATCGTCGGTAACCACCGAAAGGAATGGTGCCGGTGCGTATTTGGCAAACATGCGGTCGATGTAATTGCTTACGCGCATCTTCATATCCACCACATAATTGAGTTGTTTCAGGAAAGCACTGTACAGTTCGTCGTAATTATTAAAAGACGATGGATCGCCAGTTTCAGGACCAACACGAATACCGGTAAGCGGATTGATTCCGCTATTGAGTGTCACTTCCAAAATTTTGGGAACATTTAGATAACCAGTGAGCAAATAAGCTTCCTTGCCGAAAGCACCCACTTCAATACAACCGCTGCATCCTCCTTCGCGCGCATCATGAAGTGATTTTCCCTGACGGAGTAATTCCAGAATATAAATATCCGGATTAAAAACAGAGGGATAACCATGTCCCTGACGGATTACACGAGTTGCCGCATGTAGAAATTTGTCAGGCGTCTTCGCGCTAATGTGAACAGAGCTTCCGGGTTGCAAAATATGCAGTTCTTCAACCAGTTCGAGCATGAGGTATGAAACTTCACTGGTTCCGTCGCTCCCGTCGCTCTTTACGCCGCCAATGTTGATGTTTGTAAAGTCATTGTAAGTTCCACTTTCGCGGGCAGTAATTCCTACTTTTGGTGGTGCCGGATGGTTATTTACCTTAATCCAGAAGCAGGAAAGTAATTCTTTGGCCTGTTCGCGGGTGAGCGTTCCTTCGGCAATTTCCCGATTATAAAATGGAGCCAGATGCTGATCGAAGTGACCCGGATTCATGGCATCCCAACCGTTGAGTTCGGTAATGGTTCCGAGGTGGACAAACCAATACATCTGGATGGCTTCCCAAAAGGTGCGTGGTGCATGGGCCGGAACCCAACGGCAAACTTCTGCGATTTTCAGTAGTTCGGCTTTCCGAATCAGATCGGGTTCTGTAAATGCCAGTTCTTCGGCTAAGCCGGCCTGACGTTCGGCAAAAAGAATCACAGCGTCGCACGAAATGTCCATCGCCTTCCATTCTTCCGCTTTATCCGTCGCTTCCGGATCGTTAAGGTAATCGAGTGCAACCAGATTCGAAGCAATTTCCCGTTTGTAGTCCAACATCCCTTTCCGATAGATTTTGCCATCGAGTGCGGTATGTCCGGGAGCACGCTGTTCCATAAATTCGGTAAACATACCGGCTTCATAGGCGGCCTGCCATTCCTGAGGAACATGACTAAAAATGCGTTCGCGCTGAGTTCTACCTGCCCAGTATGGGATCACTTCGTGCTCATACGTATCGATATCTTTCTGACTGATGATGTAACGCTGCAATTCGCGGGTATTCAGAACATTTAAATCTTCGATGCTGTGGCAAGTCAGTTCAGGAAAAGTTGGTACACATTTGGGGCTTGGGCCGCGTTCGCCAACAATCAGTTCTCCTTCACCAAGGTAGATTACTTTCCTGCGGCAATGATCGAGAAAATTGGTGGCCCGCAATACAGGAACAGAAAGCTTACCGAAGTTTTCCTGGTAAAAAGCCGTTTCGTGCAGGGCCCGTTCGATCGATAAGGATGGTTCTGCTTCGACACTCAGTTTCCGGAGCTTTTGAATGCGTTCGTTCATTCCCGGACCAATTGAATTATTGGTTGGTTGATAAAAATTGCCTTCACTTGCAGCCGTCCTTTCCGGAGTTTCTGCATGGAGAATTATTTTTTCGAACATGGTGTTCCAAATTAAAGATTGTTGAATAGATGATGCCTGAAGGTAATACGCTGAATAAAAATTCAGGATTGAACAAAGAAGATAAAGTTCGGTGGAGTGCTTAACTATAGAACATCAGGCAATTGAATAATCGCCGGTAGGTTTTCACAAGTGTCGATCTGGAGGATACTCTTTCCATCAGGATAATAGCATTTACTTTCAAACAAAAATAGTAATTATTAGGTCGATCATTCCCAGACTGTAATATTTCTTTTAGAACCCGAAATAATATCTAAATTAGTGCCTGTTATTGAATTAGTTTCGTTTCTGCCGATTTTGGGAACGATTTCTAAAAATGACCAGATTAAAAAAAAAGAGGGACGAACGAACATTCTGAGAATATTCCGGTGACAGCACTGACTAAACCTGCCGTAAAAGGACATTGTGAAGATCTGCTGGGAAATGTGTCAGGCGATTTTTTTCGAAACTTGCCAACAGTATTTTATTTGAAATGACTATCCCTGGATGGTTGAATGGCATTAATTGGCTTTTAAAATTCAATTATGATAGAGAAGGTGAAGATTTTAGCAATCGACTATAATTCAGGTAATCGGATTGTGTTGGAAGCATTACTGATGAAGACTTTTCCGAAAGCTGAATTCATTAGTGCTCTGACAGGCAAAAATGGAATTGAACTCTGCCATTCTGAAAAACCCGATGTGATTCTGCTTGATATTGATCTGCCCGAAATGGAAAGTTACGAGGTATGCAGAATGCTGAAATCAAACGATTCAACCAAACATATTCCCGTTGTAATGATGACCGGGGCCCGAACCAATAAGGAAAGCCGTTTAAAGGCGCTGGGCTTTGGCATTGATGCATTTCTTTCAAAACCGTTTGATGAATCGGAACTGACGACACAAGTGAAGGCCATGCTTCGGATTAAAGAATCGGAAGACCGCAAGTTGGATGAAAAGGAGCAGCTCGAAGCTCTGGTGACTAAAAGAACTGAAAAACTACTGGCTGAACTGACAGAACTCAAACGGGCAGAGGAAGCCTTGCTGGAGAGCGAGGAGGAATACAGTATATTGTTCAAAGATTCACCGGACTCCTATCTAATCATTTCAGAGGGTATTTTTACAGATTGTAACCGGGCAACAGAGTTTATGTTACGGGGTGACCGCACACAGATTATTGGGCAGAGACCTGAAGCGCTGTCGCCTGACTTTCAGCCGGGTGGAAAAAGTTCGTCAGAAGTGGCAAAAGAAAAGATTGCTGATGCCTTTTTGAATGGGAAAAATACCTTTGAATGGGTACATCGCAGGTTTGATGGCTCAGATCTTTTTGTTGAGGTTTCAATCGCGTCGATGATATTGAAAGGTAAACCTGCCTTGTTTACTACCTGGCGCGATATCAGTGAACGGAAACAGGTTGAGGCGTCACTCAAAGAAATCAATGAATTCAGCAAATCGCTGTTACAAACCATTCCTTTCGGAATGCACATTGTCGATTTGGAAGGAAATATACTTTTCCAGAGTGAAAATTTTAAAAATATTCCGGGTACAGAAACCGATGGCCGTAAATGTTGGGAAATATACCGCGATGACAAGCAGCAGTGCAGCGACTGCCCATTACATTTTGGGATAGAAATCGGGGAGACCAAATCGTATGAAGCGACAGGTCTTCTGGGCGGAAAGGATTTTGAGATTCTCCATACCGGGATGATGTTCAAGGGAAAAAAAGCAATGCTCGAAATTTTCCAGGACATCACTGAACGCAAAAAAGCTGCAGATACACTGAAAGAAAGTGAAGAGAAATTTCGTTCATTGACTGATTTTACATCCACTTGTATATTTATCTATCAGGGTGAGCGTTTTTTATATGTAAATAGAGCAACTGAAGAATTGACCGGTTTTTCAAACAAGGAATTGATCCAAATGAATTTCTGGGATGTGGTTCACCCCGATTTTAAAACACTTATCAGGGATCACGGCCTGGCCCGACAACGCGCGGAAGAGGTTCCATTAATCTATGAATTTAAATTAGTTACCAAAAGCGGGAAAGAAGTTTGGATTGATTTCTCAGCCGGGAGAATTAATTGGAAGGGCCAAGCTGCGGCCATTGGTTCAGCTTTCGACATTACCGAGCGCAAAGTGGCTGAAGTGGCCTTGAGGGAAAGGGAACTGCTATTTCAAGGATTGTTCAATGCCTCTCCTGATGCTATTGTCTTAATAAATCCGAATGATACTAATTTAGATTGGCCGATTATTGACTGCAATGAAGCGGCCTGTCAGATGAATGGTTACACACGTGAAGAACTGATCGGCCAGTCGATTGATATACTAAATGTTACAAAGGGAAAAACGAAAGAGCGCCTCGCTTATGTAAAAACCCTCAGGCAAAAAGATATTATTCACATGGAAACCACCCACCGGCATAAAGATGGGCATGTTTTTCCAGTCGAGGTTTCCTCATCCATTATCACTTTAGGAGGGCGTGAGTTGGTGTTGGGAATTGACCGTGATATCACCGAACGCAAAACTGCAGAATTGGCCCTAAAACAAAGCGAAGAACGTTATCGTGGTTTTATTTCACAGGTTTCTGAAGGCGTTTATCGTTTCGAAAGTGATGAACCTATCGATTTGAGCTTACCTCTTGAAGAACAGGTTGATTTTATTTATGACCACATGCATCTTGCCGAATGCAACGATGCATTTATAAAAATGTATGGAATCATCGATCAAAAAGAAATGATCGGAAAGAGACATCTTGATTTTCATGGTGGCCGCAACAATGGTGGCAATCGTGACCTAATCCGGAATTTCATCCGGAATGGATACAGCATTCAAAACGGAATAACAGAAGAACACGACTCATCAGGTCAATTAAAATTTATTAGCAACAATTCCGTAGGAATTATCGAAAACAATCAGCTTGTCAGGACCTGGGGTACCCAAACCGATATTACAGAAAAGTTACGGAAAGATCTGGTGCAGCAGGTTTTATGTGACATTTCGAACGCCACGATTTCTTCCTTTGATTTAGCCGAATTCATTGAAACCATCAGCAGATTACTGGCAAAATTATTTGATTTTAATAATTTTTATATTGCCTTTTATGATGATGTCAGTGGAATGTTATCGACAGTTTATGAGAAGGGAGATAGAGACAATATTAATAACTGGCCAGCAGAAAAATCGCTTACAGGTTATGTAATAAAAAATCAGAAATCGCTGCTCGTCAATGCAACAGATATCTTAAAATTGCGCGATGCCGGTGAAATAGATATTATTGGAATTCCTTCCAAAATTTGGATGGGCGTTCCGATGACGGCGAACAAAAAAATAATCGGGGCAATCGTTGTTCAAAGTTATGACAATCCGGATGCTTTTACCGAAAAAGAAAAACAGATGCTCGAATTTGTTTCCGATCAGATCAGTATTTCAATCGAACGTAAAATTGCAGAGCAGGAATTAAAAGAGACACTTGATAAATCACTGGAATCTGACCGTTTGAAATCTGCCTTTCTGGCCAATATGAGTCACGAAATCCGCACCCCGCTGAATAGCATCATTGGTTTTTCAGATTTATTGATTGATTCAGATTTTGAGTTAGAGCAACAACGTGAATTTGCAAAAATAATCAAGACCAGCGGGACCAATCTGCTCGCCATCATTAACGACATCATGGATATTTCCAAGATCGAGGCAGGACAGGTCAATCTGGAAAAGAGTATTTTCCAGATCCGGCAAGTGATTGGCGACATTATACGTCAATACTCGTTTGCAGCACTTGAAAAAGGAATTGAACTGAGGCTTGATCCGTCAAACCTCAAGGAGGAAATTTATCTTGAAAGTGATGAACCCAAACTGAAACAGATACTGATCAACCTGGTGGGAAATGCAATTAAATTTACTGAAAAAGGATTCATAGAGATTCGATTCAGTACAACTGAAAATTCGGTTCAATTCCAGGTAAAAGACAGCGGGATAGGAATCCCCGAAGAATATCACGATCATATATTTGAGCGTTTCAGGCAGGTTGAGTCAGCGAATACCCGAAAATACGGAGGAAATGGTTTAGGATTGGCCATTTCTAAAAGCCTGGTGGAATTGCTGGGAGGCGAAATCGGAATGGAGTCAGAAAAGGGAAAAGGGGCAACTTTCCATTTTACAATTCCTTATTCTAACTCTGAACCCGCGAAAGATCAAAATATTTCAGCTAAATAAAAGAATCCCCAACGCTAATATTAAGCATTGGGGATTCTGTATTCTTTTAATGTTAGTCTATTTTTCGAACAATTTACTCCAGTTTTTAGGCTGACGGTTTTTCCAGGTTCCTTTGTGATAAACGTAACTTACAATTAACGGAAGTACTGAAGTTGCTTCAGCAAAAACCATTTGTTCGTCGGTTACCTGAACCTTACCCCATGAGCTGGCTTCTTTCAGGGTTGACGAAGAACAAGCTCCGTCGCGTACATCTGCCACAGTGATCTGAACAGCATATTGATGCATTGGAACTTCTTTTCCCAAAATTTCAGCACAAACGACAGTGTCCTGAGCAAAGTTTTTCGGAACACCACCACCAATCATGAATAAACCAGTTACACCGGCGGCAATTTTAACTTTCGTCAGTTCAAGAAAATCGGCTACTGAATCAATTGAAACATGCTTTTCAGGATTTTCCCATTGGTGTTTAGCCAAACCAAAACCGGCACTTGAGTCGGAGAAAGCAGGGCAGAAAATCGGCACATTGTTTTCGTAACAAACCTGGATCAGGCTGTCTTTTTTAACTGAATTAACAGTCAGCCATTTCCCTATTTCCTGAATGAACTCGCGCGAAGAATAAGGCCTTTTCTCCAGCGAATCAGTAATTTCCTTAATTGAACTGTCGCAATTCTGAAGTTCTTCTTCATCAATGAAGGTATCGTAAATACGATCGATGTACAGGTCGCGTAAAATTCCGTCGTTAATTTCGGTCGATCCGCGATAATGTTTGTGCCCAATCGCTTCGAAAAAATCCATGTCGATGATCGATGCTCCGGTAGCAACAATAGCATCAATCATATTATTTTTAACCATGTCCACATAAACCTGCATGCAACCTGCTGCGCTGGTACTTCCGGCGAGTGTCAGTATATTGGTGCATTCGGTATTGCTTACCATTTTCAGTAATATGTCGGTTGCACTGGCTGTATCTCGCGAGGTGAAAGACATCTTACGCATGGAGTCAATAATGGGTGTTGAATCAAATGACTTGATGTCGATGTGTTCGATGGTTTCGTTTAATAAATCTGATTTTTTCATTTCCGTTTTTTTGATCTTTTAAATGTGCTTGCTCAAGTAACTGTATTTGTTTAAATATAAGCCAGATAGGCTTGCTCTTTAAATTAAAAAAGTTTGCGAATATAGTATAAAAAAATTAGTTCTGCCATCATTCTCAGTTATTTCTCGGAAGGCAAAACCATGTCTTTCAGAAAGATTTCGGCAATATCGGCAATCGAAGAATCGAGGCTTCTGTATTCAAAACCAATGGTACGGGTAATTTTTTCTCCGGAATACTGGTTTTTCTGGTTCGAGCTCGAAACCGTATCACGGGTAATCAATGGTCGTTTTCCCGTAAAAAAACTGCCTGCTTTGGCCATTCTCCAGGCAATGTGCAGTTTGATATCGGAAGCAAAATTTCGCGGCCGTGGCTTGTTCAGTCTATCAGCTATTTTATTGAAAAAATCCTGAAAGTTCAAATTTCCAGAGTTCAGGATAAAACGCTGATTTTTAACCTGATCAAACCGTTGTTCGTCCATCAGCAAAATCATGGCTTTAACCACATCTCGCACATCCACAAATCCGGCAATGCCTTTGGTATAATATTTCAATCCTTTCCAGATCGATTGAAAAAGCATCGGGCTGCCTATATTCCAGTTTCCGGGGCCCATAATGATGGATGGATTTACAATGACAGCCTCCATTCCTTCTTCAATTCCCCGCCAAACTTCCATTTCTGAAAAAAACTTGCTGAGCGAATAACCCGTTTTGCGTTTCGATGGAGTCCAATAAGTTTCTTCAGTTATCACGCTTCCATCCTGAGTTTTTCCGAGTGCGGCAATGGAACTGACATGGCAAAACCTGCGGACACCATTGTGGATGGCTGCATCAATCAGGTTGCCCGTACCTTTCACATTGTTGTTCAGCATCGTGTCGTTGTCATCGCCATGAAACGAAACCATTGCAGCACAATGGTAAATTCCGGTCACACCTTTCAATGCCTCTTCCAGACTAAGGTAATCCAGAATATCACCTTCCACCCATTCAATTTGCGAGAACAAAGTATCAGCCTGATCGGTGTAATAAGAAAATATTTTTTTCACCCATTCGGTATTACTTTGCTGTCTGCGCAGGGCTTTTACCCGTTGTCCGGAAGTTGTAAGTTCATAAAGTAAATGAGCTCCAACCAGTCCGGTTCCACCTGTTACTAGTATCATATTACAGAAGTTAAAGCGTGTCTGAATTCGGCTAAAGCATCTGAAATTCCTGCCATTTCAACTTCAGGTATTCCAAACTTGTTTTCAGAAATTCTATGATCTTACCATTTTGACTCCAAATTGCTTGGCTGTCAGTTTGGTGATTGGCACTAAAAGTACGCCAACATTCCGGATTGCCGGAGCACTGAATTTAAATGGAAGATCGCTGTACTGCGTCATAAATTGTTTAAACAGTCTTTCCTTCTCCACATCGTCCTCAATGATTTCGGCCGTTCCTTCAATGATTACCGATTTGGATTGAACCCGGTAACTGCAACCAACCTGAACATCCTGCCACGCCAGATCTTCACCAAGCGTCCAGTTAATGCAAACCTTCGGATTCTTTTTAATCATTTCCCACATTCGTCCCTGCTGGGCCGAATGCAGAATCACCCGGTCGCCGTCCATGGCAAAATTCAAGGGCAGCACATAGGGTGCATCATTATCCGACATAGCTACATAACAGGTTTTACACTGTTTCAGAATGGCATCTATCTCGTTTCGGTCGTGAATAAAATGTGTTCTCATAGTTATACAATTAGGAAAATCTGTATTTAAGATTCTGTCTCTATTCTATTTATGCATGTCCGGAAAAGGATATTTTATGAATGCTTATTCTGCAAATCTGATACTATTCAGCACCTCACCAGCAGGGAACATGAAACCTTATACTTTTTTCAGCTGATCGTTCTGAACCCGAGCATTTCCGCCAGTGCTTTCAGTACTTTTTTCAGATTCATATGCTGATTCATGTATTCCATCATTTTTTCGGTCTCGTTGTTTTTATTGGCTTCGTTAATCTGATGTTCGAGTTTTTTCAGCATCATCTTTACATTTTTCAGTTTGTACTCCTGAACCAGTTTGGGAACCAGCAAGTACAACAACTCGCTTTCACTTTCGACAAATGCTCCCCCCCTACTCCAACGCTTGCTTTCGACATACTTTTCGGACAACAGGTTGCTGGCATACTTACTAATTTCTGAGTCAGGATGCTGGGTGAAATATTTGATCGGATCAAATTCCTTATTTTCTATATTTTCTTCCAGTGCCGACAAAATGTACCGAACCTTGTGATTGACCGAAATCAGCCCATCGCTATGCAACTCAGATAATACGTAAACTCCAACGGTACAGCGTTTAACATCCCGAGTTACCTCATCCTCAATTTCAAACACTTCCTGATGGAAATATTTCAGGACAATACGGATAATTTCACGTTCTTCCATCGCGAACGGGTTGACTATTTTCTTTTCAGAGGCTGCAGGTGCAGGTTTTGAAGCCTGTACTTGTATCTCATGAAGTTCTTTCCGGGTGTGGTCTTCCGATTGCTTATTCTGGGTTTTACGGATTTCGGAGTATAGAATGGCTTCCTGAACGTCCATCAACCGGCTGCATTCCTTGATGTAAATTGACCGGGTGATGGTATCCGGAATCACCGAAATGGAATGAACGATTTCGTTGATCAGACGCGCTTTCGAAACCGGATCATTTTCAACGGATCCCATCAGCAATTGCGTCTTGAATTTAATAAAGTCGGTTTCGTTTTTCCTGATGTATTCCGTCAGTTCGCTGGCACTCATGGAACGGGCAAACGAATCGGGATCTTCGCCACGTGGCAATGGCAGAACTTTTACATTAATACCTTCCTCCAAAACCATGTCAATGCCGCGAAGCGATGCCTTGATTCCGGCATCATCGCCATCGTATACAATGGTAATATTTGGCGAAAAACGTCTGATGAGCCTGATTTGTTCGATCGTCAGTGATGTTCCTGATGAGGCAACAACATTTTCGATTCCTGCCTGATGAAACGACAACACATCGGTGTAACCTTCCACCAGGTAACATTTATCGAGTTTGGTAATGCCGCGTTTGGCCTGATAAATACCGTACAGCGTTCTGCCCTTGTGGTAAATATCCGACTCGGGCGAATTGAGGTATTTTGCAACTTTTTTGTCGTTCGTGAGCGTTCGTCCGCCAAAAGCAATGACCCGGCCAGCCACATTGTGAACCGGGAAAATGACACGTCCGCCAAATCGATCCCGCACCCAGTCATCGCGTTTAATCGTAAGGCCGGTTTTTTCCAGAAATTCCATTTTATAGCCTTCGCGCTGGGCTGCCTGAGTGAAAATATCTTTCCCGTCGGGACAGAAACCGAGTTCAAATTTAGTAATGATGTCGTCGCGGATTCCGCGTTCGCGCAGATAACTTAGTCCGATGGTACGTCCTTCATTTTCTTTCAGCAAATAGCGGCTAAAATATTTTTGTGCAAAAGCTGAGGTGATCATCATGCTCTCGCGTTCGTCTTTCAGTTGTTTTTCTTCCTGAGTTTCCTCCTTCTCTTCAATTTCGACGTGGAATTTTTTGGCCAGCCATCGTAGTGCATCCGGATAGCTCAGCTGCTCCAGTTCCATGATGAAATTCACCGAGTTACCACCTTTGCCGCAGCCAAAACATTTAAAAATTCCTTTGGCAGGAGAAACAGTGAATGAAGGTGTTTTTTCGTTATGGAACGGACACAATCCCAGCTGGTTGACACCTCTTTTTTTGAGTGTGACAAACTCTGAAACAACATCCGAAATGTTCGCTGCATCTAATATTCGCTCGATGGTAGAAGGATCAATCATTGCTGCAAATGTAAAAATTTTAACCGTGAAACGAACATGAAGATTGGTCCGTCAGTGTATGTAAACCGCGATTTAAATGAACTTATTGTTTAAATTCCATCAACCGACGAAGTGCTTAAATACTATTACATACCCGGATATCTGAACTTACCACCTCATCCTGACTATTCAGATGAATGCTTCCTTCGAAAAAACTTTCGCCATCGAGCAGATTGGACATAATTTCCTGAACCAATCCTTCCAGCGGCAAATTGAAAATATTCAGGATATCAACCCACTTCAACCTGCCTGGATGTTTATTTTCAATTTCTCCGAAAAAGCGGGATGTTTCGTACACCAAATAAATCATGGCCGATTGGCTTTCGTCCTGAATAGTTTTGACCACGCCACGCAGAACAACCTCCGGAACTTCGAGTCCGCTGGCTTCCCGAATGCTCCGGATAGCAGCCTCGTTCATGTCTTCCAGCAAGCCAATGCTGCCTTTTATTGCGGAGTGTTTTCTTTTCAGCGGACCTTCTTCTGCAATTTGATGCAAAAGAATATGATCGGTTTCGTTATCGAAAATAAACGAGATTGTACGAATGGATAGATTGTTCATTTTTCTGAAAAACAATGAATTGGATTGGATTGGATTTTATTTGCTGATTTAAACAATTGCTTTCCCAGATCAAAAAAACTTTCTGCCTCTAAAATGGAAGGTTTTCCATCAGGTAATAAACCTAATTCTCCGGGATATCTGGCATCAATATATAGCTGGTCAAGAAGGATAAGCAGATCTGAATTTATCCTGGTCGAAATTTTATCATTGACTTTGTTATAAAGCATCTCCAATGAATGTGATTTTATAAAACCCAAATCAAACTCTTCAATGATAGCCTTGAATGATTTTTCGATTGCTTGTTGGGCATGAAAAGCAGACAAATGTGTCAGGTTCTCCAGGGAGATGATCTCTTGAATAAGCTGAAGATCACTTTCAGCACTATTCAACCAGTCTTTAGTTGTTTTTTTCATAGAGCACTTTCCCTTTTACCAGAAGTTCACGGGCAAAGAGGCTGTTATCCTCAATGAATTTCTGATGCATTGCTTTTGTATGTACAATTAAGTCAATAGGAAACTCCTTTTTAATTTCAGAAATGGTCGACGATATTTTTAGGTATATCTTGCTTTTTTCGGCAAAACTGGAAGGGATTGTTTTGTCTCCGGTCACAACTAAGATATCCAGATCGCTGCTATCAGTGGGATCGCCATATGCATACGAACCAAAAAGGATGATCTTTTCCGGATTTATCGATTTGAGTTTCTCAATAATTAATGGTATGTAATTTAACCCCGTCATGCAAATGTACTTTCCAGCAAATTTAATGAAATATTTGGTTCCAAGACCAAACGTTTTGACTCCCGCTCATAATGCCAACATTTAAAAAATTGACAGATAAGTCAGGTCGACTTAATTCTTATCTTTGATAAAAACAATGCAAAAAGCTATCATGAAGAAGAAACTGGTTATTCTTTCAGGAGCTGGCATGAGCCAGGAAAGTGGATTACGTACTTTTCGCGACATGGATGGACTGTGGGAAGAATACGATATATCAGAGGTTGCCACTCCCGAAGCCTGGGCCCGAAATCCGAAGTTAGTGATGAACTTTTACAACGACCGGCGCAAACAACTTTACGAATGTGAGCCCAATGCCGGACATCGCGGACTGGTCGATCTCGAAAAGGATTTTGATGTGAGCATCATTACCCAAAACGTGGATGATCTGCACGAAAGAGCAGGCAGTTCAAAGGTTGTGCATCTGCATGGAGAACTGAAGAAAGCACGCAGTTCGGTCGATGAATCATTAATTTATGACATCGACGGCTGGGAACTGAAATTTGGCGACCGATGTGCCAAAGGAAGTCAGCTTCGTCCGCACATCGTTTGGTTTGGCGAGGCTGTTCCGGCAATGGACGAAGCTGTTCCAATTGTCGAAAGCGCTGATATTCTCGTGGTCATCGGCACTTCGATGAATGTTTATCCGGCTGCCGGGCTGGTCAACTATACTTCGAAAGGAACTCCAATCTTTGTAATCGATCCTGAACGCCCTTCAGGATACATATCGAATGTGACTTACATTCAGGAAAAAGCCGGTAAGGGAGTTGAAATTCTGAACCAAAAATTAAAAGAACTGAGATGAAACATTCTTTTCTTTTGTTGTTTTTGCTGGGCATTACCAGTATGTTCTCGTACTCGCAGCGTTTCGAAGGTGGTGTACTGGCTGGATTAAATGCCTCACAAGTCGATGGAGATACTTACGCCGGATACAATAAACCCGGCATTGTTGCAGGAGCTTACGTGCAAACCAACCTTTCTCAGACAATCTTCACTGCAATGGAATTTAAATTCACACAAAAGGGCAGCCGGAAGAATCCCGATCCGAAATCGACGGATGATCAGACCAAATACATCATGCGCCTGAATTATGCTGAAATGCCGCTATATCTGGGAATTCGAACCGGTGAAAATCTTTCCATTCTGGCCGGGCTGTCGGCAGGATATCTGATAAAAGGGACAGAATACGACAATTACGGAGCGTTTGTCAAGGAAGATCAACATCCGTTCAATGAACTGGATCTGCAGGGAATGCTGGGATTTCGGTTTCAGATGACTAAGCGCCTGTTTATCGATTTGCGCGGAGCCTATTCCTTGATACCCATCCGTAAAACTCCCGGCGATGTGTTGTGGTACTGGAGAGACAGCCAGTTCAGTAACGTGCTGAGTACAACACTACTTTACCGGCTGGATTTCTGATCGTTTATTACTATGCATTAAAAAACAAATCAGGCGGTGGCCAAAGTGGCAATACTTACCCGGGCATCGGTTCGGGAAAGTATGGTCTGGGCACAGGCTTCGAGGGTCGAGCCGGTTGTTACCACATCGTCAATCAGCAAAATATGTTTACCTGCAAACGCTTCCGGATCGGTTAATTCAAAAATACCTTCCACATTTTGCCAGCGTTCGAAACGCGATTTGCGCGTTTGTGTTTCGGTCGCGGTAACCCTTTTCAGATTATCGGCCGACAATTCTTTTTGCATTTGACGAGCCATTCCTGAAGCAATCCACCAACTTTGATTGTATCCACGTTTCTTTTCTTTCTGCGGATGGAGCGGAACCGGGCAAATCACATCAACCGACGAAAAATCGGACGACTTCAATAAATCGATCCCAAAATGTTTCCCGATTTCCTCACCCAGTTCTTTCATATCCTTGTATTTCAGGTTATGTAACAAAGTTTGGTATTTGCTGCCCTTGCTGAAATAAAAGAACGAAGTGGCAAATTCGATTTGCACTCTTCCGTAAAACAACTGGGAAACCGGATTGTCAGGTTGAAGATGGTAATTGGTTCGCGGAATGTGATGCAAACAATTCAGGCAAATGTATTGCTCCTGCTCTATCAGTTTATCGCCACAAGTCACACACAGCCGTGGGAAAAGAAGTTCGGTCAGATAAAAGAGAATCGGGGAGTTCATGATTCGTATTCAATTGATTAATTTCCAGCTTGATCGTTGTATCGAAAGTTACTGAAATTTCTAATCAGTATCATATTGTTACGACAATTATAAAAAACAAAAAGAGGCCGTCTCAAAAGTCAAATACTCGAAAGTCTAGTCACCCCGAATTTATTTCGGGGTCTGAGATACACTATGTTGAGATCCTGAAATGAATTCAGGATGACGTGACTAATGATTATTGAGACAGCCTACTGATCATTTCGGATTTATTTCCGGAATTGGAACCTGACTTTTTTGTCAGGAATTGAATTTTGCATAATCGGTATACCCTTTTTCATCAGCAGAATAAAACAGATCCGTTTTAAGATCTTCAGATAAAGACCAATTCTGCTTAAACCGTTCAACCAAATCGGGATTGTTAATAAACGGACGTCCAAATGCGACCAGGTCACCAAGCCCACTTTGAATATCGGCTTCTGCACTCTCCAGATTATATCCGCCAGCAAGAATAATTGTATTCCTGAAATTATTCCGGATTAACTGTTTAATTTCCTTTGGCACAGCAGGAGCTCCCATGGCTGAATGATCTACAATGTGTACATAAGCGATATCGAGCGTATTCAGTTGTTCCGACAAGTACTGATAGGTAACATCAATCTCCGGATAATGTGGCATATCGCTGGCCACTCCATAAGGCGATAAACGAATCGCAGTTTTTTCCTTCCCGATGGCATCTGCAACAGCAGTAACTACTTCCAGAACAAACCGGCAACGGTTTTCAACGCTTCCGCCATAATTATCACTCCGGATATTGCTTATTGGCGAAAGGAACTGCTCCAGCAGATAACCGTTGGCTCCATGCAACTCAACACCATCAAAGCCGGCATCCATCGCATTTTTTGCAGCGTCAACAAATTCAGCTTTGGTGAGAATCAAGTCTTCGACTGTCATTGCTTTGGGGACCGGAAAATCCTGCATCATTTGCGAATCAGTCCACATTTGTCCTGCAGCCTTAACCGCAGAAGGTGCAAGAATCTGAGCTCCTTCCGGCATATTGAGCGGATGACTTATTCTTCCGGTATGCATCAATTGGACAATAATTTTTCCACCACTTTGATGGACTTCCGAAGTTATTTTCTTCCAGCCTTCAACCTGTTCCTTGCTGAATAATCCGGGGATACGGGCATAACCCAGGCCGTTTGGTGACGGTGATGTTCCTTCAGTAATAATTAACCCGGCACCTGAACGTTGCTTGTAATATTCTGCCATCAATTCATTCGGCACATTGCCGATGGCTCTGCATCTGGTCATGGGTGACATGACAACACGATTCGGAAGCATTAAAGATCCAATCTTTGCAGGTTTTAGTAATCCGTATTCTTTCATGTTTCAAATTATTTGAATGCAACAATCAAAAACAAAGTTGGACCTTAAAAGTTTCTTCCTGAGCATTTAGTTTTTTCAAGAACACTGCGTAATTAGATTCACAACCAGATAAAGAGAATTACTCAAAGAGATTCAGAAAATTGAAAAAGAAGGTGGAATGTTGAATTTACCTTTTGATTGAGCCGACCGGATGCTGGTCTGATAAGTGAAGCACTAAGAAAATTGTTAGATTGAATAAAACTCCGAGTTTCCCGAGTCTAATTAGAAACAGAACCGCTTCAACAAATGCAGCGGTTTTTTCGTACTTTCAGAGAACCAAAAAAAGTACAAAAATGTTTACAAAAGAAGAAATTGAAGAAAACAGAAGGAAACTAGGCGAAATTGATTGGGGAATACCTCAAGGCTCTGACCCTGAACAAAGGGCAGTCATGGATCTTACAAACGGTATCCGGGAGCCAGCCAATGACGAAGAGCGCAAATTATTGAAGGAAATTAAAGCAATGGAACGAAAAGGGTTCATGTTAGATTTGCCGCTCGATTGGAGACTGTAAAATGAACTCTGTCTAAAGCAAAAATTTGCCGGTCACCATCAAAAACCCCTTGTCATTTCTGGTAAAGGGGCAATCTAATTTAAATCGAACCGACCTATTATACTACAACTTATTTTGATGTCTGTAGTTGTAACATTAACCCACATTGCAGCTCAAAACCTTCATTTCAGTTAATTTTCGACTAAAAGTGACTTTTTTCAGGTCATATTGATGGCATTGAATTCTCAACCAACTGATAATCAAGTATTGAATTTTTATGGATTTGCAAAAGTGCG
>DASRMB010000059.1:0-6427 GCA_035648135.1 Prolixibacteraceae bacterium
TCTATATGATAGTGAATATATAAAACTGGTGCAGAATAAGATAAACAGAAGGCCAAGAAAAAAACTGAAGTTTCAAACCCCTTCTAAGATATTTTTTGCAGCTTTAAATTGATTTGTCGCATTTGTGACTTGAATCTACGCGAAACTGATTGCCTGAAATAAACAAGATAATTGAATGTATAAATTCTTACTTTTGTAGCCTAATAGAATACAAACGTATATGTCAGTCCATAAGGAAATAAAACGGGTTACGACCCATGTTCTTTCAGAAATGAAACTGAAAGGTGAAAAAATAGCCATGCTCACATCTTACGATTACAGCATGGCCAAGTTGGTAGATCTTGCTGGTATCGATGTCATTCTTGTTGGCGATTCAGCTTCCAATGTGATGGCCGGAAACGAAACAACGCTGCCGATTACTCTTGATCAAATGATTTATCACGGGAAGTCGGTTGTGAGAGCGGTGGGTCGTGCATTGGTTGTGGTTGATATGCCGTTCGGAACTTATCAGGGAAACTCTCTGGAAGCGCTGAATTCTGCCATTAAAATCATGAAGGTGACACATGCTGATGCAGTGAAAGTAGAAGGTGGCAAAGAAATTATCGAATCGGTTGAGCGTATCTTGTCTGCCGGAATTCCTGTAATGGGTCATCTTGGACTGATGCCACAGTCGATCAATAAATACGGAACATACACCGTTCGTGCCAGGGAAGAAGACGAGGCTCAGAAGTTGATTGAGGATGCCAGATTGCTGGAGGAAGTTGGTTGTTTCGCTCTCGTTCTCGAAAAAATACCTGCCACTCTGGGAACCAAAGTAGCTCAGGAATTAAAGATTCCGGTTATTGGAATTGGTGCCGGAGGTGGCGTGGATGGTCAAGTGCTTGTCCTTCATGACATGCTTGGAATTACCCAGACTTTTTCTCCACGTTTCCTGAGAAGATATCTGAATTTGGCTGAAGAAATTCAGGGCGCAGTAAACTCCTATGTTCAGGATGTGAAAACGAAAGATTTTCCGAACGAAAAGGAACAGTATTAAATAAGTTTCAAGTTTCGGGTTCCAGGTTTCAAGTTCCGGATGCGAAGGTTTTTGGAGATTGAATATTCAGCATTGATTGTTGGATGTTTTTTAGGTTCAAATTGCTGGAAAATAGTCGAATCCAATATAGAGTGGTTGGTGTTAAGCCCTGAAAGGGCGAAATATCAATAGCCCCGGGGAAGGAGGAACGACGCAACCCGGGGAAAAATGAAGTACAGAGAACCAAGGCGCATCAATAATTGTAAATTGAAAATAATTAGCTGTATGCGCCGCAATCTGAAAGCTCATTAGTATTACTTAAAAGGACACAAATATATAATCTCAACGGCTCAATCCCTTGAACTAAAAGACAAATACAATATCAATATGGAAGTAATTTACGAAGACAATCATATCATTGCCATCAACAAAGCATGTGGCGAGATCGTTCAGGGTGATAAAACCGGTGATGTAACTTTAATCGACAAAGTGAAAGAATACATCAAGGTGAAATACAAAAAACCGGGTGATGTTTATCTGGGTTCGCCTCACCGTCTGGATCGCCCTACGAGTGGAGTGATTTTGTTTGCCCGCACCAGTAAAGCGCTTACCCGCCTGAATGAAATGTTTCAGGATAAGGAAGCGATGAAAAAAACATACTGGGCTGTTGTTGATAAACTTCCCGAAGAGGAAGAGGGGACACTTGTTCACTGGCTGGTGAAAGATGAAGAGAAAAATAAATCGCACGCCCACAATAAAGAACGTAAAGGTGCCAAAGAAGGAATTCTGAATTACCGTCATGTGGCCACGCTCAATCATTACCATTTGTTGGAAATTGATTTGAAAACCGGACGCCATCATCAGATCCGTGCACAACTCAACCGCATTGGCTTGCACATTAAAGGCGACCTGAAATACGGAGCTGCCCGAAGTAATGAGAATGCCGGAATCCATCTGCACGCCCGCAAAATCGAATTTATTCATCCGGTTACCAAAGAACCCGTTAAAATCGTGGCGAAGCCGCCTAAAGATCCGATTTGGAACGATTTAGTTCAAATCGATTACTTGAAAGACTAAAAAAGCGATCTGAAAATTGGTCGGATAATATAAAAAAAAGATTCCATCTTTGATAAAAGAGATGGAATCTTTTTTTTATACCACCAAACCCCGTTATGCAATATGGCACATTATTATGTATAGGTTTTATTTTTTTGTTAAGACAAAGAATGAGCTGTCTTTTCGCAAAAGTATCTCATCTTGTGTTTCATAATAACCTGTAACGTGTTTTATTGTGCTATTTTTTTTGTTACTATATATTTGATTGAAAATCTCGGGCTAGTAATATTATTTCTATCGGATACGGTTTTGCACCGCCATATTGTCTCGGAATATTTCCATAGACGTTAATCCCAAAAGTTGTAGCGAAAGTTATTGCAATAAAGACTATTCCTACTGCCTGAACGTTCATGAATTTATTTTTGAACGTACTCGAAATAATGAAGATTATACCGAGTCCAGCAAAAATTAATAATCGAACTTAGGTTATTAGGTCGTCTGGATTCTTAATTTCCAGTCCACTTGGGGTCTTAGTGTTGCGGAACCGGAGATAATCATAAATAGTTCTTCCGCATACCGGTGAAAATGATATGGTGCGGAATACTCCTGATTTCAAATCCGCGACAACGGGGAAAATGAAAAAGTGCTAAAGAAAGTGAGTATTGCATACTTTTAACGCAGAGATTTCATCGTTTCAATTAAAGAAAGATACCTCCAGCGACTTTTGAAGAGTTTTCATGTCGCTGGTTGGTAGGTTATCGATTATTTCTTAAATGGATTCATAATACCTGTTGTTAGCGTAAATCTAAAATTCCATTGTGCTCCATAGGATTCTGGAGATTCAACATAGTACTGGGTTTCGTAACTTAGGTTAACAGGTAAGATACCAATTTTCATTGTACTACTAAAACCTAGGCCTAAAGGTATTGACCATTTATTATTAGAATTTTTATCCCAATTCGCAATAATGATGGGACTCGACGTTATGTTGAAAGTTGGATTTATACGGTATTTTAGGAAATACTGAAATTTAAACCGGTTTATATCGGGACGATTTTCTTTTCCGCCGAGAGACCAGTTTTGTTGAGCAATAATACCAAATACAAATTTTTCAGAAATCCTGCCTATCCCTAATGTTGGGCCAACTGACCACTGTTCTGCCCCGATTGCATCATTTTTAGCCGTTGGAAAAATCCATGTTGCTCCCACGCCGAACATATTAAAGAATCCCAATCCTTTGGCAGGAGATACCACCTGAATCAGTTCTATATCGCCTAAACCACTTTCGTTTTTGTAACTTCCATTCAACTGGGGAGTTTCAACAACCACATACGGAATTAAAGGCCTGTTGACCAAATTCCATTTTTCGCCTAAAGGAATTGGCATAATAGGTTGAAAATTTGTAAAATTTGCTTTACGGTTTCCTGAAATATAATCACCAGCTACAAATACAAAATCATTTTGTATTTGTATACTCCAAATATCAGAAAGCGGGTTTAAAAACTCCTTGCTCATAGAACCAAGATCGGCTGATTTTCCATTCTGATCCTGCGCGTTAACTTGACCAATAAATAGTCCAATAAATAAAACTGCTAATAAGTAATTTCTCATGATTTTATAATTTGAGTATTTGTTTATTTTATGTGTGAAGCAAGCCACCATTGAATTGTAGAAGAGACGAATTAATTAGCGATGTGTTGAGTAAAAAGTCAGGCACAGGCTATGGTCGTCAAAGTCATATCTTTCTCCATTTATCGCATAAACTATATGAATCATTAGCATTGGTGAGCCATTTATCAGGCCCGGTATAAATCATCACAGGCATTTTGTTGGCTCTGGTGCCGGTATCCTTTAACGGGTTATTTTGACATGCGAAAATATTGTTGTCATATTTATTGCACATTTGGTTACCCGTACGGCAAAGTTCTGGATGTGATTTATTGAATTGTGAACAGAGAGAAAGTGTTTAATTCGTTTTTTTTTGAAGAGTCTTTACAGCACACAGTGGTGTAAAGACTCTCTGATTATCTAGATATCGTTATCGCAAAATTTCTTGTTTGCGCACTACTACTTTAGCATAGGCTGGTTCGTCAATATATACTTCTTGTGTGAACGGATTACGTTTTGATTTCACAATTTTGTATGTGTGATAAAGTATAAGCGCAACATTAGAAGCTAATGCCAGTGCGCTTATTACGAATAATGCGCTTGAATTGTGCGATGATTTAACTGCAAATATACTGGTATCTTGAAACGATGGGAAACTCATTACAAACATCATCCATAAACCTAAAGTTTGTGCACGGTGCTGGAGCCAGGCGCCTTTTCCCATTACAAATGCGGCAATAGTTGGACTTATTATTAGGGCAGCTACGTAAAATGCATGATCTCCAACACAGTTGTAAGTATAGGCAAAATTCCATAGGTCATATGAAATAATCCACCACCAAAGTTGGTCGGTCCAAACCATATCATTGTATTTGCCTTTGGTTACAAAAATACCTACCCAGCCCGATAATGCAATAATATTTAATATACCTGCAATTCCATTCATAATATTCCATGAGCCGCCTTGTAAGGTTATCGTATTTACCACGGAACCATACAGATTACCACTATACAAACGATACACTTCAAAGTCTCGTAAAACTGCTTCCATAATGTTTATGGACAAAATTAAAGCAGGAAACATTAGCCAGAATTTACTGCTTTGGGCTTTTTTGTTATATCGGAGATACATAAAACCAACAACTCCGGCCAGCGACGAATAAGTCTTTAGCCAATGAAACCAATCGTCGGAACTACTGCCATTGGCAGCAGTATGTTGCCAAAGGGTAAATGTCAGGATTATTGGAAGTGCAATGTAGACTAAAATAGACAACCACTTGCTCCTGCGGGTTATATCATTCACAAGCATTAACCCCAAAAGTACAACAAACCACATAAGGCTCGTTTGCCATGTTATTGATTCGAATAAAAGCATAGTTTATAAATTAATTTAACAATGGCTCAAAGAAAGCTAAGACTCCCAAATAAGAAGTTGAACTAGTTCAACTTCTTATTTTATGAACATTGTTACTCTAAATGAGCAATGGTTTTAAAAGATGCTCAAGACCATTTTTAATCTTTTGGAAGATTTATGAGTTAAATATGTAGGCGAATAAACATCTCTATTGCTATAACAAGCGAATAAATATGAGGATTTGATAGTCAATGGTATCAATTAAAATTGAACTGTCAAACCTTAAAACAATAAATAGCATTTGGTGTCTGAATGAAATAGCCCGAAGAGATTTAGCAATCCTGTATATTCGGCTTAAGAATTTTCTTTTTTAGTTTACTCAACCATTCTTTACTAATTCCCATAAATTTAGCGATGTATTTATCGGGTATACGCTGCATATAGATAGGATGCTGCTTGTATAAAAATAACAGAAATTCCTCGGCATCTAATGAAAGACGCATGGCACTAAACATATATAAATTTTGAAATCCCCAGGATGTAATTTTATGGTAATAAATACTGAATTCCAGAAATTCTTTAGACATTTGTTCGAGGTGTGATTTCGAGAATTCCAGTATTTCACAATTTTCCAGTGCCTTGATCTGAAAATTTGAACTCTGCTCTGAAAAATAACTGGAAATTGATGTTAAAAAAGAGAAATCATCATCAATATAAAAACCTTGTACTATTTCTTTGCCATTATGATTTTGAAAGGTTTGAACCAAACTTCCTGCATTAATATAATAACCATGACGACACACCTGACCCACTTTTAGTAAATATTCGTTTTTCTTTAAATGTCGAATCTCACCAAACTCTTGCAATCTTGTCCATAGTTCTGGATTTATTTTTATCTCTTTCTCTATAGCTAACTTAAACTTTGAATACATTTTTATAGCTTTAAATGCAATAAATCTAACATTTTATTCTGAACTTCATTTTTTTAGCTGACTAATATATACTTATCAAAGTCTTTAAAATTAATCCGCTTAGGATTTGATGCATCTTCAAAGTCCTTGATGTAAATTTTCAAACCGAATGCTCTGTCAACCAACCAAATTGGCTCCCATATAGGGAAGAATATAATTAGCGTTTTCCAATTGTCATCATTTTAAAGTCCTCGCAGTAATGATTTGAGTAACAAAACAGGATCCTGAAGAATCAGGTATAAAACATATCCAATTCCCAAAACTAATTTCAACGATATAATAAACTGCTTATCTGCTTCGCACAAGTAGAGAAATTATTTAACTTTGCCTATGGCTATTGTCGAACACTATCCTAAAGATTTCCAGGAATTTCTCAATCAATTCAAAAGTGAAGAGGATTGCTGGAACTACATATTTGAACTG
>DASRMB010000060.1:0-12003 GCA_035648135.1 Prolixibacteraceae bacterium
CAGCCGGTGAATGATAACGACATCACGATTACCTTAAATGATAACCCTGTTGGTGCGACAGTAGATGCATCGGGTGAATTGACCATCCCGGCAGGAACGGCAGCTGGTGATTACACGATTACTTACACGGTATGTGAAAAACTGAACCCGGCAAACTGCTCATCATCGTCGGTTGAAGTAACTGTTGAAGCCGCTTCAATCTCAGCTGTTGCTGACGATTTTTCAGAAAGTATAGTTAATGGAGCTAATGGTGGAATTGTTGGTGATCTGACGGCCAATGATCTTTTGAACGGACAGCCTGTCAATGACCAGTATATTACCATTTCGATAAGCGATAATGGGGGACTGAGCGGAGCGACGATCGGTGAGAATGGCATCCTTAGCCTTTCCCCAGAAACTCCAGCCGGCACCTATACACTGACCTATCAGGTTTGTGAGAATCTAAATATATCGAATTGTTCATCTGCTTTAGTTGTTATTACTATTGGCGCCCCTGATCTGGATGCCTTGTCAGATAATTTTAGCAATACGCCTGTGGACGGACAAATCGGTGGTGTAGTTGGTAATGTTATACAAAACGACATTTATAACAATGCCTCGGTTTCCGGAACTTCTTATTCAATTGTAATCATCGATTCATCTGCCCTGGATGGGCTCAGCCTGAGTGATGAAGGGGTTTTAAGCATACTGTCAGAAACTCCGTCAGGAACTTATACTATTAGTTATCAGCTTTGTGAACAAATCAATAACTCCTGTGATCTAGCCTCTGTTTTATTTGTGGTTGAAAACCATCTGATACAGGTCAATCCGGATGACTTCTCCGAGACACCAATAAACGGCTACGAAGGCGGAACTGTTGGCAATGTCATTAATAATGATGAACTTGGATTAAATTCGGTTGCGCCGGGAGATGTGGTCGTGACTATTACAAATAATGGGGGATTGAGCGGAGCAGTAATTGATGAAAACGGAATTTTAAGTATTTCCCCTGAGACCCCTGCGGGTACTTACACGATCACCTACCAGGTTTGTGAGGAGTTAAATCCAACAAACTGCGCTGAATCGACAGTGATGCTCGATGTCTCAGGAGAACCGGATTTAACAGATACCGATGGTGACGGGATTCTGAATATTAATGATTTGGACGATGACAATGATGGGATTCCTGATAATATCGAAACGAGAAACGGAGAATTAGTCGATTCTGATGGTGATGGAATTATTGATAGTGATGATCTGGATTCTGATGGTGATGGAATTACTGACAACCTTGAGGCAGGATTGAGCAATTTTGATCTTAACAATGATGGGATGGTTGATGGAGAGGTTGGTACAAATGGATTGCTCAATTTATTGGAAAGAACTCCGGATTCAGGAACGATAAATTATCTGATGATTGACACGGATGGCGATGGAGTATATAACTTCCAGGATGTTGACGATGACAACGATGGCATTCTCACAAAACTTGAAGGAAATGCGGATATTGATGAAGACGGCATTCCAAATTATCTGGATCTGGATTCTGATGGAGACGGCATTCCGGATAATATTGAGGCACAATCCTCGGCTGACTATGCGCTACCTTCCGGAGAAGATTTGGATCAGGATGGATTGGATAATAATTATGAACAAAGCGGAATTATCCCGATAGACACTGATGAGGATGGTATTCCTGATTATCTGGATCAGGATTCGGACGGAGATTCGGTTTATGATGAATTTGAAACTGGCTTCACACTTTCCGGCATGGATTCGGACAACGACGGGTTCGATAATAATATAGACCGCTCAGATGGGTATGGAAATCCAAACGGAATCATTCAGGATCCTGAGGTTGATCTGCTGAATACCGATTATGCTACGAATGTCAATTTCAGAAACGAGGATGACGATGGCGATGGTGTTTTAACCATCCGAGAACATCCTAATCCAGATCAAAACGGAAAACCTCAGGATCCTTATGACAGCGATGGAAATGGCACTCCCGATTACCTGCAATTCAACAGGGCCAATGAAAATTCAGAAGATGATCTGGAAGTATTTCAGCTGCTTACACCTGATGGTGATGGCATGAATGACAGGTTTATTATTCGAAACATTGAAGAATATCCAAACAATACGATGAAGATATTCAATCGATGGGGGGTTATTGTTTATGAAGTGGAATCTTATGGGACCGGTGATAATTTTTTCACAGGAGAATCGAAAGGACGTGTGACCATTTCATCTCATAAACAATTGCCAGTGGGAACCTATTACTACATTTTATCTTATACGAACGAGAATAATGTTGTAAAGAATAGAACAGGTTATATCTACATTAATCGATAAATATTGGGAACATTAATTATGAAGGACATGGGAAAATATATTTTATCGCTACTGATTGTTTTTATTGCAGTTACAGCCTCGCAAGGACAACAGGATGCGCAATACACACAATATATGTATAATACAATGTCGATTAATCCGGCATATACCGGCACTCGGGAGGCCATGAGCATTGTCGCACTCCATCGGTCTCAATGGGTCGGATTGGACGGCGCCCCGCAAACGCAAACTTTTAATATCCATTCGCCGGTTGGTGAACGGGTCGGTCTGGGATTGTCTCTGGTTCACGACGAAATTGGCCCGACAAGCGAGTTGTATATTGACATTGATTATTCTTATCGTTTAAAGATAGATGATGACAAAAGGTTATCCTTTGGATTAAAGGCAGGAGGACATTCACTGAATGTGAATTTCGCAAAATTAAATCAATATATTCCTGAACTGATGACTGTTGATAATATCAAAAACCGTTTTTCTCCGAACTTTGGGGTTGGTACCTTCTATTATTCTTCACGAAGTTATTTGGGCATTTCCATACCCAATCTGCTCGAAACAAAGCATTTTTATAATGAATCACAATCGAATGTTTCGAATAGTTATATCGCCAAAGAAAACGTTACTTATTATTTGATCGGGGGTAGTGTTTTTGAATTGAGCCCATTATGGAAATTTAAGCCGGCCACATTGGTGAAAGTTGTTTCAGGAAGTCCGGTTCAGTGGGACATTTCGGGCAACCTGATGTTTAATAATCAGTTTATCGTAGGGGCTGCTTACCGATGGAGCGCTGCATTCAGTGGGATGTTTGGGGTACAACTGTCAGACAATATGTTAATTGGACTTGCTTACGACCGCGAAATTACTGAACTCGGAAGAACTCGGTTCAATAATGGTTCTTTTGAGTTTATTTTCAGATATGATTTTGTAGAAAAAATAGGTAAAGTTATTGCTCCAAGGTTTTTTTAAAACAGGATATTATGAAATATTTAAGTCTCTTAGTCGCTATTCTATTCCTTCCAGTTTGGGTAATGTCACAGAAATTTATCGAAAATGAAGCAACCAATGCCTATGGCAATTATTCTTTTAACGAAGTTATTAATCTGAACAAAACACTGGTCGATGAGGGAAACCGTAACCGGATTGTTCTGGAAGAACTGGCAAATGCTTATTTTTTTAATGCCGATTATAAGCTGGCCGGTTATTTTTACAGCATGCTTTTTAGTGATTATGACAGCCTTGCTGTAAATGATGTTTACCGGTATTATCAAACAATGAGAACTACAAATCAATATGACAAGGCAGATAGCCTAATCGATCATTATGTCCATATTTTATCAGGGCTTGAAAGCCGGCAAATACAAAGCCTAACCGAAGGTCAAGATCAACGCCGGTTATCATTCTCAATTAACAAAATTAATGATAATTCCCCTACATCAGATTTTGCCCCGAGTTTTTTAGGTGAGAACAAAATATTAATGGCCTCAGCAAGAAAACCCGGAGAATTCAAGAAACGGATTCATAAATGGAATAACCAGGCATTTTTAGATATTTATGTTGGAGATATGAATCCTGCAACTGGAGATATATCGAACTTAGGCAAACTCAGCCCTCTTGTTAACAGCAAATATCATGAAACGACTACGGCATACGATCCTCAAACAAGATATCTTTATTTTACCCGAAATAGTTTTGATAAAAGCAATAAAAATACAAAAAATATTATTCGGCTTAAAATTTACCGGGTTACCGAAAAACAGGATGGTAGATGGGGCAATTTAATAGAACTTCCTTTCAATAACAATGCTTATTCGGTAGCCAACCCAGCTTTATCCCCCGATCATAAACGTTTGTTTTTCTCGTCCGACATGCCTGGAACAGTTGGAAATTCAGACCTTTTTTATGTTGATATACGGAATGACAGCGTTTATGGTGACCCGGTAAGTTTGGGATTGAAAATTAATACGATTGGCCGGGAAACCTACCCTTTTATTGATAAAAACGGATACCTGTATTTTTCCTCCGATGGAAGAAATGGAAATGGTGGGCTGGATGTTTATATGGCTGCTCCTGAGTCAGATGGAAGTTATGGTATTCCGATGAACCTGGGCGAACCAATCAATAGTACTGCTGATGATTTTAGCTTTATTATCGACCAGGACCGTAGTAGCGGTTACTTTGCATCCAATAGGGATAATCCCGTTTTTGATGATGACATTTATTCTTTTACTGTTACCCAATCTCCCGAATGCAAAATTAAATTATACGGTTTGGTAACGGATGCAAAAACACAGCAACTCCTTTCGGATGTAACAATCGGGTTGTATGATGTTGCAGCTGAAAAAATGATTAAACAAGTAAAAACAAATGAGACCGGAGAATATAATCTGACTTTTGGTTGTAAAGAAATAATAAAAATAACTTCAGGCAAAACCAACTATCAATCTGGCGACTCCATTATTTTTATTCAACCTAACAGTGCTGATTTGAATATCAACTTGAATTTAACCAGCTTGGAAACCCGTTCCGAGGCAAAAGAGGTTCCTGAAATAAAAATCATACCAGATTCATTAGATTTCCAGCCGGTTTATTTTGGTTCTAATCAGTCAAATGTTACAGATGCCGCTACTAAAGAGCTTGAAAAAATTATTGAGGCTTTACGTGAGTACCCGAAACTTAAAATTCAGATTATTTCTTATGCAGACAGTCGGGGAGACAAAGACTACAATTATCAGTTATCAAAAAAACGATCGGAAGCAATAGCCAGTTACATCATAGAACACGGGAATATCAGTTCTGAAAGGCTTATTTCCTTGGGCAGGGGAGAGGTGCAACTAGAAAATTCTGACATTATATCCGAAAAAATTCATCAAAAAAATCGGCGAACTGAATTTGAAATCATAACTGAATAATTTAAAATGAGAAATCTAAACTCTTTGCGGTTAGTTCACTGAAACTTTTAACTAATTAAATAAAAAATGAAAATCTGGGAACGAATTATATTGGGTTTTATAGCGGTGATTATTGTCATGATCATTGTAGATGTTAATGCTTTGATGAATAACATCGAGATTATTGACCATGTTGAGGATTTGGAGCATTCAAAACAGATTGAATTAGTACAATCAAACAAAGTGGCATACCTTATCCAACTGATAAAATCGAACCAAAGGGAGTTATTCCTTGAGATCGACAGCGGTGAAAGGAAGGTTGAAATTATTGCAACCAGGAAACAGCTTGAAACCAATATTCAGGATTTACTTTCAGCGATAAAAACCATGAAAAATGCTACCCAAATAGGTTATTCACTTACGAAAAATGATAAGGATATGGAGAGAGAACTGGAGGAACTCGCCATGATTGATTCCCTAAGTATTCTCACTTCCGGACTTATTTCAGAGGTCAGAGGAAACCTGAAACTACAGGATTCGGGCGTATTTAATCAACTGAAAGATATTTTTGAACACAGTATAGATCCGGGCTCAAACAAAATACAGAATTTAATATCAGTAATTATTAAAGATGTTGAAGAAGATGTTGCCAGGGCAATAAATAAACTGAGTATAAAAGTTGACAAGGCTACTAAATTCGGAATTTACCTGACCATACTTAGCATTCTTTTATCGCTAGCAATCGGCTTATATATCTCAAGGTCAATTTCCAAACCATTGTACAAACTGATTTATGGAACCAAAGAAATTGGGAAAGGTAATCTCGAAACCACCGTTAACCTGGGAACCAAAGGAGAACTTCAGTTATTGGCCAATTCGTTTAACGATATGTCTAAAGAACTAAAAATAAGGATTACATCCATTAATAAACTGAACGAAGAACTTGAAGAATCTAATCAAACCAAAGACAAATATTTTTCGATTATCGCACACGACCTAAAAAATCCGTTTAATGTAATCCTTGGGTTTACTGATTTGCTGGTGGAACAATATCATGATTTTGACGAAGGCGAACGGCAAGAAATTGTCCGTGAACTAAACAAATCATCAAAAATTGTATATGATCTGCTTGAGAATCTGTTAACCTGGTCGCGTTCACAAAGTGGAAAAATTGAGCTGCATCCTGAAGACCTGAACCTATATTTCGTAATAAAAAACTCTGTTACCTCATACAGCGGAAATGCCGAGCAAAAACAAATTGCTTTAATAAATAATATTTCAGAAGAAATAAATGTTTACGCCGACAAATTTACCCTCACTGTGATCGTCAATAATATTTTGAACAATGCCATAAAATTTACACCTGATGGAGGCTCGGTAACCTTTTCAGCAAGTAAAAAACTAAACCGGATTGAGGTAAGTATAAAGGACACCGGGATTGGCATGAGCCAGAAAGTTACAGCTTATCTCCTGCAGTCGGAAAAAATTGCTTCCACCTCAGGAACCCGGAATGAAAAAGGTACCGGGCTCGGATTAGCATTAATAAAAGATTTTATTAATAAGAATAACGGTAGTCTAGAAATTGAAAGCATGCCAGGGCAAGGAACTGATTTTAGATTTTCTTTACTAATGCGAATGTAGATTTGAGTTTAATGTGTTATTAACAATTTAGTTGTTTATTGTCAATAACTAATGTCTAATATATTTTGTTAATAAGTTGTTAATAAGTACTTTAAGGCAAGTCGCCAAACTGTGTCCTATCGTATGATTTTCAAGGTGAAAGAACTTAAGCAACAATAACTACACCTTTGACATTCTTCTTTTCCACAGTCATTTTGCTACTTTTCTTTTATTCAAGCTCAGAGAATATCTTTTCGTTTTTCTGCAGTATTGGTTTACTTTTAGCTAAATCTGTACTTTTTGGGGAAAGTAGGGTATTCGGCAATAAAGCTTTATTGCAATGGATCATTTTTTAGGTTTGACGATAGGCTAATTTCCAAAGCATATTGTTTTGCCGATTTGGGATTGGAGCAAACAGCAAGATATTAAGGGAATGACTGTATTTTTGTATGTGAAATCCCGCTTGTATGAAATGATTTATTTGTTTCCAGAAGAATAATACACCACATTAGTAGCAGACTTTCTGCCTCAGGAGTGAAATCCATTTACCGGAACAGTATTCGAAGCCGGATGTGTGAGATCTTTAATTTGGTAGCTTTTGATAATGAATTTAAAGACTTGGGAATAAGTTTTTCGTCCTTGTATTTTTCTGGACTAGCCATGGATTTGAAAAACTACGAACTAACCAACATCTTACTGTTGGATATATTGGAATTAGAGGGTTTCATATTAACTGAAAATGCTAAAGTCACTCAACCCTAAATTGTCAAGAGGAGGAAACTAAACTCAATTAGATTTTGCCTTGAAAAAGGCTGAAAATGCACTAGGTAAAAGAATCCACCGTCAACAAAACCGTTCCATAAGAAAAACGTCCACTCTCAGGTACCAAAAGCAATATTTTGTCATTTACTTTCAGACATCCTGATTGGCATAAATCATCAAGACCTGCAAAGATCGAAGCAGAAGCGATGTTTCCAATTTCCGTAAGATTGGTAAACCACTTTTGTGTTCCAAGTTCGATATTTCGGGCTTCTATTTCTTCTGCTAATTTGCCATAGAAGAACATTGAAGAAACATGAGGGATAACGTAATTGATTTCAGCCGGGTTTACTTGATATTTATCCAGGCATTGCTCGATGTGGTCCACCCAGTATTTAATAATATTAGGCTTTAATAAACGAATATCCTGTTTGACGGTAAATACAGAGCGGTTAACCAACTCCTGGCTCTCAAATTCTTTCCAGCTGATAAGTTCTCCGTCTTCCCGAAGTTCCGCGCCCATAAACATGCAGGTTGGCAGCTCATTGGCATAAGATGTCATCTCAATCCATTCAATCCTGAATGACAATCCATTCTCATTCTTCTTGTCTGACAATAATACGGCACTGGCTCCGTCACTGAGCATGAACCGGAGAAAATCCTTTTCAAAAGCCATATAGGGATCTTTTCCGACCTTCGCACAATGTTCATACTCCTCTTCATAGTTTTTCGACAATAGAGTAGGAGATGCCAGTTCTGAAGTTGAACAGATTGCTTTTGACGAGATTCCAGCCAGAACAGACAGGTAACTTATTTTTAATGCCTGCAGGCAGGTGAGGCATACCCCGGAGGCGGAATACAATTCCATTGGCCTGTTTTTCATCAGACCGTGTACCATCGATGCATGTGACGGTAACAACTGATCCGGATTACCCGTAGCGCATGCCATCACATCAATATCCCCGGGGATGATTTCATCCGGAAAGAGTTTCTTTATTGAAAGAAATGCCAATTCCGCGTTTGTGTGGGTTATTTTTTGATCTTCATCCAGCGCATAATACCTGCATTTTATTCCATTTTGTTTTAATACAATGCGTTTTGTTCTGGAGGGTTTCGAATTGATTAAACCAAGATATTGTTCCATATCTTCGTTATAAACCGGTGAATTGGGTAAGAATTTACTTACAGAAGTGATGTAAACAGTTGCTTTCATAACAATAAATTATACTGGTTAGTATGTAAAAATAAACAAATTTTACATTTATTGTTATGAAAATATCAAAATTTTAGCTTAATCGGATTGTAAATGTTTTGATATAGGACAAGTAGTTCCTCTGTATTAAGGCCGTAGGAAAGGCATCTGTCAAAGGCAAGTCCCAGAAAGCAACTCCGGAACAGAGTAGCATAATGCCTGGTATTTACCTCTTTTATTTCTTTGAATTGTATGGCCCGGTTGATTACTTTTTCCCAAAGGTTAATTTCTTCAAGTGAATAGCGGGTCATTATTTCAGTAAAGTTCGGATAGATACGCGAAGCCTGCATGTATAAAGAGAAATATCCCTTGTAAATGTTGACTACTGACAACGACAACATTTTCGACATTGTTGTATTTATTCCATTAATATACAAGTATATAAATTGTTCTAAGGAGATGTTGTTGTCAACATTAAATTTCTCGGAAGGATTCTGCGTTTTAATAATGTACGTGTCTATTACTTCATTAAACAGTTCCTCTTTATTTTTAAAAAAATAGAAGATAGCTCCTCTTGTTTTTCCAACTGCCTGCTCCAAATCGGAGATGCTAACTTTTTCAAAATTGTGATTCAAAAATAATTTAAAGGCTTCTTCAATAATTCGTTCTTTTGTAGTCATAACAGCAAAGGTCTAATGACTACAAAGTTACGTAAAAACCATGATTAATAAGCCAAAGCATGGCGTAGATTCAAGTCACAAATGCGACAAATCAATTCAAAGCTGCGAAAAAGATTTTTAAAGGTGTTTGAAATTTCAATTTTTCTCTTGGCCTTCGGTTTATCTTATTCTGTACCAGTTTTATAAATTCACCATCATAAAGATCAAAATTACTTCCTTTAATGATGTATTGCCTGATTAGTTTGTTTGTGTATTCATTCAGCCCCCTTTCCCACGAAGAATATGGATGTGCAAAATAGAAATCTGCATTAAGTTTTTTTGAAATTAATTCGTGCCTTGCAAACTCAGAACCGTTGTCCGAAGTAATGGTATGAACCGTGTTTTTATAGGCAAATAACATCCGTATGGCAGCTTTCGCAAGCCCCTCTGCTTGTTTACCAAACTCCATCTTTTCCATCAGCAGAAAACCTGTTTTTCGTTAGGTAATAGTTAGTATGGCTCCTTTCTGGTTTTCTCCAATTATTGTATCAATTTCCCAATCGCCGTAGCGTTCCTGGGTATCAACAATAGCTGGGCGGAGTTCAATTGAAATTTTATTTTTGATGATCACTTGTTTGCCCGTTACCGAGCGTTTACGGTGCTTTAGCTTATGTCTGGTGTGGGTCCAGAGTAGACCTCCTTCTTTTTTGTCTTGTCTGATGAATTGATAGATCCGCTCGTGCGATACCATTGGAATGTTGTTCTCTTTTGCAAACCCAACAATTTGTTCTGGAGACCATTGCTCCTTTTTTATCTTCTCTACGATCAAGCTTTTTATCGCTGTAGTTAATTTGCGTGGGCATCCGAACCGCTCTTTTCGCTCAGTGGCTAACTGCTGGGCAAAGCTGGCCGAATATGACCGCTTCTTTTTATTACGGTTGATCTCCCTATAAATGGTACTCTTGTCTGTATCCAGAAGTTCTGCCACTTTTTTAATTGATGTTTTTGTTTTTAATAGCACCTCAATTTGATTCCTTTGTACTGAGGTTAAATGTTTATTTTTCATCGCAAATCAAAAGTATTGGTTTAACCTTACCATAGGAGGCTCCCGGGCTTCCTATTTTACTTTTGTTGCATTTGTTTTGCCAATTCAATTTTCATTATTGAAGTCGAGAATAACTTTCTTAACGCTATGCTAAAAGTTATTTCCCGACTTCAACAACGCATAATCATCAGCATTCTTGTAATCTATCATATTAAAAATTCGCATTTACTAATTGAATTTTCGTGGTGAATTTGTATAATTATGGAGTCGATTTAGTCATGGGCGGTATTTTTTTTATTTTTTTCATTTAAATATTTTTTATAAATTTACATACCATATGTACGGTATGTTTTAAGGATTCCGTAAATTACTTGGCTTTTGCTAAGTGACCAGCCTTTGGCATACTCTTTTGCATCAGATTTGATTTAATTTACGGTAGAAATTAGCAATCACTCCGACTGCGACAGTCGGATTTTTAAATAAATTTTTGTGATTTTTTTATTGCAGTCAACAACTGATTTAAGATCGGTTGAATATTTCGATTAAGCGATTCAATAAAGGGTTTTTAGGAGTTTTTTGTAGCAGGAATATCTTTCAATAATCGAAAGCGGTTGTTTTATTCGTTCTTTATTAAACCGCCCTGATGAAGAAAGATCCCTGTAAATAGTTGTTTTAAAAACCTTTGCATTGGCTTACAGCAGGAAATATATAGTCGGTAAAAATCAGTTGAGCATAACCTGTAATAATTCCGCAGGTGAAAAGAAATGGTATGTTTTTTACCTGCGTCCGCGTGCAGAAAACCGGGTTTACAGGACTCTTACGAATCTTAACTATGAAGTATTCTGGCCTGTGATTCAATCCATCCGGATATGGAAGAACCGGCAGAAGAAGAAGATCAAACTTCCACTTTTCCCGAACTACCTGTTCGTTTACGCCTATGCCTACGAGCTCTACTCGATTAAGTGTCTTCCCCATGTTGTAACTTATATTAGTTGTGGTGGAAAACCATCAACGATATCTGAAAGCGAAATTGAAGGAATCCGGCGAATGTTAGGCTTGGATAGGGCAATCACAGTTGAAACAAAATTTTATAATGGAGAACGTGTGCGGATTATGTCCGGTCTTTTAAAAGGATACGAAGGGGTATTGGTTAAGCAACATGGCAAGACGCGGTTTGGTATTCAATTAAGGGCGATCAACCACACGATTTTTATCGAAGTCGCCCGGTCCGAACTGGAAAAGCTTTAGTTTTTCAATAAAATTAACAGCGCGTTAGTTCAGTTACCCGAATGAATGCACACCGGTTAATGTTTTTTCACTGTATATAGGATTTGAATCCCGACATTATTTCACTCTTGATTTTAAATTTAACTGCTTATCTGCTTTAAACAAGTTGATTCTCTTTCACTATTTCTTTTAATGGCATCGGTGGGGTTGTCACTGCTTGTTGCATTAGCCGATAAAACAACTTCCCCCTGTAGGTCGAAAGTTTCCTATTGAACCGAAAGG
>DASRMB010000061.1:0-93714 GCA_035648135.1 Prolixibacteraceae bacterium
CACGGTAGCTTAGAATAATGATTTCCTGTTTCGTATACATACTTATCATGCATTAAAAATGAGATTTTATTCTCACTTTGTTATGACTAGTGGTATACTTCTCGATTGAAAAGGGGGGTAGTTCTTAACTGAAATAAACAACTTTTAAGGTTAGTCTCACCCCGAGCAAAGACATGCTAGAGCTATATCGGTCAGAATTTAAAACCTTGCAATCTGACCTTCTCAATATAAGCATTGATTTACAACAACCTATGCGATTTGATTTGATAGTGTATCATACATATTATGATTTTTTCATATGTAAGAAAATTCCACCAGGAGTTAAGGATATTGAAAGAATCGAGCAAGATTATAAATATTGGGTACATTCTTTTCTTAAAAACTATGGAAAAGAAAATAAATCATTATTATACTCTGAAATACTAAAACTTGACATAGCTAAATTGGAACAAGTTAAACCGTTTTGGAATGGAAATCTTGAAGATTATATTAGCTATCCAAATTTCAATAAACTAATTGATTGTCTTAAAAAAATAAAATATTTTCATGTCTTTTATGAAAGTTATAATAGAATGCTAGACACTACACATGTCAATCCAATAGAAACAAAAGAACATGCCAACCAACCATCAGACTTCTATAATATCCCAAACTATCAACTAATTTCAAACCTAACAATCAGTCAATTAGGTGAATTATTTGATTTATTGAAGGGTGAATTTATACCGGAATCAACAGACCGAGAAAGTTTTTTTTGGGCTTTTGGTGATAAAAAGCAGCCTGAACAATGGCAATTAATTAAGTGGAATGAAGCAAAACAGGGATTGAGAGAACTATTAACTCCGATTTTAGGAACAATCACAAATCAACATATCAGAAATATTAAAAATCTATTTTTGGATAGGGAAAGTAATCCTTTTAAAATGAATAAATCCACCTTCTCAAAAGATGAAGTCTCGGCAAGATATGGTGACATTTGTAAGATAATTGAAAACCTAAATTTAGATTAAATCCCGACCATACACGACCCATTTTAAATCAATACATTAGTATTCTTTGTTAACATACCCGACCACTATCCGACCATGATAGTAGTCGGGTTTATTCATTGTATGTCAATGCTTTATGTCCTTTCACTTGATACCTTTGAACTCAGCAAAAGGGTAATGGGGTGCACACCAAAGCTCATTCTATTAATTTTAAAATCTTAATACAATGATCAAAAATCAAATGACAGTCGCTGAATATTTACAGCGTATTGATGACAGGCAACAGAGCATTGAAAACCTGATGCTATCACAAAAAAATGTGTTGACGTTTGAGGAAGGTGCCACCTATATGGGTGTAAGCAAGAGCCACCTATATAAATTGACAATGCTGGGGAGTATAGCCTTTTATAAACCCAGAGGCAAGATGATTTATTTTGACCGGGCAGAGCTTGAAAAGTGGTTACTACAAAACCGGATAACTCCTGCCGATGAGATTGAAGCCAAAGCAAGCACCTATGTCACACTTAATAATAGGAGAACTGCCAAATGAATCTAAAAAAACATGAATCAATTCAGTTTTTGGTAGACCAGTACGATCTGGAAAGTGTGGAGGAATATGTTTTTATGTTCTCCTATATCCTTGGATTATCGGATTCCTTTGATGAAAGCACAAAATATGGAATGCATATATTCCTGGGTGATTTAAGGACTTTCAGACTCCTTCTTGAAGACGAACTCCATAAAGAATCTGAAATATGATTCTGACTGATTACATCAAGGGTGAAAAACTCAAGGAGAATAAAGCCCAGTATCGGTTTGAGATTACTCAATCAACCATGGAATACGACAAGTTCCAACTTCTATTAATCAACAAGCGGAATCCTAATCCTAGAGGATGGTCATTCAATTTCGTTCCCCGTCCTAAAAAGTGGAATGGAGCAGAAAGTCCAGACATGGCGATCACTAAAGGCAGTGAGAATATCAGCAGTGTTTACATTCCAAACCCATCCTCACCATATGGATATGGCGATATTAAGGGGACTAACGATGCCTGTTTAGTAATATTCAATAAAGATTACAAAATGGCTGGAATAATTTCTATCGAACTATTAATTGCCAGAGGTCAGAAGCACAATAAGAAGAACCTTTGGTTTGAGCTAGTCGATGGTGAATTGGATCATGAGACTGAATTTCTCAGGACTCATTCTGCATCAATTCAGTTGAATTTTTAGTGTTGAAAACGGAGGGGGTAAAACCCTTCCGTTTTTGCTTTTACTTATTAAGCGGGACGAGTACCAAATATTTGTAACCATGATGTATGATTCACTTGTATTGATTCTTACCAATGAATATGATCCAACAGTTAACTTTCTCCATGTTATTCCATCGGAATTAAAAATTACCTCAGAAGGTGTTGAATATGGGATTTCATATGTAAGAGGAAATTTCAGAAACCTTAAAATCAGAATAACAAAAAGCAAGATTAAAATTGAAGGCAGTATTCATGTGTTCTGCAAAGGCAACAACCTTGAACCAATGAGTTTTAATGAATTTATCGAGGCAACCAATCTTTTGGAGCAAATGCTTCAACTCCCATTTGAAAATGCCAGGGTTTCCCGTCTTGATTTTTCAGGAAACATTCTTATGAAGCACCCCATTGTAGCCTATTTCACTTATTTTGGCCAAAAATCCAGATTCAAAAAGCAAGTCTTTAATAATGGAATCAATTATAATTCTGAAGAGTTGATTCTGGTATTATATGATAAGATCAAGGAACTCAAACATAAGCGAGATGTAATTCCTGAATATTTTCACGGGAAGAATGTACTTCGTTTTGAAATGCGATTTATGAGAAAACTTGGCAAGTCGTTTAATGTGCCAGAATTGAAGTTAAGTAAGCTTAAAGAACCGGCATTTTTTAATCAGTTATGTTTGAAGTGGCGGCAAGAGTTTAAAAGTGTTGCAATGGAAATGATTAGTCCAATTGGTTTAAATTCAATTGGAAGCAAACCAAAACTTTTAGAAGAGTTGGCTTTATTGTATATCTATCAAATAGGCATTGATAATTTTTTGAATGAAATTTCAACCTGGCAATTAACAAATGAAATCACCAAGAAAGAAGCCTATGAATACAGAAAATTCATCAAAGAAAAAGTGGTTGAGAAGTATCCCTTAGCTGAAAATGAATTAATCCGAGAGCTTAACCAAAAAATTAAAGTAGCTGCCAGATTTGAGGTTTGAGGCATCAATCATATGCTATGCAATTTCATAATCTTTTTTCTTTTTCATAATCTTTCTTTTCCTGATTGGATTTTTTAACTTAGGCAGACCAAAAAACAGCCTATTCTAACTCATGGAAAGTAACTTCAAATTTCTATCTCCTGAATATCCAATTCTGGCCAATCTCGGAATTTTAGCGGAAAAATACATTCACGATGATCCCAATTCTTCCTTATTTAAGATGAGGTTGTTTGGTGAAAAAACAGTGGAAGCCATATTTGAAATTCATCAACTAGACTTCCCCTATGACAATACAGCTTTCAGAAGATTGGAATTGCTGAAGGATGAAGCCATCCTGGAAGATAATATTTTGGGACTGTTTCATACCATCCGGAAATCGGGGAATCTGGCCGTACATGATGGAAAAGCAGGAGAAGAAATGGCCATGAACTTACTGTTTAGCGGATTTAAAATTGCTAAATGGTTTTATGAAACCTATTCCGAGGAAACAACAAGTATCAACGGGCTTAAATTTCAGCAACCGGAAAAGATAGATCGGGAGAAAGACTTTAAAAACCTGGAACAGGAATACCTTCAACTGGAACAAAAGTTTGCCGATCTGATGATGGAAAGGGAAATTGGTGTTTTGAGCTTTGAAAAATCGATAGAGATTAAACAACGATCGGCGAAAGCGGCCCTGAAAATTGAAATGTCGGAGGCGGAAGCCAGGATGTTGATTGATGCTCAGCTAAGGGCTGCCGGATGGGAAGTTGACACACCCATGTTGAATTATAAGCTTCATGGTACACTTCCGGAGAAAGCAAAAAACAAAGCCATTGCTGAATGGAAATGTGGAAGCAAATGGGCTGATTATGCTCTTTTTGTTGGCACCGAACTCTATGGATTGGTAGAAGCAAAAAAATATGCTCAGGATATATCGACCGACTTAACCCAAGCGAAACGATATGCTGAATTAGCTGAAGAAAAGCCTGCAGTTCAACTATTGGGTGAATGGGGAATTTACAAAGTACCGTTTCTATTCTCCACAAATGGAAGACCCTATTTGCAGCAACTGGCAACAAAAAGCGGAGTCTGGTTTATTGATGTTAGGAATGAAAAGAATCATTCCAGATCGTTAAAAGGCTGGTTCTCTCCGGAAGGATTGCTGAAAATGTGGGAGCAAAACATTGACGGGGCCAACGACAAGTTAAAAAACAACAAACCTAACTTTCTTCAGGATAAAAACGGCCTTTCTTTAAGAGATTACCAGATGAAAGCCATCGACCGGGTTGAACAGACCATCATGAACAGTCCGGAAATTAAACGGATACTGTTGGCCATGGCTACCGGAACCGGGAAAACCCGCACCATTATTGGATTAGCTTACCGATTGATTCAGTCGAACCGCTTCCGGAGAATACTGTTTATGGTCGATCGCCGTTTGCTGGCTAATCAGGCACTCGATCATTTTAAGGATGATAAAATTGAGGATCTGAATACTTTTGCTGAAATATACCAGATGCAGGGATTAAAAGAACTGATTCCGGAGATGGACACGCGGCTGCATTTTGCCACCGTTCAAAGCATGGTGAAACGTCTGTTTTATTCTGAAAGTGAAAGTTTGCCCATCGACACCTATGATTGTATCATAGTGGATGAGGCTCATCGTGGATATTTACTGGACAAGGAGATGGACGATGAAGAGCTTGGTTTTAAAGATCAGCGCGACTATGTAAGCAAATACCGGCGTGTGCTCGACTATTTTGATGCCACTGCCATTGGAATGACTGCTACTCCAGCACTACACACCACTGAAATTTTTGGAGTACCTATTTATAACTATTCCTATCGGGAAGCGGTAATCGATGGATTTTTGATTGACCATGAACCACCCTATATCATCAAAACAAAACTCGGAGAGGAAGGAATTATCTGGGAAAAAGGTGACCGGCCAAAGGTGTACGATAAAGAGAACAATCAGATCATTGAATTGGCTGAGCTGGAAGATGAACTTGCCATCAATATAGAAGGATTCAACAAAATGGTGATTACCGAGCCGTTTAACCGGACTGCAATCAGTCAATTGGTTCAGGAGATTGATCCGGATGGAAATGAAAAGACCTTGATTTTTGCTGCTACGGATGAACATGCCGATCTGGTAGTCAGCATCCTGAAGGAAGAATATGAAAAAATAGGTTGTGACCTCAATGACGATGCGATTCAAAAGATAACCGGAAAATCGTATGATCCGGAAGAACAGGTCAGGCGATATAAAAACGAGAAATACCCGTCCATCGCGGTAACGGTTGATTTGCTTACTACCGGAATTGATGTGCCTGCCATTTGCAACATTGTATTCCTGAGGCGTGTCCGTTCCAGAATACTGTATGAACAGATGCTTGGCCGTGCTACCCGAAGATGTGATGAAATTGGCAAAGAAGTATTCCGGATTTTTGATGCCGTGAAGATTTATGAAGCCCTTCAGGATTACACCCAAATGAAACCGGTAACTGTTGACCCTAAAATATCCTTTGAACAATTGGCTGAAGAATTGAACCGAATCGGCAGCAACGACCGGGCAGAGAAACAGGTGGAGCAAATCATCGCTAAATTCCAGCGGAAGAGGCAACACATAACTGAAGAAAATCTCGATCAATTCAAATACCGTGCAGGTGGACATGATCCGGAAAGTTTTATCAATTTCCTGAATGAGGCAAAAGACAATCATTCTTTTGAGCAAATCAACCAACTGACAGGAGTCTGGAAATATCTGGACGAGTTAAAACCTTCACCCTCCTTCCAGTTTGTATCGGAACATGAGGATGAGAGCCGCGGCATTGAACGTGGATATGGGAACAGTCAGAAACCGGAAGATTACATTCAGAGCTTCCATCAGTTTATTACTGAAAACCTGAACAAGATGGCTGCCCTGCAAATTATTTGCACCCGTCCACAGGAGCTCGACCGGAAATCGCTAAAAGAACTGAGGCTTGAACTCGACCGTTTAGGATTTAACCAACGGACATTGAGCACAGCCTGGAAAGCGACCCGGAATGAAGATATTGCAGCGGATATTATTTCTTTTATCCGGACCATGGCTTTGGGCGATGCATTGATCAGCCACGAAGAGCGGATCAGACGGGCAGTTGAAAAAGTGAGGGCGATGAAAATCTGGAACAAGATTCAGCAAAAATGGATCGACCGGTTTGAAAATCAATTATTGTCGGAAAACATCTTGCAACACGACGATTTAAACAAGGCTCCGTTCAATGAGAATGGTGGATTTGACCGTCTGAACAAGGTCTTTGAAGAACAACTCGATCAGCTGATCATTCAGTTGAATGAAAATTTATATTTATCAGCATAATGAATCATTCTAATGAGAAAAACTGTTTTTGTTTCTTCAACATACCGCGATTTAAAAAAACATCGAGACGCAATAAGACAAGTACTTACTGACTTTAATGTAAGAATCAATGGAATGGAGGATTTTGGAACAAGAAAGAATCCTCCATTAAATACTTGTATAGAAGAAATTGATCAGAGTCAAATATATATTGGCATTATCTCGATGGTTTATGGAACTGTTGATAATATCTCTGGCAAATCATATACACAATTGGAGTATGAACGTGCAGTTGAAAAAGATTTAGATATCAATATATTTCTAATCGATGAAAAAGATGGACAAATAAAAACTGGTAATATTGAATTTGGAGAAAATCATGAAAAGTTAATTCACTTCAAGGATATTTTAAAAAGGGAACACACCATCAAAGCTTTTATCAATGAAAATGATCTTGCACAAAATGTGTATGAACTCATGAAACGACTGACAAAAGAGGAGAATGAAAATTTTAAAAGACCACCAATTTTAAATGCTGAGGTTTTAATTTTTATGCTTGAAGGAAAGGAATGCAATTTATTTATCGGAAAATATAATGGAAGGCCAGTTGAAATATATACGATTGTACCGGATAATGAATATGACTACTTTAATCCAAGTAATGCAAAAGATTTGAAGATTATCAGAAGTGTATATAAAAAATATGTGAGGTATGACTTACAATTCACTAATAGTAAAGGCTACAGGACAACTCAAGAAGGGTTTGGCTTAACAGAGAATACTTTTTTTAGTGTTTTTGACAATTTTTTAAATGCAATACTTCAAAGTACTGAAGATAAAAAGACAATTATTGAATCAATAAAAAAGATAAAAGTGCCTAGAAAAGATTTGAATGACTGGAAAGAAAAAATAATAAGCGTTCTTTAGAAATCAATATAAAAACTAAAATTCAACACTGTGAGTGCAGAAGAAATAGCCGCCAAGTTATGGGGCCTGTGTAATTTACTACGCGACGACGGAGTAACCTACCATCAATACCTCAACGAGTTAACCTACATCCTCTTTCTGAAACTGAGTGAAGTAAAAGGCTTTGAGAATGAATTGCCCGAAGAATACCGCTGGCAAAAGCTGAAAGACATTAAGGACAACAAGGAATTGTTTGATACCTACCGCGAATTGCTGGCTACCATCAGCACCAAAAGCGAGAACGCCAACATCAGGGAGATTTTTACCAATGCTTCGTCAACACTCCGGAAGCCGGTGAATTTAAAATCGCTGGTGAGCAGCATCGACCTGATTGACTGGTACGATGAACACGACCGCGATGTGATGGGCGATATTTATGAAGATTTGCTGGAACGCAATGCCGGAGAGAAAAAAAGTGGAGCCGGACAATATTTTACTCCACGCCCGCTGATTAATGTGATGGTCGATCTGATGGTTCCCCAATTGGGTGAACGCTGGAACGATCCGGCCTGTGGTACGTTTGGATTCCCGATCTCGATAAACCAGTACCTGATTAACCGGCACGATTACATTTACAAGGATGAAAAGACCCGGGTGTTTCAGCAAACCACCGCGCTGAGTGGCGTTGAACTGGTTCAGGATGCCCACCGCCTGGCTTTGATGAATGCAAAACTACACGGCCTCGACAGCACCATCTACCTGAACGATACCCTGAGCGATTTTGGTAAAAGCCTGAAAGGGTTTGACGGCGTGCTGGCCAATCCTCCTTTTGGAACCAAGCAGGGAGGCGAACGCCCCAGCCGCGACGATTTTACTTACCCAACCGCCAACAAACAGCTCAACTTTTTGCAGCACATTTACCGCTCGTTGCACAAAAAAGGTGGAGCACGTGCGGCAGTCGTATTGCCCGATAATGTGTTGTTTGAAGATGGCGACGGTGCAAAAATCCGCCGCGACTTAATGGACAAATGCCGACTGCATACCATTCTGCGCCTGCCAACCGGTATTTTTTATGCCCAGGGCGTGAAAACCAACGTGCTGTTTTTTGAACGTGGCGTGACTGAAACCGGAAATACCGATAAGGTTTGGTATTACGACATGCGAACCAATACACCCAACTACGGAAAGCGCACCCCGTTTACTTTGGCTGCTTTTGATGGGTTTATAAAAGCCTACACCGGAGGTTTAACTGCTGAAAATGTGGGGCTGGAATACGATGGTAAAGTTGACCACAAAAAACGGGAAGCCATTACCGACGAACGCTGGCAATGTATCACCCGTGAGCAGATTGCCAAAAAGAATGACTCACTCGATTTTGGATTGATTGCAGATCGTTCGATTAGTAATGGTGATGATCTGGATGACCCGATTGACATTGCAAAAGAAGCAGCTTTAGAACTAAAAAGTATCATGAGTGAGTTGGATGCATTGATAAAAGAATTGAAATAATGGAACTGGAATTACCAATAGGGTGGATTGAAGAAAATCTAATGACTTTAGCTGAGATTTCAACAGGTAAACGAGATGCCAACCACGCCACTGCTGACGGAAAATATATTTTTTATACATGTTCACTTCAACAAACTAAAAGTCCTACTTATTCTTTTGAAGGAAAATCAATCATTGTTCCTGGAAATGGGAATATAGGATATGTCTTTTATTATGAAGGTAAGTTTGAAGCATATCAAAGAACCTATGTTGTCAATAACATTCTGATATATCCCCGATACTTATATTATCATTTCAAAAAATACTGGAAAGCTAGGTCTGAAGGGAATCTGTTTGGTTCAACTATTCAGTATGTCAAAATAGGAAATTTTAAGGACTATAATGTAGGTTTTCCGTCACTAAAAGAGCAGCAGCGCATTGTTTGTAAACTCGACACCCTGTTTGTGAATCTCGACCGGATAAAGACCAGCATGGAGCACATTCCCCAACTGCTCAAAGACTTCCGCCAAAAGGTACTTACCCAGGCTGTAACCGGAAAACTGACGAAGGAATGGAGAAACCTAAAAAAGATTCCGGAATACTCAAAAGAAGTAAAATTAATAGACATACTAATTGAGAAACCTAGAAATGGTTATTCTCCTCAAGGCGTGGATTATATTACTAATGTTAAGAGTCTTACTTTGGGAGCAACCACATCTGGTAAATTCAATGATTTGAAGGTCAAATATCTCGATATTGAAACTCCAAAAATAGATTCCTATTTATGGCTGAAAAATGGAGATATCCTTATACAAAGATCAAATTCTTTTGATTATGTGGGAGTGTCAGCTATTTATGATGGTGAGGATGATGATTTTATCTATCCTGATTTAATGATGAAATTGAGAGTTAAAGATCAATCCTTAATCAAGTATGTTTTTTACCAACTTTCATCAAAGGAATTAAGAGATTATTTTAGAAATAATGCTTCTGGTACGGCTGGTAATATGCCTAAAATAAATCAAGGTACAGTTTCAAATGCACCTATAATTCTTAGGTCAGAAGATGAGCAGCAAGAAATCGTCCATCGTGTTGAATCCCTTTTTGCTAAAGCCGACCAAATAGAAGCCAGCTACCAAAAATTAAAAACTAAAATAGAACAGTTGCCACAGGCCCTGCTGGCCAAAGCCTTCCGTGGCGAACTGGTAGCGCAACTCCCCACCGATGGCGATGCGAGAGATTTGCTGGAGCAGATTAAACAGGCAAAAGAAGGATTGGAAAAAGGTGGGAAGGGTAGAAAGATGAAGGGAAAAGAGAAATTGAATGTGGCAGCGGAACCGAAGGGGAAGTATGGTAAGAAATAAATAAAAATTTCAAATATGGAACCAGATGGATTTGTAATTGATGGATGGGAATATTCCTTTGACCCAAGCCAACCAATGAATAAAACTCTGAAAGTAGTACCTGAAGATAAGCGAGATACTCCTGAGTTTCTTTACAAATATTACAATTTATCCCATTTGAATATCGATGCAATAAAAAACAATTATTTGTATGCTGCATCTCGATTTGAATTGAATGATGATTTTGACTGTCTGGAACAGCTTATTGACATGAAAGACATCTCAAATGAGAGGTTAATAACATTTTACAGTCAATGGCATACCGTAGCTGAAATAGTTCAAGATATTGAAAAGTATAGAGAAACCTTTGCCTTACATAAGGCTACTAATTATTATGGAGGATTTGGAGTTATTTCCTTATCTGAAAATATTCATTCACAAACCATGTGGGCTCATTATGCCAATTCTAATCATGGATTTGCGGTAAAATTCAATTTGAATAATTTTCATGAAAATATGTATGGCCCATTTCCAGTAAATTATAAAACAGATTGGTCCCCTATCAAATTATCAGATGTTAATGAAAGGTTAGCCTTTCTGTACATGACAAATATAAAGTCAGTTCATTGGGATTATGAGAAGGAATGGAGATATATAGGAATGGGGAGAAGAATGTCGTTCCCTCCATTTAGAGTTGATCCTGAATTAGTTGATGCCAGAAAATTTAACTACTCAATGAATGCTATTGAAGAAATCATTCTAGGACCGAGATTTATAAATGGATTGGTACGGAAGGATGTGAAAAACAATAGAATTTTATTGGAGCCCAATTCAATAGAGAAATATGGTATTGTGAAGCAGGAATTATTGGAGTTCATTACAGAAAATAACATGAGAACCTCCAGAACGGTTCTCAAAGAAGGCAGTAAAACGTTTGAATTAGACACTAACCCGATTGAGATAAACAGAATAGATGAAAACTTATTTGAAGTTAGACTTTAATAACAAATAGATTACTAATACAAAATATACCTTCCAACCATGGCTGAAAGTACTCGATTTCACAACATTGATCTGATCAAAAAGGATTTGGGTTATCAACAAGTTGGCAATTCCACACTATTTGTAAAAACCGGCAAGTATTTGCTCTCTCCTTCTGTTTCTGCCGGAGAGGCAGGTAGTTATTGGATTGACATCCGGCAGGCCAACCTTGAACAGATTCCAGATAGAACCCAATGCGACTTTCTGATTAGAATTGTACCAGATATGTTTTGCCTTTGCAAATTGAGTGCAATTAGAAAGCTGTTATCCCCTGCGTTGATGGACAACCGCCCCAATTCAGGAAATGTATGGGGAATAAAGCTGGAAATCAAAAAGTTTAAAAAGACCGTTGAGATCAGAAGCAACCGGGATATGATGAATAGTGTAACGGTTCCGTTGCTGGATAAGGAGGAAGTAATCCGGAGTTTTAAGAAATAAGAATTTAAAAAGGAATTTATGAGCCAAAGGAATACATTATTTTGATAGAAGACACTACCTAATGAGAGAAACGAGCAGTTGCCACAAGACCTGCTGGTGAATCAACTCTCTACCGATGGCGATGCCCGCGATTTGTTGGAGCAAATTAAACTAGCCAAAGCCGGGCTGGAGAAAGGTGGGAAGAGTAAAAGGCTGAAAGAGAAATTGAATGTTGCCGCAGAACCGAAGGGGAGGGATGGGAAATAATTTAATCATTAATATATATTCATTAACCTTTTCCGTTAATATTATTATCTTTGCAGTGAAAATAACATACAAAACAAATAAACTCGAAAAACAATTAACCGTAGCAAAGGAAATGCAAAAGGCATTTGGCAAAATGGCTAAAAAGGTGAATCAGCGTATAAAAGAGCTTTCTGCTATTGATAATGTAGAACACCTAAAAACGATTCCTGCTGCCAGATGTCACGAACTAAAAGGGGAGAAAAAGGGAGAATTTGCTGTTGATATTTCTGGAAATTACCGGATTATTTTTGAACCTGACCACAATCCCATCCCGCTAAAAGAAGATAGCAGTATCGACTGTATCAGAATTACCGACATAAAAATACTGGGAACCGAAGATTACCATTAATCCGTTCAGGATAATTGGATAGAATGACCACATAAAACCTTTCAGCAATGCGCACCGAATTACAACTTCTAAAAGAGATGCTCTCTCCTCCAGGCGATACCATTCAGGAAACTATCGATACAATTGGTATGTCGCAGGCAGAATTGGCAGAACGCATCGGTCGACCAAAAGAAAAACTAAACGATATTATTAAAGGCCGTGAACCCATTACGATCAAAACGGCAGTCATGTTGGAACGGGTACTGGGCATTCCTGCAAGTTTCTGGATAGAAAGAGAACGTGAATACCAGCTGGAACTATCTAAAATTGAGCAAAAGGAATTTCTGGTAACTTGTATTGATTGGATGGAACAATTTCCTATCCTGGCATTAAAAAAAATGGGATGGTTGCCTGAAACAAAAGACAAAACAGAATTATCTGACTCTCTATTGAAGTTTTTTAGTGTTGCCACACCAGTACAGTGGAATAAAATTTATTTGACTGAAGCGGTATCGGCAGCTTTTAAAATATCATTGGCAAATACACAAAGTCCCCATGCTATTTCAGCCTGGATGAGGATCGGAGAACTCAAATCATCGAGACAAAATCTTCCTGAATTTGACTCTGTTGCATTCAAAAGTGCACTACACAAAATAAAAGAGCTGGTTGTTCTTCAGCCAGAAGATTTTAAAGAACAAATTCAAGCAATTTGTGCACAATGTGGCGTTGCCGTTCTTTATACTGCTTGCCTTCCCAAAGCACCTATTAGCGGAGCAACCTGGTGGAAAGGGAAAAACCCAATCATACATTTAAGCGGAAGGTATAAAACAAACGATAGTTTCTGGTTTGCTTTTTACCACGAGGCTGGCCATATCTTAAAACATGGGAAAAAAGAGATTTTTCTTGAAAATCTAAAAGGCAGCCCACAGGATGAAGAAAAGGAAGAAGAAGCTAATCAGTTTGCAAAAACATTCTTATTTCCTCAGGAAGCATTTAATCAACTATCTGGTGTTTTCTCATTTGATGATAAAATTATCCTTGATTTCTCCCGTGAATATTATACACATCCTGCAATTATTGTTGGACAACTCCAGTTTGCCAGCTTAATTGATTACAGTCAATTCAATTATTTTAAAGTCCCAATTGAATTGGTAAATTAATTTTTCTAAAATATTCCAGCCATATCAAGTCTGTTAATACCTTTATGAATTTCTGATCAGGACTGTACCAAAAATGATTTGAGTTTATAATGAAATGCACCCTTTCTAAATACCTTCAATAAAATGAACAACAACGACAAGATTTTAGAACAGTTTTTACAGGAGTGGCCTCTTGAAAGAGTTGAAAGAATGACACTTGATGAATATACCAATATCGATAAAACAAGTTTTTGTCATTGGTTGGAAAGTAAAACTCAAGATCTGGGAAGTATTTGGGGAGGTTCTTCTTTTAAATTTGGAATATTTAAAAGGTTTGATACTTCCAAAGAAGAAACCCGAGCAGCTTATAAGTCAGAAGGTGATTATGCATGGGTTGGAAAGTATGGGATAACCAAAACGGAGGCTTTTGAAAAAATTAGATCGATCATAGTTGATATTATCAACTTTTCAAAAACAAGAGAATTTGAAAAAATTGACAAGTTGGATTTAGGTACAGCATATAAATGGAAAATTGCATTTATGTACTCTGATCAAAGCCTGATTCCGATATATAAAAAGGAAATGCTTCAACAGATTGCCAAAAATCTGAAATTAAAAGTTGAAAATAAATTTTATAAGCTTCAGCAAAAGCTACTTGAAAAAAGACCAGGAGATATTGATATGTTTGATTATGCCAATCAATTATTGGAGGTGAATAAACAAGTTGAAGAAAATCCAGAAAATAAGCCTACAACAACATCAGCTATCCCACAAAAATACTGGCTATATGCTCCCGGACACGGTGCTGATATGTGGGAAGAGTTTTATTCCAATAATATTATAGGCTTAAATTTGGATAGTATCGGTGATTTAAAAAACTATCCTGATAAATCATCAATAGCAAAAAAACTTCAGGAGATATCAAATTTGGAAAATCCTGGGTTAATGTATAATGATGCAATGGCAGGTGACGATTTTACAAATAATATTTCAGTTGGTGATGTTGTCATAGTAAAAACCGGTCGAACTAAATTACTGGGATATGGAGTTATAACTTCCGGCTACCGGTATGATTCAAACAGACTGAAATACAAGAGTATCAGAGAAGTTGAATGGAAGCTTAAGGGTAGCTGGACAACAGATTTCCAAATGGTTATGAAAACCTTAACTGATATTACCAAATATAAATCAGATCTTCCGGAATACAATTTCTATTATGAAAGATTATTGGCGATCATGGGGGGTACCGTCACAACTATTCCACAACCTTCAACCAAAGTGAAGCATTCATTAAATCAGATTCTTTTTGGTCCTCCAGGAACTGGAAAGACTTACAACTCAATAAACCATGCTTTGGCTATTGTTGAAGGTAAAGAGCTAGAAGTGATTGAAAAAGAAAGCGATGAAAATAGAGAAGAAATACTAAGACGCTTTCAATCGTATGTTGATTCCGGACAAGTTGTTTTCACTACCTTTCATCAAAGTATGAGTTATGAGGACTTTATTGAAGGGATTAAACCGATAGAAGCTGACGAGCAATTACATTATGAAGTTCAAAAAGGAGTCTTTAAATCGCTTGTTGATGATGCCCTTACAAATTACAAAAACTCCAAACTTCAAACGGGTAAGAAGTTATTTGAGAATGTCTGGATTAAATTCTTATCTCCTTTAAATGAGGATGAATCGATTACTGTTAAAATGAAGAAGTCCTCATATACCATTGTTCTGGTAAATGAGCGTACCATTTTTTTTGACAAGAACAGTGGAGAGAGCAAGCATAGTTTAAGCATCAACACTTTAAAGTCGATGTATGATGCCGGAGAGAATCAAGTTATCAAAGGAGGACTTCAGCCCTATTATGAAGCCTTATTAAAACAACTTCTTGCAGATGGGAAGGAATCCGGTAAAGTAGAACAAAAAAACTATGTCATTATCATCGATGAAATTAACCGGGGAAATGTGGCCCAAATATTTGGCGAGCTTATCACTCTGATCGAAACTGACAAACGCTTTGGAAATAAGGAGGCACTCACTCTTACACTACCTTATAGCAAAAAGAAAGATTTTTCAATCCCAGCCAATCTTTATATCGTTGGAACGATGAATACAGCAGACCGAAGTGTTGAAGCTTTGGACACTGCACTCAGAAGACGTTTTACATTTCTGGAGATGCCTCCCCTGTATGATCTTCCGGAACTTGAGAATGAAATCATTGAAGGCATTACTCTTGAAATAATAATGAAAACAATAAATACAAGAATTGAAAAACTTTTGGATAAGGATCATTTGATCGGGCACAGCTATTTCCTTACAGTGGGTAATCTAGCCGATTTAAAGAAGGTTTTCCGTCAGAATATTGTACCACTGCTTCAGGAGTATTTCTACGGTGATATCGCTAAAATTGGACTTGTCTTGGGAGAAGCCTTTTTTGAAAAAACAGAAGCCGCTACAAAAAATATATTTGCAAGGTTTGACCATGATGCAGTGGATGAACTGAATGAAAAACCCGTTTACCGATTAAAACAAACATGGACTGAAGATGAATTTGTAAAGGCAGTTCAGGAAATGGTTAATCCATAAGTATGACTACTAATTGCAAACATAGTATCACCGTATATGAGCATCAAAGTTTAAAGCTTGGACATTCTGAATGCTTTGAAGAAAGGCACCTGTTATCCCTTCAGCGGTACTTTGGAGACAAAGGAACCAGATACTTCTCGCTTATACACAACGGCGTTAAATTCAACCAATATGTGGGGATTATTCAGGTTGACTCACTTGTTATTGAAGTGCTACCCAAAACGGATCAAACGAATGACCAGGGACATTGGAGAAAACTGCTTATCGGAATGCTGAGAACAGTAAAAACATTAAATGTTCATGCTTCCTCCAGTTCAGATACCAGGTTACAATCAAATTCAATACTCGATCTGTATTTTGAAATATTCATTGCCGAAGTCGAGAAATTGGTACACAAAGGTTTAATCAAACAATACCGCAGACAAGAGGAGAACAGCCTGGCATTGAAAGGGAAATTAATCTTCACCAAACACATCCAACAAAACCTGATTCATCAGGAGCAATTCTATGTGAATCATCAAATTTATGACCGGCAAAACCTTTTCAATCAAATTGTCTATAAAGCATTGCAGCTGGTCCGGAACATTAACACCTCAAGTGCCTTACAAAGCCGCATCGGCTCATTACTGTTGAACTTTCCGGAAATGAATGACATCATTGTTACCGAGTCAACTTTCACCAGGTTACAATATAACCGTAAGACTGAATCATATCGGGAGGCAATTAATATCGCCCGGTTATTCCTAATGAACTACCATCCGGACATTAGTCGTGGTCATAATCATGTATTGGCACTCATGTTTGATATGAATAGTTTATGGGAACGTTTTGTTCTGTCCAGTCTGAGAAAATATGCTCCAGAAGAATACCTAATTAAAGGGCAAGTGAAAAAAGCATTCTGGGAGTCTGAGAAAAAGACTAAAGTAGGTATGATCCCAGACATTGTCATACAGCGCGGAGTAGAAACATATATTCTTGATACCAAATGGAAGGTTTTGAATGGTACCCGTCCTTCTGATGATGATTTAAAACAGATGTATGTGTATACCAAATACTTTGATTCACTTCATACAGCTTTGGTATATCCGAGTGATTCAACTGATTCAAGTAATGGCTCTTTCTCTCCAGAGAAAAACGAGGGTAAAAGTTATCCATGTTCATTGATCAAATTAAAACTTCCTCTAAACACCTCTGATTTGAAAAGCTGGCAAATGGAAATTTGCAGCAACCTTTTGACTCATATTGAATCTTGAATATTCAATTTATTCCAGTTTATTTTCTGATAGTTATTCTTTATTTTCCTGTTAATATATTGTTATCCAAATATTTGATAATTAAAATAGAAGATGGTACTTTTATCTAAAATAGATCTAATTAGACATCAAAATGGCTAAAGGAATAAAAACCGGAGGAAGGCAAAAAGGGACTTCAAACAAGTTATCGGGAACGGTAAAGGAAATGATTACACAGTTTGTAACCAATGAAATACAACACCTACCAAGCTTATTGAATCGGCTTGAACCCAAGGAAAAAGCTGAATATATCATTAAATTACTGCCCTATATTCTACCTAAAAAAGCTACCGTCGAGGAGCCAAAAGAAGATAGTCCAAATGAAAGGAGATCATTAATGCACAATATGTTTAAAACTCAAACTTCACAAAATACAATTGCAAAGTAGAGTTAGTACAAATGAATACTACTATTTAGTTGGTGTAATAGAATTTGGTCTTCAAATAATAAGAATTCATCCTAGGATTTACACCTAAACATTCTACTATCATTTTCATTTTCATTTTGGCCCAGGTTACTTCCTGATGGGCTTTGTTTTGGTACTTTATTACTATTAATTATCTTGTGACAATACTAATTTTATAGAATAAAAGGCAATAATTAATCCTATGATATTTCCAATATAACCCCAAATATCCGAATATTGCTCCTTAATAATAGAGTTCCAAAATGCCATTCCATAGAAGAAAACCACAAAACCACAAATACCATAAAGAACATTATCGCTTTTGCTTGGAGCAATTATAAAGCTTGCTTTAATTGCAAAAAACGACCCAAATCCAGAGGCAACCATCATTATAATATTATCAGAAGTGTCATTTGGATTGAAGATTTTGGTGATATAATTTAATAGACCTGTAGCTAATAATAAAACAATTACAAATACAAATGGCATTGATAACCAGCGTAGGGAAATGAATGTTTTGTTCATAAATTTTTATTTTAATGGAAACTATCAAATATAATATATTCAGACTATAGTCCGTGGATTTAACCTCTGAAATATTTCACTTTCGCTCTGACTAAAGTCTGAGTTATGGTTGTTGAAATATTTGGCAGAGTATTACGTGAACTGAGAGTGGCAAATAAACTCTCTCAGGAAAAACTTGCTGAATATTGTGAACTTGACCGGACTTATATCTCACTACTTGAACGTGGCCTCCGTCAACCAACAATCACAACCATATTCAAATTGGCCAAAGCCTTAAATATTACACCTTCGGCATTGATTGAAAAAGTTGAAGTTCAGACCAATCAATAGACTTCTGTACGATTTAATTCACCACCCATTCAAGCTCTGTGTGTTTCCTGATTCTTTCCAGACTATCAATGGTTTCTTTCAGATAATCTTCATAAACAAAGCTTTTCACCTTGGCCTTATTTGAAAAATCGTCCATCCAGTCGGTTGGTTTGGCAAAAAAAGAACGAACATTAAAGTGAAAGCCTGTAAGGTTTTTGTATTCATCCTGATGTGAAACAATATCAGTAACCACATTAAAAGCGGTATAAGCATTTGAGCCTAATTCTTTGGTATATCTTATTGTCAGAATCTTTGTCAGTTCGATCAAATTTTGGAGTGAGTTCATCTTCTTCTTCAACTGGTTTTTATTGGGCAATTCAAGATTGATATTCAGGATTTGGCATACCAAAGCAAACATGAGTTCTTTTGGAATTGGATAATCTTTTAGACTCTTGCACTGGTCAGTAAATAAACCGGAAGTAGATTTTATCTGGTTTGCAGCACTTATTATATCAACCCTGTTGCCTTTATTATGAAGGTATTTCAGTTTAATCGACTGTTTATTGAACAGCACACCATTGGAACACAATTTCCTGACAAACCCGATTTCAAACGACAAGGCAACAGAACGGTTATAACTATTGGATGTCCGGAGAAATGGCAACCATGTTTCCTGATCCCAAACATTGAAATTAACCTTCTCATGAATCAGGTCAATGTATGCAGAGGCTTTTGAGTTGGGAGCCACCACTTTGTAAGGGATTAATTCATTACCCTTTACTGAAGGATACAATTGAGTAAAGATTTGCTTACCCATTTCAATCGCTTCTTCATTGCTGATTAGTTGGTAGTTTTTGCCTACAATTGAAATGATCTGCCCGTTGGATTGATTGACAACAGCCCGGTAATGGGGTGTACCAACAGGCAAGGTAAACAGTGTTGCCGGAAATCGGAAATCGGAATGTACCTCCTGTAATTTAACTTTGAACAGAATGTCTGGAAGCTTGTGTGTAGGACTCTTAAAATCAATCGGATTATTCATGGTTGGTTGGCGTTTGGGATTTATAGTTTATTCTTTCAAAGACAAATTCCTGTATCTCCTTCCGGGTAATTCCATACTTCTTTAAAAGTACAGCGATTTTATTAACATCTTGACTAATGGTCTGAATATTTTTTTTGATCAATACATCAAGCTTATTAAATGTTATTTCCTCCGGAGTGTAACGATCATTTATTCTCAGGAGGTCGGCCACAGTAAAGTTAATTGGTAGCTTTACACTTCGTAGAATCGAATCATCCTGAAAAAAACAGGTATCTGCCTCAACTGTTAACTTGCCAATGGTCAGGAATCCTTCTGTAATATCCAAGGTGATATAATATGCTGTAACACGCTTTACAATATCATTTAGATACCAGAAAGGCAATGATACTTTAACCGGACCTATTGCATTGCAATAAATCACCTTGCTTGCACCGATTACAACAAAATCGACCTCATTGGTCTTTATTGTCATTTCACAGTTGTACAAAATTCTGTCTTTCTTCTTTGGAATAGCCTTGCTTAAGAACTTCATGGTTTCTTGGAAATCACTTGTCTGGCAGGTCATTGAACATTCTGGGACTTGCTGGATAAGAGGATCAGTCATGATTTCTTTTGCTTATACACCATTTCCTTTAAGCGAAAACGTATTTCATTATCCATCACTTCCAATCCAGCTTTGTCAAGGGTAATTCCAACCACATATTTTTCAGAAAGATTTAACCGGCTTTGATAAAACAGCTTATCATCATACCTGCAAAAGAACTTCACATCCCATCCATTTTTCTCAGCTATTTCAAGTTTGAACTTAATATCTTCTGCCCGGTAGTGCTTAGATGCATTTTCAAGTCCATCGGTGAAAATGGCAAAGAATACCTGATCACCTGGCTCAAACAATTCAGTAATTTTCAGAATTGAGGTTCCAATTGCATCATACAAGGCCGTGCAGCAATCTGGCTGGTAATCTTCATCAGTCAATTTCTTGATTAGATCAACATTCTGGTCAATAAATTTGAAATCAACCGTATCGTTAAACGTGCAAAGTGTAAGTTTGATATTTGAATCTGGTTCCTCTTTCCTCAGTTTCAATATCATATCAGCCTGCTCATTAAAGCTAAGGATGACTTCTCGTTTCAGACTGTTCATTGAACCACTCTGATCGAGAATAAGAACGTAATGAATTGTATTTCCCATGATGTGACTTTTAGTGAGTTCATTTATTAATGCTGAAAACAATAAAATGTCACCCTCCATTTTAGAATATTTTAAAAGTAGTTTTGAAAAGACAACAAATACCTTAATCATGGACTTGGAAAACAATCAATGGGACTTGGCCGATAAGAATTTAAATGTTTGGCTGAATGAAGATAAAAATGAAAGTAGCTTTCCGCTTTCCGATATATTAAAGTCAACTTACCTTTCTTTCCGGCAGAAACAAATTGACAGGTTCAGCAATTTCTGCAAACAGGCGTTTGTATATTATCAAGAACAGGAGGAAATCAGAAAGCAGAGATTGTTATTAGTGCAGGAATCTCAGTTTGAAGACAACAATGTAATGTTCAGTAAGGTTCGTTTATCCGAATCTGAAAGGAGAGACAGGATATTAAAGGAAAATCAAAAGATTTTCAGTGGCATATTGTCAGGAAATCAAATGGTATTCAACGATTTGTATGAATATGAATTTCCAAAGGCTGTGAAATTGGTTATCCAGAACTCCGGGACTATTGATATGGCTAAGGATATTTTTCAGGATGCTTTGGTTATACTTATTGAAAAAGTTTATACTAAAAAACTTGATTTGACATGCTCAGCGAGTACTTACCTGTATTCTATTTGTCGATTTTTATGGATGGATCAACTCCGACAAAACAAGAGAGAAATACCAATCACAGATGAATACAGTTACAAAAATATAGACATTACTGTTTCCGGATTTGAGAATACACCTGATATTTATGAAAATGTAAATAGTGCCATTGAAAAACTTGGTGATCCCTGCAAGCAACTACTTGAAAGTTACTACTACAAAAGCCTTAGTTGGGATGAAATTGCCAGTTCTCTTGGATATGCCAGTGCAGCCAGTGCAAGGAATCAAAAATACAAATGCCTGGAAAGGATCAGAAAAACTTTGAATGTTGAGGTGGAATGATCCTTTTCTATATACTAATGTTGAACGTTGTTACCAGTTTGTTACTCGCTAAACAAAAAACCCTTGCAATCGTTTGATTACAAGGGTTTTGTTCTTTTGAAAAAGTACCCGGAGTGGGAATCGAACCCACACAACATTGCTGTTACTGGATTTTGAGTCCAGCGCGTCTACCAATTCCGCCATCCGGGCTTCTTCGTATACAGGCTGCAAAAATAATGGAAAATTCCTTTGCACAATGGATTTCCGTTAAAAATTAGTCTTTTTTCCATTATTCGATATCTGGCACCTCCTGAAATCAACAAAAAAAAACAGATTTAAACACGGTAATTAAAATGCATTTTGCTGGTAAACAGAAACATACAACAAACAACATCTCTGCAATTAATAATTCAGGATTATCGTATTTCACGTTAACTTAGAATTAAAATCTCCATTAATTCTCTTTCCTAACCTAATTGGAACAATATAAACTTCGGTCGGAAGCATTACTTTTCTGCTTATAAGCAGAAGAAGCGATCAATCATAAGCAATTTTCTTTTTTTTCATACCTTTAGCCTAATTCTCAAAATTACCGCCTTTAGCCTGGAACTTATGGATCAAATGGAAGACAGAGAACTGTATTTAAAACTTAGGGACAGCGATGAACGGGCATTTCAGACCTTGTTCCGGAAATATTATTCATCGATGTGCCATTTCGCCCGACAATACCTGAACGACAGCGAATTGGCCGAAGAAACAGTTCAGGATATGTTCGTTAAGATCTGGGAAAAGCGGAAAACCTTAAACATTGAATCTTCTGTCAAACATTACTTTTTTCGATCTGTCCGAAACCATTGCCTCAACCAGATTCAGCATGAGAAAATAAAAAAGCAATATGCCAGCATGGTACTCGAAACAGCACATCAGGAAATAAATCCTGAACAATACTACATCGAAGTTGATTTGATTCAGCGAATTGAAAAAAGTATCGATTCACTTCCATCAAAACGAAAAGAAATTTTTCGACTTAGTCGTGAACAGGGCCTGAAATACAAGGAAATTGCGGAGACTTTAAACATTTCAATTAAAACGGTAGAGGCTCAGATGGGACTTGCGTTAAAATACTTACGTGAAGAATTAAAAGATTTCAGCAACCATTTGATGACGCTTTTCTTTATCCTAAAAAAATCGGGCACCTCCAATAAGGGTTAAACCTCCCTTTTAATGTCATATAGACGTATGAAAACAAATCATCAGATAGAAGATAAAAATTGGGAGTTAATCGCAAAATCGATTTACGACAAAAACCTTGAACCCACAGAGGAAAATCAACCGTCTGTTGTGTCAGAAGTGTTTTCGGATGAAATCGAAAGAGAGCAACTTCTGAAAATGACCAAACAGGTTGATTTATATTTTGATCTGAAAAAATACCCATCCGATCGGGCGTGGGAAAAGGTAGAATCCCGGATTCACAATCAAGTTTCATCCAGTCGGACAAAAATCCGGAAGTTCATTTCAAATCCGCTATACAGGATTGCTGCAGCTGTCCTGTTTGCTGCATTGCTTCTGGTTTCCGGCTATGAAGTTCTTTATACTCCTTCAACATCTGTTGTGATGATGGAAATATCGGCTTCCGATCAGGTTTTAAATACGTTTACACTGCCCGACGGAACTTTGGTTAGCTTAAACAGCAAGACCAAAATAAGCTATCCAAAGAGATTTGGCAGAAAAATCCGCGAGGTAAGCATTGAAGGAGAAGCTTTTTTTGAAGTTAAACCTAATAAAAACAAACCTTTTATCATTCATGCCGGGAAAGCACAAATCAAAGTTCTTGGTACCAGCTTTAATGTAAGTGCATATCCGGAAACAAAACTGGTGGAGGTAATTGTCGAGACAGGTAAAGTACAGGTTTTAAACCAGATGATTAAACCCTTGCAAACCGAAGAACTGATCCTGGCTCCCGGCGACAAAGGAACTTTGGTTTATGCAAGCAATACATTGCTTAAAAGCACGAACCAGAATCCTAACTTTATTGCATGGAAGACCCGCAACCTTATTTTTAAGGCGACTTCACTACGTGAAGTAATTGGAAATTTAGAAAAGGTATACAAAATAAAAATCCGTTTAGACGATCCAAAACTAAACGAGCTGCTACTCACTGCCCAATTTAATAATTACTCACTTGATTTTATCCTGAAAGTCATCGAAAATACGTTTCAAATCGAGGCTCAGAAGGTTGATGGGCAGTATATTTTAAAGATGCGATCCTAACTTTAATTGTTGAGATGCCATGAAAACAATTCGAATTATACCATTTTTATTATTTGTCATAGTTTGTGTTTTGTTTACACTATTGCCATATTCTTCTTACAGCCAGAGACAAAATACCAGGCAAAATACGAAACAGGAGCAAAAAACAGATCAAACCCCTAACGTTCTCGACCAGAACATCAGCATTTATGCTGAAAACGAATCTCTTTCGAACGTAATTGAACGGATTTGCAACTACCTCAAGCTCGATTATTCCTACAATTCGAAACTAATTGAAGGGAAAAACATCAATCTGAACGTATCGAACAAGCCGATTAAATATGTGCTCGATCAGTTGATGAAAGATTTCTACCTTCTTTTCGAAATTGAAGATAATATCCTGGTTATAAGGGACTACGTTCCAATGGACAAGAGTCTCGACTACGATAAAAAAATCAGAAATTACAGCACACAAAGTGGTTTTGTGTTCGATAATCCAAAAAAGAAATCGATAACAATCAACTTCAAATCATCAAGTAACCTGATTATCATCCCGGTAGCCATAAACAATTCGGATACCCTTAATTTTATTCTTGATACAGGAGTCAGATACCCAATCATTACCGAACTGCCTTTCGTGAACAAGTTGAATCTGAATTATTTGCAACCTATCAATGTTAAGGGACTTGGCGAAGGGGAACAATTAACGGCATACCGTTCAGGAAATAACACCATAAACATTAACGGAATGGTGGCCTATAATCAGGAAATACACATGGTGATTAACGAAAATTTCCAGATTTCGCATATTCTTGGAATTCCGGTTCATGGTCTGATTGGCTTTAATCTGTTCAAAGATTACGTGGTTAAAATCGATTATTCAAATCACAAAATCACATTAATCAAGCCTGAATATTTTTCTTATAAGGAAAAGGATAAAGACATCGTTCTTCCGCTCACCTTCGAGCAGAATAAACCTTTCGTGAGAACAAGCATTGTAACCGATAAAAACGAAGAAGTTCCGGTAAAATTACTTGTTGATACTGGTGCAAGTGATGCTCTTTGGTTGTCGACCAATTCGGACAACAGGATATCGCTTCCGGAAAACCACATCGAAACATTTTTAGGCCGCGGATTAAGCGGTGATTTGTATGGAACAAAAGGAAGAATCGGAGCGATATGGGTTGGGCCTCTGGTCCTTTACGAGCCAATAGTTGCCTTTCCTGAAAATGAATTGGTAGACCAGCTTATTGGTAAAAATGACCGGAACGGCACACTTGGAGCAGAAATACTCCGCCGGTTTTACGTCACCATGGACTATCCGAATAAGCGCCTGATTTTAAGGCCAAACAGTGATATCAAAGATGATTTTAACTACAACATGAGTGGACTGGAAATCATAAATCCGATGCCAGGATTACCAATTTTTTTAGTAAGCAATATCCAGAAAAATTCGCCGGCCTATTACGCCGGAATTCAGGAGAATGACCAGATTATTTCATTAAACAATACGGGACACCGATCATTAACGTTAAATGATATAAATTTGCTATTCCAAAGTCAGGAAGACAAAAGAATTAAATTGACCATTCTTCGGAACGGAGAACAAGTTAAAACCGAATTTTTCCTGAAAAAAATGTTTTGATGATGAAACCAGTTTACGGACTATTATTACTTGTTTCCCTTTTGTCGTATGGCTTAACCTTCGGACAAAAGGGAAACAATTCCGTACTGGACAAAAAAATTACCCTCCAGGTTAAAAACGAATCGATTGCAACAATTCTCGATAAAATATCGAAACAGGCACAAGTCTTTTTTTCGTACGATGCTTCATTAATTGAGTCGGATGTAAAAACAGATCTTTCAATCACCAATAAAACCATTCAGGAAACTTTGGATGTTTTATTTGATTCGAAATTCACCTACAAAGCACTTGGAGACCAGATCATTATTTCCAACTCCGAACTTCAGGAAGAAAAAAAAAAAGAATCCGGGATTACTGAAGTAAAGCCGAAAATTATCAGTTTCAGAGGACGGGTAATCGACCGGCAAGAAAAGGATGTTTTGCCTTATTCCAGTATTTCGGTCTTAAGAAGGAATATCGGAACCATTTCGAACATCGATGGTGATTTTGAGCTGAAAATTCCGGAATCCATGAAACAAGACACCATCGTTGTTTCGTGCCTGGGATATCGACAATACCAGCAACCAATCAGTGAAATTGTAAATGACAGTTCTATCATTTACCTTCAGCCAACGGCTATTCTACTGAAAGAAATTAAAGTAACTATTATCAATCCACAGGAAATCCTGAGTAAAATACTTTCCAAAATATCGTTGAATTACCCACGCGATCCGGAAATTATGACCTCTTTTTACCGCGAAGTACTCAAACAGGATAATAAGTTCATCGATGTTGCCGAAGCTCTGATGGAAATTCGGAAAGCATCCTATGAGAGCACATTTTCGCAGGATAAGGTTAAATTCATCAAAGGACGTAAAAGTCTAGATGTCAAGCCGTTTCAATATGTCGATTTTAAAATCCAGGGCGGTCCGTATTACATTACCAAACTCGATGTTGTAAAAACGCTCGATTCGTTTCTTGACCCCGAGTTCCGCGATTTTTACAAATACTCGCTCGAAGAAATCATTGAATTTAATAATCGGGACACCTATGTTATCAAGTTTAAGCCTAAAGAAAAGATAGATTACCCGTGTTATCAAGGTAAATTGTTTGTGGATATGTCGACGTTTGCTTTGGTGCAGGCTCAATTCAGCCTCAGCCGTTCGGGATTAAAATTTGCGCAGGAATCCCTGATCAGGAAGAAACCCAAAGACTTTTACGTCCGCCCGATCAATGTTGATTACAACGTAAGTTACCGTCGGGCTAACAATAAATGGCACTTAAGTACTGCACGCGCATCCATCGTTTTTAAAGTAAAAAGCAAAAAAGACAAGATCAATTCAACTTTTCACAGCATTTCAGAATTGCTGATTACTGATTTTAAAACCGATGACGGAACTCACTTGAAAAAGAACGAACTGTTCAGTTCCAAAGATATATTCACCGAAGTCATAACCAGCTACGATGAAGATTTTTGGGGCGATTACAACACGATCAAGCCGTCTGAAGATCTTCGGAAAGCGCTTCGGAGCTATTCCCGGAAAAACGACTCCTTATTCCAAAATACTAAAAAGGATCAGCACATTATTCCTAAAAAATAATTCAAGTGACATGAAAACTTTAACTTTATTGGCATTTATTGTTTTATCCGGAACGGCACTTTCGGCACAGGATCAAAGTCCAATTCCCAAAATCAGCCAGCAGATAAGCAGCTATTTCAGCTATCATCCCAGAGAAAAAGTTTTTATAATGACTGATAAAGGCCATTATAAACCCGGAGAAACCATCTGGTTCAGTGCTTTTGTTACCAATGCCAACAATCAGATTTTACCGATAGAAAATCGTGAACTCTACGTAAAACTTTACGACAAAAAAGGGACTCCGGTTTTACAGGACATCTTCAGGCTGAACACTGGTTCAACGCCCGGAGATTTGTTCCTTCCTGAAGACCTTCCAGAAGATACCTATTTTCTGGCTGCATACACCTCTGCGCATATTTCTCCGGAAGAAATATCGTGCACACCTCTGAAGATTGATCCGACATACAGCAACCAATACGTGGCTGAAACTTCAGCGAAAGACAGTATCTTCCTTTCAGGACAAAAAAATGAAATCAGGGTGATTCTCCACGATATTTCGGGTGAGATTCAGAAAAACACCCGGTTACGGTATCAGCTGACAAATGGTACCGAAATCGTTGAAAAGGGGAAACTCAAAACCGATGCAAATGGCAGGATAACGATACCTATTACGATTCCAAACAAAACCAACGGTGAACCATTTATTTGCGAATTAACAGATACCAGGGAAGAATGGAAACATGAAGTATTTCTTCCAACCGATCTCGATCCTGTTATAATCAAATTCTATCCTGAAGGTGGAAATCTGACCACCGGAATACCAACTAAAATTGGTTTTACAGCCTTCAACAAATGGGGATTACCGGTTGAGATAGAGGGTTCAATCCTGAATCAGGAAGGGAAACCCATAACAACTGTCAAAACGTTCACCAAAGGTCTCGGCCTTTTCGCGGTAACAAACGACGAACAGCAAAAATATAAACTTGTACTTTCGGGAAAAACAGGCCAGAATCAGTCGTTTGAACTGCCTGCCCCAAATCTCAATGGACTTGCATTATCGCTGGTAAAAACCGATAGCGAATATCTATTGACTAATTTAATATTTGCCGATAAACAAAAACATGCCATCGCGCTCACCGTGACTCAGGGTAGCAATCTCTACTGGGCTGGTGATATGGAAATTGATGCTGTTGGCAGAATTAAAATTCCTTCAGAAAATCTGCCTCAGGGTATCAACCTGTTATCTGTATTTACGAAAGAAGGAAACTTGCTGGCCGAACGCATTATTTATCACGACAAAAATCAAAAACTTAAGATCGAGATTGTGCCCGGGAAAACCAGCCTGCAACCCGACGAAAGCATGAACGTAAAAGTTCGTTTGACCGACGAAGATAACCTGCCTGTATCCGGAAATATTGTCGTCGCAGTTACCGACAAATTCCGAAAGGGAACCGACAGGCAGGAAATTGATGAATATTTGCTGATCGGTTCAGAACTTGAAACCCCATTTTCGTTAATCTCCGGAGCCTTAAAGGGCAAAATCAGTAATTCAGCACTAATGGATGTATTTCTGATTGCAAATCGTGTTAAAGGATTCGATTGGGGAAAAATCAGGCGGTTTAATCCGGATGCTCCGGATTTTAATGCTGGGAACAATCGGATATCTGGCTTTGTTACCGATAAAAACGAAAATAAAATCAACAAAGCCAAGGTAAGTCTGGTGAATAACAAAACCATGCAATTGCACACCACCACCACCAATGCCGAAGGATTTTTTTCGTTTCCAAACCTGAATACGATTAATGCGGAAGATTTTACGGCAAAAGCTACTGATTCGGAAGGGAAGCATGAATTGAAAGTAGTTTTAAGCAAAAATTTCGAAGGTCAGATTTCTGTATTCATTACAGAAAACGTTAAGAAATACACTTTATTAAACATCGATCAGGTAGCTGATGAAAACTATTTCAGGAATAACGGGGAACTATTCCCCAGAGCACCCAAACTGATAAAAAACAATACCATAGCAATAGATAATCAGCGCAAAATGTTATCCACATCAACCAATATCATGGATGTGATAAAAACGATTAAACCTTATAAAATAATGAGCAATCAGATCGTATTTTACGGATCCGAAAATTCGCTCAACTATCAGGGTGGTGCTTTACTGGTTTTAGACGGACAACAACTGGGAACCGATATTTCTTCTATTCAAAGCCTATCTCCCACAGAAATTGATCACATCAATATTTCGACCAACCCAATGGATATTCAACGCTATACCGGTTTAAATTCAGTGGGAGTAATTGAAATATTTCTGAAAAGCGCAAAACTCAATGAACCGATTGTCAAAAATGAAACCCACACAAGTCAATACGACGGTATTTATCGAATCCCAAATGTATTTCCGACTGAACCAGTGAAACAGAAACGCGATACCCGCACAACATTGCTATGGATTCCGGAGCAAAAAGTGGATGAATCCGGGCTATTTGAATTCAACATTACTGCCGGAAAGGTATTATCCGATTTCGAAATTGAAGTTCAGGGTCTTTCGGGAAACGACCGGATTGGCAAAGGAAAAGTAAGCTTTAAGGTGATGAGGTAGCCACAGAAACTAAAAAAAAACAATTTTTTGTGTGAAAATGACGTTTCTTTGTCGTCAAAAGAAACCATAAGTGCCTTTGTTAAAAGTATCGCTGCATGGGGGTTTTTATTTTACATAGAAATTATGAAACGTTGTTACCGCTGTTGGTTTGTTTTAAATCTCATTTTCCTTTTTGCAATCGGTTCTCTCCAAACGAATGCTCAAAAGAGGGTGAAGGGAATCCCTCAAAGCTTTAAGCAGTCTCTCAAAAAAGCAGTTAAAATCCCCGTATTACAATTGGATTCGGTGCATGTGCAACAAATGCTCGAAGAAGACAAAAATTTCAGTATTGACAACCGGTATGGAGTTATTCAGTCCTGCGATATCGACATAAAAAAAGCAGGTATTAAAACCGTAGTTCAGAATAAAGGAAACATCTGGCAATATCAGATTGAGTCGAAAGATGCTTTCTCGCTTGGTCTCTTCTTTAAAACGTTCAATCTCCCGGAAGGTGCAAGCCTTTTTATCTATAATACTTCAAAATCTAACCTGAGAGGAGCATTTACCAGCCATAATAATAATTCAGGTCATCGGTTACCTATCGCAGAATTCCCCGAAAACAATCTGATCATCGAATATTTTGAGCCATCGTCTACTGAATTTTCAGGAGATTTGGTTATTGGGTCAGTATCTCAGGCCTATGTCAACTTTCAAAGCATTGCCGCGGCTCGTATCGGCATCAATTGCCCCCAGGGAGACGATTGGCAGGAAGAGAAAACCTGTGTATGCCGGATGACTTTTAACGATACACGCTATTCATACTTTTGTACGGGAGCTTTGATAAACAATGTCGGAGTAGATGAGACACCTTATTTCCTGACTGCCAACCACTGTATCAGTACCGAATCGGTAGCAAATACACTGGTTACTTATTTCAACTACGAAAATTCTACCTGTACTTCTGCCGATGCCTCTGAAAACCAAACCTTATCTGGTGCAACCTTAAAATCAGGGAGTACCTATTCCGATTTTTCATTGTTGTTGTTAAACGAATATCCTGACACGGAATACAATGCCTATTACGCCGGATGGGATGCCAGCGGAAACAGTCCGGATTCAGGTGTTTGTATTCACCATCCGGAAGGTGAACCAAAATGTATCGCGGTTGATAATGACCCAATCATAAGCGACCCCAGTTCGACCGAATGGACCGACGATACCGGCAAGGTTATTTCAACCACCAAATCGAATACACACTGGCTGGCACAATTTGAAGTGGGGAATACAGAGTCAGGTTCGTCCGGTAGCCCTCTTTTTGACCAAAATAAACGGATTGTCGGACAACTGCATGGAGGTTCGGATACAGAATCGCTGTACGGAAAATTTTCGTTGTCGTGGAATTACAATTCAACCTATTCCAAACAGCTGGCTCATTGGCTTGATCCTGAAAACACAGGTACCGAAATTCTGGATGGAATGGGACAAAGACCTCCATTAGCTAATTTTAGCGCCGAATTACAGGAAGCTTGTGTAAACACTCCTGTTTTATTTTCCGACGAAAGTATATACAATCCATCAGACTGGCTTTGGCAGCTTACCCCATCTTCCTATAGTTTCGCCAATGGGACCGACAGTACTTCCCAAAATCCTCAAATCGTGTTTCTGGAAGACGGCATTTATTCAGTAACTCTAATTGCAACAAACAATTACGGAAGCAATGAATTAAGCCTGAATAACTACATTTTGGCCAAAAGCAATCTGAATGTTCAGTTTCTTGAAATGGGAACAGACAGCGTTGTTTGTGGTTGCGATCTGGCCGCATTTTCGATGGTTGCCAGCGGGGCATTTACATACAATTTTACCGTTGAGGAAACAGAACTCATTGATACCAAAGTTAGTTCCGACACCTTATTTCTAAGTTTGAATAACTCTGCCAATGGAGCAGAATCATTCGACACCTGGGTAAAAGTAACGGGGACACACGGCAGCTGTTCGGCATCCGACAGCATATTGCTTCATGTGATCATTCAGCCTAACGACAATATTGCCCATGCATCAAGCTTGTCATTAGGCCGAAACAGCGGATACTCCAATCAATGCGCCACCGTCGAAACAAAAGAACCCTACCCTTCTTCGTCCGGCTGCCTGGTCGCTAACAACTGGTGTCCGGACCAAACTGCCGACGACAGCGTTTTAAACAACTCAATCTGGTTTACATTTATCGCACCATCCAACGGGTTGCTCACCATCAACACAGCTGGTTTTGACGACCAGATTGCCGTATACGATGCATCTTCCTATAGTTCCATATTATCGGGTAGTTCGAGTCAGTACACCATGGTTGGGGCGAATGATAACCGTTCGGCTTCGGATAACACGGCCCGGATTGAAAACCTGACTCTCAATTCAGGAGAACAATATTGGCTGCAACTCGACGGAAACAATGCTGTATATGGAAATGTAGTAATCGATCTTGTAAGCAATTCCATCGAAGTTTATCCCAATCCTTCAACGGGTATTTTTAACCTGATTATCTCTAATCCAGTTAACGGATTTGCTGACGTTGTTGTCTATGACTTACAAGGCCGGAAATTGATGGAGGAAAAATACTATACCACAATCAATTCCAATAAATTTACCATTGATTTATCCGGATATGCCAAAGGAATGTACCTGCTAAATGTCCAAATAAACGGATCGAACTTAAGCAAAAAAATTATCCGCCATTAAAAATACAACCTGAGAAATCTGAGACTATTCAGTTGAATTTAAAACAGTGCATTCAGAATCCTTTCTATTAATAAGAATTCATGCTGAGATGCTGACTCAAGCGCCCTTTTCACCGCATCAAAATCGTGCCGGCAGCCCAACAACACTTCAGCAATATTTTGGCTGATTTCGGGTAGAATAGCACCCGAGATGGAAACTTCAGACAACAAACCTTTTTCAACAAGCAAATTGATTTCGATTTCGCCACCTTCAGTTTCCAGTTTATTGGTAAACCTGTACTTTGGCGAATAACCAAAAATCCAGTCCCAGGTCTGGTATTTTTCGTTAGATAGTTTTTCTATGGCTTCAATATCAACAGCAGTCGGTTCATAAACCTGAAATTCCGGATAATTCCAACTGATTTCGTTAAAAATAAAATCAGTAAATTCTTCCACAGAAACCGGATTCGGAAGATAATTCGCAATGTTGGTCACTTCGCTGCGGTTCGATTGTACGGCTTTGTCTTCGAATTTAGAAAGATCAACTTTCAGTACGCCTTTCAGAGCTCCCAGATGACTATCAAACAGCAAAGTGCCGTGGTGCAGAACCCGGTTTTTATGCACATGTTCTGCATTTCCGGAGATTTTTTTACCATCAATCAGCAAATCATTTCGGCCGGTCGTATATGCCTCAACGCCCAGTTTTTTCAATGCCTCAACAACCGGAACAGTAAAAACCTTAAAGTTCACTTCGGAAATTTTTTCCACATTCCGAATAAAGGTAAAATTCACATTTCCCGGATCGTGAAAAACAGTTCCACCACCCGAAAGCCGCCGTGCCACCGGAATATTGTTTTCGCGAACAAACTCGTGATTAATTTCGGAAAGTGCGTTCTGGTGTTTGCCAACTACCACCGAAGGCCTGCTGCGCCAAAGCATAAAAAAATCTTCCTGAAAGTTCTTCAGAAAATACTCTTCGGCCGCCAGATTAAAATACGGATCGTTACTAGATTGATTGATGCAAAATGTGATCATGAAAGCAAAAGTAAACCAATATTTGAGAAGTTGAAACAGAAATTGTATCATACAGACACATCGAAAACAAAAGAAAGATCGTTTGTTTTTTATAATATTGCTAAAAATTGGAGCAATGCGATTAGTAATTCAAAGGGTAAGTTCAGCTTCGGTAAAAGTTGACAATTTAATTGTTTCTGAGATTGAAACCGGACTTTTAATTTTGGCTGGAATCGAAGATGCTGATTCATCGGAAGATATTGACTGGTTGGTAAAAAAAGCCTGTCATCTGCGGATTTTCAACGATGCAGAAGGAGTAATGAACCTTTCCGTTCTGGACATCTGTGGTGAAATCATCGTAGTGAGCCAGTTTACCTTGCAGGCAAGTACAAAAAAAGGAAACCGACCATCGTACATTCGTGCAGCACGGCATGAAACAGCGATTCCACTTTATGAGCAACTGGTTTCCGAATTCAGCAATATACTTTGTAAACCAATCGGAACCGGAGTTTTTGGTGCACAAATGGAAGTTTCGCTGGTGAATAACGGCCCGGTGACAATCATATTGGATTCGAAGAACCGGGACTTTTAGTTGTTTGTCGTCATTGATCGTAGTTTCGCTTTTTACAAAGAATGACTATCAATGACAATATTTACTTTTAATACGCAAATTTACAAGATGAACTCAAACGAAGTCACCCTCCCTGAAGCCCAGCAAATGGTTGACCAATGGATCAAAACCATCGGTGTCCGCTATTTCAGCGAGCTAACCAATCTGGCCATTTTGACTGAAGAAGTGGGTGAAGTAGCCCGGATCATGGCCCGGACATACGGAGATCAGTCATTCAAAAAGTCGGACGAAAGCAAGGATCTGGCCGACGAAATGGCCGATGTGCTTTGGGTGTTGATCTGTCTGGCCAATCAAACCGGAGTCGATCTGAACGATGCGTTCCTGAAAAATATGGAAAAAAAAACACTCCGAGATAAAGATCGTCATCAGAATAATGAAAAACTGAAATAAAATCCTGAAGGTAAAGACGCACTGCCGTGCGTCTTTACCTTGAAATAATTACAACAAAACATCTAAATTACAAAATATGACCATCGAATCCTGTCCTTTATCCATCGAAGATATTCAATCTGAACTGGAAGAAATACGCGAAAATGCCGCGAAAAACAGTACCCGCAAAATGCATGAAACTGCACTTTCGTGCATCGATCTTACAAGCCTTAATTCCACTGACACAATCAGTTCAGTAACCGTTTTTACCGAAAAAGTGAATAGTTTTTCGGTAGCATTTCCGGAATTAAAAAATGTTGCTGCCATTTGTGTTTACCCGAATATGGCACATACAGTAAAGAGCACGCTGAAAGTTCCGAATGTCAATATTGCTGCAGTTGCCGGAGGATTTCCTTCGTCGATGACATTTACAAAGATTAAAATTGAAGAAGTTCAACTGGCGGTTCTTGCCGGAGCCAGCGAAATTGATATTGTACTGCCTCTTTGGTCATTTCTTGACGGTCATTACGAAACCTGCATCAGCGAAATTTCGGCCATTAAAAAAGCCATTGGCAGCGCTCATTTGAAAGTCATTCTGGAAACCGGAGTTTTAAATGTCGATCAAATCTGGCAGGCATCCATGCTGGCTATCGGAGCCGGTGCTGATTTCATCAAAACCTCAACCGGAAAATTACCACAGGCCGCTTCTCCTGAGGCTGCTTTTGTGATGTGTCTGGCCATCAAACAACATTTCGAGGAAACAGGTCAGAAAATCGGATTCAAACCAGCCGGAGGTATTGTAACTCCTGAAGATGCAATGCTTTACCTAACGATTGTTCAGGAAATACTGGGCGATGAATGGTTGACTCCAGAGCTTTTCCGCATTGGTGCAAGCCGACTGGCCAATAACCTGCTCGAAAAAATTACCGGCAACAGCGTCAAACATTTTTAATCCGAAGCTGTTATAGGAAGCAAAATCAATTATCATTAAAAACATATTATCATGGCTCAAATTACGCTCAAAGGAAATGCAATTCAAACCATAGGCGAACTACCTGCAAAAGGAACAAAAGCTCCTGATTTTGAATTGGTAAAAAACGATTTATCTAAAGTTTCACTGAAAGATTTCACAGGAAGTCGTCTGGTTCTCAATATTTTTCCAAGTCTGGATACCGGAACATGCGCAGCATCTGTGCGTCAGTTCAATAAACTGGCTGCTGATCTGAAAAATACCAAAGTGCTGTGTATTTCTCGCGATTTACCTTTTGCACAGGCTCGTTTCTGCGGAACAGAAGGCATTGCCAATGCAATCACTATTTCAGACTTTGCTGCCGGAAAATTCGGAAAAGATTACAATCTGGAAATTTCAACCGGTCCATTGGCTAATTTACACTCCCGTTCGGTAGTTGTATTAGACGAAAATCACAAAGTAACTTATACCCAACAGGTTCCTGAAATTGTTGACGAGCCTGATTACGAAGCTGCTTTGTCTTCTTTGAAGTAGAAAGGTTAACATCTGTTATAAATTTCATTTTGAAGCTGTTTTCCGAAAGGGGAACAGCTTTTTTTATGCTCGTATATCTACCAAATTGCCTATATTTGAAATAACCAGCCTAGTTGAAATTTAATCAAACGGTGTGCAGATCCATTCAAAAACAGTAATTATTATGCCCGCAAAAAATACGCTGAAACTTTTCGAAGACAAAAAAGTTCGAACTATTTGGGATAACGATCAGGAAAAATGGTATTTATCTATCGTAGATGTCATTGCTGTTCTTACTGAAAGTCAAAACCCACAAGTTTATTGGAGAGTACTAAAGAAGAGACTATTGGCTGAAGGAAACCAAACCGTTACAAATTGTAACGGTTTGAAAATGGAGGCTCCTGATGGTAAAATGCGATTAACCGATGTGGCAGATGTTGAGCAACTTTTCCGTTTGATACAATCGATTCCGTCCCCAAAAGCTGAACCGTTCAAAATGTGGCTGGCTCAAATTGCCCGCGAACGTCTGGATGAAATTGACGATCCGGAACAAGGAATTGACCGGATGCTGGAATATTACCATAGGAAAGGATATTCGAACAACTGGATTAATCAAAGGCTCAAAAGCATTGAAGTACGCAAAGAACTGACTGATGAGTGGGAGGTGCGAGGTGTTAAAAAAGGTCAGGAATTTGCCTTTTTAACTGATATAATTACCAATGGTTGGTCGGGTCTAACGACCAAACAATACAAAAATTACAAAGGATTAAAGAAAGAAAGTTTGCGGGATAATATGACAAATCTTGAATTGGCACTCAATACTTTGGCAGAAGCTACCACGACCGAAATTTCGAAAGAACATAAACCAAAAACAGCTGAAGATAATAGAAAAGTTGCTTCTCGAGGTGGTTCAATTGTTGGGAATACCCGAAAAGAAATTGAAGCAAATATTGGTAAAAGCATCGTTTCTCCGTTAAATGCAAAACGAATGAATGAATTGCCTGAAAATAATGAAGATTAAGACCATGTATTTGCAGTCGGTTTTGTAACCTTCATTTTTTACATTCAACTCCAAAAAATGATAGAACTTACCTCATTAAACCTGAAAACCAGATTTGCGATTTAACTAAATAAGTTGTCAAAACACAACAATAAATCTATCCCAGATGTTTAAAGGGCAAAACGAATCAATATGCACCCTGTTTTAGAAGACAATATTCAAAAGATCGGAAAACCATACTCTGATCTTCATTTCTTACTTGAATGCCTGGCAGAAGTACTGCAAGCCAACAATGCTAACGAATATATTCCCTATTTGCCCTGGCTAAACAGTCAGGTATCGCTTCCTAAACCGGAACACGAACAAAAAGTGATTCACCTGTATTCGATTAGTTTTCAACTTCTTAATTTATGCGAAGTTAACTGGGCGGTTCAGGGAAGGCGTGCAAAGCAACAAAAACAAGGAGCAGAAAGTGTAAACGGAAGTTGGGCGCAAACATTTTCTGAATTAAAAGATTCCGGCATTTCTCAGGAAGAAATAATTGCATCGCTTTCGCAACTCGAACTGGAGCCGGTTTTAACGGCGCATCCAACCGAAGCCAAACGAACCGTAGTTTTAAAATATTACAGGGAACTTTATTTGCAATTGGTTCTGCTCGAAAATCCGATGTACACCAACCTGGAACGTCAGCAAATTCGCTCCGGAATAAAAGAGATACTGACCAAACTGTGGTTTATCGATGATATTTACCTCGAAAAACTTAAGGTTGAAACGGAACTGGAAAACATGTTGCATTATCTGACCAGTGTATTTCCGGATGTATTCGATCTGCACGATAAACAACTGGCACATGCCTGGGAGGAAATTGGATTTCAGCCAAAGGCACTCCACAATTACCGCAGTATGCCAAAAATAAGTATGGGAACGTGGGTAGGCGGCGACCGCGATGGACATCCTCTGGTTACACCCGAAATTACAAAATATACCCTGGAAAGGTTACGAACTGAAGCGCTGAGCCTTGTTCGTCAACGATTGCTTACGCTGGCTGACAGCCTGAGCATTTACACTTCAGAACATTCTCTTCCTGAAAATCTGCGACTGGCTAAAAATCAAATGCAGGAACAGATTCCTGATCTCATTGAAAACTCGCGATTTACATCGGCAACGCGCGAACCGTTTAAGCAATATGTGCTTTTACTCATCGAAAAATTGCCCGTAAAAAAAGAACCCACATCGGGTAACAGGATGCTTGTGCAAACAACCTGGACTTACACCAATTCAGGAGAATTGATAGAAGATCTGGAAAATCTAATGGAAGCACTTTCTGAATGGGGTGCGCCCACTCTTGCTATAAACGAAGTAAACAAAGCGCTTCGCTTCGTCCAAAATTTTGGTTTTCATCTGGCTCATCTGGACATCCGTCAAAACAGCGCATTTTACCAAAAAGCGATTATTGGTCTGCTTGAAGATCATGAAAGTTACAACTTCGCCATAAACGACGGGGATACAGTAGATAAAAACTTTTTACTTCAGGAGTTAAACCAGTACAGGCCATTTACCTATTCATACTCCGGAAGTGTGGCTGAAACAAGTAATGCTTTAGGCTATTTGGGTGTTTTGTCCGGACATATCAGGAAATATGGCTCAAATGCTCTCGGTTCACTAATCGTTAGCATGACAAAAAAAGTCGACGATTTATTCACCTTCTACCTGCTTGCCCGTGAGGCAGGATTATACGAAAAGACTCCAAATGGTCCTGCCTGCCAATTGCCGGTTGTTCCACTTTTCGAAACCATAGATGACTTGCACCGTGCTCCTGAAATTATGGACGAGTTTCTGGCACATCCGGTCACTCAAAATACACTCCGGCTCCAAATGCAAAGAAAAGGTCATACCAAACCGGTTGCTGAAGTAATGATAGGATACAGCGACAGCAATAAAGATGGTGGAATTTTATCGAGTCTTTGGCATTTGTACGAGGCTCAATACGAATTAGCCAAAGTTGGGCGAAAGCATGGTGTTGAGATCCGGTTTTTTCACGGAAAGGGAGGCAGCATCAGTCGCGGCGCAGGACCAATTCACTGGTTTTTACGCAGCCTTCCGCCAGCATCGTTATGCGGCAAATTACGGCTTACCGAACAAGGTGAAACCATTGAACGAAAATATGCCAACAAAGTGAATGCGGCTTATAATATTGAATTACTTACTTCCGGAACATTAAGAAATACTTTGCTAAATACCGAAACACATGATGCAGAGCTTTTTGAGCTAATCGGTTTTATGGCACACGAGAGTTTTAATTCTTACAATGCGCTTACCCGCCATCCGAGTTTTATTCGTTTTTTCGAAAATGCGACTCCAATTGATGTCATCGAAACCAGTAAAATTGGTTCCCGGCCTTCGCGTCGAACCAACCAGCGATCACTGGAAGATCTCAGGGCTATTCCGTGGGTATTTAGCTGGACGCAAAGCCGCGTAAACATTACCAGTTGGTTTGGCGTAGGCAGTACTCTAAAATTGTTAAAAGAACATCATCCTGAAAAATATGCACTGCTAAAAAAACTGTTGGTCTCACATCCTCTGGTGCGATACATACTTACCAACGTTGATTCGGGATTGGCAGCCACCGACCCAAAAGTTATTGAATTGTACGCATCACTTGTCGATGACAAACAAATCAAAAAAGATATTTTGCCACTCATACTCAACGAATATCATCTAACACAAAGCCTGCTTGCAGAACTACTCGTAAAACCTTTTGAAAAGAGAAGGGTCAATCATTTTCACTCCACACAGCTACGTGCCGTTGCCCTCGATTTAATGCATCAGATTCAGGTAAATTCTCTCCGAAGCTGGCGAAGTGAAAAGGATTCGGCCGATCCGGAAATTGCCAACCAACAAAATATTATTTTACTGAAAACCATTAATGCCGTAGCGAATGCGCTGGGGTCAACCGGATAGTCAGAAATAAGTATCAAAAAAGCTTATCTTCCGGCATCTAATATTCTAATTTTAACATTTTTAGCTGTGCAACAAATAGTAAAACAATACTTCGAAGAATTTTCGACCATGTCGGAAGCCTCCCGCAATGTGGTTCTTGAAATAGCAGAACGCGAAGGCATTGATATGAATCGAATCATCGTTGCAACTTCATTTTGTTTCGATGAACTAAATCATCATCCGGCTAAAATGAATCTCCCATCGCCCCAGGGAATTTTTAACATGGGAGGTCTGGCTGGATATCCTTTTGTTGGCGAAATCGGACTTACTGCTTTCTCCGATCACATTCCTGATGGCGGCGCAGCATTGTTCATTTTTGGTTCGCACATTGGGATTTCACGCACCGGTGTAGTTGGCAAGGTAAAACGAGTTGGACAGCACCGCCACACCAATACCTGTGGTGCTCTAATGATGGTTCAGGATCATGTTTTATCGACCTCCATTCATCAGATTGATCCGGCCGACTATTCTGAATTTCAGCCAGAATTCTTAGCGCTTCGTTTATTGTCAAAGGTTGAAGAAATTAAAAATTCAGAAGTTCCTATCCTGAAAACAACTCATTTGGTTTATGATGAAATTGAAAAGGAAATGCTCAAACTCATCCAGAATCACCCAACTTTATTGAGCAAATTTCCGGTTTACATCCTTGGCGGAATTATCATTAACACCGACGAAACATTGCCCAATTATTTTTCAACAAAGGTGTTCCGGAAAATGATCTAACAAATAAGTTCTATTCTGAAGCTGCTTAATACAGCAAATTTTTCAATGCTTACTGCCGTATTAACTTCTAATTCATTTATCTTTGAAAAAAAGATAGGCATGGAACCGAATCAGGATATTCGCTGGCTGCAAAGATTTTCGAATTACTTAAAGGCTCTTGAACGACTCGATAAATATTGTTTGGTTGAAAAACCAAATGAAATGGAAGAACAGGGGCTTATAAAAGCTTTTGAATACACCTATGAACTGGCATGGAAAACCTTGCAGGATTTATTGAAAGAAAAAGGTTTTGATCAGGTTATCGGTCCTAAACCTGTAATTGACCAAAGTTTTCAGAATGGGTATATTCAGGATGGGAAGGCTTGGGTGCGAATGCACAAGAGCCGGAATCTCACTAGCCACACCTATGATTCGCTTACTGCGGAAGAAATTGCAGCCCAAATCCGGCAGGAATATATTTTTCTACTTAACGATCTGAAAGAGATATTACAGAAAGAGTCTGATTCTGCTGGTAGTACACTTTTCATCTAGCCAAACATGAATAATTACGGAATTCTGACAGAAGATCTTGCAGCTATCTTGAAAATTTTTGAATCTGACGAAATGATTCAGGAGGTAATTCTTTTTGGTTCACGCGCCAAAGGAAGTTTTAAGGATGGTTCTGATATAGATTTGGCTATAAAAGGAAATAATCTGACAATTAACAACTTGCTTAATCTTTCAACTGCCCTCGACGACTTATTCCTGCCTTTCAAATTTGACCTGATTATTTTTAACCGTATTCAGGAACCCAAACTACTGAACATATCGAACGAGTTGGAGTATCGCTTTTTAAACGAACAAATTTCCCGATGTTCCGTGATTAAGAATTACCCGCCGGAATGTTGAACAACGTAACAACTGTAATCCTATTTCTTCCTTACAAACGAATTTCTCTCTGTATTATTCGTTGAAGACGATAATTCATTAAACTTTTTGCTCTCCGGTTCTTTTATTTCCGCCTGGTGGTAGTATAATTCACCAGCTCAATCAAGGAAGTTCGCGATTCACTTTCAGGAAAATCCATGAGGCCTGAAATGGCCTTTTCACGGAATTCGTTCATTTGCTGAGCGGCGTATTCAAGTCCGCCACGGCTCACCACCAAATCAACCAACTCTTTTACCTTGGCCTGATTTTTATTCTTCCGTTTAATTAATCGCAGAATCTTGCTCCGTTCGCCCGATTCACAATTATTTAACACATAAAGTAAAGGCAAAGTAATTTTCTTTTCCTTGATGTCGTTTCCGGTAGGTTTCCCCAATATTCCCTTGCTTTGATAATCGAAAATGTCATCTTTTATCTGAAAAGCAATTCCAACATCCAGTCCAATCCTGAACATTTTTTCAACAATTTCATCGTCTTTGGTAACCGAAGCTGCTCCCATCGCCATGCTGGTTGCAATCAGAGAAGCCGTTTTCTTCCTGATAATTTCGAAATAAATTTCATTGTCAATGTCCAGTTTGCGGCTTTTGCGCATTTGCAGAATTTCGCCTTCGCTCATGTCTTTCACCGCACGCGAAATCAGATGCAAAAACCGGTATTCTTTGTGATCGAGTGTATTGAGCATTCCTCGGGCCAGAATAAAATCACCAACCAAAACAGCTATTTTGTTTTTCCATAACGCATTGATGGAGAAGCTTCCCCGGCGTTCGTAAGATTCATCCACCACATCGTCGTGCAGCAAAGTAGCAGTGTGCAATAATTCGATTGAAGATGCTGCCAGATAAGTTGTCTCATTAAATTCGCCACAGATTTTTGCCGACAGAAAAACGAACATCGGCCGCATCTGCTTCCCCTTTTTCCAGAGAATATAACGAATGATGATCTGAAGAAAAGGGACATCACTTTTGATGGCTTCTTTGAAGTAAGTTTCGAAACTTTTAAGTTCTTCCTGTATCGGCGATTGTATAATATCCAAAGAGGTCATTCCGGTTTATTTTGAGTGTTTCAAAAGTAAAAAATATATTGACCTTTTTCCGAAAACATCTCCATTTGATCATTTTTCAGATCAGAGTTTGTAAGAAACTAATTTTCATTTATTTGAAAACGTTCTAAACTATCAATTGGATAACTGTAACGTTTATTGAAACTTAAATATTCATATATTTGCATCTGTTTAAATTACAACCATGATAAATATCGAGGAACTAGACATCAATCGCTTAGAAATGGCAGCCAGCATGCTAAAAGCCATTGCCCATCCGATGCGGATTGCCATTTTAAAACATCTGGAAGGTGGAAAAAAACTGACTGTTACCGAAATTCACGAACTTTTGGGAATTGAACAGTCAACCACATCGCACCATTTGGGCATACTGAAAGACAAAGGTGTGCTTTGTTCGCACCGCGAAGGTAAAAACACTTATTATTTTTTAAAATACGACATACTGAGTCAGATTGTCGACTGTCTGCATCGCTGTACCTGCGAATAATAAATCCGGGTTCACTGGAAAAATAAATTTGAGAACAAAGCAGAGAGGGTAACAATTTTAAAGTTGCCCTCTCTGCTTTGCCATTTATTGCAACATCTTTTCTAATTTCGTCCTCCAGAAATTTAAATTATGGCAAAAATCAGGGTAACCAAACAATTTGGCTTCGAGATGTCGCATGCATTGCTCAACTACGACGGCCTTTGCCGCAACATTCACGGCCATTCGTACAAACTGCAGATTACAGTTGCAGGCGAACCGATGCAGTCGGCCGGAAGTCCAAAAGATGGAATGGTGATTGACTTTCGTATTTTAAAAAAAATAGTTCAGGAACATATTATCGGCCAGTTTGACCATTCGCTGATGATTAACGAGAAAGCGCAAATTGGTAAGCTGAACGAATTGGGCCAAATGTACGAAAGACTCCAGGTCGTTCCGTTTCAGCCAACCTCCGAAAATATGGTGATTTATATTTCAGAAAAAGTGAGACCTCTTTTACCTGAACATATTGAGCTTTTCAGCGTTCGGCTTTACGAAACCAGCAACTCATTCGCCGAATGGTTTGCTTCGGATAATGAGAGTTCCAAATCCCCAATTTAAAGTTCCAAATAAAGCTGCTATGATAACACATAACAACAACGATAAAAGACTTTTTCTGTTAGATGCCTATGCGTTAATTTACCGTTCGTATTTTGCATTCATCAAAAATCCGCGGTTTAACTCCAAAGGTTTGAATACTTCAGCCATGCTTGGTTTTGTAAATACACTTGAGCAATTGCTGAATGATCAGAAACCAACACATATTGCCGTTGTTTTCGATTTGAATATACCTACTTTCAGGCACGAAATGTTCGAAGCATACAAAGCCAATCGGGAAACGATGCCAGAAGATTTGCAAAAATCGATTCCATACATCCGGAAAATTATAGAAGCCTATCATATTCCGATTCTCGAAAAAGCCGGTTTTGAGGCCGACGATGTGATTGGAACGCTGGCCAAAAAAGCTGAAACGATGGGCTACACCACTTACATGATGACTCCTGATAAGGATTATGCCCAATTGGTTTCCGAAAATATATTCATGTACAAACCATCGCGCGGTGGCGAGGCTCCGGCAATTTGGGGTATTCCTGAAGTTCAGGAAAATTTCATGATCGATGAACCCTGGCAGGTAATTGATGTACTTGGACTGATGGGCGATACGTCGGATAATATTCCGGGTTGCCCGGGTGTGGGACCGAAAACAGCCATGAAACTGGTTTCAACTTACAAATCGGTTGACGGATTGTACCAAAACATTGATGACCTGAAAGGTAAGATGAAGGAAAACCTGGTCGAATTTGAACAACAGGTGAGAATGTCGCGAAAGCTGGCCCAAATTATTCTGGACGTTCCGGTCGAATTTGACGAGACCAAACTCATCATGGAAGATCCTGACATTCAGAAATTAAATGAACTATTTGCTGACCTTGAATTCAGACAACTGATACGAAAACAGGAAGTAAAAACAAAACCTGTCGCTGATGCTCAATTTGAACAGGGAACCTTATTTGGTTTTTCGAATCCGATTACCGAAGCAAAAACCGTTGAAACAACAAATCCTGTTGAAACAACAATTCTCGATTCAATCAGCACGGTTCCCCATCAGTATTACCTGATTGAAACAGCTGAACAGCGAGCCAGCCTTAGAGCTGAACTATCGGTGCAGAAGGAATTCTGTTTTGATACCGAAACGACCGGATTAGATACGCAAATGGCCGAACTGGTTTGCATGTCGTTCTCATTTCGGAGCCACGAGGCGTATTGTGTGACTTTGCCTGCTGATCGCCTGCAGGCAACCCGAATTGTTCAGGAATTCCAGCTGATTTTTGGCGACGAAAAAATTCTTAAAATCGGGCAAAACATCAAATACGACCTTTCAATCCTGAAGAATTACGGACTCGATATTAAAGGTCCGTTGTTCGATACAATGATCGCGCATTACCTCATTCAGCCCGAAACGCGACACAATCTGGATTATTTGTGCGAACAATACCTCAATTTCGAAAAGGTTACCACCGAAAGCCTGATTGGTAAAAAAGGAATCAATCAGCAGACCATGAGACAGGCTGAGCCGGAACAGCTTCGCGATTATTCGTGTGAAGATGCTGACCTCACCCTTCAGCTGAAAATAGTCATTGAAAAAGACCTGAACGACAGCGGATCACGTCAGCTTTTTGATGAAATTGAAATGCCGCTGATTTTTGTGCTCGCAGATATGGAACAGGCCGGAGTGAATTTAAATACTTCGGAATTAAAAATCTATGCCGATGTTTTGAGGAAACAAATCATCGAAATTGAAGCTGAAATTATTGAAATGGCAGGCGAAGAGTTTAATGTTTCATCGCCCAAACAACTGGGAGTCATTCTGTTCGAAAAATTAAAAATCGATGCGAATGCCAAAATGACGAAGACGAAACAATATTCAACAGCCGAAGAAACGCTGGATAAACTTCAGGATAAACATCCGATTATTGCAAAAATCCTGGAATTCAGAGGTTTGAAAAAACTACTGTCAACTTACGTTGAGGCTTTACCTTTGCTGATCAATCCGAAAACAAAAAAACTTCATACGTCATACAATCAGGCTATTGCAGCAACAGGACGGTTGAGTTCAACCAATCCAAACCTGCAGAACATTCCGATTCGTGATGAAAACGGCCGCGAATTACGCAAAGCATTTATTCCGTCCGACGATCAGCACACCTTCCTTTCTGCCGACTATTCACAAATCGAATTGCGGATTATGGCCGCTATAAGCAAGGACGAGCAAATGATTGAAGCCTTCCGCAACAATCAGGATATTCATTCCATCACGGCTTCCAAAATTTACAAAATACCGCTCGAAGAGGTCACTTCGGATATGCGCAGGAAAGCCAAGACCGCCAACTTCGGGATTATTTACGGCATTTCGGCTTTCGGTTTGTCGCAACGTTTGAGCATTCCAAGAACTGAAGCCAAAGAATTGATCGACGGCTATTTCGAAAACTTTCCGGAGATCAAAAAATTCATGGATTTTAGCATCGAAAATGCCCGCAGCAAAGGTTTTGTTGAAACGATCAGGGGCAGGAAGCGATACCTGAATGACATTAACTCTGCCAATGCGGTTGTGCGCGGAATGGCCGAACGGAATGCCATCAACGCTCCCATTCAGGGTTCAGCGGCCGATGTAATCAAAATTGCCATGGTGAACATCTGGCGGGAGATGAAAAACCTGGAACTTCAGTCAAAAATGATTCTTCAGGTACACGATGAGTTGAATTTTGATGTCTGGATACCGGAACTTGAACAAATGAAAGCTATTGTAAAACATGAAATGGAAAACGCTGTAAACATTGGAGTGCCACTGACTGTTGAAATGAATGCAGGCAATAACTGGCTGGATGCCCACTAACCTTCAACAGGCTCAGGCATCGGATGGTTTTTCAAGGTTTAGGATTGAGTTTGGATATTATCAGTATTCCGGCTTAAAACCTATACGTTTCTGCTGTGTGGGAATCTAAACTAGAGTATTCAGAAAAACAGATGACTGGGATGAAAGAAATACTTTTTACAGAGGATGATTACAGGGAAGCGTTAAAAAGGTTTCTGAAAATTTGTGATGCACCCGAATGTTCTTCGGAAATAAATGAATTGGAACAACTTATGATCATCATTGAAATATACGAGAGAGATAATTGCTCGTAATACGTTGACCAATAGCAACTTTCAGATTGCGTGATTCTTTTCAGCAGAAGACTGTAAATTAGTAACCTGAAACCTGGAATATCTTAATAGCTCCTAAAAACTTCAACCACAGCAGCATTGTATTTGGTCAGACTTCCGGCCTTTTTAACCAATTTCATTGCCTTGTGCGGGTTTTCGAACGATTCGCTGAAATAGCTCCAAAACTGACTCATCTTCATCAGAATATGGCCACTTCCTTCCAGCCGGGCAGCATAGGCTTCCAGTAACTGATCATGGAATTCTTTCATTTTTTTCCGGAGCTCTTTGGCTTCAAAGACTTCACCTTTTAAACGTGCCGCCAGCGAAGGATCCCGCAATAAACCACGACCAATCATAAAATCATTTTGTTCAGGAGCAACAACTCTAAACTCCTGAAGATCGGTATCCGAACAAAGATCGCCATTATAAACCAGTGGATGTTTGACCAGCGAAACAGCCTCTGCAAAAAGAAGAGGATTGGCTGCTCCGGAGTACATCTGGTCAGCCGTGCGCGGATGAAAAATAACTTCTTCCAACGGAAACCGATTTAAAACATCAAAAATGGCACGGGCATCCTGGTCATTCGACATGCCAGCCCGCATTTTTACAGAAAAGCTCACCGGATAAGCTTTGGCAAAAAGTTCATGAAGAATGTCATTCAGCGCATCAGATTTTTCGAGCCAGGCCGATCCCCTGCCCTTATTGGTGGCCATCGGATATGGACAGCCGAGATTGAGATTGATTTCCTGGTAACCGTAATCAATCAGGATGGGAATTAAATCGAATAATTCAGACTGATCGGAAAACAGAACCTGAGGAACTACCCGCAGAGCAGTATTGTTTTCGGGAAAGACCTCCCTCAATTGTGATTTTTTGATTTCTCTTCCTTTGCCATACGACAGATAGGGAATAAAATGCTTATCAATTCCGCCAAATACTTCAGATAAAACCTTTCTAAACGTAAAGTCGGTAAATCCCTGAAGTGGTGCCTGATAAATTTTAATCATATTTTGAGTCATTGATGTTTAATTTTACTGAATTAGCCTGTATAAGTTAAATAACAGAAGTTATTAATCATTACTTTTGCGCCCACAAACTTATACAATTGGCTGGCAGTATGCAATCGAATCAAATCAAATCAGACTCGGTAAATTCAAACCTGAATTCGAATCCGGCTTTTTTGGAGAATAAAACCTTTCAGAACGATGCGGCATCGCAAACTGTAAACCTGCTCGATTCTACCGTTCTGGACTCACTAAATGCCAGTTACATTGCCCCCGACAGCGTCATTTGCTTTGGCTCCCACGCTGAATGGTCGCAATTCCGATCAACTTATATCCCCAAATTTGACTATCGGAAAGATCTGCTAAAGCCAGTCCCCTACGATTCACTTCATACGGTACTCAAAGGAGTAGAGGTTGTTTTCCCGGGGAAAAAGCTTCAGCAGAAAAATCCGGACTGGCTGATTGGAGTATTAATCTTGTCGTTTCTGCTGTTTGCCTCTGTCAGGTTGATTTTCAACAAATATTTAAGCCAGCTGATTCAATCTGCGGTCAATTATTCCACATTTAGCCGCTTGTTTCGCGAGCGGTATTTCAACGTGCTACATGCCTCTTTCAGGCTCGATCTGATTTTCAATATGCTCATGGCTCTTTTTGGATTTCAGTTTCTGTCGCTGTACAAAATTAACCTGGGGGTATCCAACTCATTTTACGTTTACCTGATATGTCTCGGCATTGTAACCGGCTATTTTACTGCTAAACGAATCATCTATTACCTCATTGGTATTCTAACCGAACGGAAACAGGAAATTCAGGAATACTTGTTCAACATCACTGTTTTTAACCGTGTCCTAGGTTTATTTCTGCTTCCGGTTACTGTCACAATTGCCTTTGCGAATTTATCTCAGGTCGAAATTTTTGTCTTTGGCGGTCTTCTGATTATCATTATTTTTTATATGCTTTCGCTTTACAGGGGGGGCAAAATATTCTTTATCAAACAATTTCCTATATTCTATTTGATTTTATACCTTTGTACCCTTGAAATAATACCATTATTTCTGATTTATAATCTTTTATTGATTTAAGTCGGAAAGAATTAATTTTAAAAGCAAATACCTTGAAGATCAAGAAAATTTTAGTTTCGCAGCCCCAACCAGAAACTGCCAAATCACCTTATTTTGATCTGGCCGAAAAAAACAACATCCAGATTGATTTTCGCCCTTTCATTCAGGTTGAAGGTGTATCAGCTAAAGAGTTTAGACAGACTCGGGTACAAATTTTGGAGCATGGTGCAGTTATTTTTACCAGCCGCACAGCCATCGACCATTTTTTCAGAATTAGCGCTGAACTCCGCCTGGTCATACCAGATTCCATGAAGTACTTTTGTATGTCGGAAGCTACAGCTTTTTATCTGCAGAAATACATTGTTTACCGCAAACGGAAAATATTCTATGGCGCTGGTAAATTTGCAGATTTGGTTGATGTGATGAAAAAACATAAAGAGGAAAAATTCCTTTTACCTGTGTCGCAGGTCAATCAGCCTGATATTCTTAAAATGCTCGATAAAGCCGGCTATACCTATACCAAGGCTATTATTTATAAAATGATGAGCAGTGATTTGTCTGACCTGAAAGAAGTAAACTACGATGTTCTGGTATTTTTCAGTCCTTCAGGTATTCAGTCGCTGATTCAGAATTTTCCGGATTTTGAACAGGAAGAGACTAAAATTGCCTGTTTCGGACCAGCTACTGCCAAAGCAGTTGTTGAGGCAGGTTTCAGGCTTGATATTGAAGCACCAACTGCCGAATCACCATCGATGACAATGGCTTTGGAGCAGTTCATCAAAAAACACAATAAAGGACAATAAACAAAACAATATAACACGACAGGAAGGGGAAATCTATTTTCCCCTTTTTTGTTGTATTTTAGTTCGATGGAAGGATTTACATTACATAAAGAAGAGAGACTTTGCAGCCAGAAAACAATCGAAGATTTGTTTGCCTCCGGTGAATCTTTTCTGGCCTATCCTCTCAAAGTGGTTTTCCTGAAAACGGACTTGTCTCAATCGTATCCGGTTCAGGCAGCATTTACCGCCTCGAAACGGAATTTTAAACATGCCGTCAAGCGAAATCTCCTGAAACGGCGCATGCGCGAAGCATACCGCCTGAACAAACCCGCCTTCTACCAGCAAATAGCCGACATGGAGTTCAAATTAGCTATCATGTTTGTTTACATAAGCAAAGACATCTCCGAATATCCGGCCATCGAAAAAGGCATGATTTCCGCCTTTAAAAAGCTGTTGCTGAAAATTCAGGAAAATTTAGACACTATCCGAAATATTTCTGTTAAAGACGTATAAATCCGTGCAACGTTCGGGGATATGAATCGTTGGGGATTATGGGCAACAAGTAAACATTACCAAATGTATATTACTTTTCTCAACTTTTGTTTGTATTAAGCATATTTTATTTGAATTCATTGGATTCTGTCACAGGTGTTTGAATCCTCCTCAGTGATTACGATGAACAATCGGCGAAATGCCAGTCACCACAAGTTCCGGGACAACTTTAGCTTCCCCTGGCGTAGTTTTCCTCTCCCCAGAATGAAGTTCAGAAAAACGAAATCGAGGTAATCAGGTTAGAGAACTAGGATTCGGGGTAGAGACGCACGGCGGTGTCTCTGCGTACATCAGGGTATCTGTAGTTGTGGTAGAGACGAACATCACGATATAATCAAGGAATAATCCGATTTTCCGGATGAACTAAAAAAGCCGTTCAGGAATCAATCCTGAACGGCCTTTTTTATATGACGGGCTGACTAAGGCAAACCAACAGGCCTGCAAATACAGCTATTTATCCATGATTTCAGTCTGCATACGTACCGAATCTTCGTGGATGTGCTGGAACAACTGCAAAACAAAATTGGGGTCAAGATTTAAGCTTTCACCCAGCTTGACGCGTTTGTCCATCAGATCGGCAAAACGACCAATTTGCAATGCGGTAACATTGTTGTCTTTTTTATACTGACCAATCTGCCGGACGATTTCCATTCGTGAGGACAAGGTTTCGAGTAATTCAGTGTCGATGGAATCGATGCGGTTACGAAGCAATTCGAGTTGATTTTCAAATTGTTTGTTGTCGGTAGTCACGTTGCGGATAATCAAACGGTCGAGCAATTTGGCCAGATCAGCCGGAGTAAGTTGCTGTTCTTTGTCACTCAGGGCACACGACGGATCGCGGTGCGATTCGATCATCAATCCATCCATGCCCATATCAAAAGCTTTCTGGCTGATATCGTACAAATATTCGCGTTTGCCGCCAATGTGACTCGGATCGCAGATAATCGGCAAATTCGGCATCAAACGGCGTAATTCGATCACCGTTTTCCAGTTGGGGTAATTGCGGTATTCTGTTTCGCGAAAAGGTGTGAAACCACGGTGAATGGCAACCATGTTTTTGATCCCGGCTCTGCTTAAACGTTCAAAAGCACCAAGCCATAGCTGCACATCCGGATTTACCGGGTTTTTCACCATCACCACAGCATCAGTTCCTTTCAGTACATCGGCAATTTCCTGCACAACAAAAGGGCTGGCCGTTGATCGGGCTCCAATCCACAGCACATCCACGCCGGCCTTCAGGGCTTCTTCTGCATGCTGTGCATTTGCGACTTCGGTTCCAACCGGCATACCGGTTTCTTCACGAACCATTTGCAACCATTTTAATCCGATACTTCCGATACCTTCGAAACTTCCGGGACGTGTACGTGGTTTCCAGATTCCGCCACGAAAAACGAATACGCGCGGATCTTTGGCAAGCATTCTTGCCGTTTCCATGGTTTGTTCCTCGGTTTCGAGACTACACGGTCCTGCAATGATAAGCGGGTTGTTGACTTGTGGCAACCAGTGCTTAATCGGGTTAATTTCTAATTCTAATCCCATTATTATTTGGTATAAAGTTTAACGATTGTCTTTTCATTTTTAACGAGCGAATCGCCCTGTCCTTCTAAAATACCGCGAATACGGTTGGCGTTTTTCATGAGTGCCATCATTTGTTCCGGATCAGATTCGATACTTTTTTTAAATGCTTTCAGGTGCCTGATGTATACTTCAAGCGATTCAACAACATAGTCTTTGTTTTGTTGAAAAATCGGCCCCCACATTTCAGGAGAACTCTTGGCCAAACGAACGGTTGAAGTGAAACCGCCACTGGCCAGGTCGAAAATAATTTCGCGGTCGGCCTTGTCGAGAACCGCGTTGGCCAGGGCAAAAGCTGCCGCATGTGGCAAATGTGAAATAAATGCCGTGCTGTGATCCTGATCATCGGCTGTCATGTAGGCGACATCCATCCCCAGTACCTGAAATACTTTTTCGGCAAAAGCCAGATGTTGCGGTCCGCATTTGACCTGATCACAAATGATGTTGATCTTACCTTCGAAAAGTCCTTCCAACGCAGCTGTCGGACCTGAATTTTCGGTGCCTGACATCGGGTGTGCCGGCACATAATTCCGGCGTCTAAGATGGTTTTCAACCGCTTCGGAAATCGCTTTCTTGGTCGATCCCACATCAATGACAGTAGTTTGGTCCGACACCAGATCCAGAACCCGGGTTAAGGTATTTAAAACTTTATCGACCGGAATGGCAATAATCACCATGTCGGCTTTTGAAACAGCCGTTTCCAGTGTTTCAATCCGGTCAATTATACCCAGCCGAAGGGCTTCCCCTGCATTTTCAGGGCTTGAATCCACACCTGTGATGTCAGTTGCAAATCCGGCCTTACGCAGATCCATTGCCATTGATCCACCAATAAGTCCCAGGCCAATTACTGTAAGTTTCATTTGTTCTGATTTCAGTATGTGGTAAAAAAAAGAGGGCCTCGTATAACACGGGACCCTCTTGTAGAATATCTTTTGTAGCAACAATAGATTACCTGCCGATCCCGATGTAAGAACAGAAGTAATAAAACCAGTAAAAAAAACTGTTGTTGCTTGTACGTTTCATTTTGCTTTCAATTTGTCAGCAAATATAGATATTTTATTTCAAATCAAAATCCTGAGGTTCAAAAAAAACACAATTGCAAACCTCACAGGCATTAAAATCTTAATTTACTGAAAGTTAACTTCCGAAGCTTAACAAATAATTAAAGTTAAGCTTTCAGATTAGGTCTTACTCAAGAAGAATTTTCCGGCTAACTAACTGTCCGCAGCCTGATTCTAAGGCAAACAAATACAACCCGGGAATCAAAAAGCTGACATCAATCTGAGTTTGAAATAAGCTGGATTCGACTGAATAAGATTGGTTGCGGACCATTTTTCCGGAAGAATTATAAATTTTCAGAAACAATTGATGAATATTCTGTTTGGACTGAATCTGTAAATTTAAACTTTCTGCTGCCGGATTTGGGAAATAAAGAACTTCTCCTGAAGATAAAAGCGAAGGACTGACCGCAGTTTCAAAATCCTGAATCGCCAGATTATCAATGATCCAACCCCATCCGTTCGAGTAAGGATCGGAGAACAGCCGAAATCGGATCAGAATGGCATCACCAGCCTGAAAATTACCATTGGCCAGCAGATCTATTTCATGCTTAACAAACAATTCCTTTGTGGGCACAGCAGTACTGTTGCCTTGTGACATTGAACTGTTGTAAAGATTTAACCACGAAGTCAGTGTATTGCTGTCGTATCCGTCAGCCAGAGCGCTCCAGGTAGTTCCGCCGTCCTTTGAACCTTCCACAATCACGTAATCATAGAAATTCTCATTCTCCCAGGTCACACCTGTCTCGCCCGGTTCAACCAGCACAATTTCGTCGAAAGTCATTATTCCTCCAGTCTTCAGGATAACCGGATATTTTAGAATCGTACTAAAGTTATAATTCATGTTGTCGGTATCCGGACTCAGGTAAGGATGTGCCGAGTTCAAAGCAAGGCTGTCAAATCCGGTGGCTGTTGCGACTTCAGAACCGGTACTGATAAAATCAGCTGCATCCGAATTAAAGTCCGTCACATAACGGTCAACCGGATCCTGATAACTTATAATTTTGAAGGTAAAAAAGCCTGTAAGAGGCAAAGTTGCTCTGTTATTCTGGTTTGAAGCGTCCGTGGCGACAATCCGGTAACTAAGCTGGTCACCATCTTTAACCGAACCTTCAGGTAAATTCAGCTCACCGGTATACACATCGGTTGTTGAATTTTGTAACGAAAGGGTTTTAATATCTCCATCATTCACAAAATATTCCAGAACAACTGATTCTAATCCGATATTATCTGTTGCATTCACCTCAATTTGTGCGGTCAGATCGGTGCTTAATAAATATTTAATGGGTTCATGAATCAATACGGGAGCTTCATTGTCCATTCCGATCTTAAAACTCAAGGCTCTGGCCGGAGAGTTGGAAGGATAAACAAACACGCGTCCTTTGATATCGGCCGCTAAAAAATAATATTGAATTTCCCCGGTAATGGTTTGAGGCAACCAGCCATTAAAACTGTTTACGACCGCTGTAGCATTTAGTGAAACAGTATCCGCCACTGAAAAATCGGACAAAGTATAAATTAAAAATAACTGCGTCGGATCCAGATCATAATCACTGATCAGTTTGAGATCAAAATTGATTGGGGTGGAAACCGCCTCCATGTCTTTTAGTGGAGTGTGCCTGATGGAGATATTTTTCCATCCCATATATGACATGATAGCCATTGTTCGTGGTCCCGGATCATGAATCGCTTCACCCTTTGCCGTAGCATAGGTCATCAGCGAATTGGCATTTCCTGTGGGATAAGTATTTTCGTTCAGGTGGTAAATACTCGATCCGTCACTCCAGACTGAGGGAGCATAAAGTCTCGGTAATGCATATTGAACCAGTCTGGTATTAAATTCCAGCCATCCTGAAGTTAAATTCTGATATAACGCAACCGAAGGATTTGCAAAAAGCTGTATATCAACCAGTTTTTGTCCGGTTTTATTCACAACAAACTGGTCGAAATCGGCAGGAAAATCATACCCACCTTGGTTGTTTGTCGAATAAAAAGAGCCGATAAAACCCAAACCATGCGTAAGTTCATGCAAAACTACCGAAACAAAATCGTACTTATCGGCGGGAGTGTTTCCATCAATCCCGAAATACCAATTCTTAAAATTACTATTGAAGTTAGCGGCGATTTCATAACCATCAACCGCATTGATCTGCTCTCCCAGCATTTTTCAACCAAAGCAATAGGGTAATAACAGTTCCATATCTGACTTGAATTAAAATCAGTATAAAAATTAGTTGGCGCACAACTTCCCAAAACATTACTTTCCAAACTCGTCCAGGTTGCCTGAACGCGAATGGGGATCGGAGAATAGATCAGAGTTTCCCAAATATCGATTGCATATTGAAATGCTTGTTTCGCATTATCCGAAAAACCCACATAACCGACCGTAATCACCACGTTATTTAAAGTTCCGGCCTTCAAATTTTGGGGTGGCCCGATAAAGGATTTATGCGATTCCGGAGAAGCATAACAAACCGGAGGAGGCAATTTAATTCCTGTCTTCTTCCATGATCCCTGCCCATAACTCACCCCCACCGACATCAGGAATAAGAACAAAATCCATTTTCCCTTCATTTTGTATATGAATTATGAATTCAAAAGTAGCAGAAATAATCACAATTATTAATCTATATTTGTGTGAAGTACGATGTCTTAAACAAACGAACTATGAAGTTTCCTTTTTTGATTTTCCTTTTTTTGATTGCCTCATTTACAGTCTCTGCCGATAAACCCGAACAAATTTTCAACGAATTGCACCGGCCACAGTTTCATTTTACTCCTGAAAAAAACTGGCAAAACGATCCGAATGGCCTGGTTTTCTATAAAGGTGAATATCATTTGTTTTATCAGCACAATCCTTTTGGAAACAAATGGGGATACATGCACTGGGGTCATGCAATCAGTACCGATCTGGTGCATTGGGAACATTTGCCTATCGCGCTATACCCGGATAACGATTCGAAAGACTCCGTTGAATGCACTGCTTTTTCAGGAAGTGGACTGGTTGACGAAAACAATGTAACAGGCCTGCAATCTGGAGACGAAAAAACCATTTTGTTGTTTTATACCAGTCAACATTGCGGACAACGTATGGCTTACAGCAACGATAAAGGAAGAACCTGGCAGAAATATGAAAAAAATCCAATCATAGCATTCGACGAAACCGATGATGCTCGCGATCCGAAAGTTATCTGGCACGAAGCAAGCAAACAATACGTTATGGTTCTCTACCGAAGGCCAAACAACGATGAAAAACAAAAAGGAGTTTCGTTTTATACTTCAAAAAACCTGATCGACTGGACCTTCAAAAATCATATCCCAGGTTTTTATGAATGTCCGGATTTGGTTGAACTGCCTATAAACCGTCGTCCGGATGATAAAAAATGGGTTCTGTTCGATGGTGATGGAAGCTATGTCATCGGGTCATTTGATGGAGAAAAGTTTATCAGTGAATCGCCTAAAATGAAAAGCGACTACGGAGCGAACTATTACGCCACACAAACATGGAGCAATATTCCTGAAAGTGATGGAAGAACCATCCAGATCGCCTGGATGAAAGGAGGAGAATATCCCGGAATGCCGTTCAATGGTCAGATGACTTTCCCATGCGAACTTTCGCTAAAAAAATACGTGGAAGGGATTCAGCTGATTAGAAAACCGGTTAAGGAAATTGAACAACTTCACGAGAAAGGTGATGTTTGGGAAAATGAAAACCTGATTCCCGGTCTCAATAAAAACCTGACTCGCAGTGTAAAAGGCAAATGTTTACACATCATAGGAAGCTTTAACGTGAAAACTGCAGACAGTTTTGGATTTGTTGTCCGGTTGGATAAAAAAAATAACGGAACTGAAATCATGTACAATGTGAAGACCCAAACCTTGTCATGCATGAATCAATCAGCGGTAGTTGAACCTATTGACGAAGTTTTGAAATTGGATATTCTAATTGACAGAAGCTCCATTGAAATTTTTGCGAATGATGGGAAAGTAGTCCTTAGTTCGTGTTATGTTTCGAATGACAAAGCCGATGGTATATATCTGTTCAATACCGGCGGTGAATTAATGGTTAAGAAACTGGAAATTTACCCCATGAAATCGATCTGGCAACCAGAAAAATAAAGTAAAAGAAATACTGAAAGTCATTAAAAGCCGCAGAAATATCAATTTTCTGCGGCTTTTAAATTTACAAACATGATTTTCCTTCTTTATTTTCACTTTCGATCAGTTTAATATTGTATGTCTTATTTTTCAAACAGAAACATGAAAGCAATTGTAAAAATCAAACCGGAAAAAGGAATTTGGATGACTGATGTTCCCATGCCTCTTGTGGGTCATAATGACGTGCTGTTAAAAATAAAAAAATCAGCGATTTGCGGAACCGACCTGCATATATACAAGTGGGACGAGTGGGCACAAAATACAATCAAAACACCGCTGGTCATCGGACATGAGTACATGGGAATTGTTGTCGAAAAAGGATCTGAAGTTTCACGCGTTCATATTGGGGACCGGGTTACCGTCGAAGGCCATATTTCGTGCGGTTTTTGCCGGAACTGCAGGCGGGGTCGTCAGCACATTTGTGATCATACCGTTGGAATTGGAGTAAACAGGGATGGTGGTTTTGCCGAATATGTATCGGTACCAGCCTCAAACGTAATGAAACTGGATGATCGTATTTCGGATGAAATGTTATCGGTAATGGATCCCTTGGGCAATGCGACCCATACCGCTCTTTCATTTCCGCTCATTGGAGAAGATGTACTGATTACCGGAATCGGAGGACCGATTGGCTCCATGGCTGCAGCCGTTTGCAAGTTTGCCGGCGCACGGAATATCGTTGGCACCGATTTAAGCGAATATCGCCGGAATCTGGCCATGAAAATGGGCGCAACCAAAGTGATTGACCCACGAAAGGAAAGTGTCAGGGATGCCATGAAATCGCTCGGTATGGTAAGCGGGTTCGATATTGGTCTGGAATGCAGCGGATCGGCAATTGCTTTTAACGATATGGTCGAAAATATGTATAACGGAGGAAAAATTTCATTATTGGGATTATTGCCTTCATCAACACAACTCAACTGGAGTAAACTTATTTTTAAAGGATTGACTCTTAAAGGAATATATGGCCGTGAAATGTATGAAACCTGGTACCAGATGGAAATGATGCTTTCAAGCGGATTAGATATTTCTCCGGTAATCACTCATCGCTTTCCTGCTGATGAATATCAGGACGCATTCCGGATTATGGAAGAAGGAAAGTGCGGAAAAATTATTTTGGATTGGGAATAATAGTTATAAACTAGTTCGAATCAGTAGACTGTCTCAAAAGTCCAAACACATGCGAATTCCGTCAACCCGAATTTATTTAGGGTCTGAGATCCTGAAACAAGTTCAGGATGACGGGACCAACGACTTCTGAGACAGCCTCTTTTATTATCCTTATTTTTTGTCAGCTGACCTCCGCATTGAAAAGTGTTTACCTAAGCTAATTTGAATAAAACTAGTTCCATTGGCGATTCCTAAATCATCGTATTTCAATTTGGTAAATTGGGTCGAACGGATTAAACTAAATCTTGCAAAATATCGGTTAAACCGGTAACCAATTCCTATTCGTCCGGAATTATTCATGCTAAATCTCCACCGGTCAACCTCACTGTCCACAACCCCGCCAAAGGAATTATCCTGAACACCCGCACCTAAAAGGTATGACAAGGTGAAAATTCCATTTCTCAAAAAGATGTAAGAATAAGCATATCCAAGATTTGCAGATAACGCCAAAACACCTGATTTTGAAATATCTCTGGATTTCAGAAAATAAGCATCATCGATTTCACGTGGAACAAATGACGAATCAGCCTTGGTCCGGTAGGAAAAAATGCTGCCTCCGGCAATCAGTGAACCGGCACTTCTTTTTTGCCGCTCGGTATCCTTGAAGGCAGCACGGTATGAAAACCGGGTATTGTTAAAAATATAATTGATACTAAGCCCAATATTAGCTGATGAAATATCAGGTCGTTGATATTCAATATCCTCTGTATATGAATTGAGATGAGTGTACGAATTATTCAGGTAATATCCTTTTAGAAAAGATGTTAAGAGATCAATCGTAAACTTACTGGAGTAAATGTAACTTTGAATTTCAAAACGCTTGGTTTCGCCGTGCTTAATTTTGCTGTTTTGAAATATCGGAAGTCTCGTCGCCAGACTGATCCCAAACGATCTGAAATTAACTCCGGCACCAAATTTAAAAGATCCGTTTGGAAGATACCTTAAGTGATACGGCAGATTCAAATCACTCAGCTCAAGTGAATGTGTCTTTTCACCTGAATACATTCTGATGATCAAATCATTATAATAGCTTTGGATGTAATTGGTATCTTTTTTAACGGCAAGAAAGCCTTTCTGGAATTGGGCTTCAGCAGCAAAACAAAAAACAAACAAACTTAAACTCAGTAAAAAGGTGCGCATACTAAAAATCCATTTCAAGGTAAACCGGACAATGATCAGAATGAACAACAGATTGCAAAATACCTGCATTAAGAATTTTATCTTTTAAATCACTGGTTACCAAGTGGTAATCTATTCTCCATCCTTTGTTATTCGGCCTCGAACCAGCCCGGTAACTCCACCACGAATACTGATGTGGTTCCTGATTAATCTCACGAAAGCTATCGACATAACCATCACCGGTAAATCTAGCAAACCAATCTCTTTCTTCAGGTAAAAAGCCAGAAGTATTCTGTTGTTTTTCCGGATTGTGAATATCAATCCAAAGCCTGCAAATGTTATAGTCTCCGGAAATGATGAGTTTTGAGCGGGTTTTTCGCAGCCCTTTCAGGTATTGATGAAAATCGGCCATGAAATCCATTTTAAACACCTGTCTTGCCCCGCCAGTTGTTCCGGAAGGAAAATACACACTAATAACCGAAACATCACCAAAATCAGCTCTGACGACGCGTCCTTCAATATCGTATTTTTCGTTTTCCATACCATATACAACACGGTCTGGTTGAACTTTACTAAATATTGCAACACCACTGTATCCTTTCTTCACGGCTGAATGAGCATAACCATAATATCCCAATGCCACAAAATCAGATTCCTGCATCTGTCCGGGCTGAGCTTTAGTTTCCTGAAAACAAACAATATCCGGATCCACTTCAGTCAGGAATTCCAGTAAACCTTTACTTAGAGCCGACCGGATTCCATTTACATTGTAGCTTAAAATCCTTTTCACAATTTTTGTTACTTTTGGTTCGAATTTAATGAAAATGAAGGGCTAAAGTATAACGAATTAAATTAAAGGAAAAATATACATTGAAAAAAGGTATTGTCATTAAATCAACTGGTAGCTGGTACACGGTTAAAACCACTGAAGGGAATCTGATAGAAAGCCGGATTAAAGGAAATTTAAGATTAAAAGGTATTCGAAGTACCAACCCGATAGCTGTTGGCGATCATGTTGAATTGACTGAATCTAATGAAGATAATAATGAGTTTAGTCAAATAGTCGGATTCATTCACAAAATCTTACCACGCAATAACTACATTATCCGGAAGTCGCCCAATCTTTCAAAAGAATCTCACATTATTGCCGCGAATATCGACCAGGCTTTCCTTATTGTAACTATTCAATATCCGGTAACCACCACCACTTTTATCGATCGGTTCCTGGCTTCTGCTGAAGCCTACCGAATTCCCTGTCGGTTGATTTTCAATAAAATTGATTTATACAACGAGAAACAAACCAGAGAAATGAATTCGTTGATTGAAATCTATGAAACTATCGGTTACCAGTGTTTAAAACTTTCAGCCGAAAAGAATATTGGATTGGATGAACTGCAAAAAATAATGACGAATAAAACCAATGTCATGTCAGGTCATTCAGGTGTCGGAAAATCAACCATCATCAATTCTTTACAACCTGGCATGATGATAAAAACAGGAATTATATCCGAAGCTCATTTTTCAGGAAAACACACCACAACAAATTCCGAAATGTATGAACTCGATTTTGGCGGTTACATTATCGACACTCCGGGAATTAAAGGTTTTGGAGTACTCGACATGGAGAAAGAAGAAATCTCGCATTATTTTCCGGAAATGTTTAAACTTTTAGATGACTGCCAGTATTACAATTGTACCCATACACACGAACCTCAATGCGCAGTTAAAAAATCGGTTGAAGAAGGTAAAATTGCAATGAGCCGGTACAATTCATACCTGGGCCTGCTTGATACGGAAGACAGGTACAGAAACTGATCTATTTGCCCCCGGAATCCTGAAATAAAAAGGCTTAAACTTTATAGGTTTAAGCCTTTTTATTTCAGTAGCTTAGCTTATAATAATCGAAGATTAAACGTGCCTTAGAATCACCTATTTCTTCTGCCACCTCACCATACCCTTGTTTTTTTAGATTCTCAACGCTCTTAAAACGCTTCAAAAGTGCTGTTATCGTCTTCTCTCCTATTCCTGAAATACTTTCAAGATCAGATTTTATAAATTCAGCCGAACGTTTATTCCGATGAAGTGTAATTCCAAACCGGTGAGCTTCGTCACGCAATTGTTGAATAATTTTTAAGGACTCCGAATTTTTATCCAAATACAGAGGAACCGGATCTCCCGGAAAATAAATTTCTTCCAGGCGTTTTGCGATTCCAATGATCGCTATTTTTCCACGCAGATTCAATTTTTCCAAGGCGGTTAATCCGGCACTAAGTTGCCCCTTCCCTCCATCCACAACAATAAGCTGCGGCAATGATTTTTCTTCCTCTAGTAATCGTTTATACCGGCGGTAAATTACTTCTTCCATCGAAGCATAATCATCCGGTCCAACAACTGTTTTGACATTGAAATGCCGGTATTCCTTTTTAAAAGGCTTACCATTTTTAAAAACAACACAGGATGAAACCGGATTTGTACCCTGCAAATTACTATTGTCGAAACATTCAATATGCACCGGCTGAGTTTTTAACTGAAGATCCTTTTGCATCGTTTCCAGGATACGTGCAGTATTTTTTTCAGTTCGGGGAACCGATAAATGTTTCAGTTTTTCAAGTCTGAAATATTTTGCATTTCGTTCAGAAAGTTCCAGAAGCTTTTTCTTATCACCTTGTTTTGGTATTTGAAATTTCACGCCATCCAATTCAATATCCAGTTTAAATGGAACCAAAATTTCCCGGGCATTACTGAATATTTTTAATCTTATTTCCACAATCGCAATTTCCAGAAGTTCAGTTTCTGATTCATCCAAAACCTTCTTGATCTCCATCGTATAGGTTTGAATAATTGCCCCACCGATAATTTTCAAGTAATTCACATAGGCGAATGATTCATCGACATCAATAGTAAAAACATCGACATCACTAATCGTATTGCTTACAACAGTCGAACGCGATTGAAATTTTTCAAGCAAATCAAGTTTCTCTTTGATAATGCTAGCCTCTTCAAACTTTAATTCTGCTGATAATTGTCTCATTAAATCCTTGAGATATCTGATCACACCCGAGATATTTCCCTTTAATATCTCCTTTATTTGATCGATGTTTTTCATGTACCGATCGTGTTCTATTTTGCCAACACATGGAGCCTTACAATTACCGATATGATATTCGAGACAGACTTTAAACTTTCCAAGGGAAACATTTTCTTCAGATAAGTTTAACTTGCAATTGCGTAGTTTAAAAAGTTTACGAAAAAGTTCGAGTAAAAACCGAACCGTTAAAACTGAAGTGTACGGACCAAAATAAGTAGATCCGTCACGTATAACATTCCGGGTTTGAAACACTCTGGGAAACCGCTCATTTTTGATGACAATCCAGGGATAAGTTTTATCATCCTTCAGGCGAATATTGTAACGTGGCTGATATTTTTTAATCAGATTATTTTCGAGAAGCAAAGCATCCTGCTCCGTTTCAACAACCATGTGTTTAATATCAGCAATGTTTCGGACAAGTATTTCTGTCTTTCTGTTCTGCTGATTTTTGTTGAAATAGGAAGTAACGCGCTTCTTAAGATTTTTAGCTTTACCGACATAAATAATTTTACCAGTCTGATCAAAATACTGATATATTCCAGGTAAGTCAGGAAGAACAGAAACTAAAGACCGGAGATATTCAGCGTTTTTTAATGCCATCAGAAAAACTCTATTTGAATAATAACACTAATACTGAATAACAGAATGAGTCTCGTATTTGGCTAATTCTTCCTTTTTATCGGTTTGAATAAACGCTAAATCAACAATGAAAGAGAAGTAAATTTTCTTCACATTAAACTGCCGAACCAGATTAAGAGCGGCAAGCGCTGTGCCTCCTGTGGCCAATAAATCGTCGTGAATTAAAACAACATCATCTTCATTTAAGGCATCAACATGTATCTCTATGGTATCAACTCCATACTCCAATTCATACGATTCACTAAGAATCTCAGCTGGTAATTTACCCTTTTTCCGGATCGGAACAAAGCCCGCATTGATGCAATAAGCTACTGCCCCACCCACAATAAAACCACGCGATTCAAGCGAAACAATTTTGGTGATTCCTTTATTTTCGAAGTGTTCCGAAATCTGATCAACCACATTTTTAAAAGCAACCGGTTCTTTAAACAGGGTTGTAATATCTTTAAAACTTATACCTTCGATTGGATAATCCTCGATGGTACGCACATACTCCTTAAGCTCCATAGTTATAATTTATTGTTCCACGTGGAACATTACCTTCCTAACAACACTAATAACACGTTAATATCTGAGGGACTAACTCCTGAAATCCGACTCGCCTGACCAATCGTATCAGGTTGTATTTCGGCCAATTTTTGCCTGGCTTCAGTACTAATTGTTAATAGTTTTCCGTAATCAAACTTACCTGAAATGATTATATTCTCTAGTCGCCGATACTTATCAGCCACCAATTTTTCCCGTTCAATATAGCCTGAATATTTAATTGCAATCTCTGCTGATTCCAAAAATTCAGAAAAACGAACTACGGGTATGCCTTTCAAAAAGGTTTTAAATGGTGTAATTTCTTCAGTTAAATCGAAGATTGAAATTTGAGGACGCATAATAAGATCGATCAATTTCACTCCTTGTTTTAAAAGTGATGAACCTTTTCTCTCCAAAATAGGATTGATGAATTGTGGCTTAATCGAAAAATTTGAAACAAATTCAATGATACTATCGACAGCAATTTTCTTTTCAGTATACAAATCAAACCGGTCCTTTTTGGCCAGACCAATCGCATATGATTTCGGAGTTAATCTAAAATCAGCATTATCCTGACGTAATAAAATCCGATATTCAGCTCGTGAAGTAAACATTCGGTAAGGTTCGTCAACACCTTTTGTTACTAAATCATCGACCAAAACACCAATATAAGCTTCGTCCCTATTCAGAATAAACGGATCAAGATTGTGCACTTTCAAATGCGCATTAATGCCCGCGATAATACCTTGCGCGGCAGCTTCCTCATATCCGGTTGTTCCATTAATCTGTCCGGCAAAATACAAGTTACCAATCAACTTTGTTTCGAGAGTATGATGCAATTGTGTTGGGTCGAAGTAATCGTATTCGATGGCATAACCTGGTCTGAAAATCTTTACATTTTCCAATCCCGGAATTTTTTTCAAAGCTTTTAACTGAACATCCCAGGGTAAAGAAGAAGAAAATCCATTCAGATAATATTCAATAGTATCTTCACCCTCAGGTTCAAGAAATAATTGATGCGAAGTTTTTGCGGCAAAAGTCACAATCTTTGATTCAATACTTGGACAATATCTTGGACCAGCACCAACAATCGTTCCGTTATACATAGGAGAATCAGCAAACCCTTCCTCTAAAATAGAATGCACAGTTGGATTTGTATAGGTAATCCAACAACTCTTTTGCTTCAAAGTAGTTTTAATATTCGGAAAAAAAGAAAATTTACCCTGAATATCATCCCCGGATTGTTCCTCTAACTTCGAAAAATCAATGGTTCTTCCATCAATTCGAACAGGAGTTCCGGTCTTTAATCTTCCGGTTTTAAAACCTACACCAAACAATTGGTCTGAAATATAATAAGAAGAACTTTCACCAATCCGGCCACCTTCCATCTGTGATTTGCCAATATGCATCAAACCATTCAGGAAAGTTCCATTCGTTAAAATAACTGAATTAGAAAAAAAGTCCACCCCTATTTGTGTATGAACACCAGTTACAACATTATCCTTGATATGAAGAGAAATAACTGCATCCTGCCAAAGATCCAGATTTTCTGTTTTTTCCAGAACATGCCGCCAAATTTCAGTAAAACGAACCCGATCATTTTGAGCGCGCGGACTCCACATTGCAGGTCCTTTTGATTGATTCAACATCCGAAACTGAATACTTGACTGATCACTAACAATTCCGGAATATCCTCCCAACGCATCAATTTCACGAACAATCTGTCCTTTTGCAATTCCACCCATCGCCGGGTTACAAGACATCTGCGCATATTTGTTCATATCCATTGTAATCAACAATGTTTTTGAACCCAAATTAGCCGCAGCAACAGCGGCTTCACATCCTGCATGCCCTCCCCCAACAACAATAACATCGTAAAACGGTAACATCTATCTGTCTTTATATTATAATCAACTATCTAATAATACTTTAAGGTAATAATCTTCCTTTTCGGTCATTATTATTTTATCCTTGTCTATTTTATCCTTATATCCCAACAAATGCAATATTCCATGCACCAAAATGCGATGGAGTTCATTATCCAAAGTAGTGTTAAAGTCCTTTGAATTCTCGGTAACCCGATCGATACTAATAAAAATATCACCATTAATCTGACCATCTTCAACATAGTCGAACGTAATAATATCAGTAAAATAATCGTGATCCAAATATTTTTTATTAACTTCTAACAAATAGTTATCCGAACAAAAAATAAAGGAAATATCACCTACCCTCTTTTCTTCTGAAATTATTACCTCTTTAATCCAATTGGAAGTTCTTCTTTTCTTTAATTGAGGAAAAGGAACATCTTCACTAAAATACATTACACTCATTAGTCCAAATTATATTTTATCATAACACTTCTTCCACCATCAGAATATTTGACATCGTCGGCACATTGATGAATAATAAATATACCGCGACCATTCTCACACATAACATTTTCAAAACAAGTAGGATCATTAATGCAATCAACAGCAAACCCCTCTCCTTCGTCCGTAACCTCCACAAGTAAATTATTATCATTTAAAACAACTCTAATAATTACACATTTTTCCTTATTTCCGCAATTACCATGAACAATAGAATTACTAACAGCCTCGCTAATCCCCAAAAAAACGCGATGAAAACTATTTTTATTCAAACCATACTCTGTAAAAACCTCATCCAAAAAACACCTCACTTTATTGATGTTACAGAGCTGCGAAGATATGATTAAGTCACGCTCCAAAATTAGTTCTTTATCTGATTCAAAAAGGTATTGTATTTCTGATCGTAAAAACTCTTTAATTTAAAATTGCTTCGTTTAATAATTTCTTTTTCATTTTTAAGCGTTTTCTTATACTCAAAATATCCTTCCGGGTTTTCCTTCCTGATCTCAATTGCAGTCTTTGATTCCCGTTTATCCTCAAAGTCTCTTTCTATTTCAGATTTTTCAGCATCCAATAGTCTTGACAAAATCAAATTCTGACGATTGATCAATTCACTGGTAACATTTTTATTAATCAAATCCCTTCTCGATTGTTCCAACAACTGATCAATAGCTTTCAGTTGAGCAGTTGCTTTAGAACCAACAGAACCACCATTTATCATATCTCGAATCAACTGTTGCATAATCTCTTGCTGTGCAAGTGTTTGACCAATACTTCTACTCATTTTACTACCATCACCATTTTTCATCTGATCAATCATCTGCTGCAACTGTTCCTTTATCGAATTCTGGCTTTCCTTAAGGTTTTTCATGCCTGGTTTGGAACCCTTTCCACCAGGTTTATCACAATCCCCATCACCCTCTCCCATTTGCTTTTGTTGCTTTTTAATATTTTCAAGAGCTTCACTTAAAAAGAGAGCTAAATTATTAGCTGCAGTAATACCATATTGCTGGTACATTCTGGAACCACCAATATTGCCCGATTCGAGATTATCCAAAGCTGAGTTCACACTCTTTTCGAGACCAAGCATTTCTTCATTAATCACCGAACTAATTGCAGGAGTACGTTCAGACAAAGAATACAATGAATCCTTTATAAACACAACCTGACCCTGAAGGTTCTTTTGTTTTACCTTTAAATCATTTATCAGTGGATTATTGTAATCCACTGAAGTAAATTTTCCCATTAACTTTTCCTGTTCGAATGAAACAAAAATCAAGTTATCCAGAATTTGTTTCAGATCTTCAATATTCTCCTCATTACTTTTTTTCCGGTTATTTTTAAGCATCTGATCCATGGCAAATACCAATTCATCAATCTCTTTTCTATTATTATCTAAACCAGATGAAGTTTTTCGTTTATTTCCCTTATCAGAATCCTCCAAAATAGTAGAATAGTTTTCTTTCAGTTTTGAAAACTCCTTGTCAAAATTAAAGATATTCATTGGTTTGTCTAACGTTTGATTGAATTCCAACGCACCCTGGTAATCAATCTCCAGATTTTTAAGCAATGAAAAATTCTCCATTTCCTCTTTACCAATCTGAATCAGATCAGATCGCTTATCTAACTTTTCCAAAAGATCAGTTTCTAAGCCTGACAATTTTTTCAGCTCCTGAACAACACGTTCAACCTTCTGTTCAACCTTCATCTTTTTCAGCAACTGCATATTTTTATCCAATTGTTTCGAAAGATCATCCAGACTTGAATCCATTTGTTTCGACAGCTGATCAAACTGTTTCGAATCAAACTGTTTAGCCAGTTCATTAAATTCCTCAAAAAGTTTTTTCAAATCATCACTAAATACTTCATTCAGCAACTGATCAATCTGAGCTTGCTTTTTAAGTATTTCACCTTTGTCTTCCGAAAATGAATTCAAAAAATTATTCGCGTCTTTATTTTGTTGCTTAATCTGATCCAAAACTGATTCAAGTTCAGTTTTTTTACTCATAATATCTTTAACCGTCTGAAATTTTTCCCATTCAGAAAGTTCAGAATTGATTTGTTTCCTTTTGAAATTTTCAAACTCGTTCTGTATTTCCTCGGTTAATTTGGCACTTTTTGCAAAAAGCTGATCAATTGAATTGATATCAGAATTTTCTTTTGAAATAATTTCCTTGTAGTCCGGAAAACTAAAAGTAAAAGTTTCGCTTATTGAACGCTTATAATGATTCACAAAATCGTTATCATAAACCGAAAAATAATATTTAAATGATTTTCCAAAATTTTTAACTAATTCAAAATTAAAGGAATAATAAAAATCCTGATTCAGAAAAAAAGGTGTAAACGGAATTTTGATAACACTATCTTTTCCCTCAGAACTAATATTAAAGTCAAGCCTGCTAAATCCATAATCGTCAACTATATTTCCCTTGAAATGAAAAGCTTTAAAATCAATAGTATCGCGAATCTGTACAACTTTTATTTCAGGAAATAAATCAGAAATAGTTTGTATTCGATATACCATATTATTTTCATCATTCAATATCGAATTCTTAACGACAATCCGATATTCAAGACCATTATACACTGTTTTGCTAAGTTCAAACGAATTTCCCTCCTTTTTCCCTTTTATCACCGTACTGTCATTCAATATCAAAAATAAACTATCAGTATCAACAGTTTTAAATATCCATTTCAATTTGGTGCCCGAAACAATTTTTAAATCACCAATATTTTGAAGTGTTTCTGAATTCAGGTTGGTGTAGGACGGCGGCTCAATATCAACACTGAACGAAGAAATAAAAGGTTTATTCAAAACAATAATCCTGAATATTTCTGAAACATATCGTTTATCCGTAAAATAAACTGATAATGAACTATTTACATTTTCTATAGTATAGGTAAACAGGTCTTCATCCCTTGTCATCAGAAAATTATTTCCACTGATATTTACATACATCATTTCCGGAATTTCATTTCCGGAACAATGTAATTTTAATACAATTGATTCTCCGGTAACAATTTCCAAATCAGTATTTTCCAATTCAAAAGTATAAGGAGCAGGCCTTTCATATTTCTGCTGAAAATGAATTAGTCTGAAAGAACTTTGAGTAAAAAAATCAGGCAATTGGATATAAACCAATGAAAAGACTAGAAATACTCCTGCAAAAATACCAGCTACTACTTTCAAATCCTTAAACCGAATAGCATCCGAAAACCTGAATATCTTCAGTTCTTCAATTTTCTGGTCGATGCTTGCCTTTTGCAAATCGATTGAATAGACCGAATTTGTTTCGTTAGCCAATTGAACTATATTAATCAGCTTATCCTTTATCTCGGGATAAGTTTTACTCAACCGAAAAGAAACATCTAAATATGAAAGACGTTTCCCTATCCCAATAAGTTTAATGAAAGGTATCAGCAAAAGGTAAACAAATATGAATAAGGTAAGAAATGCAGTAACAGTAACAATGAATAATTTAACTTTAGGATCGAAATAATTGAAATATTCGAGACCTGCAATAAAACTGTAATAACTAACAATGAGAAGGATAAAGAGAATCAAACCCCTTAATAACCGATACAGGTAGAATTTCCTAATGTAGTCATTAAGCTTATTAACAAACTGTTTATAGTTTTTATCCATCATTATAATTAATTCATTATTAAGTAATTATCTTTTATACTTTTAAACATTTTATTAAAAATGTTGTTTATAAATACACCTAAAAAACATGAAACTAATGACAAAGATATTGATTGAAATTTGTATTAGATATTTTATTGAGCGACACAAGGACAATTAATCATTATTATTCACACGACCTATAAACACAATTTGATCGTTTTTAACCACTTATTTATTAAAAACAAAATTAACTAACCATTGTTAATCTAAAACATACTCCATTTAATTACAGCAATTTAAGATGTTAATAACACGTTTATAAAAGAACATAAAAACCTTATCTTTGAATATGCAAGAAGAATTGAAAAAAGATATCAAGTCTATTAACCGGATATAATCATATTCATTCTTTTTAATTCTATTTCAAAATATATAATAATAATAGTATTTGAAAAATAAATGAAATTTAGGGGTTTCCTTTTATAGTTTTAAGGAATAAACTATATTCGTTGAATTGAATTTGATTGTATGGAGGAGAGATTAAATATATTATTGGTGGAGGATAACATTTTAAATCAACGTGTTGTAACTTTTAGTTTGAAAAGATACAATCATACTGTTATTGTTGCCAACAATGGTGTTGAAGCAATAGAAAGGTTTTGTGAAAATAAATTCGATGTAATTTTAATGGATATTATGATGCCCGTTATGGATGGGATCGAAGCAACTGTCAAAATCAGAGAGATAGAAATTTTGGATAATAAAAAAATAAGGACACCGATTATAGCGCTTACTGCAAATATTATGGATAATGACCGTGATAAATGTTTGTCATACGGTATGGATGAGTTTATGGCCAAACCATTTGACATCGAAAAGCTTAAATCCATATTTCTTGAACTCAAAATTTCAAGCTGACAGATTCGTTTTTGAATATCAAAACTTCAAGCTTATTTTTTTTACTTTTGGCTACGATTAAAAGCTAAAAATGGACGATAATTTTGATTTCAGAGATGAAACTTTTCCAGATAATGAAAAAGAGATTGACAAGCAATTGCGACCACTTGAATTTGACGATTTCAGCGGTCAAAACAAAATTGTTGAAAATCTAAAAATATTTGTAAAAGCTGCTAAAATGCGTGGAGAAGCATTGGATCATGTTTTGCTTCACGGACCTCCGGGATTAGGAAAAACAACACTTTCCAACATTATTGCCAACGAACTGGGAGTTTCTCTGAAATTAACTTCCGGACCTGTTTTGGATAAACCAGGTGATTTAGCTGGCCTGTTAACCAATCTGGAACCGAATGCCGTTTTGTTTATTGATGAGATTCACCGTCTCAGTCCAATTGTTGAAGAATATCTTTATTCGGCAATGGAAGACTACAAGATAGACATCATGATTGACAAGGGACCCAGTGCACGATCCATACAGCTCGAATTAAACCCTTTTACATTAATTGGTGCAACTACCCGGTCTGGTTTATTAACAAGTCCTCTGCGGGCTCGTTTTGGTATCAAATCGCATCTCGAGTACTACGATGTGGACATACTTACCAAAATTGTAAAACGATCGGCTTATATTCTGAATGTAAAGATTGACGATCAGGCAGCTGTTGAAATAGCAACAAGAAGCCGTGGAACACCGCGAATTGTGAATGCTCTCCTGCGTCGTGTACGCGATTTTGCTCAGGTGAAGGGCAGCGGTGAAATTGATATGGAAATCACTTTGTATGCTCTTGATGCTTTGAACATTGATAAGTACGGTCTGGATGATATGGATAATAAAATTTTGACCACTATCATTGACAAATTCAAAGGCGGACCAGTTGGAGTTTCAACAATCGCCACTGCAGTTGGAGAAGACAGCGGAACGATTGAAGAAGTTTATGAACCTTTTCTGATTAAAGAAGGTTTTTTAAAACGGACACCGCGCGGCCGTGAAGTTACTGAGCTGGCCTATAAACATTTGGGAAGAGTAAATTATAAAGACACCACTACTCTTTTTTAACCGGTTTAATTTCAAATATTTTGGGGTAAAATTTTCCAGTAACATACATCTTTTTAGTTAAAGGATCGATGGCAATTCCATTCAGAACATCAACAGTTTTTGCTGGATCTGACATGATAAGTATCCCATTCAGGTTTATTTTTGAAAGAACTTTTCCGGTTTCCGGATCAATTTTTACGATTAGATTGGTTGTCCATACATTGGCGTAAATATATCCATCCGAATATTCCAGTTCGTTCAGGTTTAAAAACTGGTTTTTGTCATCGTAAACCTGGAGTTTTTTGATTTCCTTATAAGTAGTTGGACTGATGTATGTTAAAATATTTGTTCCGTCACTCATGATCAGTTGTTGATCATCGTGAGTTAATCCCCAGCCCTGAACTGATTCAAAACGAAAACTGTCGATTACAGCCATGTTTTCGATATCGTATACAAAACCGATTTTGGATTTATAAGTCAACTGAAAAATTCGTTTATTGAAAATAGTAATTCCTTCACCAAAATACTTGTCAGCCAGTTTGATTGACTGCACAATTTTGCCGGTTTTCAGGTTCGTTTTATAGATGGATGATTTACCATTTTCTCCGGTGCTTTCGTATAAAAATCCATTGTATATTTCCATTCCTTCGGTAAAAAACGTTTCGTTATGTGGATAGGATTGAATAAGTTCATAATCATATTCTTCAGGAACAATATCCGATAAAATTTCAAAGGTTTTATAATAAACACCTTCTACCCCATCGGTTTTTAATGAAACAGCCTTCAAAGTATGTTTTCCCAGCTGTTCAAATTTTTTCACCGAATATGAAAATTCGATGGCTTTACTGGTAGTCACCAATACTGAATCGATGAATATTCTGGTCTGATCCAATTCACCATCTTTCAATTTGACTGATATGTCAATAGTAATATCGTCGCCAAAAACTATTTTTTTATGAGCAGATTCAACTTTGATTCGAATAGCAGGTTTTCGTGAACGGTTTAATTGATTTGAACATGAAAATAAGCTGACAAATACAGATAGGAAGATGAAAATTATAAACAGTTTGAAATTCATACTTATTCTTTGAAACGGATTTTTATACAGGCTTCAAATATAAAACAAATTAAAAATCAATTCACTTTCAATGTCATTATTTGGTTCTGCAATAAGAATTAGGTTTGTATCTTTGGCGAAAATTTTTCAATTGTGGGTGCATTAAAAAAACTTGCCGGCGAAACAGCCGTTTATGGCATGAGCAGCATTATCGGCCGTTTCCTGAACTGGTGGCTGGTTCCATATTATTCCCGGATTTTTCTTCCCGAAGAGTATGGTGTTGTGACTAATTTATATTCGTACGTTGCTTTTTTACTTGTGATGCTCACGTTTGGTATGGAAACCGGATTTTTCAGGTTTGCCAATAAATCAGAACAAAAGGATAAAATATACTCAACCAGTGCGTTTTCGCTCTTCGGTAGTTCACTGCTTTTTGTGGCCATTGCTTTTATTTTCTCCGGAAATTTAGCCGGTTTTCTGGATTACCCAAACAGCGAACAATACATTCAATGGTTAGCTGTAATTGTAGCGCTCGATGCCGCAACCGCTATACCATTCGCTAATTTGCGTCTCGAAGGAAAAGCAGTTCGGTTTGCCACGCTGAAAATGGTGAATATCTTTTTCAACATTTTCTTCAATGTTTTTTTCCTGACTGTATGTCCGTATATTCTGAAATCAAATCCCGATAGTTTTATTCGTCTCATTTATCATCCTGAATTTGGCGTGGGCTATGTGTTTATTTCGAACCTGATCGCTTCTGTTATTACACTCATCATGTTAATTCCTGAAATCAGGAAAATAAAATTGCTTTTCGACTGGAAACTTTTCAGGGAAATGTTCTGGTACTCCTTCCCTATCCTACTGGTTGGAATTGCCGGAATGGTTAATCAAAATATCGACAAAATTTTGATTCCGAAGTTGATACCCGCTGCTCAAAAACCAATGGAGCAACTTGGAATTTACGGGGCAAATTACAAACTGGCGGTTATCATGAACATGTTTATTCAGGCATTTCGGTATTCGTTCGAGCCCTTCTTTTTCAGTCATCAGAAAAACAGTAATTCGCGGCTGATTTACGCGCATGTTATGAAGTATTTTGTCATTTTCGGATTACTTATTTTTCTGGGAATTACCCTGTTTATCGATGTTTTCAAAATTATCATCGGATCCGAATATCATTCAGGATTGAAAGTTGTTCCGGCAGTTTTGATGGCCAATTTATTCATGGGAATTTATTTTAACCTTTCGCTCTGGTACAAATTGTCCGACAAAACATGGATGGGTGCCTGGATTGCCGGAATTGGTGCCGTTTTAACCATTGCTGCGAATGTATTGCTCATTCCGGTAATGGGTTACATGGGATCGGCCTACGGTGTACTGGTTTGTTTTATCATTATGACAGTTATTTCGTACGTAGTTGGCCAGAAATATTACCGGGTTGATTACGACCTGAAACGAATACTGATGTATATAGCCGTGGCTGTTGGTTTTTATTACCTCTCCGATTATCTTCATTTTACTTCTTCATTGTTAGAATATGGCTTGAATATCAGTTTATTTACTGCATTTTTAGTTGTCGTATTTTTCGTGGAGAAAAATGATATTAAAAGTTTATTGAAGCGATAGGCTAATAAAATACTTTTAAGTATTATTTTTGAACCGAATATGCCACTGCCTGCATTTTAAGGAGAAGGTAAAAAATCATTTGCATTTGAGTTACACACGAATGCTCCGGTGATGAATTTATTTTAAATAATATTTTCGTGTGAATTTTATTTTAACCAGATATGAAAAAAATGAAAATCGCTGTTGCCAGTGATCATGCAGGTTTCGAACGGAAACAGGCTGTTTTGAAATTTCTTCAGGAACAGGGATTTGAATACAAGGACTTTGGTGCTTTTTCAGCTGAAAGCAGCGATTATCCTGATTTTGCCCATCCTTTGGCTATTGCGGTAAGTAATGGAGAATTCGATGAAGGTATTACGCTTTGTGGCAGTGGAAATGGGATCAACATGACTGCAAACAAACATCAGGGAATTCGGTCGGCCATTTGCTGGATGCCGGAAATTGCCCAGTTGGCGCGTTTGCATAACGATGCTAACATTTGCGCACTTCCGGCTCGTTACATTACCGACGACGAAGCCATTGAAATTGTGAAACTATTTTTGGCTACTGAATTTGAAGGCGGACGCCATCTAAAAAGAATAAACAAGATACCAGTCTAAAACATGTCGGAACAGAAAGATATATTTCTACAAAAATCTGAAGAGATTGCTTTCGATCTGAAACATCGGGCAACCATCAAATTCAACATCTCCAAGTACGATGCTGCAGTTGATCGTGGGAGGAAACGATATTCAAACCTTGAACTGGCTAAATCGCGTGCTTCCTATATCAAATCACAGGCAGTAAATAATTTGCACGGGTATTTGCTTCAGTTCGAAAAGAATATAACCGCAAATGGCGCTTCGGTGGTTTGGGCTGAAAATACAGAAGAAGCCATAGAAGCGGTAAAAAAGATACTGATCGAAAACAATTCAAAAACAGTAGTCAAAAGCAAGTCGATGACCACTGAAGAAATTGATTTAAACGATCATCTGGCAGAGATTGGCGTTGAATCGCTTGAAACCGATTTGGGTGAATATATTGTGCAACTGGCAGGTGAAAAACCGTATCACATTGTAACGCCATGCATGCACAAATCGCGTCAGGATATTGCTGAACTTTTTACTGAAAAATTTAATACTCCGGAAGGTAGCCCGCCGGAATATCTGACTGAATATGTGAGAAAAAAACTTCGGGCTAAATTTACAACTGCTGATGTGGGAATTACCGGGGCCAATTTTCTGGTAGCCGATGTGGGTGGTATCGCTTTAACTGAAAATGAAGGAAATGCCCTGATGTCGGTTTCTTTTCCTAAGATTCACATTGTGATTGCCGGAATCGAAAAGCTTGTTCCGAGGATGCAGGATTTGGGTTTAATGTGGCCCATTCTGGCAGCGCACGGAACCGGTCAGCAAATCTCGGTTTACAACTCACTGATTACAGGTCCAAAAAAGCCGGATGAATCGGATGGTCCCGAAAAAATGATTGTCATTCTTTTGGATAACAAACGATCAGAACTTTACCAAAATAACGATCAGTATGAAGTTTTGAAATGTATCCGTTGCGGAGCATGCCTGAACGCCTGCCCCATCTATAAAAATATTGGCGGATACACCTACGATGCAACTTACAGCGGGCCGATTGGTTCAGTAATCACTCCATTTTTCAAGGGATTGAAAGAATACAATCACCTGAGTTCGGCATGTACTGTTTGCGGAAAATGCACCGAAGTTTGTCCGGTTAAAATTCCTTTACATCACATGTTGTTGATTAACCGGCGCGATGCTGTCAGAGCAGGAGCCGGCGGATTTATCTGGAACCAGGGTATGAAAGCTTATGAATTCGCCTTTTCTAAACGGAGCAGACTGGATTTGCCCGGAGGAAAAACAAAAAATACATTTGCTTTGTTAGGTGCAAATGCTTTGGGCGAAAAAAAACAATTACCCAAACTGGCTGATCAATCATTTAGCAAACAATGGACTACTAAAAAATAAACCCTATGCTATCCAATACGTGTAAATATGCTTTAAGAGCCCTCATTTATCTGGGAAAAAATGCTGCTGACGGAACTAAAATCGGTATTAAAAAAATCTCTGCCGATTTAGCTATTCCAACCCCATTTTTAGGTAAAATTCTTCAGAATATGGTCAAGCAGAAGATTTTAGTTTCGACCAAAGGCCCGAATGGTGGTTTTGGAATGGGGAAAAATACCAGCGAAATTTCACTGTACGATATTGTCCGGATTGTTGATGGCGAAGACTTTTTCAAAAATTGTCTGATAGGACTTCAGCCCTGTTCAACACATGAAAATAATGAAAAACCGTGTCCTGTTCATGCTCGGTTTGGTCCAATTCGTGCTCAGTTGCTGCTGTTTTATCAGGAAACATCTATAGCCGTACTTTTAGGTGACATGACGGGTTTCGAAGATTTAATCAGGCTTTAATCAATAACTCACTCATTTTTATATTTCATTTAATCAATCGGAAAATTGATTTTTAATGAGCTTATTCTTTTTAAATCCTGATTATTTCTATGGCCGGAATTTACATTCATATTCCCTTTTGCCGAAAAAGATGCCACTACTGCGATTTTTTTAAATCGACCGATTTTAGCCAGAAAGTACGGTTGCTGGCAGGCTTAAAAAAGGAATTGGTAAGTCGTGCTTCTGAACTGACTTCCGAAGAAATAAATACCATTTATCTGGGCGGAGGAACTCCTTCCGTTTTGATGATTGATGAACTGAAAGAACTGTTGGACATCATTCGTCAGAATTACCAGGTTTCGCCTGAAGCTGAAATAACCATGGAAGCCAATCCTGATGATTTAAGCCAGGCCATACTTTCAGCCATACGTGAGATTGGGTTCAACCGTTTAAGTATGGGAGTCCAGTCTTTTTCTGAAGCTGATCTGAAGTTGATGAATCGCCGGCATGGAGTTATGCAGGCCGTTCAATCGGTAAAATGGGCTAAAAAAGCAGGATTTTCAAACATCAGCATCGACCTGATTTATGGATTGCCCAATCAGAATTTGGAGGTATGGGAACGGAACGTACGCATTGCCGTAGAACTTGATGTGCAGCATATTTCAGCGTACAATCTGACTTACCACGAAGGAACCGTATTTTACGATCAGCTTAAAAAAGGAATACTGAAAGAATTGCCCGATGAACTTAGCCTTCAGCAATTTGAGTTACTTATTAAAATACTGAAAGAGGCTGGATTCGAACATTACGAAATTTCGAATTTTTGTAAACCGGGTCTTTATTCGCAGCACAATTCATCGTACTGGAAAAACAAAAAATACCTTGGCATTGGCCCTTCTGCCCATTCGTTCGATTTTCAGAGCCGCCGCTGGAATGTATCTTCAATCCCGAAATACCTGCAAGGCCTGGAGAACGGTGAAACCTACAGTGAAACTGAGATTTTGACCGAACAGGATCGTTATAACGATTACCTGATTACCAGCCTTCGGACGATTTGGGGCATTTCCGAAGTGTTTATTCAAACTGAATTTCCGGAGAAGTATTTCATTCAATTTCAGAAAATAAAGGAGAAATATTTACAGTCGGGGCACCTTGTCTCTACACCTGAAATAGTCACCTTAAGTCCTGAAGGTTTGTTTATTTCAGATCAGATTATGGCTGATTTTATGGTGGTTGAATCGTGCTAAATATTGTTAATGTGCAAGTTTAATGCGTTTCTTCATACTATAAATCCATATCTTAGCGGCTTGAAAATTTTTAGAATTACTGAAACTGAAATCGAATACCAATGATCGTAAATATTGTCAATCAATCCAACAATCCGCTACCGGAATATAGCACTGAACATTCAGCAGGAATGGATCTTCGTGCCAATCTGATTGAACCCATTGTATTAAAACCACTCGAACGGGTATTGGTTCCGACAGGCTTGTTTATCGAATTACCTGTTGGTTACGAAGCTCAGATTCGCCCAAGAAGCGGCCTGGCATTGAAAAAAGGAATTACCGTACTGAATTCTCCGGGAACAATCGACGCCGATTACCGGGGTGAAGTGGGTATTATCCTGATTAATCTGTCGAATCAGGAGTTTGTCATTGAGCACGGCGAACGTATTTGTCAGATGGTTATTGCAAGTCATGAACATATTGCATGGCAATCGGTTGAAGTATTGGAAGAAACGGTACGTGGTACAGGAGGATTTGGACACACAGGTAAAAAGTAAAACGAATGAAGAAAAGATATTTAGCATACATTGCAGTAGTTTCAATCCTGGCTTCTTCCTGCGGAATCGCAAAAAAACAAGTGAAGTCGGACACTCAGGTTAAAACTCAGAAACTGGAATCACCTATTTCGGATGATGATAAAAATGAATTTGAGTACACGTTTATAGAAGGCTTGAAGCAAAAAATGATTGGAAACCAACAGGCAGCAATCGCGCTGTTTTCGAAGTGTCTCCAAATCAATCAAAATTCCGCTTCTGCCATGTTCGAACTGGCCAAAATACACAGCGGAACTGGCGATCAGACCAGTTCCTCGCTTTTACTCGAAAAGGCGATTTCACTCGATCCGGCAAATAAATGGTACAAAATATTGCTTGCGCAGATTTATCAGCAGGGAAAACAATATAAAAAAGCTGCCGATTTGTATCAGCAGCTTCATCAGCTTGAACCTGAAAATCTGGAATACCTTTATCTGGACGCAGCTTTGCTTTCGTCGGCCGAAGAGTATGACCAGGCCATTGTAGCCTATAACGAACTTGAAAAAAAGGTAGGGATCAATGACCAGATTTCGGTTGAGAAACAACAGATCTACCAGGCTGCCGGAAAGAAAAAGGAAGCCTTGGCCGAACTGCAGAAACTCATTGATTCGGACCCGAATGAACCCCGCTATTATGGTTTGCTGGCCGATTATTACCTTTCTGAAAAGGATGAGGAAAATGCCCTGAAATATTACCATAAAATTCTCGAAATTGATCCCGGTAACGGTTTTGTTCTGTTTTCGCTTACCTCGTTTTACCAGCAAAAAGACGATAAGGTAAAGGCTTGGGAATATATCCGCAAAGGATTTCAGAATAAAACGATTGATGTTGAAACCAAGATTCAGTATTACCTGATGGTAACTTCCAGTAAGGATAAACCCTTTTTTACCGACGACCAGATTGGAGAATTGACGGACATCATGGTCAAAACAAATTCAGATGATTACCGCGTTTTGGCACTTTATGCCGAATACCTGATCAGCAAAGGACAGTTGACTGAAGCTCGTGAACAACTCCGGAAAGTTATTGAAACCGAAAAAGACAATTACCTGGTCTGGGAACGGATGCTATTGATAAGCAACGATTTGCTTGATTTTCAAAGCATTTATACCGATGCGGCCAAGGCTCTTGAGTATTTCCCCAATCAACCTAATTTATATGGTTTAAGGGCTGTAGCCTGTCTGCAACTCAAAAAATATACCGAAGCACTCGACATCCTGAAAGAAGGTGAACCGTATTTACTGGACAATAAACCGATGAAAATACAGTTCGATTTGTACCGTGCCGAAGCGAATTATAAGCTTGATCGGGTTGAAGAGGCTTTCAAAGCTTTCGACGATGTTATCAGTCTTGATCCGGAGAACTGGCTGGCCATGAATAATTATGCCTATTACCTCTCTGTCAGGGACGAAAATCTTGAAAAGGCTGAGAAGCTGAGCAGTAAAGCAGTCAGGGCAAATCCTGAAAATCCAACCTATCTGGATACTTACGCCTGGGTTTTGTTTATGCGCAAAGATTATTCGCTCGCCAAATTCTACATGGAAACGGCGATAAAAAACGGTGGTGAAAAAAGTGGTGTCATTGTGGAACATTATGGCGATATTTTGTTCATGCTCGGTGAAAAGGAAAAGGCATTGGAAGAATGGAAAAAAGCAATGGAAACAGGTGATGTTTCTAAATTTTTAAGCGAAAAAATAAAGCAGGAACGCTACCTCGATAAATAAAGGAATGGTGAGAAGAATCAACTCAATAAAAATATCAGTTTTTGGATTGGTTGGCCTAATTTTGCTGGGTCTCTCCTCGTGTAAAACAACACACGTGGTGACAACATCGGCAGTAAAACCAATCAGCACCAACAAACTGATCAGGAATGTTGAAAACAATTCCTTTAATTACAAGCATTTTTCGATCAAAAGAATGACCTGTCATTTTGATAACGGGAAAACAAGAACCTCATTCAAAGCCAGTATCCGGTGTGATAAAGACAACTCGATTACTGTCATGCTGAGCAAAATAAACATACCTGTTGCACGGATTTGGCTAACTCCTGACAGCGTAAAATTTGTCAATTACCTCGAAAATAATTATTTTCTGGATGATTACAGTTATCTGAGTTCATTGCTTGATATGGATCTTAGTTTTGAAACTGTCCGCTCCATTATTTCCAATAATATGTTTTCATTTCAGGGTGAAAAACGCGATATCGATAATCGTGACTATGAGAGTAAAATCGATTCGGGTTTCTATGTGCTGGAATCAGTAAAAACCCAAATACCCAAACGAAACAATCAACGAATCAGCGAGCGAAAATCGGCACGGATGGCACAAAAAATACTGCCGGAAGCTGGTATACACCAATCTGTTTATATTGATTCTCAAACATTCAAATTACGGAAAATATGGATGGAAGATGCTGCGAATTCACGGAGACTGAACATCGAATTTTCTGATTTTGCAACGGTTGACAAGCAGTTGTATCCCGGTGAAATCTTCTTTCATCTGGTCAGTCCGGAGAGTAACATGCAATTAAGAATGAACCTGGGAGGTTTCTCCGTGGATGAAGAAAGAGAGATTCGTTTTAGAGTACCCGAAAAATTTAGCCGGATAAATCATGACTAGCACGAGGAGTTTTTTACTTTTTTTCATTTTTTCATTTCTTGCCGTGCTGGTTAATGGCCAGTCACTGGATGACTTACGCAAAAAAAAGGAGAAAACGAATGAGGAGATCAAGTATACCACCCGCCTGTTGGAAGACGCCAAAACGAATGAAAAAAAAACACTGAACAAATACAATATTCTGAACAAACAAATTGAGCTACGGACGAGTTTGATAACCGGTATTAACTCCGAAGTTGGCGTTTTAGGCGATTTTATTGACCAAAATGCCTGGTTGGTGAGTTCGTTAAATAGCGATTTGGAAGAATTGAAAGCGGAATATGCCAACATGATTCGTTATGCTCAGCGGAATCAGACCAATTACAGTACGGTTCTTTTTATTCTTTCGTCGAATAGTTTCAACCAGGCTTATAAAAGGATGATGTATTTGAGACAGTACACCGAATACCGGAAAAAACAGGCCGAACTGATTCAATGGATTCGCGATTTAATTCAGGTTAAAGTTAAGGTTTTGGTGCAGCAGCGGTCGGAAAAGGAAATATTGATTCAGGATAAAAAACGAGAAGCCGACCAATTAAGCAAAGAGAAAAAAGAGCAGCAGAAATACCTGACTTCACTTCAGCAGAAACAAAAAGGTTTTGAAAAGAAACTGCGTGAGCAACAGCAGATCGAGTCACAGCTGAGCCGTGAGATACAGCGGATTATTGATGAAGAAATCCGAAAAGCGAAGAAAAGCGGGAAAACCGGTTATGAAATGACTCCGGAACAAAAACTGGTTTCCGGGCAGTTTGAGCAGAACAAACGACGTATTCCCTGGCCGGTTGAACGCGGTGTGATTACCGGTCATTTTGGCGTTCACGAGCATCCGGTACTCAAAAACATTCAGGTAAGAAACAACGGTATCGATATTTCGACCTCGAATGGAGCCAAAGCCCGTTCGGTGTTTGATGGTGAGGTGAGCCGTGTATTTATGGTCACAGGAGGCAATATGGCTGTTATTATCCGTCATGGGAAGTACCTTACGGTTTATTCCAACCTGGTGAATGTACAGGTTAATTCAGGCGATAAAGTATCCGTAAAGGAGACTATCGGAACCATTGGCACCGACAGTGACGATGGCAATAAAACCGTACTTAAATTCCAGATCTGGAAGGAAAATGAAAAGCAGGATCCGGAGGACTGGATTGCAAGATAAGATTTGATTATTCAGTATAAACCAATACTTAAGAGGTCGTTTCAGTTGCTGAAATGACCTCTTCTGCTATGAAAGCTTAGGCCAGTTCCTCGGGATAGCCTAAAAGCTGACAGTAGCTGGAGATCTTACTTCTCCAAGGGATGAACGGTGCAAAATCATTCAACATGTTCAGTGGCAAAAAAGCGATCATACATCTCCCCTGCATCATACTGACTTTATTAACCTGAGTTTGTTTGTATAAAATTTGTATAATCGCCCCATCCCCAGCCCTTCCCCAATGAGGGAAGGGAATTTCGTCTACTGAAGTTCTGTGATTTGTTCTTTAAAGAGCATCTTTTCAGAACTTGCAGGACGCAATGTCCCCCGTTTTGGGGATGTAGGGGGCAGTATGGAATTCATTTTTTTTATGTTGTTGATTTTCATAAACTATTATATCGAACTCTGCTTACTGCAACTTGGATTGTACTTGAACCTGTCGATTCGAACTGAAAAAAAAGGGACGAGATATGTCAAAAATCACTCCAGAAAAAGTAGAAACAGTCCATCCATTCATCCTGAAATTTATTTATCTGTCAACAGAATAACTGAATTGTCGGTTTTTTACACGAATGGTAGGTATGGATAAATGAACCTACCGGAATTTTACACCAAATATTATTCGTAGTGTATCCTATGTTTAACAACTCATCCAAAGGAGGTTACTTTTTCACGGATCAGCGAATTAATGAATATTGACTCCCCCTTTCTTTCTTTCAGTCTGCACGTTGCGGGCTTACATCCGTTGATCGGATCAACTGGTTTACATGATTAAAAAAACAAAAACTATGACACTAAAATTTGCCTTGTTCGAAAACAACCTGACCAGCGACCCTGATGATTATTCGGCCGTGGTACAAGACCTGCAAAGTAAAACGCAGGAAGATGTTATTGACCTGATGATCAGTCGCGGTTCGACTGTAACCAAAGCCGAAGCCCTTTCGGTAAACGAAGAGTACACCATTGCTCTTGTGCAACTTCTGAAAGATGGTTATTCCATCAACACCCCGATTTTCAACCTCTCGCCTTCCATAAAAGGTGTATTTCACGGAGCCGATGAATCATTTAACAAAGCCAGCCATTCGGTAAAAATTAATGTTACTCCGGGCGCACGCATCCGCGAAATCGGCTCTGAGATAACAGTGGAACGGGTTAAAGGCGCCTCACCACAGCCCGACATTGAGTATCTCGACGATCTGGGCAGCGGCCGCGCAACGAAGAGCTTACCCCCGGAAACATTGCCCAGGTGCGTGGAAGTCGGTTGAAATATGAAGTGGCCGATCCGGCCCAGGGAATTTTCCTCATTGCAGCCGATGATACTGAAACCAGGGTTATCACGGTGGCCCGCAATAAACCGGCTCAGCTCGATTTCCTGGTGCCAGCATTGAATTCCGGCGAATACAAGCTTGAGATAAGAGCGATTATTTACAAAGGGAAAGAATTAAAAACAGGGGTTTGCCCGGGTTCTTTAACAGTCCACTAAAGGCCAGGGAGTATAGCAACGCTTTCCAGAGTGTTTGGAAGCACTTTCCAGGGGGTGTGGAAACACTTTCCAGAGTGTGTGGAAACACTTTCCAGAGTGTGTGGAAAGCAAGGGTATAGATCTCATTAAATCCTGACAGGTTTTTAAAACCTGTCAGGATTTAATGAGGTTGTTTCAAACGAGGGGATATGTGTGCAAATTATTGCATATCAGTTAATTTTCTGTTAATGTAATAAAACCCAGATACACCGAATAATAAAATATATCATATTTGAGATACAGATAATTTAGGATTATTTATTTAAACGAAGGGGCAAAAAAACATCATCAAATCAGATCAGTTCTCTATTTATTGGTATTGTTATATACAATAGACATTACAATGAAGGTGATGTCTATGATTTAACTTTTACGACTTAAAAATTACCTGAATAGACACGGGATGTGTATTTCGAAAATTTATAGTCGATGCACCCCCGATTTGGTATCCCAAAATGGGTTAATAAATTGAAATGATAGGATACCCAATTTTCAGGATTTGTACGATATCGTTTATTAATTACACATAACTTAATGATTCATGAAATGAAAAAAAAATTACTTATTGGTTTTTTCCTGTCGTGTACACTGGTTTTCAGTCTATATGCCCAGGATGTTATTTTTCATTACGACAATGCCGGGAACCGTATAGAGCGGGTTATTGAACTAAAGTCGGCTTATATCGTCAAAAGTGCGGTTGTGGAACAACAGGTTTTCGAAGAAATACTTGCTGAACGGGAAATAAAGATTTACCCCAACCCGACAGAGGGGCAGTTGTCCGTCAGCATCAGAAATCCTGAAAGTCTGCCTGAAGGAACGATTACAGTTACCGACATGAATGGCAGGACGATCCTTACCAAACGTATTGAAACCGAACTGACCCCTGTTGACCTGAGTGCTCGGCCAGCAGGTTATTACCTGATGAAGATTGTCTTGGGTACAGAAACTTCGACTTGGAAAATTATTAAAAAGTAACTTGTAACCTCTTGAATTTTAGTTGTTATGAAAAGAAAACAATATACCGGCTATACAATAGCTTTGCTGCTTCTTGTACTCGTCCTTCCATTTGCAGTACAGGCCCAATCGAAAAAAAAAGTATCTAAACCCGATTTGGAAAACTGGACCGATGAGCAGTTGGACCATTGGGAAGATTCAGTTTTAAGAGTGCTCTATCCGTCACCTGAAATAAAAAAATCATCAATTGTTGCTGGCGATGATGCCGCTAAAAGTGTCACAGCAACCAATACGAGCCTTATTAACCAGAAAATGATGTCGGCTGTTTCCGCACTTTCCGTCACCATCGACCAATCCAAAGGGGTTGGTGAAATACCGATTGTGCCGGGCACCTCGCCAACAGGGGCTGCTACCTACCAGGTACCGATTGATGTTTACCCGGGTCCCAAAGGCATTCAGCCGCAACTGGCCTTGGGGTACAACAGTTCCGGGGGCAATGGCACGCTTGGAGTAGGATGGGGCCTGAATGGCATCTCAAAAATTACGCGGATAAATAAAAGTATTTATTACGATGGACAACCGGGAGGACTAAATATGACAAAGGATGATGCATTTGCCCTGGATGGTATGCGTTTAATCAAGGTCAGCAGTACTTCCAGCTCAATTCGCTATGAAAGTGAACAGGGTCAGACAAAAGTGATTGCCTACCTGGTTGGAAATATCATATCCTATTTTCAGGTACTTTATCCCAATGGAACCAAAGGCATTTTTGGCTATACAGACAATTATGATGGTCAGGATCTGGAGTATCCACTTACTAATATTGTTGACCTACAGGGAAATACGGTCAATTATACTTACTTTTGGTTCTACCGATACTACATAAGCCGCATTACTTACGGGGACAATGGCGGAGCCAGTGTTGATTTTGAGTATGATACGACCAGATCTGATCCTTTTGTCACTTATCAGGGCGGTTCGAATCTGATCGAAAACCGCCGACTAACCAAAATCCACTGCAAATACGGCAGTACCATTCTGCATAGCTATGAAATAAGTTTCAAAACAGAAAAAAACAATTCGGTTATCAGCCAAATTGACTACACTGCAGGAGGAAAATCGTTTAACCCGTTGGTATTTAGTTATGGCACAGGCAACAACCTGACCGCCTACAATAAAAGCGATGTTCAGCTGCTGGAGTGGTTCGTAGCAGGCAACTCTCCTGAATTGATACGAGTGGCCAAAGGTAAATTTGATTATGGGTCAGATGACGACGGAATGATTTCACTACCCGAAAAAAATTCTTATTGGAACCATTACCGACATTCAACAACATTCAGGCACTCGCAAAACCGTTATGACAACCAATATGTAGGCGATGAAAAAATATTTCTCTATGCCGGGCTGGCTGGGTCTTTAGCTTCGCCTATGCCAAATTTGACCACAGAAGCCGGGTTTGTTGATATTTTCTGCAGCAATGTGGACGGCAAATACGAAGAAGAAGTGGTTAAGGTGAACGATAAGGTAAACGGCAGTTACGACCAGTTATCATTCAAAGTTTATACGGCCAATCTATATTCCGGTTTAGGCCTGAAATACACGCGGACTTATAACTTTTCGACGGTGCTTACCGACGCTGATGGAGGAAAAAGTATCCATCCTAAATTTTATTTCTCCGGCGATTTTAACGGAAATGGTAAAATGGAAGTGTTGGCTGTGTCATGTCAGAACCCAATTGGGAACACCAGCATTACCTCCAAATGTTATTTATTCGACCTGGAAAGCAATACCAAACTTTATGAAGGCTATGTATTTCCCTTTGTCGTTGATTTTTTTGGTGTGAACCAAACCGACGCGGAAGCTGCTTTTTATAATACCGACCGCCTGTATGTCATGGACTACGATGGCGATGGCAAAAGCGATGTCTGCCTGATTAACGACTCAGGGACAAATATTTATACTTTCGATGTTTCTGGTTCGAGCTATACCATGCGAAAAGTGGCTACCTACACCAATCTGAAGAAATCTAACCTGGTCGGGCGAAACCTGATGCCGGGCGAATTTGACGGCGATGGCCTGACCGACCTGCTAGTATCACCAGCTTCAGGCGGCAGCTCATGGTCAATTTATCACTCCATGGGTAATGGCCAGTTTGGCCTGACCACCTTTTCCGGCACAACACATTCAACTGCCGTGAACTGCGGTGAATTGCTTCAGGATGTTAACGGCGATGGCCTGACCGACCTGATTAAGTATACCACAAGCGGATTTTCGACATACCTTACAAAAAACGGGGTTCCATCCACTTCTGAATGCTACAGTTCCCAAACATCCTATTCCAAGTTGGTACCGACCAATATTAACAGCCGGAACATATTCAGCCAGTTATTGTGTCTTAAAGACGGCACGGTGACCAAATATGTATTCCCGAGGGACGATACCCGGGAACGGATGCTGAGCTCGGCCACGAGTAGTCTGGGAGTGGAATACCGGAATGATTACCAAAAGCTGAACAGCACAGGATATAACAATAGCGGCCCTATTTATACCAAAGGTTCCGGGGCTACTTTCCCTTACGAAAACTTTAACGGCCCTTTGTGGGTGCTATCAACACAGGAAGGATGGCTAAGCGGACTTAAAAAAGAATCGGTATCATACAACTATTCCAATGCCGTTATCCACAAACAGGGGCTTGGGTTCCGCGGCTTCGGGCGTATTAGCAGTCACGATAATATCAGGGGACGATCGTTTGCACAGGAAATAAACCCGTATAATTATTCGACACCTAAAACCGATGAATCACCAGCTGTAAAAAATACCTATCAATATTCGGTCAGTTTACAGACAAATAAAATCCTCAAGCTACTGCTAACCAGCAAAACGAGCTACGATAAACTTAAAAAATCAAACGCTTCAAGCAGTTACACTTACGATACCTACGGGAATGTGACCCGGGAAGTGGTCAGTCTGGACGGCAACATTACGGTAACCACGGACAATCAATATTCAAATTCAACAAGTGATGCCGCTTATTTATTAGGATTCCTTTACGACCAAACCATAACGACAAGCCGCAGCGGAGCCAGTTCTTCAACTCGTTTTTTATATCCGGCTTACAGCAAAGGGCTTCCAAATGTCAAAGTGAATCTGGTTGACGGTAAAACCACAGGACAGGAAACCTTTGTATATGATAGCTTTGGCAAGATAAAAACCCGGACGGAGAAGCATTTTTCATCTGCCACGCTAACAACTACCTACGAGTACGATGCTTTTGGCCATCTCGTCAGGGAAACCGATCCAATGCTTTTTACCTCCGAGACTCATTATGCGGCAAACGGCCTGCCCGATTACACAAAAAACCATAAGGGACAACAAACCAACCTGGTGTATGACGAGTTCAGTCGTCTAAAGACAAAAACAGATCCACTGGGGCTGGTTACCGAAGCAAGCTACAGCTGGGATGCCGCCGGCACCAATGGCCTGTATTGTAAAAGCCAGACAACAACCGGCCAGACCACGCAAAAAACCTGGTACGATGCTTCTGGCCGCGACGTTCGCCTTGGTATGCAGCGCTTCGACGGTTTATGGGCCAAAACCGATAAGCTGTACGACAGCTACGGACGCCTGCAAAAAGTATCGCTGCCTTTTACCGGGAGTAGTGCATCGTTATGGAACACCTACTCCTATGACAGCAACGACCAGCCGCTATCAGTAACCCAGGCCTCGGGTAAAACAACAAGCTACGCATACAACGGACTCCAAATAACCACAACAGCAGATGGTATTGCCACCATCCGTACCTACGATGCCCTGGGCAAATTGGTTAAGGCAGAAGACCCCGGCGGTGTTATTACCTATACCTTGCGACCCGACGGGCAGCCTTCGGCCATTGAGGCACCGGGTGGCGTAATTACGACCTTTAATTACGACCTTTACGGGCGGCAATTAAGCATTGTTGACCCCTCTGCCGGGACAACAAGTTACGATTACGACCCGGCAGGCAACCTGAACAAGCAAACCGATGGAGAAGGTCGGGTTACCAACATCGTTTTTGACGATTATGGCAGGATGACTACCAAGAGCTGCCCGGAATTTTCGACAACCTACAGTTACCGTTCCGAAGATGGATTGCTGAACTCGATTATTAGCAACAACGGTTCGTCGACCCAATATGGGTACGATGTTTATGGCCGGTTACTAAGCGAAAAAGAAACTGGCGCTGACGGTCTTTGGCTCGAAAAGAGCAATACCTACAAAGCGGATGGAAACCCGGAGACGCGGACCTATAAAACCGCGGACGGAACCGTTACCAGCGAGAACTACAGCTACAACTATGGTGAGCTGACCGAAATTAAGCAGAACGGCACCACCTCTATTTTTAAGCTGACGGCTCAAAATGACCTGGGCCAGCCAACAGCCGTTACAACCGGCCCGCTTGCCCGCCAGTATGGCTACAACGCTTATGGGATACCAACCGGAAGAACAGCCGGCAACCTGATGGATGCCGCTTACAATTTTGAAACAGCTACCGGGAACCTGCTTAGCCGGAAAGACCAGAAACGGGGACTGACAGAAACTTTCGGTTACGATCAGCTTAACCGCCTGACCGGTTATGGTTCACACACGGCCAACTACGATGATAACGGTAACCTGAAAGGTAAAACCGATGTAGGTACGTTTTATTACACCAATACAGCTAAGCCCTATGCCCTGTCGGGAGCCGACCTGGCGACCAATGCCATACCCCTGCGCAACCAAAACGTTTCGTACAGCTCGTTTGAGCAGCCACTAACCATAGCCGAAAACGGCTACCTGGCTAGCTTTACTTATAGCGCCAAGGGCCAGCGTGTAAAAATGGAACTCAGGCAAAACGGAGTGATTAAGCTGGTGCGCCACTATCTGGGCGGTTGTTACGAGAAAGACCTGGGCATTGCAGGTACCAAAGAAAAACTATACCTTGGCGGCGGTGCTTACTCGGCCCCGGCGGTTTACGTAAAAGAGGGCAGTGGAAGCTGGCAGCTTTACTACATTTGCCGCGATTACCTGGGCAGCATTACCCACCTAACCAACAGCAGCGGTTCTTTGACACAGGAGTTAAGTTACGACGCATGGGGACGTCTACGCAACCCGGCCACACAAACAGTATATGCACCCGGCAGCGAACCTGAACTATTCCTTGGGCGCGGTTACACCGGACACGAGCATTTGCCCTGGTTTGGTCTGATTAACATGAATGGCAGGCTCTATGACCCACAGGTAGGCAGGTTCTTAAGCGCCGACCCTTATGTGCAGGATGCTGGATTAACCCAAAGTTATAACAGGTACAGCTATTGTTTGAATAATCCATTGAAATATACCGACCCATCGGGTTACAAATGGCATTGGAAATGGCTTAATCCTTTATATTGGTTCAGTGAAGGCATGCAGGCGATAAACGATAATACTAAAGGATTAAGGGAAAAAATGACGGATGCGGGCATACCTGATTTTAATGTTGGTGGTACGGTTAATGGAGCTGGAAATGTAAATTATAAAGGTGACATTAACGGCCATGAAGTATTAAATACCGAAAATAAAGACCGAAGTAACGCGGTACAAGTTGTTACTAAGGAAATAAATCAGGTAAGACGGGATTATGGGCAGGCGTGGTATGCTGCTTCAGGTGGTACGAGTATACCTATTACAAGTGCTATCTTCGGGGCTACGGGGCTTGCAGGTGATATAACCAGCATGAGTAATGCTACCTTTAGATTGACAAATGGTGCTTATAATGGTTCAGTATTTAGTCCCAAATATTATTCAGAGTCTCCTCTAACAGGAAGAGGATGGACTGGGGGGAGTACGGCTAAAATAACAACCTATAGTGTATCCAAAGTGGGCAGTGCTGTATCTTTTGGTGCTGGCTTAGTTACCTCAGCTATGGCATACAATGAAATTTATAACGGAAGTCCTACGTCTATTACCTATGTAGATGCAGGAGTTGGAACTGTTGGTGCGATGTCATCAATAGCTTTATATTATTCAGGGATTCAAATTCCTTATGTAGGGGAAGGGGTTGCCGTATATGGTACACTGCGTTTGACGTGGGATGTCTTTTTAAATTTAGGTGCAAATTATGGTCCAATTGGCGCATATTATGGCGTAAACAAATGGTCGGGTCGATAAATCATAAACAAGTGATTAATATGAAAAATATCTATTATTTAGTTTGGGCGGACTCAATTCTTAGTATTAAAAAGTATCATCCACAAAAAACTAATTGGAAGATTACTGTCTTTATTCTAAATACATTTATAAATGCCTTGACTTTATGGATAATCCTTATTTGGTTGAAATATTTTAAGATATTTATTTTAACTCCATTTCGTTTAGACATTTTTCCGGGGTCACTAATAGACAGTTTTCTTGCTTTTGCAATTGAGTTTGCATTACCTTTTGGGATACTAAACTATTTTCTTATTTTTTATAATGATAGGTATAAAAAAATAATTATAAAGTATTCTTCTCCTCCAGAAAAGATTGCTTTTATTTATTCATCTATTGTTGCATTAGGTGCTTTCGTTTCAGCAATAATCTATGGAATTTTAAGTTAGAAAAAACCCGGGCTACCCCTCGTTTGAGCGAAAGCGTAAACGAGGGGTTTATGGTTTTGCGTTTGTAACGCAATAGCAGAGAAGCCCCAAATCCAATGTGCCGGTTTGGGGTTCTTGTTGCTTTTGTAATGGATTTTGGTTTCATCTGCTCCTTGGGATATATCCAATAGTTCGTAGCGGCTGGTGTCGATTTGCAATCCCGATAAAGCAGAATAAACAAAAAAGGACTTCATTCTCTTCTTGAGTGATGGGGGCCTTTAGGTTTGCTTAGCATAAACTGGATCACAGATCCGTAACTAAGAGGTAAATGATAAAACTCCGAAATTAAGGGAGAAAATGTCCAAATTGGGCATACCTGATTTTAATGTTGGTGGTACGGTTAATGGAGCTGGAAATGTAAATTATAAAGGTGACATTAACGGCCATGAAGTATTAAACACCGAAAATAAAGACCGAAGTAACGCGGTACAAGTTGTTGAAAAGGAATTAACGCAGGTAAGACGGGATTATGCGAAGGCGTGGTATTATGGAATACCAGTCGTTGGCCCAGCTCTGGAATCTGGGGACAACCTCGGCAGGGGAAATTACAGCGCCGCTACCGCTGCCTTTGGAATGGCTCTGTTTGATGTCGCAACTCTTGGTTCTGGTGCAGCATTAAGAAGTGCCGGTAAAACAGCAGGGGAAGCAGGAACGCGAGCATTTTTCTCAGGTGCTGGTGCAGAAGCAAGAGCTATTGAGCAAGGTTATCAAACATTGGGTCAAACAGGGGCTGGACAGAATTTACAAAATCTTATAACAAGTAAAAATATACCTTTGTCAGAAGCCGAACCAATGTGGCAGAGGTTATCATCTGTATGGGCTAAAGGTGTTCCTGCTGGAAGTACAGTTCCTGTATTTTTAAATAGTCCAAGAGCTGGAGCTGTTTGGTTTCAGACAGAGTTGCCAATATTACAGCTAAATAAGGTTAATTTAATTTATAAGTAAATTCAGATATGGATATAGAAAAACTAATTGGTGAAATTATTCCGCCAAGTGATTATCAACACAGAAATGGATTCGACAATATTCTGATCATAGATAGATTAACTGATAATGAAAAAAAACAGGTGGAAAATGTACTTATTGATAGGCTACTGCATAAAACAGTTGAAGAAGTAGACACTTTAATTGTTGAGACATTGGCTTATTTGAAATCAGAAAAAGCATTACCTGTATTAAAAAACTTATTGGAGCATTGTTCTAGTGAAGTTGTTAAACTAAGAATTGCCACCTCAATATTTGAAATAAATCAGGATAATGACATGGTGAAAATTGCTATTACTTCTTTTAAGAAATTGGATAACAACAAAGATTCTTACTATGTCCATAAATTAACATCTGCTTTTTTTTATTTGATAAAATTTAACAAGCCAGAAGTAAATGGGCTTATTAAAGAATACATTACTCATAAAGAATACCTGCTTTCATATAATGCAAAACGTGCATTAGGTATGCAATGAACCCGGTCTGCCCGAATACCCCACGTGATCACTTTTGCTCAAACGAGGGGTTATGGTTTTGCGTTTGTATCGCAATAACAGAGAAACCCCAAACCTAATGGGTAGGTTTGGGGTTCTTGTTGCTTTTGTAATGGATTTTGGATTAACGGTTCTTTTGTAGGGATTGTCAAATTTTATAGCTTACTCCTAAGAAATGGATAGCCCGGCACGTGATTATTTGTGAGTAAAAGGATTATCAATGTTCAAACTGTTTTATAATGAATGCAAAAATGAGTTGTAAACTCAAAACTATTCACCCCTCGTTGCAAACGAGGGGCAGTGCCGGTCGCACAATGAACTATCCTGTAATGAAGGTTACTCCATACTATAGTCAAAATCAAATAATTAGAGTTTTAATCATTCATAAATAGACAATGGAACTTGAAGATCTTAATTACCAAGAAAAAGGATTGATAGAAATACTCCGAGCATTTAAGTTTTTACGCCAAGAGAGCTACTATGAGAAAGAAATAAGTGTTGGGGGAAGAAGCAATCCTTCAATTGTTTATTACTTGATATTTCGGTGATATTGTGCCACTTGTTTCGGTGATGTTGTGCCACAAAAAAAGGGATGATTTCGTGACCAAATTTATTAATTAATTTGAGTTTTTTTCATCTTGTTTTTTCTCATTGATTCTCCTGTTAATTCAATG